>JBNJJO010000023.1:0-80443 GCA_051750265.1 Bacillota bacterium | reverse complement strand
TTGCTAATTCCTCGACCGACATTGAACCTGTATCCTTTAACAAGGCAATATATTGCTTTTCAAACGCTTCACCTTCTTCTAGCGCTTTTGCATAAATGCCAAGTGAAAATAAATAACCGAAAGTATACGGAAAGTTATAGAATGGAACATCTGTAATAAAGAAATGTAGTTTTGATGCCCAAAAATGTGGGTGATACTCATCGAGTGAATCGCAATAAGCTTCTCTCTGAGCCTCAACCATCAACTCTGATAATCGTTCACTTGATACGTAGCCATGTTTCCGTTCTTCATAAAAGCCTGTTTCAAATAAAAAGCGTGCATGGATGTTCATTAATAGTGCAACACTGCGTTGTAATTTATCTTCGAGTAAAGCTAGTCGCTCTGTTTTATCCTTTGCCTGTTTCACAGCTGCATCTGCCACAATCATTTCAGCAAATGTTGATGCCGTCTCTGCTACATTCATTGCATAGTCGCAATTTAGTGGATGAACAGCACTCATTGCGTATGAGTGAAAAGCATGCCCTAATTCATGAGCTAGTGTTGATACATTTGATGGCGTACCGGAAAACGTCATAAAAATTCGTGATTGGTTGCTGTCAGGGAAGCCAGTACAAAATCCACCAGGTGCTTTTCCTGAACGATCCTCAGATTCTATCCACTGCTGTTCAAAAGCTGTTTTTGTAAATTCAGTTAAAATAGGTCCGAACTGACTAAAATGATTTAAAATAAACTGTGACCCTTCCTGGTAAGTTACGGCCGAATTCGTCTCGCCAATTGGTGCTTCTACATCATACCAACTAAGTTTGTCTACTCCTACTATTTTAGCTTTTCGATTCATATATTCAACAAGTGATTGTTTATTTTCTGAAATAACCTGCCACATGGTTTCGAGTGTTTCCTTTTTCATTCGATTTAAAGCAAGCGGTTCTTTTAACGGATCATTCCATCCCCGTTCTGTATAAACAGTTAAACGAAAACCAGCGAGCCTATTTAGTGTCTCAGCAAACACATCTCCTTGTGACCCCCATGCAGTTTCCCATTTTTCAAAAAGATCTTTGCGAACAGCGCGGTCGTGATGTGAAAACTTATTTGAAGCTTGACCGACTGATAATGTCTTTTTTTCACCATTCTCTTCAAAAGGAATTTGAATTTTCGCAACTAAAAGATCGTATAATTGCTCCCATCCGATATAACCATCGACAGATAACCCTTGAATCAATTGCTCCTTCTCAACAGAAAGTCTTTCTTTTGAATGATTACGCATTTCATTTAAAACATATGTAAGCTCACCTAAGCGAGAGTCTTTTAGCAGATTGTCCCACACATCTTGGTCAATATCACCAAGCAACTGTTCAAAAGACAATAGTATCTTCGAAAACGCTGTACTAATTGTCGTAAGCGTTGAGCGTAATAGATTAGCATGTGAATCTGATGTGTCTTGAGCCTGTAAGCAGCCAACAAATGAACGAGATTGCTCTAATTTTATTGTTATGTCAGAAATCATTTCAATTGATCTCATAACTTCGTTTATATCACTTAATGTAAACTTGATTGGCCATTCACTCACATTCTGCTCAAAATCATTCACAAGGCTTTCAATTTCCTGTAAATAATTTTTAAACTCTGAAGAATGACTACCACCTTTAAAAAGAGTATCTAAGTCCCAGGTATTCTTATAGATTGGGGTTTTCACATTTATTACCTCCTCTTGTTTTAGTGTCTAGCCTTTTCTCCAAAAAAAAAGAGACATTGACCATTTGCCCTGCCTCTCAATCTGTTTTATATAAATGGTCTTTCTAAGTTACTTTTTAACAGATGTATCTTCTTCGTCATCCATAAGACCCTTTGTAGCTTTTTTAAATTCTCTCAATGTTTTTCCGGCAGCTTTTCCTAACTCAGGTAATTTCTTTGGACCGAATAATAATAAAGCTACAAACAAAATGAGCATGATTTCTCCGAAGCCTAAGTTCATTTTTGAACACTTCTTTCTTAAGAGAATAATAGAAAATCTTAATAAATTATATCTGAAAGAACACAAATATGCAAAGTGGCTTGCTAGTAATAATCTTATGTTTATCAACAAGACATTATTATTTTTACACTCTTTTTACTTGTAAATAAAAAAGACAGGAGATAAATAAAGCTACTACAAGTGCAATTGGCACGATGACGCGCAAGTGATTTTCTACATTCATCTCTTCTTCAACTGTTGGAGATAACACAACTTCACTTTCCATTTGTTCGTCCTTTTCTTTACTTTTCAGCTCCACAAGCATTTGTTTTTGAATCGTTCTCCCATCTTCTCCCTTTATGACAAGCTCACCAGAAGGAAGAACTTCCTTTTCAACGATCTCAGTTAATTTTTTTGTATATAAGATTTCTTTATTTGTTACATATTTATTTTCCAAAGAATCTTCAAACTGCTCATTCATTATTATTTCTTCAGTTTCAAAATGTTGAAACCCATAATCAAATAATTTTGTTGTATCTTCATAGGATTGATCATCAGACATTGTATTTAACGTGACAGCAATTAAGCTAAGATTTTCTCGATCGGCAGTTGTAACAAGTGTAAAGCCAGATTCAGAAACAAATCCATTCTTTCCACCAGTTATTCCTTCATACGAATGATCTCGAACCATAACATGATGATTAACGAGGGTTGTATCCCAACTTTTTCCATCCCATTCAAGTTCATTAGTATTAAAAATGTCACGAAACGTTTCGTTTTTCATTGCGTATTGAGTTATCTTTGCCATATCTTCGGCTGTCGTTAAATGCTCTGGGCTGTATAATCCGTGTGGATTTGTAAAGTGTGTATTTTCTACACCTATTTCCTCTTCTAGAAATTGATTAAAATCCGTTACAAATCCATCTACAGTACCGCTTAAATGTTCAGCGATTGCCACACCTGCATCATTTCCTGAATTGATTACAAGTCCTTGAACTAGCTTCATTAATGGTACCTGCTCCCCTACCTCTAGATAAACTCGGGTACCATCTACATCTCCGGCATTTTCGCTAACCGTAACAAGATCACTTAAATTTCCTTTTTCAATGGCATAAATAGCTGTTGCAACTTTCGTTATACTTGCTGGAGGTAGCTTCACTTGACTGTTTTTCTCGTATATAACTTGCCCCGATTGGGCATCTATTAAAATAGCGGATTCACTATTTAGCTGTAATTCTACGTTTTCTGAGCTAGCACTTATCATATTTGGAAATAAGAATAAGCACAAAGTGATCAAAGGTGCAAAATAGAATATGTTTTTTTTCATGAAGCTTACTCCTTTATTAATATTTTGCCTAGTTCTTTTACTAACTTTCCCATTCCACTAGCATAACAAGGTAAAGATAAAAAAATCAATGTCAGGAAATTGAAGCATTAGGTAAAATTCACTAAGTTTCCATTAGAAATGTTTTTCTATTGACTCATTGTTTACGGACAATTATACTAGAAAACTGACGACCGTCAGGGGGATGATAAACATGTCATCAAATAAAATTAAGAAGGTTGCATTGTGTCATTTTGCTAAGAGTGGATATGATGGAACTTCTCTGTCCAGTATTGCAAACGAAGTTGGAATTAAGAAACAATCGATATACGCTCATTTCGCAAATAAGGATGAATTATTCCTTACGATAATGAATGAAGTTCTAAATCATGAGAAGTGCTATATCAAAGACTATTTCACAAAAAATGAATCCTTAAATTTAGAGCTTAAGCTTTATCAGTTCTTACAAGGATATAGTGAGCGGTATGAATTACATGCTGAAACTAAATTTTTACTAAGGATGGGCTTTCTGCCTCCTATTCATTTGCATCAGCAAGTAATCGACAGTCTCTATAGGTATTATGATGAAATGGAAGAGATTTTAATCGGAATTTTTGAAGATAAAAGCTATTTAATATCCACACCTGTAAATGAAGCAGTTATTGCATTTATTGGACTATGTGATTCTGTTCTAGTAGAACTGCTCTATAGCGGAAATGAACGATTTCAACGAAGACTACATGCTTGTTGGAAAATTTTTTGGCAAGGAATCAGAAATGCGGAAGCGCCTTGTTCTGCCTCGGGCAAAAAAGACGCCCATGAATAGAAGGTGTTCTTTACCTTCAATTCATGAGTGGCTTATTTGCCTGAGGCTAGGCGCTGGAGCTAGACACGAAAACTTAGTACAAAAAGCTTAAACTTTCTTATCTATTTGGAGGGAGAAAAATAACATGAATAAAAACTGGTTGACCGTTTATATAGCGGCTATTTTTGAAGTGGGTTGGGTAACTGGGTTAAAGCATGCTGAATATGCACTAGCCTGGACAGGAACAATAGTCGCCATCATTATTAGCTTCTATTTACTAATCAGAGCTACGAATGTATTACCAACTAGTACCGTTTATGCAGTATTTACTGGATTAGGTGCAGCTGGGACTGTCCTCGTAGAAATTTTCTTCTTTAGTAACTCTTTTAGTTGGTTAAAAATCGGTTTATGTGCGGTTCTCATTTCTGGGGTAATCGGCTTAAAAATGGTAACAGGTGAACGTGACGTTTCGAAAGGGAAGGTGTGAGAAGATGGATTGGGGCTTTCTCATTTTAGCAGGTTTTTGTGAGGTTTCTGGTGTTGCTGCAATCTCTAAGTTTAATAAGAAGAAATCCGTAATGAACGTCATTTATATGTTTGCAGGGTTTGCCACAAGCTTTTTCCTCCTCTCAGTTGCAATGAAAACAATTTCTATGGGTACGGCCTATGCTGTTTGGACAGGAATCGGTACAGTGGGAAGTGCTTTAATTGGTATTTTATTTTTTGGGGAATCAGCTGGATGGAAACGATTATTTTTTATTGCTATGATTATATCTGCAACAATTGGTCTTAAATTTATCCCGTATTAACCAGGTTAGTGCAATCATCATCTTATTTATCGGAACGTTCCTTGCAGGTGGTGGCTTGACTAATAGCTTACTAGATTTTCAACTGGAGTCATTTTTTTATCAGCTGTTTCATTTTGCCCTTTTTATTTTTGTTAGTGGAAGAGTAGCGGTTCATTTACCAACTATAAACGAGAAGTTCTTTATTTCTTCTGGTGCTTTACTATTTTTATTAGTTATACTTTCAGCAAACTTCATCATAAATGGTTCTTTAGGTGATGGGTTATGGAAATATGGAAGCCTTTTGGGTTTATTTGGGGTCCTTTTTCCTGTTTTATTTTTTTCAATTGGAACACCTAAAATTGGAGCAGGACTTGCACCGATTATTGGTGCAGCTAAAGCTACCTACGGCGGTTATTGCAGCTACACTCATTCATAATGAACTTGTCTCATCGATTCAGATGGTAGTGTTCTGATTATTTTATTTTGGGTTGCTACTCTTCAGCTCATACAATTAAGGTAAATAAAATCGAGAAAGAGTCCCACCCTGTTTAAAGTAGAGGGACTCTTGCATTAAGCTTCTAACCTAGGTTTTGCAGGATCACATGAAGGCTTTTCTGTGTTGGTAGATTGGGCAACCTTCATTAAGTAATAGCATTCCTCTCTCATCATATGATCTGCCATTAAAGCAGAAAATGTACTTAACATTTGATTTGTTAATTCCATCTCTTCCACTTCAGCTAAAAAGCCTCTAAATAGTTCAATTTCTAGCTCAACATCTTTGTTCATTTTTTCTAGTGCTGGAAATGAATCAATATTTGCTCTTAAATACCCTGTCAACTCAACTGCCTTTAAATAAAAATCCTCAAACTGCTTCACAAATAAATCGCTTTTAAGCTTAAGTTGCTTCTCAGATTGGTCAAGTGTATCCGATATCGCTCCTGCATGACCCGCAGCATCTAACAACCAAATCAAATGATGATGTAACTCATGAAAAATAGGTGGCTTTTCTTTCTTTTTTAAATACGAAAGAACAAGGAGATACTCCTCTAACTCATTGACCATGTGATTAATAAATGTTGGCGGTAAATGAATTTTAATCTCTCCTGCAACCTGCCTTCTAATAATGGAAAGCTTAAATTCACGGAGCTCTAATGCATATTCTTCAGCTTCCAATGTTAAAGATGCAAGGTCAGTTTGTTCTCTTGCTTTTCTTAATAATGTGTCAAAAATTTGTTTAAACTGCTTTGCTTTTTCAATATCTTTCTTTTGGGTGAAAACTAAAGAATCTAAAAGAAACCGGGCATGGTCTCCTAACACTTGGAGCCAAAATTGATGTTCAAAGGAAGCGACCTCTTCAAATGTTTTCATGTTAATCCTCCCAAATGTTATTCTTTAATTTTTATGTTGAGATAGCATGTCCTAGTAAAAAATGTCCATGAGACGCCAAACTTTTTTGAAAATAGAATAAAAGCACAATTTGCTTCATTATATCTGAAGCAAAATTGTGCTTTCCCGTTAATGCTGGAGATTTCTCTCCCAGTAAATTATCTTTTCATCTTCGTTTGTTTTCATCATAGATAGTTTTTCAAGAACTCGTATAGATGGTATATTAACACGCAAACATTCAGCTAAAATTTTTTCCACCTTACGCGTACGGAAAGCCCAATTGATCAATGCCTCAACTGCTTCTGTAGCATATCCGTTATTTTGTGCATCTTTTAGGATTCCATAGCCAATTTCCACCACACCATTCCGAGGTCTACCTTTAAAACCTATATCACCTATAAACAGTTCATCTTCTTGACGGAAGACAAGCCAAACTCCCCAACCAATTAAACTAGGATTCATTTCAATTTCATGTAAATAATAGTGAATATGATCACCAACATCCATGTCCTCGGTTAACAATTCTTCTTTACAAGGTACTAGTTTAAGTCTTTTCGTCGTAATCTCCATGGTTTAATTCCTCTTTCTATCCTCATGTTACCTATGTCCTGCAACAGATAGCTTTTCTCTCTTTTTACTAGCCTTAGCGCGTTCATGTTGTTCTCCATCCATAGCTTTTTCATAATCATTAAAGATATGATGTGATTTCTCTATGTAAGTGATGTTTCGATAGTTACTATATATTTTAAGTTTACACTATTTATTTTTCAAACACATTAATTTTAATAGGGGTCAGACCCCAAAAAAAGAAGCTGACCCAAGTGTCAACTTCTTCCTGTATTCTACATATCTAGAATTAAAAAATTAGTATCCGCCACCAACGAAAGCAGCACCTACGATGATTAACAAGATAAACAAGACAACGATCAATGCAAAACCACCTGCATATCCACCTTCACAACCCATTTTTGTTCCCCTCTTTCTTTTTAAGTTTGACAATACATATACAATATATGCCGTTTCAATTTAGATCGTTATAAACAATAGCTTATCGATGCACCCATTTTTAAGAAAACCAACATTAAGATGTCGATTCTGGTAAAAAATAAAAGGTTGAACACCTTTTATCAACTAAATACTGATAAAAAGACTATTCAACCTTAAATAAACGAAAGTATGTAATTTTCTACTTTGACTTATTCTTTTCTTGGTATACTCTTTGAATCGTCTACATTATCTTTCATCATTGCATCGATTGTACCTTCCATATAATCATCAGACGCTTGTTCATGAGTAGTAGCTAAACCAGCAGAAAGC
The DNA here is from genome assembly GCA_051750265.1 of Bacillota bacterium. Taxonomy (GTDB): domain Bacteria; phylum Bacillota; class Bacilli; order Bacillales; family Bacillaceae; genus Metabacillus. The sequence goes on along the minus strand of JBNJJO010000023.1, from coordinate 72,872 downwards.
TCATCCTGACGCTTATAATCTTCTACCTCATATTCCCTTCCAGCGATTTGACTACTGTCTAACTTCTTTTTTTTCTCCACTAAACGATCACTCCTTTAACAATTTCTTAAGATTACTATTTGCTAAATGATCAACTGTTACTCATCATATCAGAAGGAAAAATACGATTTCACAATGAGCCGAATCGGTCCGACCCTAGCACTACGATGGATCGACCTCATCATAAGATAAAGTTACAACCTTCGTAGATTCACCTTCTGTAATTTCCTTTTGTGTTGCTTTTTGATTTAATTCTAGACCATCATCCATTCCAGGTGCAATTTTGTCTGCATCAATTTGGTCTCTTTTCTTTTTCAATATAATCACTCCTTTCGAATTTAACCATTCCCGTATGTAATGATGAATATACAAGAAATCTATTTTTTAACGCAAATTCTGCCATTTCATCTTTTTTTCTGCGATTTACTTCGGTTTCCCCAATTGATGCCTTTTTTCCCTCCATTGAAAAGCAATATTCCCACTATTCCTTCTCATTTTTCCGCCATTCGTTACCTTCTTGCGGGAAATAAAAAAACTGACCTACAGTGAATATCCATCCATGTTGGACGATTATCACACATAGGTCAGCCATTTGATATCTATAGTAAAGAGTAACGCGTTATCCCTAAAGATTCCTTAAGCATTTGTTGCATCACGGTTTGTAAGCTTAATGGTGACTGTCATTTTTTCCCCAGCTCGATAAAGGGTTATTTTTACTTCTTCACCTATTTCAGTTTCTGTGTATAGGAATTTTCTTAATTCACTTGCATTTGTTATCGCTGTATCATTCATTGAAACGATAATATCCTGTTGTTGTAACCCTGCTTCATCAGCTGGTGAGCCTTGTGAGACATTACCAACAATTACCCCTTCTTTTACATCTTCAGGGAGCTTCATGTTATCCTGCAAATAATACTCTGGAATTTCGCTCATTTCAACAAGGCCAACTCCAATAAATGGTCTTTGTATTTTTCCATTTTTCATTAATTCATCAGCAATCGGAATAACATCATTACTCGGAATGGCAAAGCCTAAACCCTCAACACCACTTTCACTAATTTTTAAGCTATTAATACCAATTACTTCACCACTCATATTGATAAGTGGTCCACCACTATTACCCGGGTTGATCGCAGCATCTGTTTGAATAACATTTAAAGCCCAATCACCTTCAGAGGTTGTCACATCGATTGTACGATCAACACCACTAATGATTCCTTGAGTAACCGTTCTTGAAAACTCTTCACCAAGAGGGTTACCAATCGCAATAACATTTTCACCTGTACGAAGTGAAGCTGAATCACCTAACTCTGCTACAGCTGTTACATGCTCTGCATCGATTTTTAAAACCGCAATATCTGTTAACGCATCTGTCCCAACTAATTCTGCGGATACTTTTTCTCCGTTAAAAAGGGTTACTTCGATCGACTCTGCACTTTCAATAACATGGTTATTTGTAATAACATATCCTGCCCCACCTTCTTTTTTGAAAATAACACCTGAGCCTGTCCCACTTTCTAGACTCTCACTCTCGGAATTTCTATACATGTCTCCACCAGATTGTATATTTGTGATACCAACAATTGCTGGTGAAAGACTATCAACAATATCTGCAATCGAATTTGCATTACTAGACAGTTCCTGTGTTGCAACTGATGTTTTCGATTCGACATCCTCATTCTGTACCGCTGTTTCTACAGTAGCTTTATCAGCTGTTACAGTTGGTTGGTCATGTTGATCGGTAAATGTGGTCACCCCTAATACTAGGGCTCCACCGACCACTCCACTGACAAGTGATGTGAACAATGGTTTTATACTTCTACGTGGTTTAACCTTCTCACGTGCGATTTCTGTTTCATCATAATATCCCATATTTTATTCCTCCTAGATTTTTTTTAGTTTATACGAATGGATTTTATACTCCCGAACTAACAAATCCGCCGATTACAATTAGAATTAATAATAGTGAAACTCCTGTAAAAATAATTCCTCTCATACTTGGAATCCCTTCTTTCGTCTTCAATAATAAGTAAGTAAAAGTATTTCGACTTAGTTTTGGTGTTTAGTTCCGAAGCACAGGACGTGCAAGTGCAGTTACTGCGACAGGATGTCGCGTTTGTAACTGCCTCGAGTGAAAAAACAAAACCCTTTTTTCCTAGGTCATAAGCCACTCATGAATTGAAGGGAAAGAACACCTTCTATTCATGAGCGTCTTATTTGCCCGAGACTGACCAAGGCGCTTCCGCTTTTCTAATATAACTATACAAAAGGAGTTTGGGATAATAATGAAAGAATTATGGGAAATTGTGAAAAGTAGGAACGAACTAGATGGTACGTTGTATAATAGTGCCTGAGAGGAAGTGAAAGCATGAGTTACACCATCTATTTCGTCGAAGATGAGAAAAATTTAAATGAATTACTAACCATGTATTTAAAAAATGAAAGCTGGTCTGTAACCTCTTTTTTAACTGGAGCAGAAGCAAGAAGTTTAATCAATCAGCCTCCTCATTTATGGATTTTAGATATTATGCTTCCAGATATTGATGGCTACCAATTAATTAGAGAAATAAAAGCTGCTACACCAGATGTACCAGTTATTTTCATATCTGCAAGAGATGCCGATATTGATCGTGTATTAGGGCTAGAACTTGGAAGTGATGATTATATATCAAAACCATTTTTACCAAGAGAGCTAGTTATTAGGGTGCAAAAGCTGTTGTCACGAACATATTCAGAGGAAGTAAGTACACAAATTAACCTGCCCCCTTATCAAATTGATGAACAGGTGAGAATTGCCTATTTAAATGGTCAGGAAGTAAACCTTACTTCAAAGGAGTTTGATTTGTTGCAGCTTTTTCTACACAATCAAGGACAAGCATTTTCTAGAGAACAAATCTTAACGAATTTATGGGGATCAGATTATTTTGGCACTGATCGCGTAGTAGATGATCTTGTGAGACGTTTGCGAAAAAAGATGCCAGAGCTCAAACTAGAAACTATTTATGGCTTTGGATATAGGATGTTAAAGGGATGAAAAACAAATCATTAGCTTTTCAAATATGGCTTGTTTTCTCAGGTATACTATTAGCTATATCTCTCTTATTAGTTATTCTCTTTCCGACAACATTACGAGGCTTTTTCACGAAGGAAATCTATAAAACAATTGAAAATGAGCAGATTGTTTTAACCGAGTATGGTAATCCAGGAAATAACACATCTAAATTAGGAGATTCCACACAACGAGATCGCTCTGTTTCACATATCGTGTTACCTATGCAAAGGCCATTTTTCTTATATTCTAAAGAACTACCATTAGAATTCATTGAACAAACACAGGACTTGGCAGCAAATCAATCGAAATCAGTAGAGCGATATGAAAACAACCTTAAAGATCAAACACTTTTTTATGTGATTCGAAAGTTAACAATTAATGGCGAACAAAGCTATCTGCTCTCATATTCTTGGGATTCGTACCGAAATGACCTTGTCTATACACTTTTTCGCCAATTAATGTTAGTGATGTTTATTGTTTTTTTATTTAGTTGGATTCCGTCTATATGGCTAGCGAGATATTTATCGAGACCTCTTGTTACACTTGAAAAACATGTGAAAAACATCTCTGAACAAGAATGGCATGAGCCTGTAGAGGTCGATCGAAACGATGAAATCGGTAAGTTAGGACATACCATCGAAAAAATGCGTCAACACCTCGTAAGAAAAGACGAAGCTCAACAAACATTACTGCAAAATATCTCACATGATCTAAAAACTCCTGTCATGGTGATACGCGGATATGCCCAATCAGTAAATGATGGCATTTTCCCTAAAGGAGATCTAACAAGCACAATGAATGTCATTGAAGAGGAATCTGAAAAGCTTGAGAAAAAAATAAAAGATTTACTTTATTTAACAAAACTTGATTTCTTATCAACGCGTAAGCCAATAAAAGAAATATTTAGCCTGGATCAACTTGTTAGTGATGAAGTAGATCGAATCAAGTGGGCAAAGTCTGATCTCAATTGGCAGATTCACTTAGAAGAAGCAATGATTTTAGGTGATGAAGAACAATGGGAAAAGCTTGTTGAAAACCTTCTTGAGAATTCGTTGCGATATGCAAATAAAGTGATCTCAATTTCAATCACAAAAACAAATCAAGATATTCAATTACGATTTTGGAATGATGGTCCACCAATTGATGACAAAATTATGGATCAGCTTTTTGAGCCATTCCATAAGGGGCATAAAGGTGAGTTTGGCTTAGGGCTTAGCATCGTAAAGCGAATCGCAGATTTACACGACTCTAAAGTTTGGGCAGTAAATGAAGAAAATGGTGCTGCATTTTACACGAAAATTTCTTTAGAAAAGAAAGAATCTGTTTAATAAGGAACATGGCCATATTCTATATTTATCTTTTTCAACTAGATTAAAGGTCTGACTTACAGAGCCAGACCTTTTCCTTTTATTCCTTCGGAAACGTCATTTCTTCAGGTTTCACATATCGATCAAACTGTTCTTCTGTTAACAGCTCTAGCTGAACAGCTGCTTCTTTTAACGTTAACCCTTCCTTATGAGCAAGCTTCGCAATTTTAGCTGCATTTTCATACCCTATATGAGGGTTTAATGCTGTAACGAGCATTAATGAGTCATTTACATAGCGCTTAATGACTGTCAGATTTGCTTCAATTCCAACTACACAGTTATCATGAAATGAGATGATTGCATCTGAAAGCAGCTGTACCGACTGCAGGAAATTATAAATAATAACCGGCTTAAAAACATTCAATTCAAAATTCCCTTGGCTTGCAGCAAAACCGATTGTGGCATCATTCCCCATTACTTGTACTGAAACCATTGTTAATGCTTCACTTTGAGTTGGGTTCACCTTTCCTGGCATAATTGAGCTGCCAGGTTCATTTTCTGGGATCGTTATTTCGCCAATCCCACATCGCGGCCCACTTGCTAACCAGCGAACATCATTTGCAATTTTCATAAGATTCGCCGCTAATGCCTTTAACGCACCATGTGCATAGACTGTTTCATCATGACTTGTTAAGGCATGGAATTTATTCAATGATGAATGGAAATCTTCCTTTGTATATTTGCTGATTTCTTCCGCCACTCGACTCCCGAATTCCGGATGTGCATTAATTCCTGTTCCAACAGCAGTCCCACCAATTGCTAAGTTTTTCATATAGTCTGTAGATTGATGAATCATTTCCTTTGTTTGATGAAGCATATGAGCCCAACCACTAATCTCCTGCCCTAATGTTAAAGGAGTAGCATCCTGTAAGTGTGTACGTCCAATCTTCACAATCTCCTCGAATTGCTTTACTTTATCGTCTAGCGTGGCGGAAAGCTTATCAATAGCTAGCAACAGCTTATTTTTTACAGCTAACACACCTGCAATATGCATAGCAGTTGGAAACGTATCGTTTGAGCTTTGGCTCATATTTACATCGTCATTGGGATGAATCTTAGCCTCTATTCCCTTTTCATTCAGTAATTCATTTCCTCTTCTTGCAATGACCTCGTTTACATTCATATTGCTTTGGGTTCCACTACCTGTTTGCCATACAACAAGTGGAAAATGATCATTTAATTTTCCTTCGATTATTTCATCACATGCTGCACTAATTGCTTGTGCTTTTCCTTTATGTAACTTACCAAGTGAATCATTTACCCTTGCAGCACTTCTTTTTAAAATCGCAAAGCCAATGATAACCTCATTAGGCATCTTCTCCACACCAATTTTAAAATTTTGCTTACTACGTTGTGTTTGGGCTCCCCAATACTTGTCAGATGGTACTTGAATCTCTCCCATAGTGTCCTTTTCAATACGAAAATTCAACCTCATACACCTCCGAAAAATGATATCACGCTTCTATTGTATGAGTTTTTCTTATCTTTTAAAAGGAGTACCCAAAAAGAGTAATTGCCAGTGGAGTTTACACAGGTCTATTGTAGCTGAAAAGATACTTCTTTATTGTCTCTTAGCAGTAATTATATTCATCACTAATTTTATGTTAATCATAAATTAGGATCAAACGTCATAATTCCTCTATAAATAGAAGGATTAATTTATGAATGACTATAACTCTCTTTGTGAACAATTTGCTAAAATTCTTAATGGGAAAAGGACATAAATAAAGGTGTTTGTTCAAGGGCGGCCGAGCAACGCTGTAGTACCAGTAGGGGTTTTATTTGAATCATTGGACCAAAACGGTATTGCTTTAAATTTGGGAGAAATAGCAATTTCACAAGAAGAAATTCCTGTATTTATGCAATCAATTGTCCAACAGGGGATTATTGTTAGTGCAATACACAATCATTGGTTATATATGAACCCTTTGATTATGTATATTCATCTTCAATCAATCGAGCCCCCATTAAATTCCGCAAAAAAATTGGCACATTCTTTTTCAGTTTTAAGTAGTTATCCAGTTCAATAAATTGTTATTTGTTCGTTCCAAATTAATATAGAAGTAGATTCTTATATTAAACCAAATTAAAGGGAGCATTTCTTCAATAAGGGATGCCCCTTTGTTTTTTATCAATAGGCACAGTGACATACATTCGAAGCCCAAATCATAAGACTAGGATAAAGGATATTTCCTGTATAATCCCATAAAAGAGGGTGCTTTTTGATGGAAAACCGAACTATTAATCAAGTGGACGGAAATGTGCCACAACCTATCCGAAGTGATGGAGTTGGCGCGATTGACTCCGGCCCGCGAAATATTATGCGAGATCTTCAAAATCCGAATATGCTCGTCCCACCTATTACAGATGCAGGCTTGCTTCCTAACTTAAAATTCTCATTTTCAGACACTTCTATGACATTAAATCACGGGGGATGGTCCCGGGAGATTACCGCAAGGGAACTTCCGATTGCAACCACACTTGCGGGAGTAAATATGAGCTTAACGGCAGGCGGAGTACGTGAACTCCATTGGCATCAAGAAGCAGAATGGTCTTATATGCTGTTAGGACGGGCACGTATAACCTCGGTTGACCAAGAAGGACGAAATTTCATTGCCGACGTCGGCCCAGGTGATCTTTGGTACTTTCCACCAGGAATCCCACATTCGATTCAAGGGTTGGAACATTGCGAATTTCTACTTGTCTTCGATGACGGAAACTTTTCCGATCTTAACACCTTATCCATCTCTGATTGGTTTGCACATACTCCAAAAGATGTTCTGTCGGCCAATTTCGGCGTACCAGAGAGTGCCTTTAACTCCATTCCTTCCGATCAGGTCTATATCTATCAGGGAAAGGTACCCGGTTCGCTGAAAAGTCAGGAAGTCAAGTCACCTTACGGAGAAGTTCCTTTAACCTTCAAGCACGAGCTATTGAAACAAACACCAATCAAAACGCCCGGTGGGAGCGTACGAATTGTGGACTCTTCTAACTTCCCTATTTCAAAAACAATTGCAGCAGCACTCGTTGAGATTGAACCGGGTGGAATGAGAGAACTTCATTGGCACCCCAATAACGACGAGTGGCAGTATTACCTTACCGGACAAGGGCGCATGACGGTATTTACTGGAAACGGCACAGCACGTACATTTGATTATAGAGCAGGTGATGTTGGATATGTACCCTTTGCTACTGGACACTATATTCAGAACACCGGAACCGAAACATTATGGTTTTTAGAGATGTTCAAAAGCAACCGCTTTGCAGACTTGTCGCTGAACCAATGGATGGCACTGACTCCTAAAGAGCTAGTTCAAAGCAACTTGAATGTTGGATCAGAATTGCTCGATTCTCTACGCAAGGAGAAATGGCCTATTGTGAAATATTCCGCGTTTTCCTACTACCCAAAAAACAGATAGATAAAAGTAGATTTAACCTTATAATACGAAAGGGTGCTTTAATTTAAAATCCCAGTTGTCATTTCTTGGCAGCTTTTTCTTATTAACTACCATGTATGAACGTAATTTTCTTATTGTTCTTTGGTGAAGAATAGCTTCATGAATGGCTAAAGTGGCAGTTTAGATGAAGAAGAAAACACCTTATTTGGAAAATCACATATCAGAATGATTACATCCATTGAAAAACTTCCTTTCTACTGCTCGTATATTGGAGGCTGATGCAATAATAAGAATAAGGATTAATCTACCATAAGTGCTTCTCTTAAAGGAGCGACAGTCTGTGGTGCACCGTGGTCGCTGGAGTCAAACTAATGGATAGGCTCTAAGGGACAACAGTTGATCGACCTTCCTCTCCCAGCCATAGAATCAGAATTGATGGATTTTATCTATTTTCATCCTCTGTGGTGCAGCGCTAATTTTGCGCTGCATTGTTGACTAACGAGTGATTAAATTGAATAACGAATGGTCAAGAGCTTGGAATATTCTCCAAGCTTTTTAGATGTTAATATTAATGTAAAATCATAGCTGTTTAAAGTGTGATTTACCGCGTTATTTAGCCAGGGTTTAAAACGATCCCGTTACAAATAGAGGCTGACTCTTTGAAATTGAGCCAGCCTCTTACGTTTGATTAGATTGCTTGTAATCCTGCTTGATTTAAGAAATTCCAAGGCTTGTTATAATGTGGTTGGAAGAAGAAATCGACAAACCCTAGTTCATCTGTTGTCATATTGTTTTGAATACATACAGATAATGTATTAATAGATTGTGTGACATCCACTTTAGACATTACTTGTGCTCCAACGATACGTTTTGTATCTTCTTCATATACAACTTTAAGCATGATATCTTCATATGTCGGCATGAACTCTGGACGATCATGCTCTAGTATTGTGATGCTTTTCACATTCATACCCAAACGAAGTGCCATCATTTCTGTTAAACCAGTAGTCGCGATATTTTGATCAAAAATCTTTATTCCAGATGTTCCTTGTGTTCCCATATATCGAATCGTCGGTTTCATAAGGTTTTTTGCTACCAATGTTCCCATTCGAACAGCGTTTGTCGCAAGTGGAATATATGCGTGTTCACCTGTTGGATTGTAGCGGATTGCACAGCTATCTCCTGCTGCAAATACTTCCTTATTGCTTGTTCGCATAAATTCATCTACTTTTATTGCTCCATTTTCAAGCATGTCGATTTGACCTTTAAATAAGATTGTATTAGGTTGAAAACCGATACATAAAATGACAAGATCTGCTTCATACGTTCCTTTTGTTGTTTCAACAGCTGTTACTTTTTCTTCATTTCCTACAAAACGTGTAACAGTTTCACCTAATGCTAAGCGAATATCACGTTTTTGGAAATCCTTTTCAAGGATATCTGTAAAAGCCTCATCTAAATATTTGCTCAATACTCGGCTTTCCCCATCAATAAGTGTGACATTTTTCCCGCTCATTTCAAATGCCTCTACTAGCTCGATCCCGATGTAACCAGCACCAACGACAACAATATTTCTAGCTTCTTTTGCCTTTTCGATAATTGTGTTTGCATGGTAGAAGTTTTTGCAAAGCAGTACATTCTCCATATCGATTCCTTCAATTTTTGGAATAACAGGCCAAGACCCTGTTGCGATCACTAATTTATCAAATGTATCATTTATCATTTCATTTGTAACAAGATTTCGTGCGACAAGTGTTTTCTCTTCAACATTTACATCCAACACTTCATGTCTCATGTACATATTCACACCAAGTTCAGATAACTCCTCAGGAGTACAATAAAATAAACCATTTGCATCCTTTACCACCCCACTAACATGTAAAGCAATTCCACAAGATAAAAATGAAATATTATCGTTCTTTTCATAAACGTTTATAGTAGCATCTGGATATAGTTTAATCATATTAGAGATAGCTGTGGTCCCAGCATGTGTACATCCAATAACAGCAATTTTCATTTTCTGTTCCTCCTAGAATTAGTTTGTGAAGTTATTCACATATTATTGTGAAGTAATTCACATGTTCGATGAATTTATTATAATTCACCTTTTTTAAAATCGCAATACCTTTTGTGAAGTTTTTCACATAGTGATTTAAAAAGGGGCAAAAACCCCTTCCTATTCCTCATTGTAATCAATTGTTACACCTTCAACATGTTTTCGATTCATCATTTTTTTCTTCCTGCGAACATCCTTAGAGTCAAAAACCTGATTTAGATCATATTCATCCGGATACAATTCTTCTGAGTCAATAAATGGTTTTACACGTTTATGATTTAAGACCATTTTTTGATCCTTTACTAATAACTCCATCTCTCCCATTGAATTAGAGCTCGACACCACAATCCCTTTTGTTTTAAGATGATGAATCCAAACGGCATCACCAATCTTATACGTAATTATCTGTTTATTTTCTTTTTGTTGCTTCTTTTGTCCATTCCCATTATTCCTTATGATGGTAGCTGGAGTAATATTGCTTTCACTACGAGGTTGCTCATAAGAAATTTCTTTCGCTCTGTTAATGATTGATGCAGGCAATCCTAATTTTTGTGCAATCGAAAAAGCCTGACTGTCTCCTCCTTTACCCACTATGAGTTTATAAAGAGGTTGAAGTGTTTCAATATCAAAATCCATTGATCCGTTTTGAAAACCGCTCGCTTTTCCAGCAAATACTTTAATTTCACTGTAATGCGTAGTAGCGATTATCATCGCACCTGAGTTAAATAATGCTTCTAAGATTGAAATAGCTAGCCCCATTCCTTCTCTAGGATCTGTACCTGAACCAATTTCGTCAAGAATAATAAGTGTATCTTCGCGAGACTTTTGAAGAATATCAATGACATTTCGAATATGTGAAGAAAACGTACTTAATGAATGCTCAATACTCTGATGGTCACCTATATCAACAAAAATATCTCTTACGATACAGAAGCTGCTACTACGATCTGCAGGAATATGAAGACCAGACTGAACCATCATTGACAATAAACCAACCGTTTTAATCGTAACCGTTTTACCACCTGTATTCGGTCCAGTTATCACCAATGCCATATATTCTTTCCCTAATGTCATTGTTAATGGCACAGCATCCATTCCTAATAATGGATGTCTTGCATTTATGATCTGGAACCCTTTATCTGGTTGTAGTTGGACTTCATTTCCACGCATAGATTTACTTAGTTTTGCTTTAGCGAAGATAAAATCATATGAAATCATCCCTTCGATAGTAATGAGAAGTTCTTGCTTGTATGTTGCAGTTATCTCGGTTAATCGGCCAAGAATTTTTTGAACCTCGAATTCTTCTTCTACCTTCAAATAAGAAAGTTCATCTTGCAGCTTATGAAGGTCATTCGGCTCCATATACACTGTTTGCCCGCTTGAAGATTGATCTACTATCGTCCCTAAAAATTTCCGCTTGTATTCATTTTTTACAGGTACAACATACCTTCCATTTCTTACACTTACAACCTGCTCTTGTAGATAACTAGAAGATGTTTTCATAATTTGAGCTAACTTTGCTTTGATCTTTTCTTCTAGTGATACGATCTTGTTTCTTGTTTTCGTTAATGACCTACTTGCATAATCATCAACTTTATTGTTGCGTATACAGCGTGAGATTTCATCCGTTAATTCTGATAGTTCATAAAGTGAATAGGCATACGAACTAATTGTAGGTGCGTGATATTCTTGCTTTATCATATATCTCTTGATTTTTTTCACGCTATCTAAAAACGCTCCTAAAAATCCAAATTGCTCTGGTGAGAGTAAATACCCTTTATCCACTAAAGCAATGATTTGTTCAACTCCATGGAGCGAATGGACTGGAATACTTGAAGATTTTTCAATGATTATACATGCTTCTGTCGTTTCATTAAGCCACCTTCTTATTTTTTTCTCATCTTGAATAGGTAATAGCCTAGTCGCTCTTTGTTTCGCTGCATCACTCATTGCATATTCACAAAGTAAAGCTACTACTTTATCAAATTCTAAGCTTTCAATAGTTGTTTTGTTCAATGTTTGAACCTCCAATTTATTTTTAATTAAAGGCTGTTTTCGCAAAGATTGTTGTTTTTCGTAAATAACTTCACTTTACGGATATAGCCTATCTTCGTGCTCTTTTCGCTTATTTACTAAGTGGTACTCTCTTGAAATTGCTTATAATTTCTACGATAAAAATCCAAAAGCCGATTTTTATAAGTCTAAAAGCAACAAACTTTTAGAAAAGAGCCTAATTAAAATAAAAAAAGGTGATGAACATGGCTGTTCATCACCTTTTTTTAATCCCTAAATTATTAGACAGACTACGCCTAATAAAGCATATTTGCCCATTAGAAAAACTTGGCTTATCGCCAAGTCCTTATGGCGAAAGTCTTAGTTTTTCTTATACTATCATCCATTAAGATATAATTTCTGATAGTACAAAAAAACGTGCTTAAACAAAGCACGGATTATGACGAGCACTATGCAAGAGATCGCAAATTGTGTACGTTAACCGTTTTGTTCTTAACCTTCTACAGAAACATACTCAAATAAACCTTTAATCATAAAAGTTTTTTCAAATATATAAAAGTAGATGAAGTATTTACTTCGATTAGTTAAGAACAGAAACCCTCACAAAACACATCTCCTAAAATATTATTACCTATAAAATAACAGATTCTGGATCAGACTGTCAATATAAGGATGCGAATCCAAAGCCCATTTAGGTACTCGGAATCATTCAAGTATTTATTGGATTGATAACGGGTGATTTCGGTTTGATCGTGGTGAATCCCTCATAGATTAAGTAAGACTTCTAAGAGGGATTTCTTATTATCTATTTTTCAATGGGCTTCCACCCATCCAATAAATGTTTAGCCCTTGATATTGAAAAGTTGAAGGATTGCCAATCCGTTGTCCCTTGATTCAATTCGACCGCTTTTTCCTTCAGTAGCTCGTTAAACTTCTCGTTATCCTGCTCGATCAGAACGGGAATCGATTCATATGATAATGCACCTAAATAATTTACATCGATTTTCCCTGTTTCTTCAAATCGATTCATATTTTGGCTGATAATAAATCGATCAATATTTAGATAGTTTACTATCACATAAGCTAATAAAGTAACAATAAACATCGCTCTTAAAAGCTTAAACTTCTCCTTAATAACTTTGAACATTGCTAATACTAGGAGAACAAATAATAAAATCATTAATGCATGAGCATACACGCGAGAATACGTATAGCCATATGCCTGCTCATACAAGGAAAGTCTGTAATAGGCAGAAGATAACATAACAAAAGTAAAGATAACCATAATACTTAATAACAACTTTACTATTCTTGGGAGTGTTGCTTTTTGAAAATTGCTAACAGGAGTGAGCAAGAATAATAGTCCAAGATTGATTAATGATACAATGGTAAGCTCAGTAAATCCGCGTCTAGCATATTCAGCATAGGTATAACCTAATGACGCGTTTGAAGGGTTACCAGTAAAGAAATATGTAAATTGCACTGCTGTATATAAGAAATAAACAACATTTACTAATAAGAGGATCGTGCTTACTATGACAATATCCATTTTTACCGACTGTACCTCATGTATTTCCTCACTCATCACTAACGGCTTTGTTAGCGTTATAAAATAGGCAAAGAGCCATATTGAAATAAATGCCACTACAAACATTTGAAAAAGAATGCTGCCTATATTCGCTTGATACAACCAGATCGGAAATTTCCCTAATACGTGTTTAAAATGTTCATCTGAAGAAATAAGCAAATAAATAATCGTCCATAACAATGGGATAGATAAAACAAAACCAATGATAATCTTTTTAGCTATTTGGTAGTTCTTATCATGCATAAATCTTTTTCCTATTCGACCAGCGAATTGAAACAACTTAAAAAAGCGTTGAAATGTATCAGAAAATGTAATAAACATAGATTTTACAAACAAACGATTACTCCACTTCTCCATTTCCCATCGTCTTGCATGAATCATATGGATAAACATCAGAATTGGCACGATGAGAAAATTTAAAAATAGCAATAGTACATTACTAAATAGCGAAAAGCTTGTTGCTAATAATAACGCTGATACGAATAAAAACAAATCAAATAATGATTGTTTTTTCCCTTGTGAAGATACCCTAACAAAAAAGACAAGATAAAGATAAATAGCATAGATAGGGTATGATATCCCTAGTCCTTTACCATAAAATAAATAATTGAACAGAATTCCTCCAATGATACAAATAATAAAGTTTCTCCACGTTTTTTCCATTAAAATCATTCTCCTTTATATACATAGAATTTCTTTGTAATTATGTAAAAAAACACAGATTTAGAAAAGTCAAAGAGTATACATAGTTATTCTATGTATATTTTCAAAAAAATCAGAAGTATTCAGTATTACCAAAAAACATGGTTGAACTGAGATCACTTCTCTTAAAACCTGACTGTAAATAAAACTCTATTTCACACAGACCGATAAACACCGATATAATAAAACACTTTACTAATCGGATAAATTAAAAATGTCATTATCACACAGATTGCAATAAAAGCTGGTGTCAAAATAGGCTGAAACCAGTTAACCGGTATAAAGTGAAACAGCGTCATGATCATTAATAAAATATTGGGAACTAAGCTGATAAACACGGTTTTTGAAAACAATTCTTTGCCTAAAAGTCCATATTCCCTGCCAATCTCAAATCCTAACACCATCCAAAACACTGTATAAACGATGACGATCGTTAACGGAATTTGTGCAAGTAGCCCCCATGCTTCAGATAAGATCGAGTCCTCAAATACATGATAGCAAACTGTAAGTAAACCTCCGATGAGAAAGAACATTAAATTACAAAATACAAAGTTTCTACTTACAAAGCTTTTCGCAATTGGTTCAACATCTCCATATTGTTTTGCAATCTCAACTGGATCTCCTAATTGGTCTAACACATCCTCTATCTTAAGATGAGGCTGATCAAACATCTTTTCTTCAATATGTAATTCATATTCCCGAATCACATCGGCCTTGTTTACCGTTTTCGGTAATGACTGCTTAAGTACTTGTAAAAAGTGTTCTTTAGATGGAATCATAACGATCTCTCCCAATTATTCCATTCATCATCGAAACGAATTTACCCCACTCTTTTGTTTTTTCAGTTAAAATCACTTTACCTTCTTCTTTAATCTTATAATATTTTCGTGCAGGTCCTTTCGGTTGTTCCTGCCAATATGTTTCAACATATTCTTTTTTCTCTAATTTATGAAGTGCAGGATATAGTGTACCTTCTTTTACCTCTAGAGCATTGCCACTTCTTTTTTCCATTTCCTTTACCAATTCATAACCATACATATCTTTTTCATTCAAAAGCTGTAGTAAAATTAATGAGGTACTTCCTTTTAGTAATTCACGGTCAAACATCTTTTCACCTACCTCGAATATTTAGGTATCTTCTATTACCATATTTTACAGAGTTCTGGAAAAAAAGCAAGCGTTAGTTACTCTACTTTTTTTTCTCTAACTTTTCATTTTATAATGGTAGGATAGGAAAAGCTGTTTTTCATGAAAGGAGTCGGAGCATGATGAATGTATTGTTAGCTGAAGATGACGTAAAGCTTGGCGAGCTTATTACATATATGCTAGAAAAAAAGGCAAAGTACCAGGTAGAATGGATTCAAACTGGTGAGGAAGCTTATGATTATGCAAGAGCATCTCATTATGATGTAATCATCATGGACTGGATGATGCCTCATGGTGATGGGGTCGAGATTTGCAGGCGACTAAGAAATGAAGGCTATGGTGGAGCAATTTTAATGTTAACTGCAAAAGACGCCATTCAAGATCGTGTCGTTGGCCTTGATGCCGGTGCGGATGATTATCTTGTGAAACCGTTCGAGATTGATGAACTGTTAGCAAGACTTAGAGCACTAGCACGTCGTAATTTTTCACCAATTCGTGAAGAGATACTAAGTATTGAAAATCTTACCATGAATCGAACAAGCCAATCACTTCAAATGGATCAACAAGTTATTCAATTAACTCCTCGCGAATATCAGCTGCTCGATTTATTCGTACAAAATAAAGGACAAGTACTAACGAGGGACATTATTTTTGACCGAGTATGGGGGAATGAAACAGATGTTTCGTATAAAACTATTGATGCTACAGTAAAATTACTTCGCAAAAAGCTAACCAAATTCGGAAAAGGAGATTGGTTAGCTAGCATTAGAGGGGTAGGATATAAGCTTGATACGTAAAAGTGAGGACCTATTCTCTAAAACGCAGCGAACGTTAACAGTAAAATACAGTTTACTCATTATTTTGTTTCTATTGTTATTTATCATTATTCTTTATTCGATTGTTTATATTTGGTTTACATCGGCGGAGAAAAATGAATTGCGCGATACGGCACAACATGAAGCAAATCTTGTTGAAAAATTTTTAGCAATGGGCTATGAAAATGGACCACCCGATCGTAAAGGAAACCCACAATTCGTGACCACTGATAGTGATCAGTTATTTTATTATGTGATGAATACACAAGGGGAATTGGTATTACAAAATGAACAACTCCCCCTTCTTCAGACTTCCTTTATCAATTTCATTACAGAGTGGCAGCCAGTAAATGAAGAATTGCGTCCGATTCATTTCCTTTAAAAATGCTCTGAAAAGGTACTTATGATGAACAAATTAATCTTTTCTTTCCTAATAAGAGAGCCTGGAATACATTTTATCTTCGAAAAATGAGATTTATCTACGATTTTTAGCGAAAATACTCTATTTATCTTCAATTTTGCCAATTTATCGATTATTCGACACCGAGGTGGTGGATTTAATCATAGAGATGTAGGATTTGGAAGCCACTTTAACATGTTCGATTTTTCATTTTTACCGTTCCTATTTCATTTAGGTTTAATTGCATTAGGCTGGTGGATTTGGAAAAAAGCAGATGGTGAATCAGTGAAGAAATGGACAGGTGTAATCTTACTAACAGTTGGGTTGTTTTCAATCCTACCACTGATCATTGCTATTCCAGTGTTATTAATTGCTTTATATCTCGCTTTTAAGCGGAAAACGGCGGATTCAGATTTCATAGATGAACCAATGATGGTTACGTACCCATCTTACACAACTACTACTCACGATATTCTTGATGAATGGGAACGTAAAACAAACAAGGAGGGCTTATAAATAATGGGAATTTTTAAACGTGTAAAAACAATAGCTGCTGCCGATATGAATCATACATTGGACAAGTACGAGGATCCAGTTAGTATGGTAAAGCAATATATTAGAGAGCTAGAAACAGAACTTGAGAAAGCACAATCTGCATTAGCAAATCAAATTTATTTTGAACAAAAACATGAAGGGTTAATTGAACAGGTTGCAAAGTCAATTGAAAACCGCAAAAGACAACAACAATTAGCCCATGAAAAAAATAATGACGATATGGCTAAGCTGGCGATCCATGATCGAATTGAAAACGAAAAGAAGTTACATGCACTCGAACAACAACTAGCAGCTATTAAGAAGCAAACAAAACAATTAAAGGCTCAAGTAGTAAAATTAAAAGATACTTATGCGGACTTACAAAACCGCAAATCTCTACTCATATCAAGAGCAAATGCAGCACGTACAACTCATAGCATTAAAAGCACACTACTCTCTTCTCAATCTGAAAATATAGTAAATGGATTTGCAAGAATGGAAGATAAGGTAATGCGCTTAGAGGCTCAAACAAGTGCGCATGAATACTTGTACGAAAAAGAAGCATTAATTGAAAAAACGTACTCTTTAGAAGTAGAAGAAGAGTTCATTAAAGCAAAAGAAGCTATCAACGAAAAGCAAGAATAAATCACTCTATTTTAAAAAACCTGTCTACCAAAAAATGGTGGACAGGTTCTTTTATTGTTCATGGTTAAACAACATCATATCCTTGATCTTCAATCACGTCCTTCATTTCTTCTATTGTTACTTTACTATCATCATAACTTACCTCAACTTTTCCCTCATCTAAACTTACCTTCACGTTTGAAACTCCTCGTAATTTCCCTACACTACCTTCAATTGCATTTACACAATGATTACATGACATACCTTCTACTATTAATGTTACAGTTTCCATATGATCTCCTCCTATTTTTTCATTAACCTTTGTACAGTCACTAACAATTCATCAATGATTTCTTCGTCACCCTCTTGAATTCTTTCAACAACACATGTTCGTAAGTGTCCTTCAATCAATAGCTTTCCAACACTATTAAGTGCAGATTGTGTTGCTGAAATTTGAGTGATGACATCATCACAATACGTATCCTTCTCAATTAAGGCTTTAATCCCTCGGATTTGACCTTCAATCCGATTTAAACGGGTGACTAGGTTTTTTTTCACTTTCTCTGAATGATGACTGCTTCTATGTTCATTATTGTTACAGTTGTCCTGACAATCATGCTCTGTACTCATCGAAACTTATCCCCCTTTACCTTTGTTTTCTTTATTTTATTATACCCCCCTGGACTATTCAAAATTAAGGGGATAACAATTATTTTATTTCTACAACGAATGGAAATGCTCTTACAACCCCATTCTGCTTAAACTCTGCCCATATTTTATAAGTTCCTGCTTGATCAAATTGTGTTTCGAATATTGGTTCATTCTCATTTGCTGGATGAACATGAATATAATCGGTCGCTTCTTCATTTAAAATAACGATATGACCCATTGCCCCTAAATAAGGCTTTAAATCAGTTTGATCTAATTCAAATGACAATGTTATCGGTTCATTTACTTTTTGTGCATTCATTTTTAGTGTCACTACATACCCATCAACCTTTTTTGTGAGAGTCTGATCTGGTTGAAGGGCTTGATGACTATGATCAGATTCTTTATCTCCTACCGCAAATTTAATTGGTTCGACCTGATACGATAAATTGTTAGGTTTAATATCAACGAATGCTTTATATGTTCCTTCAGGTAAATCCTTGCTCAATTTGAATGTTCCACTGTTAGCCTTCTCTGGATGAACATGGTAGAAATGATCAAGATGCTCATCAACAATAATTAAATGTAAAAGCTTTTCATGATTAACCTGTAAATCATCAAACATATTACCTTGTTGATCAATCAGCTTAACAACAAGTGAATCATTTTCATAAGCTACATCTGCTTTAACTTGACTCTCATGTTCAACACTGTTTTCATCACCATTATGTTCTCCATGTTCACTTGTATTTGTTTCTTGTAAATGGTTCTCATGATGCTCTTTATTATTGCCCTCATTAACAATTACTTGGGTATAGAGCGTATACGAACTAATAACAACAAGTAAATAAATCACTGCTGATGCTGCCCATTTTTTCATCCTCAACTCTCCTCGTATAAAGCATCTTTTACATTTAATTTCACTCTTTGTAATCTTAGTGCGTTTAATACAACAGAAACCGAGCTGAATGCCATTGCAGCACCTGCTAGCCATGGAGCTAGAAAACCAAGTGCTGCAATTGGAATTCCAATTGTATTATAGGCAAATGCCCAAAACAGGTTTTGTTTAATGTTGCGAATGGTTTTCTTACTCATTAAGATCGCATCGGCAATACTCATTAAATCGCCTCTCATTAAAGTAATATCCGCTGCTTCCATCGCAACATCTGTACCTGTTCCAATCGCCATCCCAGTATTTGCAACAGCTAGTGCTGGTGCATCATTGATTCCGTCGCCAACCATTGCGACAAGTTTGCCTTGCTTCTGTAATTTTTTCACTTCTGCCGCTTTCCCTTCAGGAAGCACTTCAGCTATGACAGAATCAATTCCCACTTCTGCAGCAATCGATTTGGCTGTTCTTTCGTTATCACCAGTCATCATCACAACCTCAAGGCCCATATCTTTTAAGCGGTTAATCGCCTGTTTGGAGGTTTCTTTCACTGTATCTGCTACAGCTACGATTCCTGCATATTGCTGATTAATCGCGACTAGCATCGCTGTTTTTCCTTTCACTTCAAGCGATTCCATCTTTTCATTTGCGTTTCCAATCTGAATGTTGTAGTTCTCCATTAAACTTCTTGTTCCAATAAGAACCATTGCACCTGAGATTTGAGCTTTTACCCCATAGCCTGGAATGGCTTCAAAGGCCTCTACACTTTCTAGTGTTACATTCTTTTCTTGAATTCCTTGAACAATCGCCTCTGCAAGCGGGTGTTCAGATTGCTTCTCAGTACTAGCTACATATCGTAAAAATTCCAACTCGTTTATCCATTCTTCTACCAATACATCAGTCAAGACAGGTTTTCCATTCGTAACAGTCCCTGTTTTATCAACAATAACCGTTGTAATTTGATGCGCCGTTTCTAAGTGTTCTCCACCCTTGAACAAAATGCCATATTCTGCTGCACGACCTGATCCAGCCATAATTGAAGTTGGAGTTGCCAAGCCTAATGCACATGGACAAGCAATGACTAGAACAGCAATAAGTTTTTCTAAAGCCACTGCAAATTCACCAGGACTCACCCAGATATACCAGATAAAGAAGGTGAGAAAAGTAATTCCTACAACGATTGGTACGAATATGCCAGAAATTTGGTCTGCTAAGCGTTGAATTGGAGCCTTTGATCCTTGTGCATCCTCAACAACTTTTATTATTTGCGCCAAGGCTGTATTTTTGCCTACCTTTGTTGCTTTAACCTTTAAAAATCCATTTTTATTGATTGTTGCCCCAATGACTGCATCCCCAACTGTTTTATCAACCGGAACACTTTCACCTGTAATCATTGATTCATCTAAGGCTGACTGTCCTTCAACGATTTCTCCATCTACCGGCACCTTTTCACCTGGCTTTACAAGGAAATAATCTTCCACGATCACCTCATCTAATGGCACCTCTAATTCTTTACCATCTCTAATGACAATAGCTGTTTTTGCCTGTAAGCCCATAAGCTTTTTAATTGCTTCCGATGAACGGCCTTTTGCTCGTGCTTCAAATAATTTCCCTAGGATAATCAACGTAATTAAAACAGCACTTGTTTCATAATAGAGCGAAACCATATGCACATTTGATCCGATCGACAAGATGCTTAAGTAAAGGCTGTAAAAATAAGCTGCAGAGGTTCCGAGTGCGACTAATACATCCATGTTTGCACTTTTATTTTTTAAAGCTTTAAAAGCACCAATATAAAATTGCTTACCAACAACAAATTGGACAGGTGTTGCTAATGCCAATTGCACCCAAGGGTTCATAAACATCTCTGGCAAATAAATGAATGACGTAAATTTAAAGTGACTTACCATTGCCCATAATAGTGGTAGAGATAAAATGAGTGAAAAGATAAACTTCCCTTTTTGTTTTTCTATCTCTTTTGAACGGTGGTCAATTCCTTCTGCCTGCTCCTCTGCTTTTATTTTTGCCTCATAACCAAGCTGATCAACCTTATTTTTAAGATCATGAATGGTTACCTGTGAAGAGTTGAATTCAACATTTGCCGTTTCTAAGGCAAAATTGACAGATGCCTTCATCACACCATCAAGTCGATTTAATCCTTTTTCTATTCGATTGGCACATGCAGCACATGTCATGCCAATGATCATCAATTCTACTTTTTCTGTCGCTACTTCATACCCAAGATCGCTTACTTTATTATAAAGTTGCTCGATTTCAACTTGTGCAGGATTAAAAGTAACTGAAGCCTTTTCTAATGCGAAATTGACATTAGCCTCTTCTACTCCATCCATTCGTTTCAAACCCTTCTCAATTCGGTTGGCACATGCTGTACAAGTCATACCTGAAATTGCTAGGTTAATTTCCTGTTTTGTATTATTCATTGAAATTTCTCCTTTATCTCAATGTAAGTTAGTAAACATGTTTTAATAAAATCGTTTGGGGAAAATGATTCGTAATTCCTTCGTTAATTAATATACTATACCCCTCTACCGTATATGTCAATTATTTTTATCTAATTTTTTTCATAAATCGTTACCCAATGTAAAGAATCATATTGGACATCCTCAGTGTTAAATTTACTTTTTTATACATGCAACCCTATAAGTCAATCTATATATAGAGTAAGAATAGATTATCGAGATGAGGGATTATTATGAGAAATAGTGTTCTATTCCTTTTTACAATTGTCATTTTATTAACAGGATGTGGAGAATCTTCAGAACAGCATGATCAAGAGATAGCTGAATCAACTGATGTAGAAACGACAAACGGTAAAGTCGAAGGTGAGTATGGAGAAAAAAGTGAAGATGTAACGAAGGATAAAAAAATTATTTCTTCGCAGGCAACCTATATCGGCCTAATGGACCCACATACAATAGAAGTAATAATAAATAATGAACCATTAGCCATACAAATTAATGAAGAGCAAATGAAAAAACTAGAACCACTACAAACAAATGAACAGATTACTATTGAATATTATTACAATGAAGAAACCTCTCAAAATATACTAGAAAACATAGAATTAAATCCATAAAACCTAAAAAAGGGGCTGCCCCCAAAATTAAAGATCAGCCCCTTAATCATTCTTTTTGTTTACTTTTTAGCTGGTATAATTATTTGTATACCCTAATCACAACTCCTCATTCCCTGCTAGCATTCCCGTTCCTAACTCTTCCATAATGTCTTCTATTGTCTTGCCATCTGTTTCAATGCCAGCTTCTTCAGCTATTTTGATTCATGCTTCTTCATTAAAAGGGCCTCCTTCCCTCATCTCAGGCATATTCTCTCTCAATTCTTCTTGAACTTCATCAATTGTTTTACCATTTGTATCTATACCAGCTTGTTCAGCTCTTTCTAGAATTTCCTCATCACTAAGCTCCTCACCACCGAAATCGGTTCTTTGTCCCGATTCATCACTTCTTGTATTTTTTTTTGCTCCTTTGTTGTAGTCTCTGTTGATGAATCATCGCTCGTATGTCCACAACCAGCAAGAAGGCATACTCCAAATATACCTCTACCTATGATTTGTAATGTTTTATTCATCGTTATCTTTATCCTCCCTTAAGTCTTGTCTAACTTCTATGCAATAAGAATAACGAATGTATGTGTCAGGCTTATGTCAACGGTCTAATTTAGAGTAAGAATTTTTCTTCAAACCAAAACCCATATGGCGTATTAATGCCACCATATAAAATGAAAGAATAAACTGAGTATTGCTTCAAGCCCACTTCAATATGTCGGCGTGAACAGAGCAAGCTCAAGGAAAAAATATTGCATTAAAACTAGTCTAATTTTTATCTAGGATGGTTTCTATAATAAAATAGCGTAGTTCCGATCCCATTTCCTTCAAACAAAAAGGCTGACATTTAAGTCAGCCTTTTTGTTCATCCTTTTAACTACTTTGTCTTTAATTGTTTATCTAAATAAAACGTACCAAACGGAATAAACGCCAAGAACAAAGCCCAAATTCCCCATAAAATAGACCAACGCTTTTTAAACTTAACAATAGCTACCATTATGACATATGAAACAAATAGGAAACCGTGCAGACCTCCAACAATTGTAACTGCAATTGGAAAATCGAGAAAATACTTTAAAGGCATTGCAATTAATAGAAGGACTAAATAAGAAATACCCTCTAATATACCAACAAAACGCAATATTCCTACAGATGTGTTAAACATCCTATCAACTCCAATTTATAGCAACTTATACTATTATTATACATGCATATAGTTGATAGATAGCGATAATCTTTGACAATTTCCTAACAGAACACGTAACACTACAGTTAAGCATTACAACTTCAGTTAACAACAAAAAGGGCAAATCCATGTTTGCCCCTTTTTCCATACTTACGATTTAGTATCCACCGTATCCAGTACCATACCCATAATTGCTACCAGCATCATATGTAGACTTTCAGAAAGTGATCTAGACAGATGACCTATATTCTAATCAAAAGAAAAATGTCAGCTACAGGTTTATACTGTGTTTACAGTTACACCTTAAACTTATTAATCATTTCTTCAAGTTCATGAATCGTACTTGAAAGTGATGAAGCCAAATTTCCTAACTCTTCGGCAGAAGCGGCCTGTTCTTCGGTTGTTGCTGTTACTTCCTGGGTTGTTGCTGATGATATTTCGGCAACCTCAACCATTTCATTTATTGCTGTTTCAACCTTCTCTTTATTTGTATTAATCTTTCCGATTGATGCTTCTACATAATCAATCTCACTGATGATTGCGTTTGTACCATTCAGAATATTTTCAAAGGCATCCTGAGTATGACGAATTGAATTCGTTTGTTCTTTAAATAACATAATCGTCGTTTTGACTAATTCTACTGATTTTTTTGTTTGACTTAAGATACTTGCTATGACAGTTTCAATCCTCATTGAAGAACTCTTTGTCTGATCAGCAAGCTTACGTATTTCCTCTGCTACAACTGCAAATCCACGTCCTGCAACACCTGCTCTTGCAGCTTCGATACTTGCATTAAGCGATAATAGATTTGTTTCCTCACTGACATTCTTAATCATTTTAACGATCCCTTTTATTTGGGCAATTTCTTTGTTTAATGCATCCATCGTCGTATCGACTTGTCCGATATTCGCACCCATTTCTTGATTCTTTTCAGTCAGTTTTTTTATCGTTTCAATCGATTGACTGCTAAGCTTCTTCGTAGTTTCTGTGATCGTTGATACCTTTTCCATATTGTTGGCTACCTCATTAATTTCACTTGATAGCTCTTTCATTTCACGGTTTGTCCTTTCAGAGTAGTCGACTTGACTAACCGCTCCCCTTGCAACCTCTTCAATAGCACTAGCAATTTGTTCTGAGGCGGTTTCTGATTCTTTTGCAATCCGCTTGAGATCATTTGCGCGATTAACAGCATAGGTTGAAACTTTTTTATTTTCCTCGATCATCATCGTAATATTATCAATCATTGTATTAAAACTTTTTCCTACCTGACCCACTTCATTTTTATATAAGTAATTTGCTCGATGTGTAAGATCACCTTTTTCAGCCTCTTTCATAATCGTGACAATGCTATTAATTGGTCTAATCATACTCTTTGCTAAAAATATACTTGCGAAAATTGATAAAAGTACAAAAGCAAATATAATGATATAAACGAGGTAAATAACGTCATGAATTTCTTTTAATAAATAAGATTTCGAGGTTGAAACAGAAACATGCCAGCCGTTTTCACTTTCATGAGTAGAAACTAAATTTTCTTCATTATTTTTATTACTTTCATATTTACTCCCTACTAATTCCTCTTTATTACTAGAAATAATCACCCCATCTTCATTAATTATGGCAATTTCTCTACCCGAGTTCTTCTCTCCATTTTCAAAAACATCTTGAAACAGTTGTACATCAGCCATGAGGATAAGGGTGCCTAATTTATCATACTTTCTTAATAAGTAAATATTTTCATAATTGTTCTCTAGACCAGAAGCCCACAATACAGCCCCAGATAATTCATCAACTTTTTCATGCAATTCAGAATTTAAAAAATTGTCGATATCAAAGTCATTAGGAGAACTTTTTTCACCATAAAACGTTTTTTCGTTATTAACAAATAAGATTGTTTTAGCATTTTTGTTTGTAAATGTAATACTTGAGAAATATTCAGATACTTCTCTTTGCTTATTAAAGAGTTCATACTCCGTCAATCCTTCATCATTTTCCAATTGTTCCATTAAGTCCATATTTGAGAATGGGACTAACGTAATATTTTCAATTTCTTTAAGTGCGTGATTAACGTTTTTAGTGACTTGAACACCTATTTCTTCATTCATGTCAGACACTTTATTTTCAATCGTATTAGAAGAAACAAAGTAAACGACATTTCCAATGATGACACTTGGGATAATTGTAAATAATAGCAAAAACAAAATAATTCTTGATTTTAGTGTCATCCCTTTTATTTTCTTCAATATCTTTCACCCCTTCTTTTTTGCTGTATGTATTTTCTTTATATTCTGATTTGAATAAATAATATTGAACTTTCTTTCTCTCTATCGTATTTAAAAAAACAATTTACTTATTTTTCACATACCAGAAACCTGTATCCGCTTACAATTATACTATTATCCGACCTTTTTTTCTCTAATAATAATTATTTTTCGACCCATTCCATGGTTAATGATGGGTATTTAACTGAAGAAGAAATTTATAATAAATGAGATAGCTCAGCAATTTATCCAAGTCTATCTCTATATTTTATTTATTAAAAAGAGGATGACTCATAAGGGTCTGACCCCTCCATCAACACCTATATATAGAGCTTTTCACTTAATTTAACGCACTATATATTCGGTTTGAAGGGTCTGACCCTTAGCTTTTGAGTCATCCTCTTTTTATGTTGTAAACTTAAACTGCTAACGTTTCATCATTGCTTTCGACTTTTTGTCTTTGGCGTTTTGCCTTTTTAAAGTGTAAAAGCTCATAAATAACAGGGATGACCACTAGAGTTAATAATGTGGCTACACTCAGTCCACCAATGACAACAACTGCAAGACTTGCAGAAACTAAGTTGCCCATTTCAGCTTCTTTAAACAATAGTGGGAGCATGGCGGAAATCGTCGCGACAGCTGTCATAATGATCGGACGCATTCTGATTGTTGCTGCCTCTACAAGTGCATCTCTGATGATCATCGTTTGTTCATTTTGTTTTACTCGGTCAAGAAGGACAATTGCATTCGTCACAACGATTCCAATTAACATTAGTGCACCGAGTAGTGCTGTAATATCTACTGAAATTCCGCTAATTAAAATTCCTAAAATGGACCCGATCGCTGCAAGTGGTAAAGAGAATAGGATCGCGATTGGTGCACGGATTGTTTTAAAAGTAATCACCATAATGAGGAACACAATGCCAATCGACGCAAGCATTGTCATAAATAAATCATTAAAGTCACTTGCCTGATCCACACTTGCTCCGCCAACAAGAACGTCCAAATTATCAGGAACCTCTAAACCTTCTACTGTCTTATCTCCATAGATCTTTTTGTTTACTTCAGTTGAAATCGTTGATAGTTTTTCAGGATCTACTGTTGCTGTTACCCTTACATATTGGTCTCCATCTTTGTGGAATGTACTAGTAGGTTCTTCTGTCTGTTTAAGTTCCGCTACTTTTGAAATGGTCGTCATTCCATTAGCTGTCATAATTGGAACATTCGATAACTCTTTTTCAGTGTCTGGATTGAAAATCGGTTCAAGCATAACCATCGTTTGCAGACCATTCATTTCAATCGTACCAAGAGGTGTTTTGTTTAACATAATCGAAGCTTGTTGTGCTACTTGATCTGCTTTAGCCATTCCTGGATCGACGACAAATGAATAGACGGTTTTCGTTTCTTCTTGGTTAGATGATACCTTCTCAATTCCATCAATATCTTTTATTTCAACTTGAACTTTCTCGGATAGTGTTATCAGTTCTCCTACATCATCACCGATCACGTCAATTGTGATTGAAGTTTTACCCCCGCCCATCATTGTCGCTTCAGTAACCTCTAATGTAGCATCTTTATATTCATCTTTTTGCGTATTTATCTTATCAATAAAGGCTCCCATATCGGCATCCTCTTCTAAGATTGCCATAATTTGAGTTTGAGTGGGGTTGCCAACTGCTCCGTATTTAGCAGCATCTTCTGAATTTCCTAGTTGTAAATATAGATTATCAATTCCATCTTGTTTTAACACATATTCTTCAAGCTTCATAGACTCTTTTTTTACCTTTTCAATAGGAGTTTCATTAGGATATTTTAACGATACAAATACATAATCCGCTTTTGTTTTGTTTACAGAACCTTTAGGAAGCACCAAATACCCTCCTATTGAGCCAGCAAACAAAATAAATGCTGTTAAAACAACAACCCATTTATGATTTAATGACCATGTTAAAATTTTTGCAAATCGAGCAGATGGTTTGTGCTCTTTAATTTTCGCATTTTTAAGAAGTATTGCACTCATTACAGGTACAACTGTTATTGCTACGATTAAAGACGCTAATAGTGAGTACGTAATGGTTAATGCGAAAGGAAGTAGGAAATCCTGTAAGCTACCACTTAATAGCCCTAGTGGTAAAAATACCGCAACTGTCGTAAGCGTTGACGATGTAATCGCTACTCCGACCTCTTTCGTTGCTTCAATGACCATTTGAATTGAAAATTTTTCAGTTTGTGATCTTCTAAAAATGTTTTCTATTACAACAATACTGTCATCTACAAGACGTCCAACAGCAACAGCTACCCCACCAAGTGTTAACACATTTAACGTCACACCAGACTGCGCAAGTAGGAATAATGTAAATCCTAATGAAAGCGGGATCGACACAATTGTTATTAATGTGGAACGAAGATTACGTAAGAATATCATGATCACAATTGTCGCAAATAGTGCACCTAGTAATACTTCCTTAATCATACTGTGAACGGATGACTCTACCGAATCGGCTGAAGCTAAAATGACTGTTGTTTCAAGGGTTTCGTACTTTTCATTCACTTCCTCTGATACTTTTTTAGCTTCTTTACTAATTGTTACCGCATTTGAATTACTATCCTTTGTTATGACGAATAGTAAACCGTCCTTACCATTCACTCGTGTAAGATTGTTTTCTTGTTTATCTACTGTAATTCTCGCTACATCCTTAAGTGGTACTTTTGGAATAATCTCAGTATCCTCAAGTTTTTCAATCGTATTTACATCACCAACAACCTTTAAATTTGCTGTTTTACCATCAATATTTTTCTCACCGACAGCCGTTGCGATATTTTGACCTTGAAGCAATGGCATAATACTTTCAATTGTTACTTGCTTTTCCGCCATTTTCTTTTCATCTAATTCGATAGATACATATGAAGGGATCGTTCCATTTGTTTGAATATCTGACACACCATCAATGTTTTTAAAATATGGGGCAATTTCATCTTCCGCATATTGAATCGTTTCAGGGTTAATTCCTTCATCAAACGTTAACGCAATGTATGAAACAGGAATCATCGATGTGTTCAATTGAACAATATTTGGCTTCATCACATTTGCTGGTAATGATACATTTGCCAAAGCATCCTCAATTTCACGTTTTGCTTCTTTTTTATCTACATTTGACTCAAAATGAATATCAACGGATGAATAACCATCACCTGTTGTTGAAAACACATTGACCTTCCCATTTACACTGTCAACCGCATTTTCAATAGGGGTTGTTACTTGGTCCTCCATCGAACTTGCATCCAATCCTTCTCCTATTACAACAACTGAGATAAATGGTTGATCAGCAGATGGTAAAAACTCCATCGGTAAGCGAAAATAACTTAAAACCCCCATCACTAATATAAGCATTGACATAATGGCTATAGCTGCTTTGTTTTTAAATGACCATTTCGTAAACCAAGACATACCATGTTAACTCCTTTCAAATTTTGAATTCTCAAACTCTTTTCTTCTCTTTACTCCTTCCTTACCACAGGAAAAAACTTACATTTCGGATTAATTACTACAGTCACTATTTTAATAACAAAAAGTGGAAGCGAAAAATGACTTAAGTTGTAAATACTTATACGTCTTAAGCCGTATATTGAAAAAAGTCATAGTAGGTACTTCCTATAATTTCAAAGTTGATTAAACACCAAAAGGGGCAGACCATTTCGTCTGCCCTATAAATCTTATTTACCTATTAATCATTTATTTTTGGGAGCATAATCTTAAAAACTGTTCCCTCTCCCTCAATACTGTCAACTTCAATTTTCCCATTTAATTGTTTAATAATTTCATAAGATATCATTAAACCTAACCCTGTGCCTTTTTCCTTTGTTGAAAAATATGGCTGACCTAACCGTTTTAATTGTTTTTTATTAATTCCTACCCCCTCATCCTTAATTTCGATGATGATATCATTTTGATGTTTTTGTGCGATGACATACATATTGCCGCTATCTTTTATTGCTTCAACTCCATTTTTTATCATATTAATAAATACCTGTTTTAATTCTGCTGAATACCCATTAATATATAAACCGTCACGGATCGTGGTCATCATATTTACATTTGAGATATGCGCATACGGCTGCATGAATTCTACCACTTCATTTAGAAGAAATGATAAATTAATTTCTTGCTTTTCTTCCTTAGCAGGTTTTGACATCATCAGAAAGTTATTAATAATTGTTTGTGTTCGATCGAGCTCTTTCATAGATATTGAAATAAACATATTTTGACTTTGCGTTAAATTTTGATCATTGCTCATTAATTGCATGAATCCTTTAATTGTTGTCATTGGATTTCGGATTTCATGGGCAACAGATGCGGCAAGCTGACTTATTGCATGGAGTTTTTCTGCTCTTTGTAATTCTTTCAACGTTTTCAATTGGAAGTTCGTCATTTCAATGATGTAGATAACAAGTGCCAATGCTATAAATGAAACGAGGGAAAAGACTAGAAGATATGGATATACATTAAGGCTATTGTATTGAATGAGCGCAATAAATCTAGTTATAGTAAGTAACATATAAATAAAAAACCCAAAAGAAATTTTCTTTACGACAGAACTTTTCATATATTTCTTACGAGCGAAAATAAAGATAAGATAAATAATAGTATAATTACATAATGTAATCCAAATAGGCTTTGTGGCAACAAACAGTTCTACCAACATAATTAGTCCAAATAAACCCAAACTAATCATTGGACCACCGTAAAAAAAACTAATAAAAAAGGGAATAAACTTTAAATCAAAGGTTATATTCGGATTAAAATTAACTGGAAATAACATGGTAACAACTAAGGAAAAGATGATTGTGCTAATAAACAATTTTCTCCCAGATAATTTAATTCGCTGCAAGTACGCGAAGTTATACACAAATGCTAAAAATAAAATAACGGAAAAGTGAAGTAATAGTTCCTTAATAAATGTTGTCATCCATGCGACTCCTTTTTCAAAGCCTTCTAAATTTCCAAACTACTATTCATGAAATTATTATATACACAGGATAAATATCCTACAATTATTTTTTCAAGAATTCACTATCGCTTTCTTGCAATTTTATATCCATTGTCGATTCTGTCAAAGCCGATACGTGGATAATATTCCATGGCTTCTTGTGAAGCAAGTAATAATAATGCTACTTCTTCTCCTAACTCTTCCTTTAACAAGCGGATTAGTTCTTTGCCAATTCCATTTTTTTGATAGTCTTTATCCACTGCTAAGTCTGATAAATAGCAGCAATAACTATAATCCGTAATCGCCCGGGCAACACCAACTAATTGATTGTCATCCCACGCTGAAATCATCAGATCGGCCTGATCGATCATTCGACCGAGCCTTGGTAGATCGTCTACCGGTCGTTTTATTCCAGATGCTTTGAAAACATTTGATAATTCCCAAGCTTCAATTTTAATATTAACTTTATACGTTATTTGTATATTCATAGTCATTCTCCTCCTTTACTTTAAAACAGACCCCTAACTTCACATGGAAGTATTCTTTTTAGTATGAATACATGACATGTGCATTAGGGGTCTGAACATTAGTGTTTAAGTCAACTTACTTATTACATTCCTTCAAATACTTGAATAAATGCTCTCATATAATCAGGTAGATCTGGTGGACGTCTGCTAGAAATAAGATGGCCATCAACAACAACAGCTTCATCTAGCCATTTAGCTCCAGCATTCTCCATATCATCTCGAATACCAGGTGTGCTTGTTACTGTTTTTCCATTTAATATTTTCGCAGAGATTAACACCCATCCTGCATGGCAGATTTGTCCGATTGGTTTTTTTCTCTCTTCCATATGCTGCACAATATCAATAACCTCTTGGAACCTGCGAAGCTTATCAGGAGCCCAACCGCCTGGAACAAGTAATGCATCATAATCGTTAGGATCAACATCTTGGAATGCATAGTCAGATGTTGCAGGCACACCATACTTTCCTTTATATGTAAACCCGGCATCTTCTCCCACTAAATCAACGATTGCCCCTTCTTCACGTAAACGATGAATAGGATACCAAAGCTCTAAATCCTCAAAATCCTCATGAACAAAACTTAATACCTTTTTACCTTTTAATTTCATATGATTCTCCCTCCTTGCAGTTTTACATTTACCTTAACTTATATACATGGTAAATACAAACAATTATTAAAAATAAGTATTACTTAAAAAGCCATATAGGTTACTAAAATACCTATATGGCTAATAATCCATTTCAATTAATAAACTTGCTGTATGTTCGTCTGTTATTAATACGTTTGCATACTTCCCTTTTAATGCTCCATAAATCGCTTCTAGTTTTTTCGGTCCACCAGCTACAAGGATTGACTTTTCTTTTTTTGCTAGTTCGTGCAGTTCAATCCCAATGGTTCGATTATTTAAATTTTCAACACATATGTCACCATTTTTATCAAAAAATCTAGAGCATATTTCTCCAGCTGCTTTAGATTGAATGAGGTGTTGGTCTTCCTTCGAGAAATATTCTGCTTGTAATAAAACTGAATCTACCACAGGAGTTCCTACACTAAAAATGGCAATGTTAGCTTGCTTACCTAAGTCAAGGATTTTATGGATATGTCGATCAGCTTCTATCGCTTGCTTAACAACAATATGGTCAACAATCGCTGGTAACGGCAACAAAAAGGTTTGTGTATTAAATGCTTCTCCGAATAAATGAATAATTTCAGAAGCATAGGTTTTTGTCTCTGAATGACTGACACCGCCATTGAGCTGAACAACTGTTGTATGACTAATAGGCTTTGGTTTTAGCTTTGTTGCTACCTCATATACAGTAGTTCCCCACGATGTTGCAATAACATCATAATCCTTTACCACTCTATTAAGGTAACTTGCTGCCACCTCTCCTAAATGTCTTTTAATTAACGTATTGTCATACTCTGAAACAGAAGCAACAACGACTTCTTTCAAGCCAAATTTATCCTTTAAACGTTCCGTTAATAACTCACCAGCTTTAACAGGATTATGAATCTTTATTTCAACAATCCCTGAATCCTTTGCTTGCTTTAGTAGTCTTGACACGGTTGGTCTCGATACGTCTAATTTTTTGGCAATCTCTTGCTGGCTATAATCTAATTGGTAATAGAGTCTTGCGACTTCGATTATTTTATTAAGCTTATCGTTTTCCATTTACACAGCACCTAAATAATAATAATTAATATGGGTAAAACTCTCTTATGACAATACATGATACATGTTCCAAAATAAAAGAGAGAGGCTGACACCTTTCCTTATCGTCAGCCTCTTGATGTTTATTTATCCTTGAATTAGTTTCTTAACACGAGCAACCACGTTTTCAACAGTAAAGCCGTATTCAGCTAAAATTTTACTTTCTGGAGCAGAAGCACCAAAAGTATTAATAGCAAGAATATCACCTTCATCACCAGTATAACGATCCCAACCTAGTGGTGATGCCATTTCGATTGCTAAACGCTTTTTCACGTCTTTTGGTAATACAGAACGTTTATACTCATCAGATTGAGCTTCAAAACGATTCCATGCTGGCATACTTACTACAGAAGCTTCGATTCCCTCTTGAGCTAATACCGCTTGAGCTTCCACTGCAAGACCAACCTCAGATCCTGTCGCTAAAAGAAGAACATCTGCTGTTTCTTTTGCAGCTGGAGAGATAACATATGCTCCTTTTTGAACTCCTTCATATGCAGTTTCTTTTGTATTTTTAATTGTTTTTAAGTTTTGTCGAGTTAACACAAGTGCAGTTGGAGTTGATGTTGATTCAATTGCTGATTTCCATGCTGCTGCTGTTTCGTTTCCATCTGCAGGACGTACTACTGATAAATTCGGCATTGCACGTAATGATGCTAGCTGTTCAATTGGCTCATGTGTAGGGCCATCTTCACCAACAGCGATACTGTCATGAGTAAAGACATACGTAACAGGTAGGTTCATTAGTGCTGCTAGACGAATAGCTGGTCGTAAGTAATCAGAGAATACAAAGAATGTTCCACCAAATACATGTAGACCGCCATGTAATGCCATACCGTTTAATGCAGCACCCATTGCAAATTCACGAACTCCGAACCAGATGTTGCGTCCAGCATAATCTTCACTTGAGAAGTCTCCTGCACCATTAATTGTTGTTTTGTTTGATCCTGCTAAGTCTGCTGATCCACCGAAGAATGATGGAAGGTTTTTCGCAATTCCGTTTAATACTTCTCCTGAAGATGCACGTGAAGCAAGACTTGAACCTTCTTCATATACAGGAATGTCTTTATCCCAGCCTTCTGGAAGTTCTCCACTGATAGCTTGTTGGAATTGGTTCGCAAGTTCTGGATATTCTTTTCCATATTCTGCAACTAATGCATTCCACTCGTTTTCTTTTGATATTCCAGCTTCTTTTACTGTTTTGTTAAAGTGATCATATACTTCACTTGGTACATGGAAATCTTCTTCAAACGTCCAGTTATAAGCCTCTTTTGTTAACTTAATTTCATCTGCACCTAGTGGTGAACCGTGTGAAGCAGATTTACCAGATTTATTAGGTGATCCGAAACCAATTGTTGTTCTTACTTCAATTAATGTTGGGCGATCTAAGTCTTGTTTCGCTTGTTCAATTGCATTTGAAATTTCGTTCAAATCATTTCCGTCTTCAACACGGATTACTTGCCAGCCTTTAGCTGTAAAACGTTGCTCTACATTTTCAGAGAATGATTTGTGTAGATCTCCATCTAATGAAATGTCATTTGAATCATAAAGAACAACAAGACGTCCTAATTTCAGGTGAGCTGCTAAAGAAGCTGCTTCTGAAGAAACCCCTTCCATTAAGTCACCATCACCACAGATTGAATATGTGAAGTGATCGACAACATTATATGATGGTTTGTTGTAAGTTTCAGCTAAATGACGCTCAGCCATTGCCATACCAACCGCCATTGCAATACCTTGTCCTAATGGACCAGTTGTTGCATCAACACCTGCAGTGTGGCCGTACTCTGGATGTCCTGGAGTTCTACTTCCCCATTGTCTAAACGATTTTAAATCATCCATTGTTACATCATAACCCGTTAGATGTAGTAAGCTGTATAAAAGCATTGAGCCATGACCTGCAGAAAGAACAAAACGATCACGGTTGAACCAGCTTGGATTTGATGGGTTGACATTCATAAATTTTGTCCAAAGAGTATAAGCCATAGGTGCAGCACCCATCGGCATTCCAGGATGTCCTGAATTTGCTTTTTCAATTGCATCAATAGATAATGTACGAATTGTTTCGATTGATAATTTTTCTGTTTGTGTTAGTTCACTCATTATGTTTTTCCCTCCGAGAACTTATTTATTTTCTTAATTAAACACACTATGACGTTTTCACGTCACGATCCAAAATGGAAGATTATTGAGTATACTTACAAGCCCCACTAAATGACGGTGGTGCGAACAAAGTAATTGATCCAAACCTCGTCTAATTTCTAACTAAAATGGTTTGAATTAATTAATTAGCGTAGTTCCGCCACTTTACATTCATACAATACTTGATTGTCTTGAATTAGTAATCGACCTGAAGGCTGATCAGATAAACTCCAATCAACTACAGCTTTTTTCAATTGATTAGCAATAACTCGGTCTAATGCAGTAGGATTTGGTCCTCCACATTGGGACTCATCAATCTCAAGGATTTTCCAATCAAGATCAAATTCTCCAAAGTGTACACCTAATTTTGCTGGATCCACTGATTGGTCCATCAATAAGAAAGTATACCCCTCTTGGTTAGCTTCTTTTACCCTAATATGCTGCTTTACGTGCTCAATTTCTTCCTCATTAACCTTTGTCACAACCTTAGCTTCAACGGCTAATGCTGAATTCATCAATAGTTTTGATGAGTTAGTACCAGGAATCTGCACATTAAAGACCCTTACCTTTCCATACGACAATGAACTAGCTGTGTCTCTTACACTTTCTATGTATTCAACAATTGAGTTTAAAGCCGTATCATAGCCTAATGTAAGTTGGGTACCTTCTACATTATTATAAATACTAATCGGAACGTGTAAAAGTTTTGGTGAAAATTGATTTATTTTGGCTTCGCTTCCACCTAATAAAATAACCTTATCCAAATTTGATAGTTTATCTTCTATTACCAAATTTTTTTCGTTCCATATATCAATAGGAAAACTACTTAATACATAGCCATCTAAGCCTAATTTTGATGATAAGCCCTTTGAAGTTAATTCTTTTAGTTCTATTTCTTTAGACGTTCTATTGTATTCGATCCCATATACTGTTTTCTCTTGTATGGATAGTCCTTCTATAAGGGTACGAACGATCTGAGCTGTACCTGCTGAAGCCCAACCAAAATGAACTACACCTATTTTCATCTACGTTACCCCCTTTAGAAAGAAATTTCGTTCACTATTCACTGAACATTTGTCACATTGATTAGTATACACGAATTAATGTAAAAGATAAATACATAAATAAACAAATTTTCAAAAAATAACGTTTTTGCCTCAAGACTTTAAAATGATGAAGATTTTGTTCTTAGAAACGATTAGAAACTTAAGGCTTGTAGCCAATTCCTAATGGCGAAAGCCTTAATTTTACTTATACAACCATCCTTAGAATACAAATTCTGATCGTACAAAAAAAGTGTAAGACCCTTTCAATTTTAGGGCTCACACTTTATCCGTCAAGTAAACCATATTTTTTTCTGAAACGCTGTAAAATCTTAACCCAGCTGTTTGCAAAAACGATTAGGAAAAACACATTAGAAAGTGCATGTGCTAAATCAAAATAAATGCTTGCCCCATAATAAGCGATAATCTCTACAAGCTGAACATGTTCACCTAAACTTACAAAGTACCATAGGTTCATCACCCATCCAAATAGAATACCAGTGATAAATCCAAAGATAATCCTGCCATATGAATGCTTCATAAACCACGTATGTCGTAAAAATCCTGCACTTAATCCGATCATTCCCCATGCATACATTTGCCATGGTGTCCATGGGCCTTGTCCTAAAAACAAATTTGACACTAAAGCTGCAAGTGCCCCCACAACAAAACCACTTTCCGCTCCGAAAGCTATAGCTGTAACGATAATCACAAAAGTTGTCGGCTGGACACTTGGAATTGACGCAAATGGAACACGACTAACTGCTGCAATAGCCGCCAAAACTGCTAACATGACAAGTTCTCTTCCTGCAACCTTCCGACGCTCGAAGCGAATCATAAAAGGTAGAAAGGTAAATGTCATAAATAACATACTAACAAGTAAAAGGGGAGTCACAAGAAGAATGACACTGATTAAAGCTACCGTAGATAAAAGGATTACTTGTGAACGCGCCAAGATCTACGAGCCTCCTTTACTGTTAATACATCTGGAACATCGCTTCCTCTTGTCATTCGATTTATCACCGTTGTATAAAACGCATTTCCTTGAAAAAAGCTTTTTGAAGGTGCTTCAATTGTAATTGAGCCTTGAAACATCATTGCACATCTCGATGCGTATTTTGCCGCGAACTCAATATCATGGGTAACCATCACAATCGTCAACCCTTGCTCTTGCAATGACTTTAACAAATCACCAAATCGCTGCTTTGCTTCAGGATCAAGTCCCTTTGTTGGTTCATCAACTAAAAGCAGCTTTGGTTTCGGAAGTAATACTCCTGCAAGTGCCGCTTTTTGAATTTCTCCGCCACTCACATCATATGGGTGACGATTCTTTAAGTCCTCTATTTGAAAGATATTTAGTAGTTCATCCATTCTTTCTCCACCAGAGTCTACTTGATGAAGGGTAATGATTTCCCGAAGCTCAGCTTCAATTGTATCTTGGATAAAAAACAACTTTGGATTTTGAGGAAGGTAACCAATTTCTGTCGGCAGTTGTTTTTTCAACTTCTTTCCTTTGTAGATAACTGAACCACGTTGTGCCTTTTCAAGACCTGCTATTATCTTTAATAACGTCGATTTTCCGGTTCCATTAGCACCAACAATTGAGAGCCATTCACCTTTATAAATAGTTAAGCATAAAGCGTTTAATATTTTTTCCGTAAATTTTGAGTATTGGAAATCCACCTTATTTAGTTTTAATAACTCTTCCTGATAATCCAGATTAAGTTGAACGGTTTCAACAGCTTCAATACGGTGTTTCTTCAACCAATTCTTGCCTTCCTTAACCGATAAAGGAATTTGATCACTAATTCTGCTAGAAGAGTGCTCTAAATACAAAATTGCAGAACTCGGTAAATAGCTGTACATTGCATGATTAGAGTCAAACCCTAGGGAATAAATAACACGACGAGGTGTATCGAAAGCAATAATCTCTCCCTTGTCCAAAACAATCGTTCGATCTGCTATCCCAAACAGCTCCTCTAATCGATGCTCTGCAATTATGACGGTGATGCCAAATTCTTCATTCATCGTCTGAAGCATACCAATAAATTCTCTCGCCGCAACTGGATCTAATTGTGCAGTTGGTTCATCAAGCAATAAAAGTTTAGGCTCTAGTAATAAAACTGAAGCTAAATTCACTAATTGTTTTTGACCTCCAGAAAGCTCATGTGTTTTCCGTTCAAGCAATCCTTCTAAGCCAAAGAAATGAACAATTTCAGCAACACGCTTCCTCATCTCTTCTGTTGATGCACCCATATTTTCCATTCCAAAAATAAGCTCTTCTAACACGTTGTCCATGACAATTTGATTTTCAGGATCTTGAAAAACCATTCCTACATCCTTTGCTATTTGCTCTGGTGATGCAGTTGAGAGTGGCTGATTTTCTAGTGAAAATCCCCCAAGAATGGTCCCATGTGGAGCAATTTCTCGTTTCATT
Organism: Bacillota bacterium; assembly: GCA_051750265.1. Lineage (GTDB taxonomy): Bacteria > Bacillota > Bacilli > Bacillales > Bacillaceae > Metabacillus. The sequence goes on along the minus strand of JBNJJO010000023.1, from coordinate 34,226 downwards.
AACCTTAAAAGCGTTGACTTTCCACTTCCCGAAGGACCACAAAGAACAATAAACTCCCCTTGTTCTACTGTAAAAGAAACGTCCTTTAGCACGCTTTGCTTTTCTTCAGGATATGTAAAGCTTACATGCTTCGCTTCCAAGAATGCCATAGTACGACCTCCCTTCCTTCAATAATAAGTGGAGAACCAATATACAACATAAAAATAAACAGATAAAACCATTCTCTACCTTGGATAGACATTGTTTCTAATACAGGATAAACACTTAAAACACCATCACCTAGCCTCCAACCAACTAGACCAATTGTAACAACAAGGATCATGTAAACGATGGCTAGCCAATCTTTCGTAATCATCTTATATGGTGTATATTTGCTTCTTTTCTTAATCCCATACCCTCGTGCTGCCATTGAGTCAGCTGTTTGAATTGCCTCCTCTAGAGACCATGTTAATAATATTTGCACAAGCAAAATACCATTTTTAGCTCTATTCTTAAGTTTTCCCTCTGATACAGAAAGTCCTTTTCCTTTTTGAACTGTTTCAATTTCCCTTAATCTCCTTCTTAAAAGGGGAACAAACCTCATTGAAAGCATAGTTAGCAACGCCCACTGTGGGAGCCATCTTGAAAATAAAAATAGAAACTTATCAGAAGTGATAACAAGATTATAAGATGTGAATAAGATCATAATGGTAAAAATTGATAATGCCAATATAATACCCTGAATGATTGCTTCAAGCATAATAGGGTTATTATGAAAATAAAACAGTATGTGTGTCCCGCGATGATTAACTAAAGGATTAATAATAAGAAAAAAGGCGGATAAGAAAATTAACAAAAAGAACCAACTTTTTAAGGTTTTCCCTCTATCCAATTGAAAATTAAACACGACGAGTAATATCGCCCCAACAAGCAAAAACACCGGATGCTTATAAAGCATTACCAGTGCTGCTGCTCCAACATAATAGATAAAATTAACTAATGGATGAAAAGAATGAATACCTCTGGTCATTTTGTATCCTCTTCGTAATTTGAAGTATAGATCCATTGTATGGAATCTCCATTTTCGACTTGGATAGCATCTGAGCTCCGATCCAATGTGGCACCATTTCTTTTAACTGTCCAGCCACTTAATGGTCCTCGATCAAATTCAAATAAATTCGCAATCCCTTCTACATATGCTGTGGATCCACTACCTGTAACACTTATTGGAATCCCTTTTTGTTTCAAAATGGTTAAAGTAACATCTAAAACAGTATTTCCTTCTTTCATTTCTACCTTTGTTGATGAAAGAATTGTTCCTTTTTGCTGGTCACCAACAATTGAAATTGTTACAGTTTGTTTTGGTTCTTCTATTTTTGGTGGTAGAGTTGTTTGTTCTTTTGGTATTTCAGCTTCTTTTTCAGTTGTCTCTTTTGTAGTTGTTTTATTTTCAGTACTAGTTTGTGATTTTTGTGTGGTGGTTAAAGCATTATTTGTCTCTTTCACTTCAGGTTTTGTTGTTGATTTATTTATTGTTGTGCTTGTAATTGATTTTTGTTCGGTTGTTTCTTTTGTTTGTATTTCATTATCTTTGGTTGTTTCTACTTTATCAGTTGTTTCTACTTTATCAGTTGTTTCAGTTGAATTCTTTGAACTAGTAGAATTATCAGCTGGATCCTTTAAGGTTGTGGTTGCCTCCTTCTCAACGTCTGTTTTAGAAGTAGTTTGTTCAATGGATTCTTCCGAATTTGTTGTTTTCTCTGCAATCGGAACAACTTCATCTTTTTCACATGCGGTTAAAAACAATACAGTAGATAACATAGCAAAGATCATGAGCCTTAACATCCGCATTACATAAACCTCCACTCTTTCTAAAATATATAGGAAACTAATATGCTAGTTTTCTTCTAATCATACTCTAACTTAGGTGGGATACACACTAAAACAGGAAAACGCCCTCCAGTTTGGAGAGGGCATTTTGCTTAGACTTTATTTGTTTTACGTCTATTTGAATAAATAAAAATAGTTGAACCAATCACAAGCAGCGTACCACCACCTGCTAATAAGTTAAATAGAGGTGTTGCAGTGTTAGGAAGGCGATGACCTTCTGATGTTGTTGATTCATTTTCTACTTTCTTATTAATTGGTTTATCTGTATTAGGTTGATCTTCTACATTCTTTGATTCATCAACTTCGTTTTTATCAGATTCTGGTGTTTCTTCTTTATCAACTACTGGAACAGGAGCTACCTCAAGCTCAGGCTTGTTAAATTGATAGATAGAGCCTTTACCTGATAGATAGTAATCATATGCTGTTAAGGCTAATAGTGCTTGAGTGCTCGCCATTAAGTTAGAATCGTCACCTTGTAAATGAGCAAAACCACCATCTTCCTGTTTAAATGTAAGAAGATGCTGAATAAGGTTAACACCCGTTGAACCTGTGCCAAGACTTGAAATCTTTAAGTCTCCTGCTTGCTTTGTAAATCGTTCCTCAGTTGGATTAACTCCAACTGATGCAAGACCGATAATGACTTGTGCTGTTGTTTCGCTAGCGTCACCGCCATTTGTATCATTACTAAAACCACCGTTGCTATCTTGAACACTAGAAATCCACTCTACTGCTTTATTAATAGCTGCTTGTACATTTTCCTGTTCCTTATAAGGTGCTAACGCTGTAAGAGACATTCCAGTAATATCTACACTAGCAGTTGAGCCAAATAGTGACCATCCACCATTTTCTAGCTGTTGATCAAGTAAATAGTTTACTAGCTTTTCTCTTTTCCATTCTGCATTATTCGGGATTTCATAGTTTCCACTATCGTAGGCTAATAGTGCATAGATTACTCCGTTATTACCTTGATTTGTCATTCGTTCATTTGAATAGATCTTTTTAATTAAATCATAGCCTGCGAAATTAGTTGCATCTATTCCTGCTGCAGTCAGACCAAGTACAATCCTCTGGTAATCTGTTACATTTCGATAGACGCCATTTTTAGCGATTATATCCAATTTAATCTTTTCAATATATTGCTGAGGTACATCTTCTTCAGTAGCTTTTAGAGCAACTGCAGCAAATTCATCGTTAATACCTTTTTTTAATATATATTTTGTTGTTGATTGGATTGCAGTATTAACTTGTTCTTTCGTTAAAGGATCTACTTCTGGAGTGTTATTTGGATCTGATTTTGTTTCATTACCTGAGTCAGGTTCACTACTATCTTCATCTTCATCTTCATCACCCGAACCATTATCTTCACCATCAGTTGGTGGTGTCCATGATTCAACGACAAGCTCTAGGTGGTCACCCTCATCAACGATATCAGCTGAAAGCCCTTCAACCATATAACCTTCGTTCATGTAAGTGCTCCAGTAATCATATTCACCTAACTCAACATCGCCTATGTTATTTATATAAGCAAACCATGCTGGATCAATTGATGTATCTATATTTACTCCAACAGTTTTACCAGCTAATTTTAATGCATCATATGAACTTGCCCCTTTTACAACTTCAACAGTCTCTTCAAGAATAGAATTTCCTTTTTGATCTTTTGCAGACACTTTTACATTCACTGTTTCTGCAGGAAAACTAATAACTTTAAAAAGAATACTATCCCCTTTATTTATAGAGTAACTAGAAGCACCAACTTGCGCCCCTTCTCCATTCACAATAAAACCCCAATAATAGTTTCCCTCTGGTATAATTCCTCCAATACTAGAGATGAAAGCTCCCCATTGCGGATCAATTGAATAATCAAAAGCAACTTCTTGCTCTTCAGTAACTTCCTTTAGGATATCAAAAGCTGTTTGACCGTCTTCAACCTCTACAGCAGTCAAAGGTAATACCTTATTCCCATCTTGGTCCACAGCAGAAATCGTAGCTCCATTCGTTAATGCTGCTGCCTCCACCTGTTGTGGAACAAATGATAGAACTTGAAAAATAACCAATAACATAATAGAAAATAATGCAAAAAAGCGTTGTGACATGTTTCGATTGTTCAAAATGTAAAGCCCCCTATTCAATTTTCCTACATGAAGATAAATACTAGATAACACAAAACAAAAAAACACATCCCTATGCAGAGATGTGTGCTTGTCGCAATAATTTAACTCTTAAAAACTGAGTAGACCTGTGCTCAAACACCATCCCTATCCGCGTAGGTTCAATGGTGATTAATAAACAGGCAGGTCTCCTGGCTCATGATCAACACTCTTTTACAACCTTCCCATTATGAACAGTGGTATAATGTAAAGAGCTCCCATATACAGTGGCGGGACCGCGCCGGATTTAAACCGGTCTTCCCTTTTTATGACAGACTTACATAAGTCTATCAACCTATTTCTATCGTATGAAGTTTATAATGATTTAATAATAGTCTAGTATAAAAAAAGTGTCAAGATTTGTAACAATTCGTATTTTTAACTACCTTTATACTACCATCCTTAGAATATTAATCCTGATAGTATAAAAAAACACTACTAGGTTCCTACAACCCAGTAATGCTTTTATAAGAGAATTTCTACTTTCTATATTTTTTTGCTGGTCCATTTTAGAGATTTACTTAGTTTCACGATGTAATGTACGTTTTTTCAACCGCGGGCAATACTTCATTAATTCAATTCTATCAGGATTATTTCGCTTGTTTTTTGTTGTAATATAATTTCGATCCCCAGTTTCTGTACATGCTAACGTAATTTTCACTCTCATTTTTATTCCTCCAGTTGAAATTTTTTATCTTTACTTTCTTATCTAGACAGCTACCGTAAATGCAGGTAGTGGGTCGACTAATGTTGACCAATCTTGAATCATTTCTTCATCTGTTAATAAGCAATGATCAAGCGAAACCTCTACCTCTTCACGGTTCATATCAATACCAATCATAACGAGCTCGGTCATACGATCTCCATGATCCGCATCCCACTTTTCTAGCAATTCAGGCTCTTCCTTCAGAATTTGTTGTTTTTCTTCCTCGGAATAAGTTGCGACCCATTCACCTGCTCCTTGAATAATAATTGAAGGTCCTGCTTGAGAAAGAAGTCCAGTCATATCATTTCGAGAAGCTAACCAAAAGAAGCCCTTTGCACGTACAACATCCACTGGCCAATCCTCCAGCCATTTCATCAATCTTTCAGGATGGAATGGTCGTTTCCGCCTGTATACAAATGAAGAAATACCATACTCTTCTGTTTCTGGTGTATGTTCTGTCATGAGCTCTTGTATCCATCCAGCCCCTTGACTTGCATTCTCAAAATCAAACAAACGTGTATTCAAAAGCTCATTTAAACTTACCTTAGAAAATACACTTTCTATCACTTTTGCTTCAGGATTTAACTTTTTGATGACTGCCTTTAATTCGTCAATATCTTCTCTATTAACTAAATCCGTTTTATTTAAAACAATGATGTTCGCAAACTCGATTTGATCAATCAACAAATCAACGACTTCTCTTGTATCCGTTTCATCTGTTGCTTGCTTTCGATCTAAAAGTGTCTCACCTGAAGCAAAATCATGCCAAAAACGGTTTGCATCTACTACCGTAACCATTGCATCTAATTCGCATAGCTCTGAAAGATTAATACCAAGCTCTTCGTCAACATACGTAAAAGTTTGGGCTACTGGAATAGGTTCTGAAATACCCGTTGATTCAATGACAAGATAGTCTATATCACCTTGTTTTACTAGCTTTTCAACTTCCAAAATTAAATCCTCGCGCAATGTACAACAAATACAGCCATTTTGAAGCTCAACAAGCTTTTCCTCTGTCCGAGAAAAACCACCTTGTTTAATAAGTGAGGCATCTATATTCACCTCACTCATATCATTAACAATCACGGCTACTCGTTTATTTTCTTTGTTCGCTAAGATATGATTTAATAATGTTGTTTTCCCTGATCCTAAATAACCACTTAAAACTGTTACAGGTATCTTTCTGTTAATCATTAACTCTCCTCTTTCTTAAATCGTCATCATTACGATTTTTACATTATACTTCTAGTAATTCTCTCAGCAGCATGTCTTGCTCCAGCAATATTTCTTGCTATTGGACCTATTTCTAATTCTGCTAATGGACCTGATACAAATAAATGAGGACACCATTCTAAGGATGATTTTACAATCGGGTACCCACAAGCAGCACATTGTAATTTCTCTTCTTTAATTAAATCCTGAAGCCAAGCTTTTCCTGGGGCAACCGGATTAAATCCTGTTGCAAGTAATACATTTGAAGCGCATATTAGCTCTTCACTTTCTTTTAATGAAATAGTAATATCTCCATTATTACTGGTGGTAGCAGAATCTATTTCTGCATATACGATCTTTAGATGTTGACTATTTTCCAATTTCTTCAGCATCCTGAATAACTCACCTGTTACTGAACCTTTATGTCTCGCTTCTTGAATCATTTTTCGTCGATGTTCGTAGCATGTGACCTGATGGAATTTTGTTAAGTATTTAGGGCCCAGCCACCCGGGCTCACTATCAAAGTCCTTAACTCTAAAAGAATGTCGAGTTAAAAGTGTCACCTTACCTGGAAACCTTTTTGCTAGTTTTATCGAGAGATGTGCTGCTGTTATTCCACCTCCCACGACTACCAAAGGTGGTTCAAGGTGACTCATTTTATCTAATTTTCGATCAAATATGTGGGAAACACGAGATGGTTCTTTATCCTTCAATTCATTTGCCCAATTAGGAATAAGTAATTGATCATTTACACTCATAGTAAGGACAATATTTTCACCTGTTACGACCTTATTATTATGAGTTAACAACTTCCATTGATCGTTAGCCTTTTCTAAACGAGTTACCTGTCCCATATGCCAAGCTTGCGAGATATCAATACTTTCTAATACCGAATCACAATGCTCATTAAATAGATCAAGTGAAGGCCTTTTGTAAGGTCCATAAAATCTCTCTTGACTCTTTTTCATGCGAGCATATCTCTGAAGACTATATGGGTCAACATCAATGTGATGGACTGATGGCGAACGTAAAAACTCCATCTCAATCAAAGATGTTCTTTTTTTCCATTCCAACATAGGCTCTTCATAAGGATCAATGATCTTTAATTTATCGATGGTTGTTATTTTATTTTTGATTAAATATGTAGCAATCGTGCAACCATGAATTCCACCGCCTACAATCATCCACTCATTCATAATCTTTACCTCGTTCACAAAACGTAATTATTACGTTTTAAATTGTAAAGCATTTCTTTTTAAAATGCAACATCAATTAATTATTTGGTGGACTTACTAATATATGCCCTTCACTTTATATTCCATCAAAAAAAACCTACCTTCTTGGTAAGTCCTTCAGATACTTATTTTGATCCATGAATATGAGATAAAAGAGTGTCTAACTGTCATTAAGGATTCCACTCATCCAACTTTTCACAAAGTCGGACTGCTGGAGCTAGACACAAACACTAAGTACAAAAAACTTATACTTTCTTTTTTTTAGAAAAACTTGGATTGTCTCCAAATCCTAATGGCGAAAGCCTTAGTTTTTCTTATACGATCATCCATAGAATATAAATTTTGATAGTATAAAAAAAGCATTCTAACTAAACTAGGAACCTCAATATATTGAAAGAACAAAAAGGGCTGACTCTATGAAGTCAGCCTCAAACTAGCAACCTAAAAATTAACGCGCACAACACGTCCGTTAAACTTTTCAGCCCAATAGCCACTAGACATATTAGCAATTGCTACACCAGTTGAACTTTGTGATCCGATGAATTTACCGCCACCCATATAAATACCAACATGTCCATCTGTTTTATACGTATTAAAGAAGACAAGATCTCCTGGTTGCATATTGCTCGTTGAAACTTGAGTTCCTGCGTGCTTTAATGAATCTGTGTTACCACTTAAACTTACTCCAATAGTTGAAAATGCCCAATTTACATATCCAGAGCAGTCAAATCTACCATTTGCTATATCAGATGCGCTTCTTCCGCCACCAAAAACATAAACAGAGTTACCGAAATATTTATAACCTGCACGAATCAAGTCGTTCACTGTACCATTTGAATTTACTGGTGTTTTTTCCACTGTTCCTTCATTACTATTAGAAGAGGAACTTGAGTTTGACGTACTAGGTTTTTCTCCATTTGTTAACTTTACAGATGAAGATTGTGATGGTTGTGATGGTTGTGATGGTTGTGATGGTTGTGATGTTGATGGTTGTGATGTTTGCTCTTGTCTTACGCTTTGTGCAGCAATACTAGCCTCTTCTGATGCAAGACTGCTTTCTTTTTGTTTCAAACTATTTATAGCAGCTTGTGTCGCAGATGCTTTACTCTCAAGCTGTTCTTTTAACCTATCATTTTCCTCTTTTTGCTCTAAAGCGTGAGCCTGCATTCCTTCTAGCTCTATTTTCATATTAGTAAGATCTGCAAGTGTTTTCAATTTTGAAGCTTGCTTTTCTTTTAAAGTGGTTTGATCAGATTCCTGCTCTATTAAAATGTTACGGTCTGCTTCTACGATTTTACCTACTGCAATAGCACGGTTAAGAAAATCACTAAAGCTAGTGGACCCAACTAATACATCAATATATTCGACATTTCCACCACTATGTTGATAAGAGATTGCACGTTGTTTTAATATTTCAGTTCTATTTTTAATTGATTCTTCTAATTCTGCAATTTCATCTTCAGTTTGACTTACTTCAGTTTTTGCTGCTTCTATTTTTATTTTTATTTCTTCAATTTTACTATTATTGTCTGTGATCGCTTTATCAACACGTTTTGTTTGTTCGATTAATTTCGTAAGCTCTTCTTGAATTTTTTCATTCTCTTGATTAGCATTTACAATACCTGCTTGAGTTTCTGAACGTTCTTGCTTAACTTGAGATAAACTACTACTCTCTGATGTTTCAGCTTTAGCCGAAGGAATCGCAAATGAACTTCCTAATCCAATCATGACCGTTAAGCCCATGATTACTAGTTTCTTTTTCGACATTCTCTTCCCCTACTTTCATTTCTCGTACAAAAACTATTTCTATGTATCTACTAATTTCTGTCAAATTCAAAGGAAATATTACTTTTTACTCATTTATCCACAATTAGTAGTATATCATCAAAAAATGACAAATATATGTTGTTAATATTACAATTATATTTCAAATACAACAAAATTCCCGTTATTTCTTCAAAAAACCATAATTTAAACTTTAAGATAGATTAAAAAACTATTACTATCTTGTATCAATGTTTCAAAGTAGCCAAAAAAGCGACTCCTCTAACGAAGGAATCGCTTTTTTATCCTTTACTTTCTATTTTCTTGGAAAGATAACCTCATCGATAATCCCGTATTCCAATGCTTCTTCCGCACTCATAAAATAATCCCGCTCTGTATCTCGCCTTACCTTTTCGATTGGCTGTCCAGTGAAATCTGCATATAAATTGTTCACATGCTCTTTTAATTTTAGGATACGCCTCGCAGAAATTTCAATATCTGTCGCTTGCCCTTTTGCCCCACCAAGAGGCTGGTGGATCATTATTTCACTGTTTGGAAGAGCATAGCGTTTCCCCTTAGTTCCTGCCAGAAGTAATGTGGCACCAAATGAAGCAGCCATTCCTGTACAGATTGTTCTTATGTCAGGTTTTATATATTGCATCGTATCGAAAATGGCAAACCCTGCAGAAGTAGAACCACCCGGACTATTTATATATAATGAAATATCCTTTTCCGAATCATCAGCAGCTAAAAATAACAATTGTGCAACGATACTATTCGCTACTTGATCATTTATCTCATCACCAAGCATAATAATTCGGTCTTTTAATAGTCTAGAATAAATATCATACGAACGTTCTCCGCGATTTGATTGCTCAATAACATATGGAATTGTTGTCATCATGAAGCCCTCCTTATTACTGTTTATCAAACTAAGCAGCCATATATAGTCCGCCTAAAGGAGAGAGTGTTTTTGAAGGAAATGCAGGAACAGTTTCCTTCATTAAACAGTGAATAGTAGGAATGAAACGAATTAAAATCGTTGGATCCTGCTGTGTTAGAGAGTTATAGAAAAGTTCTGAAAGCAGGTTTTCTTCTTCTTTTTCCCAGATTATCTCAGCACCATTACTTCCTTTATTATCAATCCGCTTTTTCGAGCGATGTAGAATAGATTTAATAGCCATTTCAGTTGTTCCAAGAATGTCAGCTATTTCAGATACTCGAAAACGAAAAGCCTCTTTAAAAAAGAGAACGACCGCTTGCTTTGGCGTGAAATTTTTAATTAGATGTTGGACAATCTCCATTACATCTACATTGGAATGATCATTCACTGCTCCGTTATATACTACGTCATCTTCAAGTGTTTCTTTTTTCCTCTTACGAACCGTATCAATCCAATGGTTATATGCAATCCGCTTTAACAAAGTTGGAGTTATTACATCTTGCTTATGACCATAATTCTCTATTGCTTTCAGTACAGTTTCCTGTGCAATGTCCTCTCCATCCCAACTACATTTCGTTAAAAATCTGCAATAATTCATAAGCGTTGGCATATAGTCTTCGATCTTCTGCACCTGTTGTTTTTGAACATCTTTCATTAGATTACAATCCATTTCATTCACTCCTTTAACACTCTCTGTTATATAAACGGATAAGGTGGCAGGAAAAGATATGGGGGTGATTATTTTTTATTATATTTTATTTTAAATAATGAAATATGATCTCACTTGTTGACTAAATGGATAATTTAGTTTCAATTTTTCAACCAGATCTACTTCTCCTCTAGTTCGTACTTATGTAGAAACAATAAAGGGTTTCAATCAAGAACAAAGACAGCCTGTTTAACGTTAAACTTTAATTTAATTGATCTTCAACCGCTTTAATCCAAGTACTCGCCATGAGCATATTTCCTGCTGAATTCATATGCACACCATCTGTCGTCAACTTGTAATCTTTACCAGTTTGTAAATAGGTCATGAATGCTTTATGTGTTGGAACGATTGTTGCACCAAATTTCTCTGCTACTTTATGAACAATTTCTACATAGTCTATTAACATTTTATTACCTGGTGCTAGTACATCTTCTTCAATAACTGTTGGTTCCATCAATATGATGTTTGCATTTGTTTTTTCTTTTATTTGTGTTAATAAATCTACGTAAAGTTGTTGAAACTGTACAGTTCCTACTTGCTCTATTTCGGGATGGTCTAGCTGTCTCCATACATCATTAATTCCGATAGAAATTGAGATATAATCTGGGTTTAGGTCAAGTGCATCCTCTTGCCATCTAGCAGCTAAATCGGTTATGCGATCGCCACCAATACCTCTATTTAAAAATTGATAACTAGTAGTTGGATAAGCTGTTACAAAGTAATCATGGATGATTCTTACATAACCAGAACCCAACCCTTCACTGTCTTCATGCCTTCCACACTCTGTAATACTATCGCCAATTAATAAAACCTTTTTCTTTTTCATTCCTTTACCTCCCACTCTTGCATTCGCTCTTTAGTAGTAACAAATGTCTTTCTAAATCTCACATCACCATAAAATCCTCTGTAGCCTTTTTTTCCCCATTAACAACAATCGATATCAAATGTTTTCCTGGATAATGTTTTCTTGTTGTTAAGTCTTTAAATGAATGTTTTTTCGAATAAACCTTCTTTTCACCAGAGTTAATAATATGTTCAGTTATTTTAAAAATTTTCGATGAATGTTTACCATTTGCCTTTACAAAGTCAATTGCATATTCAACCCTCATCTTAGTAGGCTTTTCATCGGTCGAAATCAGCTGAAAAGAAAAAGATAACGTATTACCAATATGTACTGTATCTGTTACAATCAAATCTACTACATGTAATTTAGGATTATTGGCAAAACCAAACAATTCAAGTGCTTGTTGATTTCCCTTTTTCATTAAGGTTCTTACCCCTCTTTTGATAATCCAATTTGTCTTATCGTTATCTCCATACCATTTTTGTGCTATTTTCAGTACAAGATCGGGATGATCCTTTGAGATATCATTTAAGTTGTTTGCCACACTTTTTCTTACATATAAAGACGGATCTTCTTTTAAATTCTCTACTATCGGAAAAATTGGACTTGGATCTTGTTTAAGGCTAGATAATGCGATCCCCCATGGTAAGCGTGGTCTAGAGCCTTCACTTGCTAATCTTCTTACATGCTCATTAGCATGCTTGCTCCACTTTAAAAACTGCTCCATCATACGTGATTGATTTTTCATTACAAAAGGTCTGACAGCAAACTCAGCAGTTGAAAATTGTGTAAAGTACTCAAGTGCCTCAAGTGATTCATCCCAATAATCTAGCCCATATACCTCTACATAATCTGGAAAAATAATTCCAGTCAAGCTCCCTTGAAAACGCGGAGCTACCTTTTTTAATAACTCAAGTACCTCAATAAAGTTCATTGGTAATGTTTGATGAAGACAATTTGTAATATGTCTTACACGCTGCTTGAGTGCCAACTCATTCCAGATCTCGTTATAAATAAGGGATTGAAATAAACCATCATTAAATTGTGGGTATTCAGCCTTAATAAAAGTAGAAAGTTCATTAATGAAATCTTGATTATATAAATTTTTTAGTTCTTCTGCCATTTACCTTCTCCTTTTAGTAGTGGTTATAACATACATAATTATAAACACTCTAAAAAATTTTAGAGGCTGACTCAAAAAAAATTGTCAGCCTCTAGGAAAGATTCAACTGAATCATTCAGTTTTTACTTTTCAATATTCTCTTTCTTTTCAACTACCTTCAGATCAACTGTTTCCTCGTTTTCAACAAGATGTTTTAGCATGGAAATCTTGTTATCCCAAAACTGCTCATAAAAGGAAAGCCAATGTTTCAGTTCAAGCAAAGCATCTGGCTGCAACTTGTACCTTACTTCTCTACCTACTTTCTCTACACTTAAGAGGTTTGACTCCGAAAGTATCCGTAAATGCTTTGATACAGCAGTACGGCTCATAGGGAAATGCTCACTTATAACTGTTACAGGTAATTCTTGATTGGCTAAAAGCTTTAAAATTTTACGACGCGAAGGATCGGCAATAGCTTGGAAAATATCATATTTTTGAACCGCGGACATTACTCCTCAACTACTTTTCGGAGACGGTCATTAACAAGTGGCTCCCAGCCATTGTTCATTCGATCTCTTATGATAGCAAACGTCTCACCTGCTGGTCCAACCACATCGTTTGGTGCTCCCCAACCAGAGTGGATAAGTGTAAACTCCGTTTTTCCGTCTAAATCCTTTAATTCAAATGCAACTTGCCAACCAAATACTCCCCAAGTAAAGGAAAGTCCATTGGGAGGATTAACTTCCAACACTTTACAAGGTGATTTCTCAAATGGTGAATGGATCGTGAATTCATGTCCCACTTTTGGTTCAAAATCATTTGGCATAAACCATTCAGCAATACCTTCTGAAGTAGAAACTGCTTGCCATACCTTTTCAATTGGTGCATTAAAAACGGTCGTTTTACGAATATCTGATAATTTTTCATGATTATTTGTTTGCATGTTTTAGCCTCCGTATACTTTTTATGTAACCAAAAGGTTTCATAACAATAATACGAAACCTTTTGGTTACATGTCAAACGATTTTTAACAAAACCAATAAAAGTTATTTATCAAGGACGACTATAATTGCTTCTCTAACCAGTGGATAATGTCTTCTTTCACTTCATCTCTATTCATTTCATTGAGCATTTCATGACGTCCTTCTTTATAAAACGTATAGTCTATGTTTGCAATTCCATGTTTTTTTAATTGTTGGATAACGCCTTTAACACCTTTTGTATGATTTCCAACCGGATCCAGTTCCCCACTCAAAAAGAAGAATGGTAAGTTCTTATTTATTTTCTTTACTTCATTATTTTTATGAATGATTTCTAGACCAGTCAGTAAATCATAATAAAAACCTGCCGTAGCAATATAACCACAGTAAGGATCCTCAATATATTTTTGTACCTCTGTGCGATCCCTTGTTAACCAATCATACTCAGTTTCAACATCGGTAAACTTCTTATTATAGCTTCCAAAGGTAAGTTTTTTCATTAATGGGCTCTCTGTTCGGCTCCCTAATTTTCGTATTTGAGATTTTGCTAGCCGTTTGCCTATTCTCCCCATTAATCCTGGATTCCCACCTGTACCAGAGATGATCACACCATCAACCACGCCATGAAAACGCTGTACAAAACGCCGCACTAAAAATGATCCCATACTATGTCCCATGATAAATACCGGTGTATCAGGATATTGCTTGTGAATAAAACCATTTATTTCTCTTAGATCCTCAACAACACGCTCAAACCCATTAAAGTCAGCAAAAAAACCTAAAAGCTCGCTTTTCTCACCGGTTTTCCCATGCCCTCGCTGATCATTTCCATATACAAAAATCCCCTTTGATACTAATGAATTTGCGAAGTCATGATAACGCTCAATATGTTCTGCCATTCCATGTGATAATTGTACGATTGCTCTAGGCTTCACGTTTTCGTCATACCATTTGTTCAAAAACAATTCATTCCTATCTGACATTGATAGCCACATTTCTTCTTTCATAATAAGCATCTCCCCTTAAGTAGATTCTCATTAGAAAAACTTGGCTTGTTGCCAAGTCCTAATGGAGAATACCTTCGTTTTTCTTATACTATCATTCTTATAATTTAATTTCTGATAGTATAAGAAAGGCGCAAGATCCGTTACTGCTATAACTTTTGAATGTCAATTGGTGTCACCGCATCCTTTAACTCTTTTTCTAATTGAGCTTTATATGCTTGTGTTTGTTGCGGTGTCCAATCCAGTTTTTTTGACATAAACGTGGTCACTTCATCCTTCCACGTGTGTACCCATTCATTATTAAAAAATAATGCACCTGTTCGACGAATGAAAAAATCAACTGGTTTTGTTGCCATTTCTTGTTCAATGGCATACATGAGTTGAGCGTACACAAGACGTGATAGTTTTAATTTTCTGGTATCATATTGTCTTCCATATTTGAAAAGCTCATCTACGTTTGAGCCATACATATGGGCTAAATGATGTCCTTCCTCTATAGTGAAACCATATCGAACAGCTTCTCTTTCTTTTTTTACGATGAATGGTTTTAATCCTCTTGAACCACCCACTTTCCCACCAGAGATTGGGTATGATTTCGTATGAGAATTCTTGAATTTTTTTGAATTTTGCTTTTGAAGACGATCTGAAACCAAATCCACAACTGCTTCAGCCATTTTCCGATAGCCAGTTAATTTACCTCCAGCAATCGTGATAAGCCCGCTTTCAGCTTCCCAAATTTCATCTTTACGGGAAATTTCTGAGGGATCTTTTCCTTCTTCATAAATTAATGGACGAACCCCAGCCCAGCTTGATTCCACATCTTCCTTCGTTACCTTTATATCGGGAAACATGTATTGAATAGCATTTAAAATATAATCACGATCTTCTGATAGCATTTTAGGATTCGCAATGTCCTGGTCATAAACGGTATCTGTTGTCCCTACGTATGTTTTCCCATCTCGTGGTACGGCAAAAACCATACGTCCATCTGATGTATCAAAATAGATCGCTTGACGAAGTGGAAAAACAGATTGATCAATAACTAAATGTACTCCTTTTGTTAAACGAAGCTGCTTATTGTTTCTGGAATAATCTTTTTTGCGAATTTCATCAACCCAAGGACCTGCTGCATTAACAACTTTAGTTGCTCTAACTTTATATACTTTATTAGATATCATATCGTTTACATTGGAACCTATTACTTTTTGATTTTCAAAAAGAAACTCAACTGCCTTTGCATAGTTAACAATATGTGCACCATTATCTACAGCAGCTTTTAATACTTCAATGGTTAACCTTGCATCATCTGTCCTGTACTCAACATAGTACCCGCTGCCCTTAAGCCCTTCTTTTTTAACAAGCGGTTCTTTTCGTAATGTTTCTTCAACAGATAGGATTTTACGTCGTTCAGATTTTTTCACACCTGCTAAAAAATCATATACTAGCAATGCAAGGGATGTAGTAAACTTTCCGAAGGTTCCCCTTTTATACAAAGGTAACATCATCCACTCAGGGGCTGTAACATGTGGCCCATTTTCATAAACAATCTCACGCTCTTTCCCTACCTCTGCTACCAGGGCTACTTGGAATTGCTTTAAATAGCGCAGTCCACCATGAACAAGCTTTGTTGAACGACTCGAAGTTCCTGATGCAAAGTCTTGCATCTCCACTACAGCTACCTTCATCCCTCGAAGAGCAGCATCTAAGGCAATCCCAGCACCTGTAATCCCTCCACCAATGACTAACAGATCGTATTGTCTATCTTCCATCGTTTCAAGCTGCTTTTTTCTTGTTACGCTCGAAAACTGATTGTTCATTTGTAGGGCCTCCTAAGCATAGATATAACAAAAAAGAGACCAGAACTACCATTATAGCAATCACTATAATGTAGCATGGTCTCTCTGTGTCTTCTGCCGTCTTATTAACTTGTAATAATTATACCATTCAATCGTATGATTTAAAAGCTCAACGGTCTCCATTCATCGAATCTATTGTTGTCTTATTTGAAGTAATCCCAAAGCTCCCTTTTTGAAGTTGTGATCGCATCAGCTCCTGCTGCAAGTGCTTCTTCAACATCCTGTGTAGTACGTATAAGGCCGCCAGCAAAAATGTTAGTATCCGTTCTTTCTTTAACCTCTTTTATCATCCAAGGCATAGCACCAGGTAGTACTTCAATGTAATCTGGTTTCGTCTTTTCAACTAAGCGATAACTTCTTTCTAGAGCATGTGAATCAATTAAGAACATTCTTTGTATTGCGATAACTCCCTTTTGCTTTGCTTTTAAAATAACATTTGATTTAGTTGAAATAAGCCCGTATGGCTTGTACTCTTGGCATATATATTCCGTAGCATACTCATCATTTTTCAACCCATGGATTAGGTCAACATGATAAATTATTTTTTTATTATGTTCGTTCGCCATCCTATGTATATTTACTAACTGTGAAATGTGAGTTTCTAAAAAAACGCCGATTTCATAATCACTACTTAAAAACTTTTCAAACTGTTTAATCGAAGAAAAAGCGGGTAGAATTTTTTGCATGCTAACTCCTTTTCATTCGTTATGAATTATGAGTAGGTTCAAAGGTCGGTTAATACTAATTAATTACAATCCTTATTATACAGAAATTTTCAACCCTCTACATTATATAATGACTCAAATTAAGTAAAAGAGTGATTACTCACTTCACAAAACGACTCACTTAAATTACAATAAAAGTGAGTAATCACTCATTAATAGAGAGAGGTGGAGAAGAATGAACCATTCAAAAGCAATTGTCTCTATTCAACATATCTCAAAAGCATTTGGAAAACATCAGGTTTTAAAAGATATTAGTCTAGATATAAATGAAGGTGAGATCTTTGGTCTTCTTGGTCCCTCAGGTGCAGGTAAAACCACATTAGTCAAGCAATTGGTCGGATTGGATCTTCCTACTTCAGGGCAGAACTTACTTTTCCAAGAAAAAATGCCAGCTTTACATTTGATTGAAAGAGTCGGCTATATGGCTCAGTCTGATGCGCTATATGGAGAATTATCAGCTAGTGAAAATCTTCAATTCTTTGCATCTCTTTATGGTTTAAAAGGAAATAAGCAACAGCAACGAATCCATGAAGTATTGGAAATTGTACAGCTTACAAATCATGTTACTAAGCTCGTCTCCAACTACTCTGGAGGAATGAAAAGAAGATTATCATTAGCGATTTCACTACTGCACGAGCCTGAAATTCTAATTCTTGATGAACCTACTGTGGGGATTGATCCAGTTTTGAGGAAAAGCATTTGGGAAGCCTTTTATGAACTAAAGAAAAAAGGCACGACGATAATCGTTACAACTCACGTGATGGACGAAGCAGAAAAGTGTGATCGATTAGGATTAATGCGAGACGGTGGCCTTATTGCAGTTGGTACTCCTCAGGAACTAAAAGAAAAAACAAATTCAGCGACAATTGAAGATGCTTTTCTTGTCTATGGAGGTGCCTATTTATGAGGATTAAAGCTTTAGTCATTAGAATACTCCGTCAGATTGTTCGTGATAAGCGAACGATGGGATTGCTGATATTTGCTCCTATTCTTGTCTTAACTATGCTTCACTTAGTTTTTAATGGAGATGATTATGATCCAAAGGTAGGCCTGGTCAATGTTCCTGAATCATTGTTAGATAAAATAAATCTAGATGATGCAACAGTCACTGATTATGACAGCGAAAAGGATGCTAACGAGGACCTGTCGAACCAAAAAATAGATGGTTATGTACGATTTGACAACCAAACCCCTTCAATCTTTCTTGAAGGCAGTGATCCTAGTGTGAATGGTGCTACAGTTAAATGGATTCAAACTGCTCTAAAGCCACTGCAAGAAAACGGAGCTTCCTTTGAACTTGAAGTTGATTTTTTACACGGTTCCAATGATATGGGACAGTTTGATTATTTTGGCCCCGTACTTCTTGGCTTTTTTGTTTTCTTCTTTGTGTTTCTTATTGCTGGAGTATCGTTTTTAAGAGAACGCACAACCGGAACGCTCGAGAGACTTCTTTCAAGTCCATTGCGTAAGTGGGAAATCGTTATAGGGTATGTACTTGGCTTTGGAATTTTCACGATGGTTCAAGCTACAATCATTGCTGCCTATGCTATTTATGTGCTAGGAATGCTGATGGAAGGTGCATTCGGATACGTGCTGTTAATAACGTTACTCCTTTCTTTAACTGCTCTTACCCTTGGAATTTTACTATCAGCTTTTGCTAATAATGAGCTACAAATGATTCAGTTTATACCGATTATTGTTATACCTCAAATCTTCTTTTCAGGGTTATTTAACTTGGAAACAATCTCTGACTGGCTTAGCTGGATCGGACCTTTCACACCACTGTACTATGCAGCTGATGCCTTAAGGGATGTAATGGTTAGGGGCTATGGATGGAATGAAATTCAATTGGATCTTCTTGCAATGGCAGGATTCTCCATCATATTTATCGTGTTAAACATCTTGGCGCTTAGAAAGTACCGAAAAATATAAATGAAAACTTCAACTGTGGGGTTGCGACTTAAGATGAGGTCTTAAAATTGTTGCATTTCACCTTCTATTCAAAATCCTATAATATAGACATATATCCAAGGTATAAAGGAGCACAAAATGTCTGAACAAGATAAAATGATCGATGATTTGTTTAATCATGAAGAAGAATTAACAGAAAAGCAGAAAAAAATCTTAGCTGCCGCAATTGAGTCCTTTGCTGTGAAAGGCTATGCTGCAACCTCTACAAGTGAAATTGCAAAAAAAGCTGGTGTAGCAGAAGGAACGATTTTTAGGCATTATAAAACGAAGAAGGAATTACTTTTATCTATTGTTGCCCCAATGATGGCAAAACTAATTGCACCTTTTGTTATAAAGGATTTTAATAAAGTACTAAATCAGGATTATGAATGCTTTGAAGACTTCGTAAGAGCGATGATTGAGAATCGTACAAAGTTTCTCATAAATAACATGCAGCTTTTTAGAATATTAATTCAAGAAATTCCTTTTCAACCAGAATTAAAAGAACAATTTAAAGAGCATATTGCCAAAAAAATATTTGAACGGTTTCAAAAGGTCATTGAACATTACCAAGCAAAGGGTCAGATCATTGATATTCCACCTTTTAGCGTTATCCGTATGACAGCTTCAACGATCTTTGGCTATGTCATTGCTCGAATTTTACTAGTACCTGAAGCTGAATGGGATGATGAGGCAGAAATTGAAAGAACCGTACAATTTTTAATGCATGGGTTATCTCCGAATAAATAGACTAATTTATGTTTTCTAATAAAGGTTATAGGAATCTTATTATAGTTCCTATAACCCTTTTTATAAACTATTTCAGTGGAAATTTGATTTTATCGGCGAGTTTCTCACTTTATCGGCGGAATCTCGATTTTATCGGCGAGTTTCTCACTTTATCAGCGGAATCTCGATTTTATCGGCGAGTTTCTCACTTTATCAGCGGAATCTCGATTTTATCGGCGAGTTTCTCACTTTATCGGCGGAATTTCGATTTTATCGGCGAGTTTCTGACTTTATCGGCGGAATTTCAATTTTATCGGCGAGTTTCTCACTTTATCAGCGGAATCTCGATTTTATCGGCGAGTTTCTGACTTTATCGGCGGAATCTCGATTTTATCAGCGATTTCGAGGAATATCAGCGTTCTCCAAAAGATATTTACTCTCCATCTTTACCTAAAAGGCTGTTTAAATGTTCAAAAGACAGCTTATACCTCCTCCCTTTATTCTTACCTACAAACTCTGTTGAGATGGTAGGTAATATTCTTTTTATTACATCATTAGAAGAAACTATCAAAAAATCTTTAGCTTCTTTGTTCGATATGTCATTTTTAATAAGTAATAAGTATTCTATAAAAGCTTTAATATGAGCATTTTTATCTTTCGCACCACAAGTTTCACATACCCATGAGCCATATGATCTTTTCATTGGAATCATAGAGCAATTTGGACATTGAACACCTTTAACTAGATCTGATGTTTCTATATGATAACGTTTTAGGATGCTTTGAGTAAGTGGAACATGTTTGTTTAGTAAATGTTTGATAAGAAAACTGAGGTCAGTTGCCGTCATCTTCTCAAGTTGGTAATTCTTTTCTAGTGTATCTATTTTATTGGAAATATTTGAACTGTGGATGATTTGTTTGGAGGAATCGAGATTGCTAGTAGATGTTTTTATTACTGATCGATCGTTAGAAACCACTACAAGTACTTCAATTGGTAGACTTGAACAATTGTATTTTCTCAACCAGTTTTTTAGTTGTAATCGTTGACGGTATACCTGTGATAATGGATCTGGTAATCCCTCTTCCTTATTTTCTATTGTCCTCACAAGTTGATTAAATTCTAAATCAAAATAAAGTGTTCCAATGATGTTTTTCACTTCAATAATTAGTAGAAATTTTTTGGATAGGATTAGTGTGTCTATTTGAAAGAAATGAATTCCGTCGTTTAGTCTGAGGTCGTGGAGAATGAAGTATTTATCTTTTTGGAGAAAACTTAGGGGGTAATCTATTGAAAGCTCTCCTTTATAACCAGCGAGGGCTTTATTGAGATTTTCTTGTATATATTTTTGCTTTGGGTGTTCGTTAAGGATTCGACACGATAATGCCTCCAATTGATATAAATTTGTAGATTTCTTACGCTTTTTCACTATCATTGCATCACTCCTAGTTCCAACTTGATTATACTATTCTAAAGCCCCAAGCCATTTTCCTTCTAAATTTCAAAATATTAATTTTTATTTTGCACTATATTGAAGGAATCTCGATTTTATCTCCGAATTTCTGATTTTATCGGCGAGTTTCTGATTTTATCGGCGAGTTTCTCACTTTATCGGCGAAATCCCGATTTTATCGGCGAGTTTCTCACTTTATCGGCGAAATCCCGATTTTATCGGCGAGTTTCTCGCTTTATCGGTGAAATCCCGATTTTATCGGCGATATCCTGTATATATATGCGGAATCACAATAAGAACCTACCCTAATTTGGATAGGCTCTTCCTATTATTCTTATTCATTTGCATTTTTTTACTCAGTCTGTGGAGCCTTTTTGTTTTAGCTGACATTTCGAGTCGCTCATTCGTCAACATGAATACAAAAGCGATAACCAGAATAGCAGGAATCAAAGCCCACATAAATGTTTGGGCTATCGAACTAGAAAGAGCATCTGTGATTTTTTCTAGTATGGGTTCAGGAATTGCCGCTCTTGCTTCAGGCGATAAAAGAGCTCGAGGATCGCTAGATTCATTTCCCTGAAACGTTTGCCCTGTACCTTCGAATGCGTTATTCATATTATCAGAGAATAAATTCCTTTGAATAATTCCATAAACTGTGATTCCAATTGTCATTCCTAGCTGGCGTACGAAAGAGATTGTTGAATTCGCTGAACCCCTTTGTCTTGCATCCATGTGATGGATGGCAGCCATACTAAGAACAGAGAAGGAAGCTCCCGTACCAAGACCTACAATGATCATGTACAACGTTAAGATAGACTTAGGTGTATCTACTGAAAGCGTGCCTAGAAGATAAATCCCAACAACGAAAATAACAGCGAAAACCATCATCACATTCCGATAACCGATTTTTGATGCTGCGATTGCACCCAGCTGACTAGAAACAACGACACCAAGCATCATAGGCAGAAGAATAAGACCAGAATTGGTAGCAGTCCCCCCTGTCACTCCCTGTACGTAAATTGGTATATAAATAGAAGCGACAATAAATGCTATACCATAAAACAAACCCACGAGAGTGCTAGAAGCGAACAATCTGTCCTTAAACATATCAAATGAGATAACCGGATCTGACACCTTTTTTTCTACAATAAAAAACGTAATAAACAAGATGGCAAATCCAACAAATAAACTAATAATATTGGCTGAATCCCAATCATATTCGTTCCCACCAAGCTCTAGTCCAAACATAAGACATACAACTGCACCTACAAGAGTGAAAGCACCAACCCAATCAATCCTTTGTTTTGTATGCTCAAGCGATTCTTTATAATATTTAAAAATGAAAAAGAAAGAGATTAGCCCAAGTGGAAGGTTAATGTAGAAAATCCAATGCCAGGATATGTAGTCGGTAATATAAGCACCAAGCAACGGACCAAATATACTAGATAGGCCAAAAGTCGCACCAAACAGTCCTGTCATTTTCCCACGTTTCTCAGGAGGGAAAATATCAAAGAGAATGGTAAAGGTGATTGGTATTAGCGCTCCGCCCCCTATTCCTTGAATGGCCCGATAAATGCTAAGTTGTTCGATACTTTGAGCTGTACCGCAAAGAATGGAACCAATTAAAAAGAGCACGATTCCGAAGATAAAAAATCGTTTGCGTCCGTACATATCGGACAGCTTCCCAAAGATCGGCATCCCTGCCATTTCCGCTACCATATAGGCAGAAGTGACCCAAATGAACTTATCAAGACCACCCAAATCGGAAACAATGGTACCCATCGCCGTAGCAACAATTGTATTGTCCATTGACGACATTAATATAGCTAGAAGCAAACCAGCCACAACAAATCCTATGTTTTTATTCTCAAGCTTCAAAGTGTGTATCTCCTTTTTTAAAAATTAATTCACCATAATTATTCGAATCTACATAGTAGATCATAACTGTACTCTCACCTTCATGCTATCTTTCAAATTCGCATCCACTAATGTCAATCCTTTATGTTTTTTTAAAGCAGACACTAATTCCCTAAATGTTTTTTTATCTAACGAATCTGGGAGCCATACACTTGCAGTGGCATCTTGTTTTGACCACTTCTTCACCTGCTTCCAAAAAACATGTGAAGATAAAAAAGTTCCGCAGCAATTCAAAAGAAAATAAGGAACTGGGAAAACATAGTAAAGGTTTTTCTCTGTAGTAATTTTTATTTTGATCATTTTGATCACTCAATAACAACGGAAACTTTATCGCCGTTTGCGTAGGTAATGTCAACGATCTGCCCGTCTATTTCGTTTTCTATAGCCTGAAGAAGCAGGTCAATATCGATATCCTTTACATACTTTTCTGCTTGTGGAACCTTTGTCGCAATACCATGTCCTGCTTTTAGAACAGCCTTAACGAGATTAATTGGCAAATTCACATTAATATTATCCCTCTCAGTAGATACAACTTGAACTCTGAGCATTTTTTTATTGTAGGCCGAGCTGTTTTCCGAATGCACTCCTGTTTCAGTTCCTCTCATAACGTGAAGAAGCTCTGTTGCTTTTTCCACATCAAGTTTCCCTTCCTGTACCATGGTCATCACCTTAGCTATTTCTTCTTTCATATGTTATCCTCCTCATCTTCCTTTAGCATGTTAATAGCTTCTTCGGCGCTTATTTCTCCTGAGTCCAGCATTGAAATTACTTTTTTCTTATCAATCTTATTTTTAGGCTGTGTCACATATCCAAGCGCTTCAATAATCTCATTTAGTTTACCTCGTACCGTAGGATAGGAAATCGATAGCTCTTTTTCTACTTCTTTAATATTGCCCCTGCATTTTAAAAAGACTTCGATAAATTGGAGTTGCTCCTGAGCTAGAGAAGAGAATTTGGACATTTCAAATTCATTTTCAATGCTAGTATGACAATGTGAACAATGCAATTTTGTGACTTTCAGTTTTTTGCTGCAAACTGGACAATCTGTTATCAGTGGATAAGACATGATTCTCCCCTTTCCTTTTTCTACCTATATTGTATAACATTAATTTATTTTTTCAACTCCAATATTAATTATTTTAATTATTTTCATCGAAAAAATAAAATTTATTAAAATTAATAGAAAAAAATTAATATTCCACAAGCAGAAAGTTCATTATTCATTTTTGTATAAATCAAGGAATATAGCATTACGTTTGCAAGCAAAGGATATGTTGCACGGTCTGATGCTATTTGTCTATCTAGGAGTAAGTCATAAAAAAAAGCCCGATTGAATCGGACATCGTTACGAGCTAAAAGTATTTTTGAGCACTTGTTGAAAAAATCATCTTCTTTGCATCAATTTCAGCTTAGAAATTAAAGAATAGATGGTTATTTTTCAATCATGCTTTTCTTCATTTTTACCCCCTCGGTAAGATACGAAAGGCTAAGAAAAGCACTACTTACGTGCAATTCTTAGCCCTTATTGCTTAAAAATAAACAATGCATATAACAACTACTAAAACTATACGATAAATCGCAAATGGAACAAGCTTAATTTTGTTTATCAGTTTCAAGAAAAAGCGGATAGATATTAACGCAAACACAAACGCACTAATAAATCCTGCAATGAAAAATGGCATCGCATCAAGCGTAAAGTATTGCCAGTTTTTCAGCAATGATAAACCACTTGCACCAGCCATAATTGGCACCGCCATAATAAACGTAAAATCGGCAGCTGCACGATGACTCATTCCTAGTAAAACCCCACCAGAAATAGTTGAACCCGATCTTGAGAATCCTGGCCATAGGGAAAGACATTGAATGAACCCAACCGAGAGCGCTTGTTTATAAGAGATTTGGTCTACTGTTTCGATCTTAGGCTGTTTAGGGCCAAATATATCTGCTAAAATCATCAAAATCGCACCAGCTACTAAACCAATTAAAACTGTTTCGATCGAAAATAAATGTTCATCAATATAATCCTCGAAAAGTACTCCTAGTACACCAGCAGGAATCAATCCTACGATAACCTGTGATAACTTAAGACGATTTGGATTAGCAGCTGATTTCTTGTTTATGCGACCTAAGCCTAATAAATCAATAAAACGATCTTTAAAGACAACTACAACAGCCAAAATTGAACCAAGTTGAATGACAATTTTAAAGGTATTTGCCACATACTTCCCTAAAAACTCTTCTGATTGTAGCCACATATCATCAACAATAATCATATGACCTGTTGACGAAACTGGGGCAAATTCCGTCAATCCTTCTACCAATCCCAGTATAACTGCTTTTATAAGTGTAAGAATATCCATGATTTAATCTCCCTCGTTCACATTTCTCTTTTTAATCATAACTAGTATTAGGGCCGCGATCATCCCAACCCCTAACAAAACATATATTATATTTGAATAAATGTCCATAAAATGTACGATTTCTTCCCACGACTCTCCAAATTTAGCACCTACTGAAACTAGAATGATATTCCATACTAACGTTCCAATTGTAGTAAAGAGAAGAAATAGCCAAAAGTTCAAACGGGACATACCAGCAGGAATTGAAATAAGACTTCTAATTAACGGAATGATTCTACAAATAAGAACCGTCCAGTATCCATATTTATCAAACCAGTGATCCGCTCTATGGATATCCTTTTTCTTCACTCGGAGAATATGTCCCCACCGATCCACAATTTTCTCAAGTCTTTCGACATCAAGAAGATTACCAATCTTATATAGAATAACTGCCCCAACAAGTGAACCAGCTGTTGCAGACAAGATAACACCTGGTATTGTTAAATCTGTAAAATTTGTCATCATGCCCCCGAAGGTAAGTATAACTTCAGATGGAATTGGGGGAAATACATTTTCTAAAGCAATCATAATAAAAACGCCAAAATAGCCAAATTGTTCAATAATATCTGTAATCCAGTTTTGCATATAAACCTCCTGTGTAAATTGATCAGATCAAGGATTTCTTCAATTTTCTTACATACATTTTTCTGATAAAGAAAAAATAAATCAGTTGAGCAATAAAGAAACAAACAAGAACGACTATCGTTTCAGTAGCAATTGATAAGGTGAAATAGCTTTGTAGTGCTATAAAAGCAAATGTGCTGTGGATAATCGCAACAATAATCGGTACAAAAAATAATAATAGCAGTTGTTGTGTGACAATTTTCGTTAACTCCGTATCAGTTAAACCTACTCTCATTATTGTAAAATATTGTCGTACATCATACTCCATATCTGCATAGAGCCGAAAATACAAGAAGCTTCCAGCAGCAATAAAGAAGACAGCACCGATTAATAAAGCAATAAATAACATCACGCTAAACAAACTCATTTGATTATGAAGCAATGTTCCGCTAACAGTCATTGCATAGGATTTGTTGTCTGAATACTTGATCCTGCCTTCATTTACTAAATTTTCAAGCATATTATTTGTTTTCTTATATTCTTCCATAAAAAAACCAATAAATATTTCGTGCTTTTCATTTCCTATTAGTTTTTCAAATAGATTATCATTAACTACTATACCTTCTTCTTCAACTAGTTCCCTAGGAATTACAACATGATTTGTGTATTTGTTTCTTTGCACTGTTATTTCGTTTTGTCCCAAAGTATAGTTTACCAGATTATCGTCATTTTCAAATCGATGAGTTGTCATCCCTAAAACTTCATGATCTGTAGGTGACTTTTCATTAAAATCAAAGCCAGCCAACTTGATTATTTCTTTATAGTCTGAAAAAGAAATCATAGGAAGTGTATCAGGTGCATAGAGATCATTCACTGAAAAAACTTCAACGTATTTAATCGGAAATTGATAGGTTGTATAGTTCATCCGATTTTCAGTTAATTCTGTTTCAATTTGCTGTAAATTTTGTTGATGAATAGGTTTTTTATCCTTTGCTATGTAGCTTATAGCTGCAGGATAATCTACTTCAAATTGTTTATTAATCACATTCATCGATGCAAGAGTTCCTACCGCACAAAAGGCAACCGTTGAAACGATTGTCACCGAGAAAAACATTCTAGCATTATCTTTAAGACGATAAGCTAGGTTTGAAATGGTGATCATATTTGTATTTTTCCTGAATAGGCGTCTATTTTTCTGTAACATTTTAATGATAAAAACTGATAATTGTGTGTAGAAAAAATACGTTCCGATAATCGTCATACCTATAACTGGTAACATTCGAAATAATAAAGTTTCCATTGTCGTGGTAGCAGATAGATAGTAACTAGCTATAAGAAGGACTGCTGCTCCTAACGACAGGACATTAGATATTTTCGGTTCTTTTTTTGGTTTTTGTCCCGCTTGAAATAAATCGATTAACTTATTTGTACGAACGAGAAACGTTGTAAATAAAGAGATAAAGAGAAATAGCAACAAAAAGGCTATTACTGTTAAACCTAATGCTTGATAGGATAAATGGAATGAAAGGGTCTTAATATTAAGCATGATTGAACCAATCATTAAAAATAGTTTCCCAGTAATTAAACCTGAGCCAATCCCTAAAATAATTGCACCTACACCAATCAGCATATTTTCTAAAAATACTAACCAATTAAGTTGACTCCTTGTCATACCGTGCATCATTAAGATTCCAAATTCACGTTTTCGTGACTTTAAGAAGGTCCCAACAGAATAAATGACAAAAAAGAATGAAAAAAAGTACATGATAAATTCAGCTGCTACCATTAATTGAACAGCAACGGAATTCGTAACCCCTTTTTGTATACCAGGATGAAAAATAAAAAGGGCATATACAAAGAAAATCATGACAGAGAAAGCACTACTTAAAAAATAGGCAGCATAGGTACGTTTGTTTCTAATTACATTTCTATAAGCGAATTGTGGAAAGGTCATGACTTTCCCCCCCTAACAAAGAAAGCATATCGATAATTCTTTGAAAGAAGGTCTGTCTGTTTTCACCACAATAAATTTCGTTATAAAGTTTTCCGTCTTTTATAAAAATGACTCTATTACAGTAGCTCGCTGCAACTGGATCATGCGTGACCATTAAGGTAGTTGCATCTTCCTCCTTATTAATGGCTGCCAGTGTATTCATCACATCTTTTGATGATTTTGAATCTAAATTACCAGTTGGTTCATCAGCTAGTATGAGTGACGGTTCGTGAATAATAGCCCGAGCAATCGCTGTACGCTGCATTTGTCCTCCAGAAATTTCATACGTACGCTTCCCTAGAATTTGTTCGATTCCTAATTTTTTTGCTACACTGCTTATCTTTTTATCCATTTCTTCGACACGAACACCGTTCAACGTAAGTGGTAATACGATATTTTCTTCAACTGTCAGCGTATCTAACAAATTAAAATGCTGAAAAACAAAACCAAGTTCATGCCTTCTAAATAAAGATGTATCTCTACGATTTAAGTTATGAGGATTCTTATTGTTAATTAAGATTTCACCAGAAGTTGGCTGATCAATGGTTGCAATCAAATTCAGCAAGGTTGTTTTCCCGCTCCCTGATGGCCCCATAATGCCAACAAATTCACCTTTTCCGATCGAGAAATTAATATTATCTAATGCTGTTTGTGCAATTTTCCCTTCATATATCTTCGTTAAATGGCTGACTTGTAAAATCGACATTCCTTTCACTCCTTGTACGTTCTACTACTATATTAGCTAGAATGAAAGCACTCTACCATGAAGTTAAATTACAGTTATCTTACAATTTTGTAAGGAAAGTGAATTCTAGAAAATAAGCCGAACAATCGTGCCTGATTTTACGTCAGATTCTATTTCTACGCGATGACCTAGTTTTTCACATATTTGTTTCACGAGATAAAGCCCCATTCCTGTAGATTCCTGAAATCCCCGACCATTTTCGCCTGTAAAATATGGATCAAAAACACGAGGCAAATCACTTTTCGGAATACCGATCCCTTGGTCAATCACTTCTAAAACTGTTTTATTTTCAAACTGCCTACTCCGGAAAACAATTTTCTTCCCTTTTTCCACTGTATACCTAACAGAATTTGTTATAAGTTGTGAAATAACAAAAGAAAGCCATTTTTCATCAGATGTAACCGTTAATGAAGGTTCGATTGAAAGCTCTGGATACACTCTATTACGAATAAAAAGACGTTTTTGATTAGACGTTAATTCCCGAACCAAGTTATACAAATTGATGTTTTCTACATGAAAGTCTCTTTCAAACATATCGAGCCTTGAGCTAAATAAAACCATCTCAAGCCCTTTTTTAAGCCGATCAAGTTCCTCATCAATTGATTCCAAAAGCCCATCCTCATCTAAATCTTGTATACTTAAATGAATAACTGATATGGGTGTTTTCATTTGATGTACCCACTGATTAATAAACTGAATATGATGATCTAGTTTGTGTTTATACGTATATAGTTCTTGTTTATAGTACTTAATTAGTTGTTTTTGAAATTGATCCAAACTTTCAGGTAGTGGTGCTGATTGTAGTTCAATAGTTAAATCATTAAGTGAAGAAGGCGGAGTGGATAATCTCTTGTAAAACGTTCTGTTCGTCACATATCGACAAAAAAGATATCCTATAAATATACACGTACTTAGAAAACATGCGTATATCATCGTTGTCGGATTCTCATATCCATCAAGCCAAAAAATAAGTATAAAAACTGCTAGTTGTACTAAATAAAAGAAGGTGAGTGGAAGGTGATCACGAATAAATAATTTCATCTTTCTTAACTCCAATTCGCTTTCAATTGATATCCTTTTCCTCTAACTGTTTGTAGCGCATCATTAATATCGTGCTGTGCCAACTTCTTACGTACTCTTGTTATGTATACATTTAACGTATTATCATCGACAAATACTTGATCATCCCAAATTTTTCCTAGAAGCCGTTCGCGACTGACGACACGATCTACTTTATTCATTAATTCTTCAAGTATCCTTGCTTCAGTATGGCTCAATTCTACTTTATTTTGTCCAAGACGTAATTCTAATCTCTCTACATCTAAAACTAATCCATTGACCTTCAACGTCCAACCACTTTGATTTGCTGCATATGAACCATATGCTCTCCTTAATTGGCTTTTAATTTTCGCAAGAACAATTTCATAATCAAAAGGCTTGGTAATGTAATCATCCGCACCATTCTCAAGCGCCATCACTTGGTCCATTTTAGCGTCCCGTGCTGAAACAAATAGAATCGGACATGTTGAACTATTTCTAATTTGCCTACACCAGTAGTATCCATCATATTTGGGAAGGTTAACATCGAGTAAGACAATATGTGGTTCAACTTGTTCAAATTGCTCTAAAACAGTATCAAAACTTTCTACCGTGTAAGTTTCATATTCATATTTAGTAAGAAAATCTTTTAGTAGAGAAACAAGCTTTAAATCGTCTTCTATAATGAAAATTTTAAACATGATTGAGAATCTCCTCTTATATTTGTTTTGTATGAAGGAAATGGGGTCGGAACTACGCTAATTTTTCAACATAACCATCCTAGTTAAAAATTAGACTAGTTTAGATTCAATAAATTATTATAGAGCTTGCTTCGTTCGTGCCGCCATATTGGAGTGGGCTTGTAGCAATATGCAATTTTCCCTTCATTTTTAATGTTGACGTAAATCTTCATATTCGTTTTGTATGTATTTAATTCCCAAATGCAAGTATAACTTCAATAGGAATTTGATGGAATCAAAGATTTATAAAGATACGAAAAAAAGAACTCACCTCCATTGGCAAGTCCGTGTTGTATAACTATTACATTGAACGGATTTTCTTTTCGTGATATAGAGAAAGAGTATCTTCAGATTTTTTTCTACTCCATAAAATTGATAGAATCATACCTATTAATCCGATCATACCGGCAAAATAAAACACCGCTGCAAAATATAGTTTTTGACTAAAAATGCCTGCAGCAAATGGACCAATAAAAATCCCAATTGCATAGATTGCTTGGAATAATCCCATTGCTGTTGCTCTTTTGTTATTTGAAATGGTTTGTATGGCCATTCCCATCAATAGAGGGATCGTCATTCCTTGCGCATAGCCATTAAACGCTTGAGTAATATATAATACTTCTAATTTCGTAATAAATGGAATGCTGACTGTAAAAAGAAAAGAGCCTAAAAACCCTATAAAAAGGATGGACCATTTGTTAAAGCGATCTATTAAATACCTTCCTGAAATAATAGGCGCAATAGCATGTGGAATCATAAAGCTGAAAACAAGTACGATTAAACTCTCTTTTGTTGCACCTATGTTTAAAGCATAAGTTGGAGTAAATCCAAACATTGTAATAAATAGGATAGCATTAGCTAATGCTGATAATAAAGCTACCTTAAGCACTAAAGGATGTTTTGTTACAGCACGTAATTCTTCCATTTCAATTTTTTTATTGCTTGTTTGTCTTCGCACTTCTTTAATTCCAAACGACATAATGATGCCTATACATCCAATAATTCCGCCTATCCAAAAAGGTGCTTGCCATCCCCATTCGCTCACAAGATAACCGCTTATTCCCATGCTTACCAATTGTGAAATAACTGTTATAAACTGTATGTTCCCCATGGCCTTTGTTGTATCTTCTGGTTTAAAGTAACTTGCATATAATACCGTAAAAGCAACCCACATTGAGGCAGTAACACCAGAAATAACACGAGACACCAATGCAAATCCTAAGCTTTCTGTAAGGGCAAATCCAAAGCAGCTAATAACACCTGTTACAAGCCCTACTATGATAAAGGGTTTACGAATTTGCATTTTATCTGAAATTATTCCAATAGGAAGCCTTAATAAAATTTGCATAATGCCATAACTACCTGCGATAAATCCTACTAAAGTATAGGTGCCTCCTAAATAATCCAAATATTCCACAAAAACAGGAACATAAATATACAACGAAAACCAATAGGTAAACGTGATAATGACGAAAAAAAGATGATAGTACAATGATATTTTTTGTGTAGTATTGTTGATGTTCAAACATTATCCTCCTAAACAAAATAATATAGTTCTAACTAATATGTATATACTACTACTCTTAAACTGATGTTTTCTTAACTAAACTCTCTATTAATATCGGAGAAGAGAACTAGTAACTCTTTTGCATCATGACAAACATTTTAAATTGAAAACGATTACTTTATCTTATTAAATTATAACAGTAATTTAACACAATTGGATGAATGACTTAGCAAGAGATTAATGGTTGTTTTTAAAATAATTAATGAAGAGAAGCTAAGAAATAAGGACATACCTCAGTAATTCTTTTCGGCATCCTATTTATAACGAACTGAATTTATCCCCGTAAAAATACTTAAAAAAGAAGTCACCCTTCCCTCTCAAAAATCTCTTAAATCCATTAGGAATATAGGACAGGAGTCTTTATTCTATATAGGAAAAAGGAATAGTTTCTAATAAAAGCGTTTTCGACGGACAAAAAGTGTCGATTTTTGATGAATAATATCCAAGAGGCTTACTATTAATCTATTCATTGGAAAGGAGGTGAATTCATGCACTTCCGCAATTTCATTTTAAGTTTAATCGCAGGAACAGCCTTTTTCTTTCCAACAGATGCGCTCGCTGAGAAAAATGAGCTTGCTCAAGGCGATAAAGTCGGTAAGGAGGTTAGCACTCCGCAAAATATAGAGCAATCTAAGGAGAATGAATCAGTACCGATAAGTTCTCCGGTGAGCATTGAAGAGGTATCCAATCAACATCCTACTTCTAACACTCATTCTCAACAAGCGGAGTCTTCCCTTCCTGCTCAAAAGGCAGTACAATCGCCGGATAAAGCAAGCAATAATGTTCAAAGTGCCATACAATTGCCAGAACAGGCAAACGAAAAAGCGCAAAGCTCCGGAAAGTCTGAAGCTGAAAAGGCCGTTAAAAATACCTTGCCTGTAAAATCTGCAAAAGTGGAAATCAACCAGGGACAAAAGGAAGGTCAAATAAAGAATCAGAAGCTGCAATCAACTAACAAAGAAAGCTATTCTAAAACGAATAAAGCTGGAAAGCATTCTGAAGAGCCTTCTGAGAAATCCCTACATACCATTGGGACTGGGGAGAAACCAACTGATCAATATACGAAAAAGGTTCAGAAGTTAGATTATGAAAATCTGTACCAGCCTATATTGAACAAGAAAGATGTTTCCGAAAAGACTTCATCTGACGAATCGAAATCGAAAAAAGCAGAGAAAATCCCTTCTCGCCAGGACAGATATCCGGAAGACATCATGGGTATGAACTCCCCGCAAAATACTAAAAGTTCAGGGAGTTCTTCGAAAGACCGAACAGGTCACGGACAAAGTACAAGTAACTCTGTCGAGAAATGGATTGAATTTGAGAAACGTTGGAATTTGAAACTCGTTCAGCCACATGTTTCTAAAGCACATGTATTTCGTAATCAATGGGTAAATGCTCCCCCTTCACCGCCACCGAAGGCTGCTCCTTTTTTCTTAACTTATACCATTAGTAAACATTATGGATAACAATAAAAGAAAAAGGGAGAGAATTTAAAAATGACATTTAATGTTAAAACAAATACAGTTGTAAAATCTTTTGTAATGGCAGGAGTACTTTCAGTTGGAGTTTTTGCTGGAGGACATATAGGTGCAGCGGCTGGTCAAGGAAATCAAGCAGCTAACGTAACAAAAGTTAACACAGTAAAAGTTGAGCAAACTTCCGACTTTAAAGCAGTTCGTGTAAAAGCAAGCGAAACTGCGAAAACAGCGCCACAAGTGGAAACCGGTGATAAAGAAACTGTAAAAACTGATGTTCAAGTTGAAGATCAAACTAAAGTTGCGGCAAAAGAAGAAAAAGTAAACCCTTCTTCTACAAACAAAGCAAACTCTATGGCAAACGAGCGTGCTAGCAAAAACGCACAATTGCATGCAGCTTCAAACTCTGCAGTTCAGGCAACAGTTGAAGAAGATAAAGCTGAGGAAGTAACTGAAGATGTGGCAACAGCAGATTCTACTTCTGAGAAATCTACTGATCTTGATACAAATGTAAAGGCTAAAACTGAAGATAATGATTCTGAAGAAGAAGCTACCGATCT
>JBNJJO010000022.1:0-80593 GCA_051750265.1 Bacillota bacterium | reverse complement strand
TCCAATCAACAAAGTGCCAAAATCAACAGTGAGCTTTAACAGAGCCTATTTTTTAAATTAATCTTCATGATAAACGGGGAGTGTTACTGTAATAGTTGTTCCCTTATTCGAAACACTATTTATATTAAGTGTTCCATTCATCGTTTGGATTGTTTTAACAGCTACCATTGATCCTAACCCTGTACCTTTTTCTTTGCTACTGTAATAAGGTTCACCAAAACGGTTTATTTGTTCTTTAGTCATTCCTATTCCATTGTCACTTATTTCGATAATTATGTCGGAATTATTTACATAGGCAACAATACTCAGTTCCCCGCCGTTAGGCATGGCCTCTATACCATTTTTAATCAGGTTTAGGAAGCATTGCTTGAAATGTTGAATATTCCCACAGGTAATGCCTGGAGTTAACTGTTCTGATATATTAACTAAATTCATGTTAGCTAATGGTTTTATCATTTCAATTACATTTCTTATTTCACGGTTTATTAAAATATTATCTACTTTTTCTGTTGCAGGTTTTGCAAATGCTAAGTATTCACTAATAATTGATTCTGCACTATTAAGTTCTCTAACAACATGTTGTATATATTGTTCTTTTACTTCTTGAGAGAGATCAGAAGCCTTTAGCAGTTGAACAAATCCTTTCACAACTGTTAAAGGATTTCTAACTTCATGTGAAATACTAGCTGCAAGCTGACTAACTACTTCCATCTTTTCTAACCTTACCATTTTTGTTTTGATCAAAATTGCATCTATTAAAATTTCAATGATATATATAGCGAAAAATATGATGATAGGAGGAAGAATAATAAAATAAAATACATAAGCTTCAGTAATTCGAAAAGAATCAGACATAAAAACTGCAATAAAACTGGTTAGGATTCCTAGAAACAAAATTAATAGTGCTGAGCTACTTAGCTTATTTTTTCTATTAAAAGTATTAAATTTTGAAGAAAATAGAGCCGTAATAATAAATATTACGATATAAACAATTACCGTAAGTAAATTGAAACCATAAATGGCAAACCTAACAGTTAATAGAATGACTAACAGAGCCGCCCCTACAGGCCAACCACCGTAAAGTGTCCCTATTATAAAAGGGATTTGCCTTAGATCATGAACACAATATTGATCTATATAAATAGGAAACTTTATGCATAATATAATAGGAAAGCTCATGCATGTAGTAACAAGGGCCTTGCGATACTGATTTAACCTTTTGCCATGTTCTAATAAAGTGGAATAAATCAATATACTTACTAAGATATAAAAGAGATTATCTAATATGTTTTGATTAATATAAATAAAATTCATTGGATTCTCCTAAAAAAATTAACAACTAGATCTATTATACAGAAAATAACATTAAAAAGGAGGACTTTAATATGGTAATTGACTCCTTATCTAATACACTCCTTCCTACTACGTCACGAAACGATTTACAAAATGGGATTTTCCATTCTAAACGAATTTTATTAGTAATCCAAAATAAAAAATTGTAAAATGTTGTAGAAGGAGGTGAATGGAATTGGAGCAAAAATTAAATCGTATTGAAGAAATGCTAGCTACGTTAATAAAAATGGTAGGCAGCATGTATGAAGAACAAACCTCTATGAAGAAAGACCTAACGATAATAAAAAAGGAACAAACAGCAATGAGGGAAGAACAAACCTCTATGAAGAAAGATCTAACAATAGTGAAGGAAGAACAAACAGCAATGAAGGAAGAGCAAAGATCCACGCGAGAAGAACTTAACCTCATGCGTAGTGAAAATGATAAGCGCCATAATGAAATAATCACTAGATATGATACATTAGAGGCAGATCATGAACACACCTGGGAGAAGGCAGTTCGAAATGAAAGGGAAATTGCAAAAATTAAGAAACAATTTGAATTGTGAAAAGTCCATAATTTCATCCTGCATCCAATATCTTCAGAATATAGTAACAACTACTAGGTACTAATGTGTTACCACTCCAACGAAAAAGAAAGATGGGTAGAATAGAAATTGTCGAATTCTCCTCATTATGCCCTCAGCTTTCCATACACATATACTATTACCAAATAATGAGAAGTAACCGTCTTTAATTTAGATTGAGGTGGTACTTCTTTTTACTTGACCCAAAAATTTAAATATAAAAAGTGCCTAACCCTAAGGTAATCATACTTAGAGAAAAGGCACTAAAAATAAATCTATTTTAGTTTAACATTAATGTTAGCAATATTGTTAAAACAACCGTAATAACTGGAAAGGAAGCATATAATATCGTTTTATTCCTCTTTTTAATTCTAGCAATTTCCTCAGGTGTAGCCCAATAATGATCTGACATAAAAAAAATCTCCTTTAATAATTGATGATAGCTGGCTGGCTTTGCTAATGCATAGGCCCCTATAGCTTTGCGTCATCACTTTTCAGTGACTTTGCCTTTGATAGTCATATTATCGGGTGAAACTGCTTCAATCAATATAGGTAATTTTACTTATTTTCGGCTTATAACGACTTCTTTTTATTGGTTTTTACTATTTTGCAAAAAAAATGTTGAATTAGTTTAAGCAGTAGGGTTTGCTAGTTATCTTAGGAAAATGAGGAATGTATAGTTTGGGATATTGAGAATTGATACTGTTGCTAACAATATGGCTCCAAATCGTTTATTTAATTGAGAAGTGAAAAAAGAACGCGAGTGTGTATCGAGTTCTTTTCGCCTTACCACATCTTACACATGTATTAGTATAGTAGCTGTATTTATGATTTTTGTTAAACCAACAAAGAATGGATTTAATTTTCAAATGAACCAGCTCCCTTGAAATTCAATCCGGTAGTCCAGCTATCTTAGTATGTAACCTTAGATCTGTTGACTTTGCGTCCCTATTTTTCAATAGGGATGCCTTTATCTGATTATAGTAATTCGTACAAAATACTTTATGATATTATATAAGATGTATAAAAGTTATATTATTCCAAATGGAGGTGTCAGAGCCCGCACATCGCGAGGGCCCGACACCTCCACAAAAATATATACACTTGAGAAAATGCGCTTTCATTATTTCCTTATACTGATAAACTAAATGATAGATATTTTATTGAATCGACAATATGGAAAGGTCAGGGGTCTGACCCCAAAAAGGAGGGGACTGTCCCCCAAAAGGAGGAACCAAAAATGTACACAATCGGAATCGACCTAGGCGGCACGAACCTGCGCATCGGCCTATTCAACGAACAAGGAGAAATCATCGAAGAGCACAGCCGCCCAACAGAAGCAGAAAAAGGGCCAGCATACGCGATAAACAATATGACAGAAGTAATCGACAAACTAAGAGCATCATACGAAATCAAAGCAGTCGGTATAGGCTCTCCAGGTCCACTAAACGCATACGAAGGAATCATCATTGATTCACCAAACCTACCAGGCTGGTTAAACATCCCACTAGTAAAAATGCTTGAAGAAAGAACAGGCCTACCCGTTAAACTAGAGAACGACGCAAACGCAGCAGCCCTTGCCGAAGCAATGCTTGGCGCAGGAAAGGGAGCTAACAGCGTATTTTTCGTAACAGTTAGTACAGGAGTTGGCGGGGGCTATGTAATCAACGGCCAGCTTGTCTCTGGTGCCCAAGGGAATTGCGGGGAAATTGGCAATATGATCGTCAACCCAGACCCGAAAGCTTACCAAGGTCCAGGTATCAACAAAGGCGCTTTAGAAGGATTAGCAAGCGGCACAGCCATTGGCAGAATTGGGCAAGAACGCTTAGGCGTGACAAATGGTGCCCAAGGTGTATTCCAACTCGCAGAACAAGGGGACAAAGCTGCACAAGACATCCTTGACGAGGCAATAAATTACCTTGCGATCGGCTTGGCAAACATCGTTCATACTATAAATCCAGAAGTTATCGTTATAGGTGGCGGTGTGATGAAATCCAAGGATCTTATCTTAGACCCGTTAATTGAAAAAACAAAGCAGTATTTGTACCCAAGCTTAAGAGATTCCTTTATCCTAAAACCGGCTTTACTAGACCAAAAAGCAGGTTTAATTGGTGCGGGTCTTTTACCTAAATAAATTCCACTAGAGGCTAACTAGGTAAATAAATCCACCTAAGAATTCCCACTAGGATAATAATGAGGCGGTATTCGAATCCAACCTCTTTTCTCCATCGATGAAAGGTTCAAAAACATCCTTTATCACTTCAAAAGGGTTCATTATAATCCCTACCATTCACATCATAATAAGGTTAGTTTTTTAAAATTCACGAATAGTATTCGAAAAAATAAAAAAAATCCACTCCCGCACCTGTTTTGTGAAAACAAGTATAAGAGTGGATTCTATCATTTATTTACAGTAAAATTTTTAAAAGAAGAAAGAATGACAACCACAATGGAATACTAAGTAACATCCCCCACATAATCCCGTTAAAAACATTTCCTTGTTCCTCCATAATAAACACTCCTTCATTCGAAAAGGTAAGTATCTAATAAGCTTGTCCTTATTATATATGAAAACGCTTACAAGTGGAATGTTTTTTCAAAAGATGGTTAATTATAACTATGTTTTAGATAGCCATTAACTAAATCCGCCGCAAGTGTATATTCTTTAGACTTAGAATACAATATCCCTAAATAAATGGATCCGCTAGATAACTCCTCAGCACGGAATGGTTGCTCGATCGCTTCCATCATGGTCCGAATGGCCTTTTTCCTCAAGGCTCTTTTCTATAAGTTTGTTGCTCTAGGACCTGTAAAAATCGGCATTTGGATTTTTACTATACTCTTTAAATCCATATTAAAAGAATATTTGGAAGTAAATGAGCGAAAAGAGCACGAAGACAGGTTAAATACGTAAAGTAGAGCTATATACGAAAAACAACAATCTTTGCGAAAACAGCCTTCCTCAAAAATAGCCCTTCATAGGCAGAAGCTCGATAAACATAATCTTCATACTTTTTTAATGGTTTAATGAGTGAAAGTAGTCGCATACTCAACACCTCGTTTAAAAGGATCTCTGTTATAAATAAGATCCATGTAGCCAAAACTAACCTAGCTTATAGATGTAAATAGGAGGTGGTAAAAATGGGGACAAATACGTCGAGCTCTGGAAAAGTCACTGTTATCTTTCATCATGATGATCATACGGAGAAAAAAATACTTAATCCGGCTCAATTAACTGCGTTATTGGGATCTGATCTAATATTTATTGATCAATTTCGAGAGGCAAAGAAGATTGATAAAAAGATTTGGAAAAGTCATGTCAACGGTATGGATTTAGATATCTATCTAAAGTAAAAATGCATAGGAGATGCCTGACATTTAAGGTGTCTTCTTTATTTTTATCAAAGTAAATGAACTTAAAAATCCAACGATTTGAACGGTCATAAAGTAGTTTAGATTTGGAAAACAGTAAGGGGTGGATGACCGATAAGGAAGAGGTCTCGATCCTCCCGATGTACATGACAATCCAAACCATTTTCTTTTAGTTAGATAACTTGATCTACCTCATTTTCAGCTAATGCTTCATTCTAATCATATTGATCAACTAAGTAGAAATTGATAAGCTTCTTCAAACTCGATGTCAATATACTTGCCGTCCATTTGAAGATTCTTTTCCTTTCTAATCTCACTTCCAAAACCATTTGCTTGTATAGAGATTCGATTCATATGAAGGGCTCTTACTGTTTTTCATTAGTATGTCTGAAATACCCTATATACAATCATGAAAAAAGGCCAACTCGTAGTCAGCCTCTTCTCAGGTAAATTATTTTAAAATAGCGATGCTGCTGCACTCAAAATCATCGTAACAACTGGAAAGGTGATCACAAGAAGCGTTTTATTTCTCTTCTCCATCTCTTCAGATGTCGTCCAAATAATTAGACATCAAATCAAACCCCTTCATTAATTAGTGGTAGCGAGCTGGCCTTGCTGATATACAGATGCCCCTTTAGCTTTGCGTCATCACTTTTCAGTAATTTTGCCGCTAGTAAAATATCGGATACCGAATTCTATAGGGAAATTCTCATATTTTTATACAATTAATTAGTTGAGGTATATTCCGAAAAGGCTATTTCACATTTTTTCATGTAACACTTCCAACGATAAAACGTCTACCTATAGGAATGATGTGATTTTCATTACAAAGGAGATAAGGCCAATGAAAAAATTTCTACTAGTAGTCATTCTATCTAGTATGTCGTGTATTGTCCTAGCATGTGGATCTAATCAACAATCCACCTCGAACGGTAATGTGCCAACAGAGAAGGAAAAACAAGAAGCAGAAATTAGAGACGAAAGTGAAACAAATCCTTGGACGAACGATGGTGTACCAATGCAAATGGAAGGCTATGTGTTTAAAAAGGAAACAGACAAAATATTAGTCGTTAATCCTGAACCGAGAGAGGTGGCTGATGGGAAGATGATGAATGATGCAGTATGGTTTTCAAATGATCCTGAAACAGTAGAAATTGGAGATCGAGTTCATGTAACATATGAATTTGTGTTGGAATCCTATCCAGGTCAATCCGAAGCGATCGAAATAACTGTACAGGATAATAAAAAGCCTGAAGGGGCTGATTTAACAGAGAGTGAAGCATTACGAAAAACACTGAAAAAAAACGCGAGTAAGATCACCCAATCACGTATCTTATCTAAACTAGAGTATGAAAAAACATCGGATACTTGGAACATAGAAGTGATCGACATGATGGATGATTTGACGGTAGATATTTCAGTGGAAGATAAATAGAAAGAAACCGAACCAAAGTAAAAAGGCATTAGTCTATATACAAACTAATGCCTCCTAGCCACAGGAACAATAACCTTCCCATATATCCACTCTACCAACCGATAGCACAAATAAAGCACAAAAAACAGCATCAACCCAGCTACATCATAAAGTACATCCAACAACCTGCCACTTCGTGAAAAAAACAACTGCGCCACTTCTGTCAAAAAAGCGAGACCAAAAGAAATGAGAACAACAAGTAACCATCGCTGCCACGCCCAATAAAGCAAAATAGCCAAAAAGAAGAAACAAATGAAATGTCCAAGCTTTTGAATAAGATAGGTAATATCGCTAAAACTAGTAAGGTCATTAATGAAAAAGTCAGAAAGGGTAGGCTGACGATTAAACTGAAAGCGAACCTTTTGTTCTGTAAATAACGAAAATAAACTCTCAGTACACGTAAAAACAAAAATCATCCCAATATATTTGTTAGGTGTAAACTTTTTAAGTGTCAGCAGGATGGTGTATAAAGTTTGGGGGAAAATCAATTAAAAGAATGTTTGCTTCGGCATCTTGTAAAGGTGTTTTTTTTATTTTGAGGAATAAATCACAGTGGTGAATACATTTCTTTTAGTTGTAATAAGGGCACTCTTCCTCCTCCATTTTAACTATTCACTAGTTTTAGTATATCGTAATAGGGAACATGAAAGAAATGAAATGTTCTCAACAAAGAACGACAATAAGTTAGTACATAAATCAGATAAATGTCAATATTTGTATCCATTAATATTCAATTGATTGAAATGGAAAAGGAAAGTATAGTCTGAAAGTAGTACAGTGTTCCTTTGTTTTTCAACACAATAATACGAGTAACAAACTTAATCTGTGACGATTAATTAGATATTGAAAAGAAGAATGGACAAACGTGTAGAATTTTATAAAACGGGGTCATAGTAAATGACAAATTGGACAACACCAAAGGAACTCGCAAGAAAAAGAGAAATAAGGAATAAACTCATCACATACTCATTTCCTCTTCTAGCTATCATCATCGGTACACTTGTAACAATCGTAGCAAATGGATTTTAGAATAGTATGACTAATTCAAAAAAATATTTTAAACAGTCATTCCGCATTATATAAGTAAAGAAAGCGTCTTCACGAACTAATGGTACAAATTGCCCGAAAAAAACTGTGAAAAAACTGACAGAAAGATGGTAAAATAAATCCTGCAAGTGAAAAACAAGGAGAATAACCTCCTTTTTTGTATGAAAATGTAGTTTCCTTGTAGATATAAACACCTATTTTCATTATAATAGTCTAGTCTTATTAAATTAATAGATTAAAATCTTTGGAGGTTATCATGGAAGAAACTATCAGCTTGAAAGAGCTGTTTCACACATTAAAGAAACGTCTCTCACTCATCATCATTATTACAGCCATTGCAACCGCAACAAGCGGACTTGTAAGTTATTTTCTCTTAACACCTATTTATCAATCCTCAACACAAATTCTTGTAAACCAATCAAAAAGCGATCAACAAGTTTATAACGCTGGTGAAGTACAAACGAACCTTCAATTGATTAACACATATAACGTGATCATTAAAAGTCCGGCAATATTAGATAAAGTCATTCAGCAAGAAAAATTAGACATGTCAGCTGGAGCACTAAACGGATTAGTTACTGTATCAAGTGAACAAAATTCACAGGTTGTAAACATTACAGTTCAAAACGAAGATCCACAAAAAGGAGCAGATATTGCCAATGCAATTGCTTCAACGTTTAAAAAAGAAATCTCAACAATTATGAATGTAGATAATGTAAATATATTAACACAAGCTCAGGTTAGTGAAGATCCATCACCGATTAATCCAAAGCCAGCTTTAAATATGGCAATTGCTTTAGTAGTAGGTTTAATGGCTGGAGTAGGTTTAGCCTTCTTACTTGAATATCTTGATAACACGATCAAAACAGAGCAAGACATTGAAAATCAGCTGGGTCTTCCAGTATTAGGTGCGATTACTACGATTAATATGGACGGCGACATGAAGGATCAAGGTACTAAAATAACGATTAATGAAACAAGAGGTGAGTCAGTTGGCTCGTAAGGATCGACAACAACTATTTCAATTACAAAACAGAAGTTTAATTTCTATGACAAGTCCAAAATCACCAATAGCAGAGCAATTTCGTACTGTTCGTACCAATATCCAATTTTCAAGCGTAGATGAAGAATTAAAAACAATGATTGTTACATCTTCTGGTCCTGCTGAAGGGAAATCAACAACTACTGCTAACTTAGCTGTTGTGTTTGCCCAACAAGGGAAACGTGTGTTATTAATCGATGCGGATTTACGTAAACCAACTGCTCATTACACATTCCGTACCGAGAACCATGTTGGCTTATCTAATGTTCTAACAAGACAAGCAACAATTGAAGAAGCAGTGAAAACAACAGACCAAGACAATCTATGGGTATTAACAAGTGGACCGATTCCGCCAAACCCATCAGAGCTTCTCGGTTCAAAAGGAATGCTGGCATTATTGGAACAAGCAAAGGATGAATATGATGTGATCATTCTTGATTCACCGCCAGTATTAGCTGTAACTGATGCTCAAGTATTATCGAACTTAACAGATGGAGTTGTGCTTGTTGTTAGTAGCGGAAAAACAGAGATAGAATCTGCGAAGAAAGCAAAGGAACTTCTGGAAAGTGCGAAAGCGAAAATACTTGGAGTTGTATTAAATAACAAAAAGTTGCAAGATAGCCAATAC
Source organism: Bacillota bacterium (assembly GCA_051750265.1). Lineage (GTDB taxonomy): Bacteria > Bacillota > Bacilli > Bacillales > Bacillaceae > Metabacillus. The sequence continues at coordinate 71,112 of JBNJJO010000022.1, read as the reverse complement.
TATTATTATTACGGGGGAAAATAGTCGTATTTCGACAACATATCCTCCTTTTCTTTTTTTTTTGAGAAATTTACAAAATATTGTCATGAAAATAGGTAATTAGCAATAAGGGTCAACCAATAAATTCCATTGGAGGTTGGGCGCTTTGATCGATATACATAGTCACATTTTGCCAGGTGTGGACGATGGTGCACAGACCGTGGAAGATGCGATTAATATGGCGAAGTTGGCGGTAGAAGAGGGGATTACGAGGATCATTGCTACACCTCATCATCAGAACGGGAAGTATATTAATAGGAAACAAGATATTTTGGAGAGAGTAATAGAGCTTAACCGTGTGCTTCAGAAAGAGAATATTCCTTTAGAGGTTTTACCTGGGCAGGAGACACGGATTTATGGGGAGTTGTTGGAGGATTTAGAGAGGGGGAATATTCTTACTCTTAATCACACAAACTACTTATTTATTGAGTTGCCTTCGGGGCATGTGCCGAGGTATACGGAGAAGCTTTTGTTTGATGTTCAGTTGAGAGGATTGACGCCGGTTATTGTGCATCCGGAGAGGAATGCAGAAGTGATGGAGAATCCTGATAAATTGCTAAACCTTGTTAAGAAAGGTTCTCTTACGCAGGTTACGGCTGGGAGCTTAACCGGGCATTTTGGGAAGAAGATTCAGAAGTTTTCAATGCAGCTGATTGAGGCGAATATGGCTCATTTTATTTCTTCGGATGCGCATAATACATCAACAAGAAGCTTTCGTATGAGGGAATCGATTTCTGAAATAGATAAAGAGTTTGGAAGTCAGGCGGTTTACTATTTTCAAGAAAATGCTGAACTTCTAATGCAGGGACAAGCAGTGTACAAACAGGAACCAAGTCAAATTAAGCGTAAAAAGTTTTTAGGGATTTTTTAATTTTTTATTGGTGGTGTCTCCTGACCATCATCAATGGAGGCACACGATTATAAATAGAGTATAGAATTTTCAAATGATTAAAATTAAGTAGGAAGTGCTGGTTAACCGCTTCATTAACTAATTGTGGATAGGAGAAAACTATGAGTAGGTTTAAAGACTTACCAAAAACAATAAGAAAAACCGTTCGCTATATCTATCAAGATGCACCGTTAGATAAGTTGATCGAAATTCAAAAGGTAATAAATGAAGTGATTGATAAGAGGTTAAGAGATAGTAATAGTTAGGCATTTCATAAATGTCTAATTAAAGAGCACAAATGTTGCGTTTTTTCATTAGATATTTATTTTGACAAAATTATTTGTAAAGAAGGGGTCAATTTGAGTTACTCAAAAAGAGTGTCGCTACTCATGGGAATGGATTCATTCATTGTAATATTCTCGATTTTTATAGGCTATTATATCCTAAATCCTTATTTTAGTTTCTACAATCTACAAATGTTAGTAATTAGTTCTTTGACCTTGCTTATAAGTCATCATGTGTTTGCTTTTATCTATCGGTTATATCATAAGGCATGGGAATACGCGAGTGTTGGGGAACTTGTCACGATTGTGAAGGCTGTAACTTTTTCTGTTGTATCTGCAGCTGTTGTTCAGTTGGTAGTGAATGGAAATATATATGTACGAGTTTTATTCATTACATGGCTACTTCACATGTGTCTAATTGGTGGATCTCGTTTCTCTTGGAGAATTGTGAGAGATCGCTATATAAAATCAAAAGTAGAAAAAAAGAATGCACTTATTATTGGTGCAGGTTCAGCTGGTACAATGCTTGTTCGTCAATTGTTGAAAAATAATGATAGTGAGCTAAATCCAGTGGCCTTTGTAGATGATGATCAATCAAAACAAAAGCTTCAGATATATGGAGTGACAGTTCAAGGAAAGACCGAAAATATACCTGAGATTGTTGAAAAGAATAATATTGATCATATCATTATTGCGATTCCTTCACTTAGCAAGGTGGAAATACAAAAGATTTATCAAGAGTGTAGTAAAACAAAAGCAAAAACGAAAATTATGCCAATGCTTGAGGATATTGTTACAGGGAAAGTTTCTGTGAATCAATTTCGTGATGTACAGGTTGAGGATTTGTTGGGGCGTGATCCTGTTGAGCTAGATATTCAAAGTATATCTAAGAAACTTACAGGGAAAACGATACTTGTTACAGGTGCTGGGGGTTCGATCGGTTCCGAGATTTGTCGTCAAGTATGTAAGTTTAAACCGAAGAATATTTTGCTTCTTGGTCATGGTGAAAATTCGATCTATTCCATTGATATGGAGTTAAGAAATCTTTATCAGAATGAATTTGAAATTATTCCAGTTATTGCGGATATACAAGACCGTCATAGGATTTTTGATGTGATGGAAGATCATAAGCCGGATGTTGTTTATCATGCTGCTGCTCATAAGCATGTTCCTTTAATGGAATATAATCCGAAAGAGGCAGTGAAGAATAATGTGATTGGAACGAAGAATGTGGCGGAGGCTGCGGATACGTTTGGGGTAGGAACTTTTGTATTAGTTTCTTCCGATAAAGCAGTGAATCCTACTAATGTAATGGGTTCTACTAAGCGTATTGCGGAGATGGTGATTCAAGAGTTAGATAAACATAGTAATACTAGATTTGTAGCTGTTCGGTTTGGGAATGTTCTTGGTAGTCGTGGTAGTGTGATTCCATTGTTTAAGAATCAGATTCAAGCTGGGGGTCCGATTACGGTTACTCATCCAGATATGACGAGGTATTTTATGACGATTCCGGAGGCTTCACGTTTAGTGATGCAGGCTGGTGCGCTTGCTCGTGGTGGGGAGATTTTTGTTTTGGATATGGGTGAGCCGGTTAAGATTGTTGATTTGGCAAAGAATCTTATTCGTTTGTCGGGGTATTCAGAGGAAGAGATTGGGATTAGGTTTGCTGGAATTCGTCCTGGGGAGAAGATGTTTGAGGAGCTTTTAGGGGAGAATGAGGTTCATGGGGAGGCTGTGTTTCCTAAGATATTTATTGGGAAGTCGGTTGAGGTGGATTATTCTAGGGTTAATAAATTGATTGAGAATTATGCGGGTTATGAAATTAGGTATTTGAGAGATTATGTATTAGTGTTAGCGAATAAGGAAGAAGATTTATTGGTGAAAAGTGCAAATTAAACGTTAGAGGTGAGTTATGTGCAAAAGGTAAGAAAAGCTATTATTCCGGCAGCTGGGTTAGGGACGAGGTTTTTGCCGGCGACAAAGGCTATGCCGAAGGAAATGTTACCAATCGTTGATAAGCCTACGATTCAATATATTGTAGAAGAAGCAGTTGAGTCTGGGATTGAAGATATTATTATTGTGACTGGAAAAGGAAAAAGAGCAATAGAAGATCACTTTGATAATTCTTTTGAGCTTGAGCAGAATCTACTTGAAAAGGGGAAGCTAGAACTTTTAAATGAAGTCCAAAAGTCTTCTAAGGTAGATATTCATTATATTCGTCAAAAAGAACCTAAAGGATTAGGTCATGCGGTATGGTGTGCGCGGAAATTTATTGGGGATGAACCATTTGCAGTTCTTCTCGGTGATGATATTGTTCAGGCGGAAAAACCGTGTTTGCGACAGTTAATAGAACAATATGGAGAAACAGGTTCAGCAATTATTGGTGTTCAATCTGTACCAAATGAACAAACACATCGCTATGGGATTATTGATCCTACTGTACAAAACGGTCGATTGTACGGTGTAAATAATTTTGTCGAGAAACCAGAACAAGGTAAAGCTCCTTCTAACTTAGCGATTATGGGACGTTATATTCTAACACCAGAAATCTTTGCACACCTTGAGAAGCAGGAAAAAGGTTCAGGTGGTGAAATTCAGTTAACGGATGCCATACAGAAACTTAATACTTTACAAAGAGTATTTGCTTATGATTTTGAAGGTAAAAGGCACGATGTCGGGGAAAAGCTTGGATTTATACAGACTACAATTGAATTTGCACTTCAAAACAGAGAATTAAGAAATGATTTGTTGAGATATTTACAAGAAACACTTGAACATTCATTCATTAAGAATAGCTAGAAATAAAGACTGTAATAATAGCTAAGTGAATAACATCGGTGATGTCTCCTTACCTTTATCAACGGAGGCACTCGGCTATACTGTGGGTGTAAATACACCTTAGATACGACGGTTATTATCGGTAGTATAGTGTGAGGTGGGGTTAGATGCCCTATTTAATTCCTAACAATAGGTATACGATCTATTTATGTTTTTATTATTATGTTTATGCCTGTAATGAAGATAAAATTGTAAATTTTGGTGGTACTGTTACGATTAGAAATTCAAAAGAAAGTACAGATAGAAAAAATTGATTATAATTAATTTCCTTTAGGTGAAGTTCTTATGGTACTTGTAATCTTGAGGATAGAAGCAGCAGTTGCTATTGTATATTCAAGGAAGATGATGTAAGTGTTTGAGTTTAGCTGATTGAATAGTGAGTGCTACGTGAGTATATAATATTAGAGTTTAGTAGGTTAGTAGTTAATTTGATAACAGGAAATCTAATTAAGTATTAACACACTAAAATCATTAATTAAATACAACTAATCTTAAATAAAGCGAGGAAAACTAAAATGCTTGACACTAAAGTGAGAAATATACCTTTTTCACCGCCAGATATTACAGAAGCGGAAATCGAAGAAGTCATAAAAGCAATGAGGTCAGGCTGGATTACGACTGGACCTAGAACAAAAGAGTTTGAAAGGAAAATTGCTGAATATGTTGGTGTCAACAAGGCTGTATGTCTTAACTCTGCAACTGCTGCTATGGAACTTACTCTTCGAATTCTAGGAATAGGTCCTGGAGATGAGGTTATTACATCAGCCTATACTTATACAGCGACTGCATCAGTTATAGATCATATTGGTGCAAAAATTGTACTTGTTGATACAGCACCTGATTCTTTTGAGATGAATTATGCAAAACTTGCAGATGCAATTACAGAGAAAACGAAAGCTATTATTCCTGTTGACCTAGCTGGGAAGATGTGTGATTACGAAACAATTTTTAAAATAGTAGAAAGCAAGAAAGATCTCTTTAAAGCAAACAATGAACTTCAGGAGTTATTTAATAGAGTAATTGTTATGACAGACGCTGCTCATGCTTTTGGCGCTATGAGGAACGGATTAAGATGTGGACAAGTTGCAGATTTTACTTGTTACTCTTTCCATGCAGTAAAGAATTTGACAACAGCTGAAGGTGGAGCTGTTGTATGGAGTAGTATTCCAGGATTAGATGATGAATGGTTATATAAGCAATTTATGTTATACAGTCTCCATGGCCAGTCAAAAGATGCATTAGCAAAGACAGAAAAAGGTGCGTGGGAATATGACATTGTCTATCCGGCATACAAGTGTAATATGACTGATATTATGGCTGGGATTGGTTTAGTACAATTAAATAGATATGAATCTGTCATGCAAAGACGTAAAGAAATAATTGAAATGTATGATAATGAACTTTTACCATTAGGGATCCAAAGTTTACAGCATTATAGTGAAGGTTTTTCTTCTTCAGGCCACCTTTACTTAACAAGGGTACCGGGAATTAGCGAAACTGAGAGAAATGAAATAATTGTTAAAATGGCTGAATCTGGAGTTGTTTGTAACGTCCATTATAAGCCACTACCTATGTTAACGGCTTATAAGAATTTAGGGTTTGATATTAAGGATTATCCAAATGCTTTTAATGTTTATAAGAATGAGATTACACTTCCTCTTCATACTTTATTGAGTGATAAGGATGTTGAGTATGTGTGTGATGTTTTGAAAAAAATAATAAATGAAGTTTTTAGTGATTCTCAATTGGGGTGGCAGAATGTATAAGAGATTTGTAAAACGAGTTTTGGATTTAATATTAGCGATAATAGCATTGCCTTTTTGGTTTATAGTCGTAGTCGTTATTGGACCAATTATTTATTTTCAGGACAAAGGGTCAATTTTTTATAATGCTCCACGGTTAGGTAAGGATGGGAAAATATTTAAAATGTATAAATTCCGTTCAATGAAAATGAATGCTCCTGATTTGAGGAATGAAGATGGCTCAACTTTTAATGCGGAAGATGATCCTAGATTAACTAAGATAGGTAAGTTCATTCGTAAAACAAGTATTGATGAAACACCACAACTGTTAAATATTATCAAAGGTGATATGAGTATTATTGGGCCTAGACCTGACTTACCTGAACATCGTGAATTGTATGAGGACAATGAAGAACGGAAGTTAGAAATTAGACCGGGTGTAACAGGATATAACCAAGCGTATTTTAGAAATACTGTGCCATGGAAAGAAAGAATCCAGAATGATATTTATTATATTAATAATCTGACTTTATGGCTTGATATAAAAATATTTTTTAAAACAGCAGTGTCAGTTTTAAAGCGTGAGGATATTTTTGTTTCTGAAAAAAGCACAAGTTCAAGTAAGAAAAGAAGTATAGGCATGTAGGGGGAGCAATTTGATGATTGAAAAAAACTTAGAAAATAAAGTCTCTTTCTACACCTTAGATTGGGACACAGAGTTTTTTGGTGTTAAATGTGCTAAAGCAGTGCTAAATAAGCCGCTAACATCTTCCGATTGGATTGAACTTAATGCTAGATTTAAAGATTTTCAGTTTATTTCCATTGAAAATCGTAATTCAGAACCTATTAATGCACAGTTTATAGGAAGATATACTTCGGCATTTATGGCAGATGTGAATGTGCAATTTAGCAAGAAATTAGAGGAAACAGAGAATGGAATCCCTAATAATATTACATTCCATCAAGCATTAAAGAGGAATGAACAAATAATCGCCATAGCTAAGTTTGAGTATTCTAAATTCACAGAGGACCTGGAACTTGCTAAAAGAGGCGGAACGGAGCTTTATCATCAGTGGCTTTCAAACTCTTTTGAAAGACCAGATAAACATTATGCACTTTATAAAGATGAAAAGGGAAATATTATCGGCTTTCTCTTATATTCTTTTTCAGATCAAGGGTGTGTCATTGAGCTGATTGCTGTTTCAGAGAGCGCTAATAATAAAGGAATTGGTTCAAGCTTAGTTAGAGCGCTTGAATGTAAAGCTTATGAAAAAAATTGTAATGAAATTAGAGTTGGTACCCAAATAAGGAATTTGGGTGCAATTAACTTTTATCATAAAGTAGGCTGTAAACAGGTTGGATGCCATCAAGTATTTCATTTATGGAACTTGTAAACCTATGATTACAGTGACATAAATCGGAGGAAAGAAATGGGAAAGATTTTAATCGTTTCAACGGTGAGTCGACAGTTTTATTTGTTTGAACAAGGGAATATTGAAGTTTTACAATCATTAGGCTTTGAAGTCCATGCTGCAGCAAACTTTAACGATACGAGCGAAAGATTGGATAGCTTAAAAATTATCAGGCATCACTTTGATATTCAACGTTCCCCATTTTCAGCGAAAAACATTGACGCATATAAGCAACTTAAAAAGCTCATGAAAGAAGAGAAATTCGATGCAGTTCACTGTCATTCTCCAATGGGAGGCGTATTAGCTAGACTTGCAGCGAAGTCATTAGGGATTACGCCTGTGATCTACACTGCTCATGGATTTCATTTCTATAAAGGGGCACCTTTTATCAACTGGGCAGTGTATTATCCTGTGGAGAAATTTTTAGCAAGGTATACAGACCATCTCATCACGATCAATAAAGAGGATTTTAATAAAGCTAATGAATTTAAAGCAGGGCAAGTTCATAACATTCCAGGTATTGGTATTGATACAAAAAAATTTAGTGAAACAGCGGTCAGTCGTAAGGAGAAGCGTGCTGAATTAGGGATAACAGAAGATACGGTCGTATTACTCTCCATCGGAGAGATGATTAAACGGAAAAATCATGAGACTGCGCTAAGGGCACTTGCGAAATTAGAGAATCAAAAATATGTGTATTTGATCTGTGGTAGAGGGGAATTAGAAAGCTACTTAAAGGATCTTACTATCTCCCTTGGGATTCAAGAGAAAGTAAGATTTCTCGGTTTTAGGAATGACATTAAGGAAATATGTATCGCTTCTGACGTGTTTGTGTTCCCATCCTATCAAGAGGGACTGCCTGTTTCTGTTATGGAGGCCATGTCTGCAGGTCTACCCATTATTTGTTCTGAAATTAGAGGGAATACTGATTTAATCGAAAACGGAGTCGGAGGATACTTGTTAAATCCAGAAGATACAGATGGATTTGCAGCATCGATTCAAAACCTATTGGAAGACGCTCAAATGCGTGAAGATATGGGCATGAAGAATGTAGATGAAGTGAAGAAGTATGACACAAGTATTGTGAAAGAAAAAATGAGAGAGATATACAGAGCGCTTTAACAATTTAAACAATAGAAAAGAGAGACTATGAATGAGAATCATATTTGTACGTTCTAATCCTGTCGATCCCGATTCTAGGGTGGAAAAAGAAGTGAATAGTCTTGTTAAAGCAGGATATAAAGTGGAGATTCTAGCATGGGATCGAAGTTCAAAATACAGCATAAAGGAATCTTACGTAAAACTAGAATCCGGTAATGTAAAAATCAATCGTTTCGGTATCCCAGCCTCTTATGGTGGTGGGATGCGGAAAAACTTATGGCCATTGATACAATTTCAAATGAGCGTGTTCAGCTGGTTATTCAAAAACAAAAATCGGTATGACGTCATTCATGCCTGTGATTTTGATACAGCTTTTATATCTAATAAAGTTGCGCAGCAGCTTAAGAAGAAGTTTGTCTATGACATATTCGATTATTATGTAGATGCATTTGGCGTACCTAACAAACTTAAAAAGTATATTGTTTATCAAGACCACGCCATTATTAATACAGCGGACGCTGTCATTATATGTACGGACAAAAGACGAGAGCAAATTAAAGGGACGAGTCCTAAAAAATTAGTTGTCATACACAATACACCAGCTAATCTGGGAACTGGTTTCCAGAAGTTTTATTTAAATCCTAATAAGACGAAGCTAGTTTATGTCGGGGTTCTTGGAAATGGAAGATTTATAAGGGAAATCGTAGAAATTGTAAAAAGGAATCCTCAATACGAGTTTCACATTGGAGGCTTTGGGGAGTATGAGGAATATTTAGAGGCAGTAGCAAAGGAATACAGCAATATTTATTTCTACGGAAAGTTGCCATATCACAAAACATTAGAATTAGAAAATAGCTGTGATATTATGACGGCAATCTATGACCCGAACATACCGAATCATTATTATGCAGCACCGAATAAGTTTTACGAAGGTTTAATGTTAGGTAAGCCATTAATTATGGCGAAAAATACGGGTATGGATGATGTTATCGCAAAATATCGTCTTGGTGAAGTGATTGAATACACCACGGAGAGTCTTGAAGGGGCTATAGAAAAGCTGGTTGAACGGAAATCAGAATGGTCGAAAATCTCTGAAACAATGCAAAGCCTATATCACAATGAGTATAGCTGGACTTCGATGGAGAAACAGTTATTGGACCTATATGAGGGGATAAAATGAAAAAGCTGCTAATAGTGTCTGACTCTTTAAGAGTCGGAGGGATACAACGATCTCTAGAAAACCTATTGAATGTCATAGACTATGATAAATATGACGTGACTCTTTTTTTATTTTATTATGATGAGCAGTATCGCCATAAAATCAATAAAAACGTAACGGTTAAAGCAAGTAATCGTTTATTGAAGTTAGCAAATACAACTGGGAAAGAAGCTTCGGAAAAAGGTCGACTCTTTTTTATTGTGAGAAAATTCATTGCTCTTTTATGTGCTTTATTTGGGGCTAATTTCATGTACAAGCTTATGTTTACCTTTGAAAAAACATTAGGTAATTACGATGTTGCAGTTTCATTTTCAAACAATATTAATAATAAATCTGTTTACTTTGGCTCTAATAAATTCGTATTAGAAAAAACAAAAGCAAAAAAGAAGATCGCATGGTTACATGTGGACTATAACAAGATGAATATAAATAATGACATCAACAAAAGAGAGTACGAACGCTTTGATTCTATCGTTCACGTCTCACATGCTGTTAAAAATACATTTCTAGAAAATTATCCTCATATGGCTGAAAAGTCTGAGGTTGTATATAATTCTGTCGCGGAAGAGAAAGTGAGAGAACTTGCAAATGGTTTTGAAATAATAAAACCTAAGAATTTCACATTGATTTCCGTTGGTCGGTTAGATGAAAATAAATCACCAAAATCCTATTTAAAGGTAGCGGAAGCACTACAAGAAAATAATATTGATTTTCATTGGTGGATTATCGGAGATGGACCTCTGAAGTCTGAAGTACTGGATCAGATCAATCAGTTGGGGCTATCTAAAAATGTAACACTCCTTGGGGAACTAAATAATCCATACCCATACTTGAAAAACGTAGATTTATTTGTTTCAGCATCGAAAAGTGAGAGCTTCGGCTTAGCTATCGCAGAAGCATTGTGCTTAAACACTCCTGTTGTGGCAAGAGACTATCCAGCTCTTAGTGAACTAATAACTGATCATGTGAATGGTGTTATTTCATATGGCGATGATGATGCACTAGCAAAAACAGTCGTAGATCTTGTTCAAGATGATGAATCATTTAAGAGATTGAAGGAAGGTACGAAATTAAATATTAATGATCATATGGTCTCTAAACAGTTTGATAGTCTCATGAAATAGGGAAAGATGGAGGAAATATTCATGAAAAGCAATGCAATAATGAATGGAGAAAACTTAAAGCCTAGCCGTTTAATCTATTTCACTTTTCCATACATTATTATTATACTTCTAAACTTGAAGACAGTTTATTTTAGGTATATGGCATTCGGTTTTGTACTTATGATTGTTGCAGCCTTTATCCTAGCAAATAAAGAGCTACTTATTAAAAAGAAATACTTTTTCTTATTTTGGTTTATTACAGCGTATTCTTTGATCGGCGTTCTATATGGGGATCCAATACAGATCGTGAAGAATGTGAATATGTTTATACTAAGCCTTGCACCATTCTTTATTTTTGATTGGGTGTTTTCCCCTGCAAGGATACACAAAAGAAAGAAAAATGCGATGTTCTTGCTAAAAGTGATGACACCGATTCTATTATATACGGTCGTTGCAACACTCTATTACTTATTCAGTAACCCATATATAGCAAGGTATATGGCTAACTTTGATCCATCAAGAGGAATTGATGCGTCAATGGGAATTAATGTTGACCTTCCGACAGCAATAGGCGGTGGATATATATTAATTTATGGTGTATTTCTTTTACCGCCAGTATTTTTATTTTTGGCGAAAAGCATACTTAAAAAGCCTCTTGCTAGACTTTGCTCTTTAGGAATTGCAGCATTTTTACTTTATTTTATTATAAAATCAGGCTTTGCTACTGCCTTTATCCTTTCCATAGCAGGATGTACTCTCACGTTTTTATTATTAAATAAGCAGAAGCTAATAAGCAGAGTGATCATCATCCTTTCGGTATTTTGGGTGTCGCTCATTTTCCTTAATGAAGAGGTATTATCAGAAATCATCCACAGTATTACGAATCTACTACCTTATGATTCTATCATTGCCGTACGATTAAATGAAATTGTTCCAGCATTATATGCGTCAGCAAATGACTCTAGTTTTTCTAACAGATTACATGGACTTGAAAAATCATGGACTGCATTTATTGAGAATCCCTTTTTAGGTGTGGGATATAAAGTTGGATTTGATTACATGTCTGTTGCAGCCTTTACGGGACTACACACAGAGTGGTTAGATATGCTAGCGCAGTATGGATTATTTTTAGGAGTGCCACTTCTTCTGTTTATTGGTATCACGTTTAACGAGCTGATTAAGTTATTCATAGGAACGTCAATGGAACAAGTGATAAAGCTAGTCGTAGTTATCATTTTCTTAGTTGGCTTTTTGAACCCTATCCTAAATACGTCCATCTTTATTATCGCCTTGCTATTTATTCCGAGTCTATTAATGCTTGTTTTAAGTAAAAAAGGAACAAATGGCAACTGAGAAAGTACTGCAAAAACAATCTATGAAGGGGTTTAATGAATGAAACAAATATTAATGATTAATACTTTACCAATCATCAACTTCGACAAGGAAAATAATAAAAAGAGTAAGACTGCTGGAAATCAAACACTATATAACACGTTAAAAGGATATAGTGACAACGGAATAAAAGTAACTATGGTTACTTTCTTTGATGTACCTAAAGAAAGTACACCGTTTCCTAATGTAACGATGAGACGTTCATGCTTCTATACGTTATTTAACATATTAATGAAACTCAAAAAGGCTGTTTCTAGTATTACTGGGAAATCTAGTGCTAATAGCAAAAGCACTAAAGTCACAACAGAGGTTGATAGAAGTGGATCATCCTTCTTTGCGAAATGCTGGAATGTATGTGCATACTTTGAGGGGCTTTACTTAGCAAAGAAACTAAAGCCCGAATTGATCTATGGCTATGAAATTTATAGTACGAAGCCTGCTAAAAGATTGGCAGATAAATTAAACTTGCCTTGTGTGACGAGGTTCCAAGGAACGGAATTAGGGTTCTTTTTGGATAGTGACAAGTTTTATAAGGCAAAGGATTTTGTAGACGGAACTGCTGTCGATTCTGATTTAATCATTATGGCAAACGACGGTACAGATGGACATGAAGTGTTAAGAAAGCTTGACTTGGACGAAAGTAAAGTAAGGTTCTGGGTGAACGGCTTGCATGATAAGGACAAGTATATCAACTTTAAAAAAGACGTTGAATACAAAAGAAAAATGAACTTACCAGAAGATGCTTTTGTTATTTGTACAGCAAATCGATTTGTTGATTGGAAAAGAATAGATAGAATCATTAAGATGATGGCAGAATTAGTGAAAACGAATCCTAATGTCTACTTGGTTGCAATTGGTGATGGACCGGAAAAAGAAGGTCTAGTAAAACTAGCGGAAACGCTACAATTAAAGAATGTGATTTTCCCTGGAGCAATGGAACATGAAGATGCCATTTATCATATTGCCAATTCAGATTTATATATCACGCTTAACCATAGCGGTAATCTAGGAAACTCCATTCTAGAAGCTTTAGCTCTAGGTACGGCAGTATGTACACTGAAAAATGATAGTGTAGAAAAGGTACTAAAAAATGAGTATAATTCTGTGTTATTTGATACGATTGACGAAACGGCAATTGCGAGACAAATGGCAACGATTATTAATGACGAAAATAAGTTAAAGACACTTAAATATAATGCTCGTGAATATGCAAAGGAGAACTTATTATCTTGGTCAGATAGAATGAAGCTTGAAATAAGAGAGCTGGAGAAGTTAGTAAAAAATTAATACAACTAGGATTTGAAGCTCCTTCATTATAGATGCAAAGAAGTGGAGTAAGTAAATAGGGAGTCAATAAATATGGGAATTGTCGGAAAGTCTTCCGTAGGTGAGGATGCGTTAAAGCTAACAGCATCGAAGTTAATTACAACAGCCATATCTTTTGTCACTGTGATGCTGTTAGCAAGACTATTAAGTTTAGAAGAGTATGGAACTTATGCACAGCTATTACTCGTTACAAATGTCATGACGTCTATATTCATGTTAGGCTTACCATTTAGTATCAACTACTTTCTTGCCCGTGCAGAGTCAGTAGAGGAAAGTCAAATATTTTTGTCTAATTATTATACACTGAGTACAATTTTAAGTCTAATCGTTGGTGCAATTTTATTTATTACAGCACCTGTCATTGTAGTGTACTTTGAAAACGAGTTTTTAAAGCAATTTGTCTACTTTTTAGTTATTTTCCCTTGGGCAAAAATCATTATTACAAGCATAGAAAATGTCCTGATTGTTTATAAGAAAGCTTCTATGCTAATGGTATATAGAATTGTAAATAGTGTTGCCTTACTAGGCATCATCTTGATTGTGAGCTTGTTTGATTTAAACTTCCAAATTTATATGATTCTATTCATTCTCGTCGAAATCATTTTTGCTCTAAGTGTTTATTTGATTGTACAGAGGATTTCAAGGGGAGTAAAAGTTTCTCTTGATTTAAGTCAGATAAAAAAAATACTCGTGTTTTCATTACCGATTGGACTTGCTTCTGTTGTAGGTATTATAAACATCGAGCTTGATAAATTAATGATTGGTAAGTTTTTAGATACAGAGCATTTAGCAATTTATACAAATGCATCTAGGGAACTGCCGATTACAATTATCGCAGCGTCTCTTACTGCAGTATTATTACCGCAGCTTGCTAGGTTATTGAAACATGAAAAAAACGGAAAGGCAATTGAACTTTGGGGAAATGCAACGGCATTATCATATATTTTCATTTGCTATATGGTAGCTGGTATATTCGTTTTTGCTCCAGACGTTATTACCCTATTATATTCAGATAGGTATTTGGACGGCGTGTCTGTCTTTAGAATTTATAGTATCACTCTTCTGTTAAAAGTAACGTATTTCGGAATGGTGTTAAATGCGAAAGGTAAAACTAAGTTTATCCTATACAGTTCTATCTTTTCCTTGTGTCTTAATGTCACATTAAACTTTATTTTGTTTTATTTACTGGGGTTTGAAGGTCCGGCATATTCAACATTGCTAAGTCAGTTGATTATTAATCTCATTCAGCTTATCTATACAACAAAGGTTGTGGAGATTCCGTTACCTAAAATTTTCCCGTGGCGAAGCTTAGGGTTCAACACAGTTGTCAATGTGGTGTTTGCCTTTTCCTTCAGTGAGTTAAAAATTGCATTACCTTTTGATATTTACTTAGGAAGCAGCTTATTAGAATCCATTTTACTAGGATTATTATGGGGTACTATATATTTATTTATCTACAAGAAAGTAATAAAAAATCGCTGGAAAGTACTGAATAAAGGGGAGTAAAAAATGTCAAAAATAAACGTGATTGGTCTTGGCTACATCGGTTTGCCTACCGCTTTAATTCTAGCGAAGAGCGGAAATAAAGTTGTAGGGACTGACTATAACAAAGATTTAGTAGATTCATTAAACAATGGAGAGCTTACATTTGAGGAAAATGGACTGGAAGAACTGTTTTTAGAGGCAAAGTCTAATGGTATTACCTTTACAACAGAATATCAAAAATCCCATACTTATATTCTTGCAGTTCCTACTCCATATGTAAAAGAAAGTAAGAAATTAGATCCAAAATATGTTATTTCAGCAGTAAACAGTGTACTAGATGTGTGTGAAAAAGGAGCTTACATTATCATTGAGTCTACAATCTCACCAGGAACAATTGATAAATATATTAGAACGGAAATCGAAAAAAGAGGTTATGTCATTGGTGATGATGTTCATCTCTTACATGCTCCTGAAAGAATCATTCCTGGAAATATGATTTATGAGTTAGAGTATAATTCTAGAACAATTGGAGCGGATGATCCTGAAATCGGAGAGAAGGTAAAAGGGTTATATACAAGCTTCTGTAAAGCTGAAATTGTCGTGACAGATATCAGGTCTGCGGAAATGTCTAAAGTGGTAGAGAATACGTATAGAGATATTAACATTGCCTTTGCCAATGAGCTGGCGAAAATCTGCCGTACAGATAACATGGATGTATACGAGATTATTAAAATTGCCAATAAACATCCAAGAGTAAATATTCTTCAACCAGGTCCTGGGGTTGGTGGACATTGCATCTCAGTAGATCCATGGTTCTTAGTTGGAGACTATCCAGACTTAACGAACTTGATTTTAACTGCACGTAAAATTAATGATTCCATGCCTCGACATGTATTAGCTAGAATTCGACACATCATGAGGGAGCACAATATTAGGGATATTTCGAAAGTTGGACTATATGGACTAGCCTATAAGGAAAACGTAGATGATATAAGAGAAAGTCCTACACTTCAATTATTAGAAAGAATGGATGAACACTTAGCCTTCGGTGTTAAGATTTTTGATCCATTTGTTAAATCAAGAATTGTAGATCACCAGTTTATGAACTTTGAAGACTTTTTAAATGAGATTGAGATATTAGTTATTATGACTGGACATGACCATATTAAAAGTAATATGGATCTAATCAAGAACAAATATGTTCTTGACACAAAAAATATTTGCACATTTGAAGGTTCATATAAATTATAAGGTAAAGTTGGTATATAATATGAATAAAAAAGTATTGTTAGTTTTCGGGACAAGGCCAGAAGCTATTAAGATGTGTCCCTTAGTTAAAGAACTTAAAACACGTGATAGGGTTGGATACTATTGTTTGTGTTACTGGTCAGCATAGAGAAATGTTAGCGCAGGTATTAGATGCATTTAATGTAGTACCAGACTATGATTTATCAATTATGAAGGAAAAACAGACATTATTCGAGGTAACAATAAATATTCTAGAAAAAATGAAGACTGTACTTGAAGAAGTTAAGCCGGATGTGGTTTTAGTTCATGGTGATACCTCTACAACTTTTGTGACGTCTTTAGCGTGCTTTTATTTACAAATTCCTGCTGGTCATGTTGAGGCTGGTTTAAGGACTTATAATATTTACTCACCATACCCAGAAGAGTTCAATAGAAGAGAAAATCTTGGTGTGCCAATGAGAAATATGTTTAAAGCAATCAAAAGGATTGTGGATGAATATCCAGATATTAAGGCAGTATATCCTATCCATATGAACCCGGTTGTTAGAGAAGCAGCTAATGAAATTCTAGGAAATTGTGATAGAGTAAGAATTATTGACCATTGGAAGTATTAGATTTTCATAATTCCCTCTCAAAGTCGTATTTAATACTGACTAACAGTGGTGGTATCCAGAAGGAAGCCCCAAGCTTAGGAAAACCGGTTTTAGTTATGCGTGATACGACAGAGCGCCCTGAAGGTATAGTAGCTGGAACATTAAAATTAGTCGGGACAGAAGAGGAGAATATTTATAATAATTTTAAATTACTTCTTGAAGATAAAGAAGAGTATGAAAAAATGAGTCAAGCAAGTAACCCTTATGGTGATAAGTAAGAGGATAGCTGATCTGTTGGAGAAATAGGGGATCTTATGAAAATTACCCGCTGAGCCTGGTTATGGCTTGGCGGGTAATTTTTTATTCGGTGTTACACTTTAGTGCGTAATATATAAAATTACCATTGTGTTAACATATGCTCATCATTAATTTTCCCTCTTTTAAACCAATTAGCATGATAGAGTTGCTTATTCTTAACATTTTTTTGAATATATCTTAAAATAATCTCTTAAACCAATCTGTTGTTTACGACTATTGTATATTTTGTAATAGGGTTTTTATCATAAACGGCTAGTCTATCATATGTTCACCATAATGTTTCTTCTCGCATGTCATCTCTTAAATGTCAAGTGGAGGTACAGGTATTGGATGGTATAGAGTTAATCGTGATCGTAAGGCTTCCTGACGCATCGGTTAAAGAATCGAAAGAGCGAGTTGCAGCTGTGTTACATAGTATGGGTTTTCCATTAGTAGATTTGAAAGTGACGATTAACCTTTCCCCAACCGAACAGAAGAAAAATGGGCCGCTGTTTGATCTGGCTATTGCACTTGGTGTACTCAAGTGTAGGAAATTCTTAAAAGAAAAGATTCCAGATGATACCGGTTTTATTGGTGCGTTATCCCTGGACGGGACGTTGCTTCCTATAGAAGGTATGATTGCTGCTATTCTTGCTGCAAAAAGGTTGCGGTTAAAGAAACTTTTCCTCCCATTTGACCCAACCACTCCCAACGTGGATATTGATGACTTAGAACTTATTTATATTGCATCGGTTCAAGATGTGATGGATCACCTTGCAGGACAAGAGACACTGCCATTCATTCAACCAGTAGTCATATTTGATGAGAAAAACGTCGTTGAACGGAATTTTAATCAGATCATAGGTCACGAAACTGCTAAACGTGCACTTGAAATTGCTGCATCAGGAGAGCATTATGTGTTGATGGATGGGCCACCTGGGTGTGGCAAGAGTCTATTAGCCGAAACTTTCCCTTCGATTTTACCTCCTTTGTCAAAAGAGGCTCAGCTTTTAGAAAATTAGTCTTTATCAATTAGCAGGGGCTCCCTATAACTCGCTTTCCTTTCCACCTTATCGTAATCCTCACCATTCTGCATCTGCTGTTTCAATAATTGGTGGTGGAACTAGCCCGAAACCTGGCGAAGTTTCATTTGCCCATCGTGGCGTCCTATTCCTAGATGAGTTAGGAGAGTTCTCTAAGAAAACCTTAGATATGGTAAGATAACCGTTAAAAAACGAAAAAGTAACAATAAGTTGTGTTCACTCCACGGTGACATACCCGGCAAAATTTATTTTTATCGCCACAATGAACCCTTGCCCATGAGGCTATTTAGATTCCAGTACTCAATATTGTACATGCTCTGAAAAGCAAATAAAGATGTATAAACGTCGAGTCTCGGGACCTATAATAGATCGTATTGATATCTTGTTGTCCTTAAAACCTGTGAATCTTCAGGGGAATAATTTCAGGAGGAATTGAATCATCTGAAGAGGTAAAAAACGGGTAATGGTGGCTCGTGACAGACAATATAACCGCTATGGAAGAGAAATTTGTAACGGTAGTGTCCCCTTTGAGCAGTTAATTTCCAACACCCCTCTAACAAATCAACAACAACACTATTTACAAACCCTATCAATTAAACAAGGTCTTAGTAACCGCGTGCAAATAAAAATCATTCGTCTAGCAAGAACGATTGCTGACATAAAGGGAGAAGACTCATTATCCGATGATAGTCTTAACTAGGCAATAACCTTAAGGAAAATGAAACGAGATATAATGTCAGATATGTCCTTAGAAAAGTGGTGATTGAAATGCCCCGTCATGCAAGGATGAAAAGTCGAAGCGGAATATACCACATCATGTTAAGAGGTGCAAACAGACAAGAAATATTTCACGACGAAGAAGACTGCATCAGATTTCTTGCTATTTTTGAAAAATATAAACAAAGAGCAGAAATGAACGTCTATGCTTGGTGCTTGATGGGTAACCATATCCATCTGCTTTTAAAAGAAGGCAACGAGGCTATTTCTATTACAATGAAACGTATCGGTGTAAGCTTTGTTTGGTATTACAACTGGAAGTACAGAACAACAGGACACCTTTTTCAGGATCGGTTTAAAAGTGAGAATGTCGAAACGGATCAGTATTTATTAACCGTCGTAAGATATATCCACCAAAATACTGTTAAAGCCGGCATCGTCAACCGTGTTGATGAATGGAAGTGGAGTAGTTGTCACGGATATTATGGTCAATCAATCTATTTATCACAGTATTTACTTGATTGTGATTTTATTCTAAGCATGTTTTCGGCGGACATAACAACCGCCAAGGAAAAATTCAAAGAATTTAATGAAAGAATGAATAATGATCAATGTCTAGATGATAATGAAAAAAGAAGATTAACAGATGATGAGGCAAGACAAGTAAATAAAGAGTTGCTAGGTACAATCAAAATAGCACAAGTAAAGAGTTTGCCCAGACTGCAAAGAAATGACGTGCTGCGAGAAGTGAAAATAATCGATGGCCTATCCCAACGCCAAGCTGCAAGAATATTAGGTGTATCTCCTAATTTAATTTTTAAAGCATAGATAGGAATGGAAGCGAGAGAACCGTCCCCGTGATTCCATTGAAGGTATGATCGCTGCCATCTTAGCAGCAAAAAGATTGAACCTAAAAAAACTATTCCTCCTTTATTCGACCCTACCGATGCGTACCAGAAAGGTGCACTTATTTTTTATAATTCGGGCTTACCTTTTACCAATAAAAATATCGAAGCTGTTTTATGCTTACATTTAAGGTAGAAATGGAAGCAAGAGGACCGTCCCCATGCTTCAAAAAGATTTGATAGACTAATATCGACATTTATAGAATCCTGTATATTAAAATGAAATGTAGTTAACACCAAAGGAAAACCCCATATTTGACTCCGTAATCAAATGTCCACAGAGCCCTTTCGGTCGACAAAAGTCTTGGTTTTTTAAGTGAAATGCTTTAACTTAAGTTATTGACATGTAATGATTATCCAACTTATAATCACCTTAACCTACACGAACTTCTTCTTTTAATCGTAGTTATGTAAGCGTATTCATAAGCTTAATATTCCCTGTATAAAAGTTTAATACGATTCCTCGAGTAACAACTTTGTATGTAAATCAATTATATAAATATCCTTGAAAGGAGGTTTTATAGGATTGCCTATGTATACATTGAAAAAAGATCATAATCAATTAAAAACTTTTAAAAAAAGCATGTAAAAGAATCTTACAGAAGAATGGAAAGTGCTAAAGAACCGTATTAAACTTCATGTATAACAAGCAATCAAATTGAAAAATTTCAGATAAAACGACCTTTCATTCATTTTTTAATATGTAAATTTGTTATGACAACATGACATTACGATCTTTAGAGAGAGTGAGGTACTAATGGTGGTGTTAATTGATCGAAAAAACCGTCTGCCTTTATATATACAGCTGAAGGACATTATTATCCAAAATATAGAGAATCAGGTTTGGGTAACGGGGGATATGATTCCGACTGAAAAAGAGCTACAGGAGCAATATCGTCTAAGTCGAACGACTGTGAGGCAGGCTTTAACCGAGTTGGTGTCAGAGGGGGTGCTTGAGCGAATTCAAGGGAAAGGGACGTATGTATCAGCACCTAAATTAGAGCCGGTGCGTCCAGGTGTTACGAGTTTTACTCAGGATATGAATTCACAGGGAAAGCAGGTACAATCAATTATTTTAGAAGAAGGATATGTGGAAAGTAGTACAAAAGTAAAGCGAGCTTTTGGCCTTGCTGAGGATGAAATGGTCTATAAGTTAGTAAGACTCCGTTTAGTAGATCATGTCATCATCGGCTATCATGAGGTGTATTTGCATCCAGCATTCACAAAGAATATTAATTTTTCTATTTATGATTTTACGAAGGATTCTCTTTATGAGGTTTTGGAAAGAGAAGGAGTTGTATGGGGAGAGTCAGATGAGACAGTTGAGGCGAGCTTAGCGGGTGATGTGTATGGACCACTATTAAAGATTGATTCTGCGTCGCCTATTTTAAAGCTGTCTCGTTTAACAAGATTGAATAATAATAGACCGCTAGAATATACCACACATGTTTATCGAGCTGATAAATATAAGTATTCTGTCAAACTACGTTAAAAAAGGAGAAGATGTATGTCTAGTTGTGTATTTCCACCAAAGGAAAATTATATTAAGGAAATTTTTCAGATTGATAAAGCAGTAATAGGGATGATTCACTTAAAGGCATTGCCAGGTGCCCCACACTACAAGGGGGAGTCAATGGACGATATCTTCGATTTTGCTATGAATGATGTGAAGGCCTATGAGGAAAATGGTGTCGATGGACTGATTATTGAAAATGCGTGGGATATTCCGTTTCCGAAGCCAGAGGATATTGGCATGGAAACAGTGGCTGCGTTTAGTACACTTGCTGAGAGATTAAAGCGGGAAACGAATTTACCTATTGGAATTAATTGCTTGGCAAATGGCGCCATTCCAGCTTTAGCTGTTGCAAAGGCGAATGACTTACCATTTGTACGTGTGAATCAATGGGTCAATGCTTATGTTGCAAATGAAGGGTTTGTGGAAGGAGCCTCTGCAAAAGCCCTTCGTTATCGTTCAAAGATTAAAGGGGAAGATATTAAAATTTTTGCAGATGTTCATGTTAAGCATGGAAGCCACTCTATTATTGCAGATAGAAGTCTAGCAGACCAAACTCATGATGCTGTATTTTTTGATGCAGATGTCTTGATTGCAACAGGAAATCGAACTGGAAATGAAACACAACTATCAGAAATTACAGGTATAAAGGATCATACAGTTCTTCCGGTGATTGTGGGGAGCGGGATGAATAAAGACAATGCCAGAAAAATTATGACGGTTGCTAACGGGTGTATTGTAGGAAGTGCACTAAAGGAAGATGGTTTATGGTGGAATCCAGTGGATCGAACGAGCGTAGAGGAATTTATGAAAGAAGTCCATAAAGCAAGAGCTGAAAGCAATGCAGTTATACGCTAAGAATAGGTGGCTAGTTAACGGAAGGTTATCGCCACTCTCCGTTAAAAGGCTCCTTTTGAGGGGCATAGCATAAACCTTTATTTACTTAGGCAAATAAAGTGGCTATAAATGTGAATAAAGAAGGGAGCATGTGAGATGAAAGTATTATTCATAGGAGAATCATGGGTTATTCATATGATCCATACAAAAGGATATGATAGCTTCACCTCAACAAAATATGAAGAAGGAGCTACATACTTATTAGATTGTCTAAAACAAGCAGATGTTGATGTGGATTATATGCCTGCACACGATGTGCAAGTGAGATTCCCTAAAAGCTTGGACGAATTAAAAAAATATGATGCGATTGTCTTGAGTGACATTGGTAGTAATACGTTCTTGCTACAAAATAATACGTTCTACAATATGGAGATTGTCCCGAATGCCCTAGATTTAATGAAAAATTTTGTTAATGAGGGCGGCGGCTTCTTAATGATTGGTGGCTATTTATCCTTTATGGGAATAGAAGGGAAGGCCAATTATAAGAATACGGTACTAGCAGATGTTTTACCTGTGGATTTGCTAGATAAAGATGATCGCGTGGAAATTCCTCAAGGAGTCCGTCCAAAAACAGTGAAAGAGCATATGATCACGGAAAGCATCTCTAGCTGGCCTTATTTGCTAGGTTATAACAAATTCATAGCAAAAGAAAATTCAGAAACATTAGTAAACATTCAAGAAGATCCTTTGCTTGTTGTTGGAGCATATGGAAAAGGAAAAACTGCTTGCTTTGCAAGTGACTGTGCACCACATTGGGGAACAAAGGAATTTATGGATTGGGATGATTATCAAAGATTATGGGTAAGAATGATCCAGTTTATCACAACAGAATCCACCATCTCGGTGTGATAAGGGAAAATAGCCTCTTAAAAGTAGAAAGGGGGGACTTCCTTGGAGAAAGCAGATGTTGTTGTCTACGGTACGATCAACATGGATCTTGTTGCCACAGTGGAACGATTTCCTGAAAACGGGGAAACCATTGCTTCAAGCTCGTTTCAAGAGATTCCTGGTGGAAAAGCAGCCAATCAGGCTGTTAGCGCCCAGCGGTTGCAAAAACAGGTAGCGCTGGTTGGGAAAATCGGAGCAGATGCCTTTTCCAATCAGCTGCGGCAAGTGTTTCACAAGGAGCGAATCTTATTAAAACATCTCTATACCTCTAAGACCTCACCAACTGGGTCCGCCATCATCATCGTGGACCAAAATGGACAAAATATGATCATAACGAATCAAAATGCCAATAAAGAGCTAACCATTGAGGAAGTAAAGGAATCATTCGAAACAGCCAAAACAGCTTCAGCCATACTCCTACAACCAGAAATGTCACGTGATGTCGCACATTATATTATATCCACACTTAAAAAATGGAAGATCCCAATCTTCTTAAATCTAGCACCTGTTGTTCAGCTAGATCCTGAGATAAGAAGGTTGGTAGATTTCCTTATTATAAATGAAGTAGAGGCACAACAGCTAACAGGGAACAGGGTCGATACGTTAGACGAAGCCGAATTCGTTGTTAAACAGCTAATCGATGAAGGGCACTCTCATGTCATTATTACATTAGGTGCAAAGGGCGCAGTCATAGGTAGCTGTGGAATGATCGAACATGTTCCCTCTCCAAAGGTTAAAAGCATAGATAGTACGGCTGCAGGTGACTGCTTTTGCGGGGCACTTGTTACCTACTGGCTAGAGCACAAAAACCTACTACAAGCAACGAAATTAGCCGTGGTGGCAGCCGCCATTTCCGTTACAAAAAAGGGGGCACTACCTTCCCTTCCTTCAAAGAAGGAAGTGGAAGCTTATATAAAAAAAGAAAAGATGGGGGAATTGGTAAATGAAAAGATGGTTTAGTGTTGCTGTCGTAGGGATGTTGATGATGTTGATTGTAGCATGTGGTTCGGTTGATGATGTAGCCGTAGATAGTGGATCTGACACTCCAAAGGAAGATGATAACATTTCGATTGCCATGACCGTTATTAACCAGGAAGCACTATTCTTTACAGATATGGTGAAGGGTGCAGAAGAGACTGCGAAAGAGCTTGGTGTTGAGTTTACTGTTTATAATGCAAACAATGATTCTGTTGGTCAATATAATTCGGTTGAGGATTTTATTAGTTCAGGTGTTGATGCGATTATCGTTAATGCTATCGATGCAAAGGGAATGGAGCCAGTTGTCGAAAAGGCAAAGAATGCCGGAATTAAGATTATTTCAATTGATTCAGTGATTGAAAATGATGCCGTTGACGTTCAAATCGGTGTGGATAACTATGAATCGAGTGTTCAGCTTGGTGAGTATTTCAATACGTATTTACAAGAAGAATACGGTGATAAGTCTGTTAAATTAGGAACAGTCGGCGCGTTAAACTCAGAAATTCAAATTAAACGTGAAGATGGCTTTAAGGACACAATTGTGAAAAATGAAAACATTGAATTTGTAAACACAGTTGATGGTGAAAATGTACAAGAAAAAGCGCTTGCTGCATCAGAAAACTTATTAACCGGCTCACCAGATTTAAATTTCGCGTTTATGACAGGTGAACCAGCGTTTATTGGAATGGTGTCAGCGGTTCGTTCTCAACAGGCACAAGAAAATGTCAAGCTTTTTGGTTGGGATTTAAGTAAGCAAGTTATTGAAGGAATTGACTCAGGCTATGTTGAGGCCGTTTTACAACAGCATCCATATGAATTTGGTGCAGAAGGTGTAAAAGCAGCTAAGAAGTTAGTAGAAGGGGAAGAGGTAGAAAAACAAATAAACGTACCTGTTTCGATTGTTACAAAAGAAAATGTCGATGAATTTAGAAGTCTTTTTGAATAAATAAAAGGATGACGGAAAAGTGAAACAAGCTTTTCCGTTCATTTTTAACATAAGGGGGTACTAAATGATGACAACGAAAGATGTAAGAATCGAAATGAAGAATATACAGAAGAGCTTTGGTTCGATTAAGCCATTACAAGGGGTAGACCTCACCTTATATAAAGGAGAATGCTTAGGGTTATTGGGGGATAACGGAGCAGGGAAATCAACCTTAATGAAGATTCTAAGTGGGGTTGTTATTCCTGATCAAGGCGAGTTTTATTTTGAAGGCGAACGAGTGTTTATCAAAAGTCCACGAGATGCAAAGGCTCTTCAAATTGAAACAGTGTTCCAGGACCTTGCCCTTTGTGACACATTGAGTGTCGGAAATAATATTTTCCTAGGAAGAGAGCCTGTGAAATTTGGCGGGAGATTAATAGATAAGAAGAAGCTTCATGAAAGAACACGAGAAGAACTAGATAAGTTAGGGATTAACATATCGTCCACACGATTAACGGTTCAGCATATGTCAGGTGGTCAACGTCAAGCAGTCGCGATTGCTAGAGCCATGGCCTTTCAACCCAAAGTATTGATTATGGATGAACCAACAGCAGCTCTTGGTGTCAAAGAGGTTAATATGGTTCTCAATTTAATTAATAAAGTAAAAGAAGCTGGGGTTAGTGTCATTCTTATCACACATCGTCTTCAGGATTTGTTCGTCGTTTGTGATCGACTAATGGTGTTACATGAAGGAAGATGTATCGATAATCGCCCGATTGAACAATACACGCTCGAGTCTGTTATTAAGTCAATTATGGGGAATCCAGAAGGGGTGCATGTTTCATGATAAGCAAAGAAAAAGTGGTATCTACTGATCTTTCCTTAAAAAATTA
This sequence comes from Bacillota bacterium, assembly GCA_051750265.1. Classification (GTDB taxonomy): domain Bacteria; phylum Bacillota; class Bacilli; order Bacillales; family Bacillaceae; genus Metabacillus. The sequence continues at coordinate 45,385 of JBNJJO010000022.1, read as the reverse complement.
TAGTGGAAACACAAAATATACCTCATGGGTTAATGAACATAAGCAGCAGCTTAGTATCTTTCTTATTCTATTCTTGATTTCATCCTACTTTAGTATTTCTACTGATTCATTTCTAAGCTTTGGAAACTTTTTCAATTTAATTCAACAATTAGCACCTAACTTAATTGTTGTTGTTGCGATGACCTTTATTATCACAACAGGTGGAATTGATCTATCAGTTGGATCCATCATTGCCTTGGCTAGTGCGATTACAGCTACGGTGTTAAGCGCTGGATTGAACAGTCCATTAGCATTAATTGTCGTCCTTCTGGCAGGGCTGGCTGTTGGAACTATTAATGGTGTTATTACTGCGTATCTTAATATCCCGCCATTTATCGTCACGTTAGCAGCCATGATTTATGTTAGAGGTCTTGCTTTATTAATCACAGGAGGCTATTCCATTGCAATTGCTAGAGAGCACGGATTGACAAACATTGGATTAGGAACATTATTTGGTATCCCTGTATCGGCTATATTAGCGATATTAACAGTGACAATAGGGGCCATTGCTCTAAAAAGTAGCCGGTTTGGAACTTATGTAACAGGTATTGGAGCAAATGAAGAATCGGTTCGACGCTCAGGTGTTGATACGAGAAAAGTAAAATTACTCACCTATATGCTAAGCGGAGGAGCGGCTGGATTAGCTGGTTTAATTATTTCTTCCCGATTAGGTTCTGGTTCATCAAATATTGGGATGATGTTTGAATTAGATGTTATTGCAGCTGTTGTACTCGGTGGAACAGCCTTAATTGGTGGGGCTGGAACGATGTTTGGTTCTCTCATAGGAGTGGTCTTAATTGGGGTCATTAATAACGGATTAACTCTATTACAAGTATCTCCTTATGTCATTCAAATTATTGAAGGTCTTGTGTTATTACTAGCGGTTATCTTAAACATCCGCGTCTTTGGCTTACGTCGAAATTAAGAAAGGTGAGAGCATGGCATTCATACAAACTGTTCAAGGGAAAATAGATAGTAAAAATTTAGGGATTACACTCATGCATGAGCATTTATATATTGATCGATCCCATCTGTGGGAGGAACCGAACGGACCGAAAAAAACCTTTGCTAATCAGCCTGTAACGATGGATATTCTAGGAAGGCTAAGACTTGATCCCTATGGGAATAAGGATAATGGTTTAATGATAGACGAGGAGATTGCTGTAAAAGAAGCATCAGAATTTTATCTAGCTGGCGGGCAGACAATTGTCGATGTGACTCCTGTTGGAATAGGGAGAGATCCAGAAGCTTTAGCCCGTCTATCTAAGCGTACAGGGTTAAATATTATCATGGGCTGTGGCTTTTATCTTGAAAATAGTATGCCTGAATATATGAGAGAATGGTCAATAGAAGAGATTGAAGACCATATTCTCAAGGACCTAGAGGTTGGAGTCGATGGGACAGATATTAAAGCTGGCATTATTGGTGAAATTGGGATCAGTCCAGATATGACCGAATTAGAAGTGAGAGTACTACGTGCAGCTGCGAGAGCTCAAAAAAAGACTGGGCATGTATTGACGATTCATCTTCCAGGTTGGGAGAGATATGGTCATGCTGTGCTAGATATTGTGGAGCGAGAAGGTGGTGCCGTTCATAAAACGATTCTTGATCATATGAATCCAAGCATGGATGATTTTGAGTATCAAACGTCTCTTGCCAAGCGAGGAGCCTTTTTAGAGTATGACATGATTGGCATTGATTTACTATTTCCGGAGGGTCAATCGCCATCTGATGAAGACAATGCTAAAGCCGTTACTCGCCTTCTTGAAAAAGGGTACGGAGAATCTCTTCTTCTTTCACACGATGTGTTCCTCAAAATATGTTTAAAAACATTTGGCGGTTGGGGATACTCTCATATTCTTGAAAACTTTGTTCCAAGGCTAAGAAAAATGGGCGTTTCACAGGAGGCAATTATGACAATGCTCCAAGACAATCCACGCCGAGTTTTTGAAAGAGGAAACTAAGCTGATGAGAGGTCATGATAAGCAATTAGAAGATTGGTGGAATCAGCTCTTGTCATTTAGTCCTAGAATGATGGGAAGTAAAGGGGCTAATGAGTGTGTGCGTTTTCTGATCGATGAATTAACGAAATTAGAGGTAGGTGTAGAAGTACACCCATTTCTATACTCTGGTTGGGAGCTAACCTATTTTTCGGGGCTTAAAATGGAGCAACCAGTGTTCGAGGAGATTGAATCATATCCAGCATTAGGGTGCTCGAGTGGGAAGGTTGTTAAAGGTTCCCTTGTTGAACTTGGGGAAACGGTGATATGGGATATGTACAACTGGCCGCGCTTTGGGGTGATGTCTCAAGAAGGAAAGCTTGTTGCTTATATAAGTGTTCGAAAGGGAGGGGAAGCTCTTTCTCAGACTCTGATCATGAAGCATCATAATAAGCCACACCTATTTGTTGGCGAAAAAATATATGAACAATGGAAAAGGATGTTAGGTGATAAACAAGAGATTAACGTCAGCTTTGAATTAGACGTGATTCGAAAAGCGGAAATGGAAGGACAGAATCTTTGTGTTACTATTCCTCCGGAAGGAAAGAAAAGTATAAAAAAAGTCGTTATCGGCGCTCATTATGACACGATGTATAATACTCCAGGAGCCTATGATAACACATCCGGAGTAGCTGTTCTGCTCAGTTTAATTTCATGGATAAAGAAAGAAAGACTTCCGTTTCAAGTAGAATGTATATTTTTTGGTGCAGAGGAATTTGCTCTTGCAGGAAGCAAAGCCTATGTAGAACGTTTATCACAAGAGGGGATTGAAGAAATTGAGGTCATGATTAATTTAGATGGATTTGGTCGAGGAGAGGAGCTAGAGTGCTGGGTAGGCTCTGATCGGATAGAAGAAGAACTATGGAAAAAACTTAGTCATCCTGACAGTCTTTTTCCTAGCTGGAAAATGATTAGTCCACCTCCGCCAGGCTCTGATCATACCCCCTTTTATCTGAAGAATATACCCGCTGTGATGTTTACCGTAAATGATCAGGAAATCCTTCATACCCATCGAGATATCCCTACTGAAAGTATGTTACATAATATGCAGAAAATAAGCGAATTTCTAAAGAAACTATTAGAAGAGGAGTTATCTTATAGAGAGAGGGATAATGTATGAAGGAAGAACAGATGAAGGAATGTTCAAAAATTTTTAACTTAATTGATGAAAAAGAAGCTATTTTCTTACTTCGCTCCTTAATACAAAAGAAAAGTGTTACACATCTCGAAAACGAAAAGGCAGTCTCTGATTTTATCGTAGATTACTTGAAGCATTCGAATGTTAAAATCGAGATAGATCAAGTATCTGAAAAGAGAGAAAATCTATTGATATCTCTTCAAAGTGATCCTTGCCAACCTAGTAAAAGACTGATCTTTAGTGGGCATTTTGATACAGTTCCACCAGGTAATGTTAACTGGACTTATCCTATTTATGAAGGAAAGATAGAGGGAAAGAAACTCTATGGTAGAGGCTCAACAGATATGAAGAGTGGCATAGCTGCGATGATTTTGGCCATGAAATATATCAAAGCATCCAAGCTACAGCTAAAGGGAGACCTATGTTTTGTTGGTACCGTTGGAGAAGAAGTAGACTGTATTGGCGCAAAAAAAGCCATTGAAAAAGGATATATGGATCAGGCGACAGCTATTGTAGTAGGAGAGCCCACTACAAACAAAATCAGGATCGCGCATAAGGGAGTGCTTTGGCTTAAAATTTCAATCTTCGGAAAAACAGCACATGGTTCCATGCCATCACTGGGATTAAATGCTATTGATGGCATGGTCGACTTTATAAACGAACTTAGAGATTATACCATTGCATATGATCAGCATCCTATTTTGGGAGAATCGACAATGAATGTCGGAACCATTAACGGTGGAGTAAGTACAAACGTTGTTCCCGACCAATGTACGATTGAAATTGACATTCGAACAGTTCCAGGACAAAAGCATGCTAATATAAAAAAGGATATTTTGCGTTTATTAGAAAAAGTGACGAAGCAAAATCACATGACCTATGAACTAGTAACCATAAATAATTTATCATGTGTCAGTACGCCCCTAGACCATGAATTTATCAAACTAGCAAATGAAACAAATCGTTTTTTATTTAATACAGATGAATATCCTGGAGGAGTAAATTATTATACAGATGCGTCTATTTTCAGTCAGTCTTTACCTGATGTACCTGTACTAATATATGGACCGGGGAAGCCTGAACTGGCTCATCAGCCAGATGAATATGTTGAGATTGATAATTTTATAGCGTCGATCAGGTTTTATATTCAGCTGGCTGTTCAATATTTAACATAGTTTTGCGTCACTGTCACCACCCGAGTTTTGTCGGAAGATGATTGAGTGAATGAATGTGGTTAAATGCTTTAATACTTACGTTTTGGAAAACAACAAGTAACCACCCTACGCCGTCACAGTAAAAGGGTGGTTCTCAACAAAAATAATAGTTTTTGCCAACCACCACTCTGACGGTAGCAGTTGCAGGGAGAAGTGTTCGTAGTATTCATCTCTTTCAATTATATATATTATCCTGGTGAAAAAGGATAAGAGTTTGGTGCCTGTGATCACCCGAGTTTGTCAAAAGGAGCTAGAAACTTTCATTACATTTCTTCCACAATCCTCTCTGATATCCATCCTTCTTTTCCAGAGAGGGTTTCGACCTTAAGCCATGTTATCCCTCTATCATCTGTTTTTTCTTCCTCTAAGTAGGTGACGGTTTCACCTTCCTTTAAATCCTCAATAATTTTCCCATTGAGGGATGGGGTTTCTCGGATGTTTCCGCCATCATTGTATTCTTCCTTCATCTTTAGCTTCGTAGGGTTGACGGATTCCATGGTTGTTTCTATTTTCCCTTGGAGTTTGTTGAGATCAAATCCAAGGGATTTTTGGACTTTTTCCTCAGTTGCCCATGAATCGAATTTGTACCATGTTTTCGAATAGGCTTGGGTTGGATTATTCATAATCGCAAGTGGTAAGAGGATTGCTAGAATAAAAGCAGTGAATCGAAAGGTCTTTTTCAGGCGTGCTTTGTGCCTTTTTCGTTTATGGAATAGTCGTTCAGTTTTGGCTAATCCTTTTAACATTAGGGCACATGCATCCTCTGTCACATCAATCCATGTCGGGATCTGTTGGTTGCCTTCATTTCTCCTTTTGGTTAAGAAATTATTTAACCATATCATTACAGGGTAGGATAAGAGTTCAATTGCTTTTTTCATAAGGATGCTTACCCATGCTACTAGCTTCGGGAGCAAGCGTAATAGGATGGGCCTTGACAAAATGATGAACAAATACGTTACAATTGCAATCCTTAACCATACCGGCAGTAATGACAGTGGCACCCAAAGCCAAAATACTTGATTGATAATGGTTTCCACAGCTTTACTCTCCTTTAGTTGTTTGATAGATATTCCTTACGTTATGAAGAGAATCTTCCATGACATTTTTATTAGCTCCACCGAATGGTTCATGTGGAAAATAAAATCTAATTTTTGCAATTTGTTCCCTTGCTTCAACTTCATCGATTGACGGATCTAGCAACAGCTTTCGGACTTGATCTCGCACTTCAAGGCGGAAACTTTCTTCATGCTGCAATCGGTTTTTCACGATGGTTAAAGCATCTTCATTTTCTTTTGCAATTAATAAGGCTGTAAGAAGGTCACCTGATTCGATTGCTCCTTGGATTTCCTTCGCAAGGGTACGGGCATGGCTTAGTTTCTTTTCACGACTGTATTGCTCTAATTCATCCTCTTGATCAATTGCTCTGAACTTCTTATCATGCACTTGGTCATCCTCACTTTGTTTCACAAGCACATTTATATCTGTCACAGCCACTCCAACCTGTTTTAACCCCGCAACCATTGATGAGTGTTCGTGAAGGTCTTCAATATGTTGCTTTACACGTTTTAATTCCGATATCGGATAGTCACATGTGATTTCTTCGAGCCAATATGGAAGCTTCTTTTTGATATAGGTCACAATTTCACCCGCCCCTTGCTGTATAAGGGAAATTGGGTCAACAACTTTGTAATCAATCGACAGGTCAACTAGAAATTGGCGCCCCCGATCCTGTGAAGGTACCTCTTTTTCATAATGAAAGCTTAAGGTCGATATATTAACGATATAGACCTTTGTGTATTTTCCGGCACGGAGCTCGCTGCGTGTGATGCGGTCGCCGTTTTTCACGACTAAGAAGTTATTTTCCGCATTAGTGTAGACAAACGCTTGCGTCATGGATGATGCTGGCGGCTTTTCGAAAAAGCTAAATTTGACTGGTTGTACATCAATTAGATTCATGTGGGTTTCCTCCTTTATTGATCAGTTATTTCTTGATATTGTTTTTAGTTTTGGTTTTGACATTCAAAATGTTAACATGCTCTCTCTTATTCACCGATTTTTATGGTAGGAAAGAACAGTTTTCAAGACTGTTAAGTTATTTGCTTGAAATTCTTCTATTCTCTTTTACTATACTATGTTTCAAAGACAGGCTTATGAAAGGAGTTTTTGGTGTTTGTCACCACCCAAAAGTGCCCGAAGTTTGTCGAAAGAGACTCCCTACTATATTGTACCAAAAAAGTAGCTAATCCCTCTGAAATAGGGAGTTACTTCCTTTAACTAAATTTACACGTTTATCCTTATGGGTGTGTTCATTTAGGTTATCAACATCTCAAAGGGTTTTGCTTATTTTGCGTGGTTGTGGTCAAGCCCAAAAAATAGACATTTTTAAAATACGACATTAAACGGCTTTTGGTAATATAAATTCTTTTAGAGGTGAAATGAGTCCAAGTTTGTATTGGGCTCGTTTCTAGTTATAATAACGGATTAAATTCTCAAGGTCCTGATAAATATTATCAAAGGAGTGTTCGGATAGAAACAAGGAAATTCTGTTTTTAAATGTGAAAAAAGCTTTCTATAACAGTGTTATCCCAACAATTTGCCTTATGGGACATGCTTAGTACTTCAGAGTCTTACTTAATTGATAATAATGAAATGGCTATACACACTCCCTTGATCGCTATGAATCAAAATGACTTTAAGTGTCTTCAACTTTCTCTTTTTCTGAGCGCTTCAATGGTAGCTTTAATAAGTTTCTGATTTGGACTGAACTTACTTCGAATGCAGTCACTTCACGATTAAATAAATCGATCATCGCTGAAATATAAAATTTTTCTTGGTCTACCTGAATTTCTGTTTTATCCATAACCCATTTTTGATTTGGATAGCTGGCATGAAAATCCCGTTCTAATAAGTTTTTATAGACATATCCGGTAACTTGTCCTTTTTTTACTTTTGTTGTCTCGATAATAAAATAAAAGCTGAATTGAGAAGTAAGTTTGAGTATCATAAAAAGAAAGTTGACCAATTAAGTTCAATGAAGCATCTCTATAGGTGCATTTTTTATGGTGCATTTGGACAAAAGAGCTTAACAAGTGTTATCGAACTAACGTCGTTCTTTAAATTAATACAATTGGGTCAAAAGATTTATTTTATATAAGAAAAGGAGAGTCAGTCATTGGCTCTCCTTTTTTGTATACTTTGAGATTTTCCGTAGTGAAACTGTTAGGTTTAGGTGCCTGTCACTACTCGATTTTTGTCGAAGATTGATAGACTATTAAATGGAAAGATAAAAATATGAATTGTTATTTATCACATAAGCTATTCGCCAGCAACTGCTGTGTTTGAAGTTATGCTACATAATGAATAAAGTATATTGTTAACCTTTTCATATCACAGCTTTGGGTTTACATCACTAGCCAATTATTTAGAATCTATAGAATTAGTAAGGGTTTTGACATACAAAAACTCATATTTTAAAATGAGAAAAGAAAAGTTATAATTGTACTATTTTTTTACTGAATATATCAAAATACTGATTAGACGCTTATATTAACAGTATTGAACGTATCCGAAGGTTAAGGAGTGTGACATATGAATAATGTTCGTTTAAAAACTGCATTAAATCCACAACAAATTCATAATCGGATGAAATTCAATCCTGAAATCATTGAGTTTCATTTAAAAGAAGAGAACCTATATGAACCGGAGGAAATTGTAAAATATATTCAAGAATTTAAGTCCAAAGGTGTAAGAGTATATCTCCATCATCCAATGACTTATAGAGGACAGTACTTGGATATTATTAGTTCAAGTAAAGAGATGCGCGATTTTTATGACTGGTCTTGTAAAATGTTAGCAATTATCAGTAAACAAGAAGATATTAAATGTATAATCCATTGTCACTACGTACAATCGGAAAGTAATAATTATGTTAATCGAGCCGAAAGAACGGAAACTAGAAAACGAATTGAAGAGATATTGAGTATTTGTGATAAGTCATTTCTTTGGGAAGATACAATACGAGGAATATTCTCAGCTGAAAACCCTTTTCTCCTTTCAGAAATAGTCAAGCCATTAAATTTACCTCTAAATATAGACATTAGCCATTCGTTTATAGCACTAAAAGGTAACAATTATAAATTACAACAACATTTAGAGAAATACCATAATTTCGCCAATTATTTTCATCTTGTAGATTCTAATGGTGTTAATCACGATTCATTACCTTTAGGTAGAGGAAGAATTGATTGGGCAATGGTTAAATCTTATGTGAAAGAAACTGATTTTATTTTTGAAATTGATCTAAAAGATTCAAACTATATTGACTGTAGTCCGATGATAGAAAGTGCAAAATACTTTAACAGTATTAATGTAAATAGTTTTGGGTGCCTGTGTTGTCCTGAAAAGCATTAGACATATTTAATTTGGGAAAATATAGACAAAGATGATTATATCTAAATTAACGAGGTGTAAAGAACATGTCTACCAGTAAAAAAAGAATATTGATAAGTGATAGCTGGAGAAAGTTATCTACAAGTAGCTAAAGAGTTTGGTGTAGTTGATCCTGATTATATTTATAAATGGATTGATCGATATAAAAAGGAAGGCGAATTATCTCTATATGACAAACGCTCTTTCAAAGCTCCTAAGTCGGCTACACCTGAAGAAAAGATAAAACGATTAGAAGCGGAGAATCTAATCTTAAAAAAGTATTTGGAGATTCTGAACAAGGAGGGAAGCGCAAATATCAAATAATTACTGAATTAAAGACTAAATACTCCGTGGTTTTTATTTGTAAAGTACAAAGGCATTACCATTACCTAAGTCATACTACAAGCACATGAAAAAAATGGAGAATTCAAAATCAAAACCAACCTTTAATGGACTCACACCGTGTCGTAGAAGTCTACTATCAGGACGTTATTGTAATCGTAAAATACATGCCGTTTTACTTGAAGAATACGATTTATTAAAGGATTATCAAGTTTATTAAATCTTGGGCCACTCCCCTAACCGATGACTTTTAACTGTAAATAGTTATTTTTAGATACAGCTCATCATTTTTTTATGTCTAGTATATTTTAATAAACTAGGCATTTTTTATTACAAACAAGTGTATAATCTGGTAAAATAGTTATATCTTATTTCTGAAGAAAATTGACCAGTTGCGGTGTATTCAAATGTTTGTTGATGTTAAAACGGATGAGTATTCAAAACACTTTTAGAAGACTGTTCTGGAGCAAGGTTAAAAATTTGGTAATAATGCTTGAGTTTCTGTTGATTTATAATATTACAATTGTTCTATACATACACAAACCAACTACTCCAGTTTGAGTAAAAATGGTAATTGTAGGACTATTAGGTTATTTCATATTACCAGTTAGAATTTGATTTGTTGATCATGCTGTATTTGAGACAGAAACAGTAGATATCAAACGAAATAAGAAAGTAAACAAAGGGATCATATAGTTTTGGGTGTCAGTCTTCTTTCCATTAAGGATAGGAGGTGATAACCATGGAACCATTTCTTGAATTTCTATGAGAAGTTCTGAAGGGACTAACGCGTGAAGTCAGAGCCTATTTCTTTCGGGAAAAAATAAAGACTTTTATTCCCTTGATAGTAGTTAATAAGTACATTTTGTTTTTGAAAAAGAACTATTTAAACGATAACTTTAAGAAAAAGGTGTGATGCTGTGTGAAAGGTAATTTCATGAAGGGTTTCTTATGGTCAGTAGCTTTATCAATACCTGGATGGATTTTAATTATATACTTCATATCAAAGCTTTTATAATACGCTCTAGGAGAATACTGCGATATAAGTTTATACGTTAACTTTTATGAAATCGTTTAAGAGAAGTAGAGTACAGATTTTTCTCCACATTTATGTAGTCATATTTATCAGCTTTTAATGTTTCGTCTCTCACACATTAGTATTCTTTACTTGGAAGGATTAAACAAACCTTTTGATCCTCTTCAAACACATCAAGACATTGAAGTAAGTAGTTATTCACATATTTCTCCATTGCTTCAACTTGCCTTTTTTCTTTTGCACTAGTAGGATGACAAAATTCACACTCAAATCCATGACGAAGAGCAAAGTTTTGAAACTCCTCCGTTAATTGCTAGCCTTATAAATAAATCCCTTACTAAGAATAAATACAAAAAACCACAAAAAAATCGAACAAATTCTTCACAACTTAACACATCCTCACAACACTTCTTAGCACTCAGTTATAGCATGAAATAAATTGAACTACAGTAGATCTTTTTACTAGATACTTTGGTGGTATCCTTCCTAATTATTTTTACCTTAAGAGATTTTTTTATAGAGATTATCCTTGTTGTTTATACTCACTGTTCCATATGCACAGTTAAAAATGGTTTTTTTTGAATGTAGATTTGTTAAAATAAATAGATAATGAGATAATAATTGATATTTTATTAATATAAACTATGACTTTCTAATAGAACAAATATAGATTAAAGGTAGGGGTTAACATGATTGATATCCATTGCCATATTATATCTGGAGTTGATGATGGCGCGAAAAGTCTAGAAGATTCTATTAATATGGTAAAGCATGCAGTAAATGAGGGAATTACAAAGATTATTGCAACACCACATCATAAAAATGGAAAATATGATAATGTTGCTTTGGACATAAAGAATAGAGTTGATGAGTTAAATCGATCTATCAAAGAACAAAATCTAGCAATCGATATATTGCCAGGTCAGGAGCCCCGTATTTATGGTGATATTCTAAAGGACTATGAAAATGGTGAAATTTTAACACTTAATCAGTCAAGATATATGTTCGTCGAACTACCGTCTAACCATGTGCCTAGGTATACGAGAAAACTACTATTCGATATTCAGTTAGCGGGTCTTTTACCAATTATTGTTCATCCTGAGCGAAATCAAGAAATAATTGAAAATCCAAATATCCTGTATAAGTTAGTTGAACAAGGTGCAGCTACACAAGTTACTGGCTCCAGTGTAACTGGCCATTTTGGTAAGAAAATAAAAAAGTTCTCTCATCAATTAATTGAATCAAATCAAGCTCATTTCATTGCATCAGACGCTCACAACCTTACAAGTCGAACGTTTCGATTAAGAGAAGCCTATCATGTGATTGAAAAGGAATTGGGAGTGGATTTTGTCTATTTGTTCCAAGAAAATGCAGAACAAGTAGTAGAAGGTAACACCATTTATAAAGAAGTGCCTCAGGAAATTAAGAGAAAGAAGTTTTTAGGAGTTTTTTAAAGTTCTAGATGCACAGCATTGCAATCCCTAAAGTGGACTGTATAACATTCGGATATACCTTAAGGAATCAGAGCTAATCAGCTTTGGTTCTTTTTTTATTTGGCTCTTTTCGTAAAGATTGTAGTTATTAACAAGTAACAAATTTGAACAGATGTTGATTGTAGCGGATATGCGAGACTCCTGCGGGAGAAGCGTGCCCGGGGAGACCCCGCAAGTGCAAAGCACTGAGGAGGCTCCTGAGACCGCCCACGGAAAGCGAGTACCTGCAACGGAAATCAACCCAGGTTATTAGAGTAAATATAATTGAAAAGCAACAAAGTATGGGAAAACAGCCTTTTATTTATATGATAAGTTACAGTCGAAAGCTGGCAACCAAGAATGATGCAGACAGCCAAAAAGTAGTCTGTCCATAGAATGCGAACATACTAAACACCTCATTGATTTTTTAATGAAAGTTAATGAAAAGCACGTAACTTTCCGTTAAATAGAAAAATAAGTAAAAGTACTTAAACCACAAATTTACATATTAAAAGTTAACGGATGAATGGTACTAATGTTTTAGATGGATTGCGAAACCATAAACAATTCTAGGTGTTATTTTTCTAATTTTTAATGGTTTTTACCTGTATTTTCATTACTAATTATGAGGTTTGGGTGAATAAATGAACGATTTTATAAGAGAGAGATTCCAAAACTTTGGAAATTAGTACTTTCTACTAATTCGAGCTGTATTTCTAGTAGTAAGTCACTAGAAGGGCATTCTCCCCTATGATTACGCTTTCACGAATTTCTTATTGTAACCATCGAATTAATACTTTAACATTTCCCTTAGAATTGATGAGTTAATAATTTGTCGAACCTTGAACCATTAACTGCGTTTACGAGTGTGTTGTTATACATACCTATTCTTTGATTTTTCTTAGGTAATATTGAATGAGTTACGAGTTTAAAATTCTGAATAAAGAAAATTTTAATAATAAAGGAGTAATTGGACATGAAAAAAGTAAAAAAAGCGATAATACCTGCTGCTGGCTTAGGTACAAGATTCTTACCTGCTACAAAAGCAATGCCAAAAGAAATGCTTCCAATTGTTGATAAACCAACCATTCAATATATTGTTGAAGAAGCCATTGAATCAGGTATAGAAGATCTTATTATTGTTACTGGAAAAGGAAAACGTGCGATTGAAGATCATTTTGATAACGCATTTGAACTTGAGCAAAATCTATTGGAAAAAGGGAAATTGGAATTACTAGATAAAGTGCTCGAATCATCAAAAATTAATATTCATTACATTCGCCAAAAGGAACCAAAGGGACTTGGTCACGCGGTTTGGTGTGCACGAAACTTTATTGGTAATGAACCATTTGCTGTATTATTAGGCGATGATATTGTCCAAGCTGACGTTCCAGGACTTCGTCAATTAATGGACCAATATGAAAACACATTCTCATCTGTAATTGGTGTACAGACTGTACCAGATAATCAAACACATCGTTACGGGATTATTGATCCTTCCTCAAGCGAAGGTAGACGTTATCAAGTAAGCAATTTTGTTGAAAAACCTAAGGAAGGAACAGCCCCTTCAAATTTAGCGATCATGGGTCGATACATTTTAACGCCTGAAATTTTCACTTTTTTAGAACAACAGGAAACAGGTGCAGGTGGAGAGATTCAATTAACAGATGCGATTCAAAAATTAAACGAAATTCAACGGGTATTTGCCTATGATTTTGAGGGGAAACGATATGATGTAGGGGAAAAAATTGGTTTCATTCAAACATCTATTGTATTTGCTCTTCAACATGAAGAACTAAAAGATGAACTATTAACATTCATGGAAAATATCCTAGAAAATAACAAAATAAAACTTTCATAATAGTTGAGGGGGATAAGGTAAAACTATGCCAGAATTAGTTAAGATTAAAAATATTTCTGTTTCACCATCCCTAGGTTATCAAGAAAAAAAGTCTTATCTAGCATTGAAGCGATTGATGGATATAGTGGGCTCTATTATTGGTTTAATGATTACAAGTATAGTATTACTCTCGGTAAGTATTGCCATAAAAATTGAGGACCCAAAAGGGCCAGTATTTTTCTCGCAAACAAGAGTTGGGAAAAATGGAAAAGAATTTAAAATGTATAAGTTTCGTTCGATGGTAACAGATGCAGAGGAAAGACTCGAAAATCTACTAAAATATAACGAAACAACTGGTGCAATGTTTAAGATGAAGGATGACCCTCGTATTACCCGAGTAGGACAATTTATAAGGAAGACAAGTATTGATGAACTTCCTCAAATATGGAATGTACTAAAAGGGGATATGAGCCTGGTAGGACCAAGACCCCCATTATTACGGGAAGTTGCAGAATACAATGACTATGATAAACAGCGTTTATTAGTAGTACCAGGATGTACGGGGTTATGGCAAGTGAGTGGTAGAAGTAACATAGGGTTCAATGAAATGGTTGAACTTGATCTGAAATATATAAGAAAGCAGAGCATACTATACGATATTAAAATAATCTTTAAAACAGTAATTATAATATTTCATGATGAAAATGCATATTAAAAATACTTATTTTGAAAGGCTCTTTTCGTAAAGATTGTTGTTATTAACAAGTAACAAATTTGAACAGATGTTGATTGTAGCGGATATGCGAGACTCCTGCGGGAGAAGCGTGCCCGGGGAGACCCCGCAAGTGCAAAGCACTGAGGAGGCTCCTGAGACCGCCCGCGGAAAGCGAGTACCTGCAACGGAAATCAACCCAGGTTATTAGAGTAAATATAATTGAAAAGCAACAAAGTATGCGAAAACAGCCTTTTGAAAAGAAATTAATAAATGCTTGTTAAGGGGGGATTAAACCCTCCTTTCATTTTTAAGTTGTAAACAAATAGGAACAAATATGTAAGAGTAAGTTGAAATATTTATCAATAAACACTCTTAAATTAAGTCTAACAGCATGTACGGAGGTCCAAATGGAAGAAAGATTAAACTTACAAGATATATTTTTCTCACTAAAAAAACATCTCTGGATCATAATGATTGTTTCCATACTAGCAGCATCAGTAAGTGCGGTTTTAAGTTTCTTTATCCTACCACCTGTCTATCAGTCTTCAACACAAATGATCGTAAATAATGAAAAAACAGAAGAAGCTGATTTTAATGATATTCAAGCTACTTTTAAAATGATTAATACGTACAGTGAAATTATTCAAAGTCCTGCCATACTTGATTTGGTTGTAAAAGAGTTGAAATTAAGTGGTACATCAGCTGAGTTAGCTAAAAAAATAACAGTTGAAACGAAAACAGAATCACAAATTTTCAAAATCATTGTTGAAGATAAAAATCCAATCTTGGCAGCTAAAATCGCCGATGCAACTTCAACTATTTTCCAACGAGAGATTGCCGAAAAGTTAAACGCAGATAATGTGAACATTTGGTCTGAAGCTCAAGTGAATGAAAATCCAGTCAAGCCAAAACCGTTTATCAACACGGCGATTGCCTTCTTTGCTGGGCTCATTATAAGTGTTGGATTAATCTTCTTATTTGAATATATGGATAACACGGCAAAGACTGAACAGGAGATTGAAAAGTTAGGGCTTCCTGTTATAGGCGTCGTTTCGTTGTTTAATCAAGACGAGATCTCTAAATTCACCAAAGATCAAGAGAGTGCTCGAAAGTCAAGGAGGGAGTCACTTGGTTCTTAAAAGAAAGAAAGGCAAAGACAAGCAGATTATTTCAAATAGACGTAGTTTAATTACGCTGGAGCATCCGAAGTTTCATGTATCAGAGCAATATAGAACGATTCGTACAAACATTCAATTTTCTTCAATAGATAAAGAAGTAAATTCCTTAGTAGTCGTTTCGCCTAATGCTGGCGAGGGTAAGTCAACAACTGCTGCTAATATTGCCGTTGTTTTTGCTCAACAAGGAAAAAAAGTGCTATTAGTGGATGTGGATTTGAGAAAACCTACAGTTCATTATACATTTCAATTGGAAAACTTTGTAGGATTTACAAATGTGTTTACAAAACAAGTTAAGCTTGAGGATGCGATCAAACCAACAAAAGAAGAAAATTTGTTTGTTCTAACAAGTGGACCAATTCCACCTAATCCATCTGAAATGTTAGCATCTAGTACAATGAAAGAATTCTTAGCGACTATTCAAGATAAATACGATTTAGTCGTGTTTGATGCCCCCCCTGTAACGGCAGTAACAGATGGTGTGGTTTTGGCTAATCAAGTAGATGGAGTACTTCTTGTTGTAAGAAGTGGTGAAACAGATATAAAGACAATTAAAAAGTCTAAGAATCTATTAGCCAACGTAAATGCGAAGTTATTAGGTGTTGTTCTAAATGGTATGGAAAGAGAAAGTACTCCTTATTATTATGGATAATTGTGATATGAAAAAACGATAAAAAACAGATAGTAGAACTATTTATTTTCATTGGGGAGGAAAAAATGAAGGGTGTTAGGCATGATTAATACAAGAAATATAATACTATTGATAACCTTATCTTTAATCATAGGGTTAGCTACAAGCATTCAAATTTACCTCCCTATCCTTATCATTGGAATAACGATATATATTTTGTTTTTAATCTACTTTAATGACTATAGCTGGTTTAAAAAAATACTCCCCTATTTTCTAGTTGTCATTATTTTTCAAGATTTATTAACAAGTATTCTGGAACCTTTAAATAGCGTTTTTGGAACGATTATTAGTAGTTTAGATGAACTGTTTATTGTGATATTTCTACCCATTGTTATTTATAATAATTTCAATAATAAAAGGTTTAAGTTCGATTTTACGTTTATTGCATTTATTATTATTGTTTTACTTGGTTTGGTATCATCGATTACTCACTCTGTACCATTTGGTATAACTTTACAAGGTCTTTTCTTAATGTTGAAGGGAATAGTAATCTTTTTTATTTTTAGATCTGTCCCTTTTTCAGAAGAAGATCTAAACAGGTATATTAAAATTGTTAAGGTTATAGCAGTCATTATCGTGATATTTGCTGGTATTGATTTATTATTCTATATGCCATTTAGAAATTTATTACATACAAACAATTTCATTGATGTCCGCGCAGGAATTGTTAGTGTACAGTCTCTTTTTATCCATCCTGGTGTATATGGTTGGTTTATGGCTATGGTTGGGTTGTATTGCTTAGCAAAATATACTGTAAAAGATGATCGGAAATTTGGTGTATATACGATTTTGTTTTTTTTAGCAGCTATGCTTTCATTCAGATTTAAAGTCGTGATTACGTTAATGACAACCTATCTTTTTTCATTTTTAAAATTGGGTTATAAAAAAATGCTTGGAAGAATATTTTGGGTCATCTTATTTACGACGCTCGGGTATTACTTAATCGGTGATGAAATAATAGAACTCGCCAATTTAACAGTTGATCGTTACATTGAGGCAAGTTATTTAGATTCAGCACGAAAAGCACTATATATTGTTGGTTATCAAATTGCAATGAATGAGTTTCCGTTTGGTGTTGGTTTTGGAAGGTATGGAGGGTTTATTGCTAGAACCAACTATAGCCCTGTTTACTATGAATACGGGTTAGATCGAGTATACGGTCTGAGACCTGACGATCCTAAATGGGCAACTGACACATATTGGCCTCATATTATAGGTGAAATTGGTCTATTAGGGGGAATTGTGCTTTTAGCAGTATTTGTTTATTTTTGTGTATATCTGTTAAGAGCATATAAAGTTGAAAGTAATATAAGTAGAAAAGTTTTCTATTTATTCGCAGTACTAATTATCATTCAAGGAATCATTGAATCTACTGGGGAACAGATATTTAATAGTGCTCCAGGGTATATTTTTATTTTTGGTATAACTGGGATGGCCTTTTCTCTCATTCAAGAGAAAACTAACAAAACGATCCAGTCTTCATAATCCTACTAATAGATTACTTTTGACTTTGTAATAATGGGCGTAGTTTTCAATTATTAATCGAAATAAGAGAAGAAAGTAAAAAGAGGGTGCATCCAAATGAAAACGAAAGTATTAGTTGTTGGTTCTTCTCTAGCTGACAAGGGTGGAATCGTTACCGTAATGCAAAATATAAATGACTCGTCAATTAGTAAAGAGTTTCGCATGGATATGGTAGAAACCTATATTACAGGTAGTGTATTTAAACGATTGTCTATTTTTGTAAGTGGGTTTTTTAGTTATTTACTTAAACTCCTATTTAAAAGACCAGATATTATCCACATTCATATGTCCTATAAAGGGAGCTTTTATCGAAAATCATTATTTGTTTTGATTGCAAAACTTTTTAATATTCCTGTAATTGTCCATGTGCATGGATCTAGTTTTAAGGATTTTTATGCAGGATTAAGTGAAGGGCAAAAAAAATATTGTCGATTCATTTTGAAAAAGTGCGATAAATTAATTGTGCTATCTAAAGAATGGTACCAGTATTTTTCAAATCTGATTCCAAAAGATAAAGTTCAAGTGCTTTATAATGGGGTCACTAAATCTAATTTTACGTTACAAAAGAAAAATAACGATATCCCTATAGCTTTGTTCATGGGGCGTTTAGGTCAACGAAAAGGAACGTATGATCTTATTGAAGCTATTAAGCTATTAAAAGAAAAGGGAATTAAAGGAAAGTTCTTATTGGCTGGTGATGGAGAGGTAGATGCGGTTAATACGTTAATTGAAAAATATAATCTTCAGGAATATGTTGAAACACTTGGATGGATTAATGGAGATCAGAAGAAGTCTCTCTTGGAAACAGCTGATATTTTAGTATTACCTTCTTATAATGAAGGTTTACCAATGGCCATATTAGAAGCAATGGATTATGGATTACCAATTGTTAGTACCCCTGTTGGAGGTATTCCTGAGGTGATTATAGATGATAAAAATGGGTATCTTGTAAATCCTGGAGATGTGCAGAATTTAGCTGCAAGATTAACAGACCTTATAGTAAATGAAGAACTTCGCTATGATATGGGGCAAAACAATCAGCGTCAAATTGCTGAAAAATATGACCTTGAAGTTTTATTGAAAGACTTATCTCTATTATATAAGAAATTGCCAAAAAAAGTAGGGTGAAAAAAATGAAAATTTGTTTAATCAGTTCATCTGGGGGGCATTTGGCACAGTTAAAACAATTACTCCCTATAGCACAGGAGCATGAATTATTTATAGTAACGGAAAAAAATAAAAGTACGGCTTCTTTAGAAAAGAATTTTAAAACATACTTTCTAAATCAGCAGGAAAGAAAAAACATCAGTTTTATCTGGGATTTTTCATCGAATATTTTTAAGTCAATATCTATTGTATTAAAAGAAAAGCCAGATGTTATTATATCTACTGGTGCTGGTGCGGTCATTCCATTGTGCTTTTTCGGGAAACTTTTCAACTCGAAAGTCATCTTTATTGAAAGCTTTGCTAAAATTAACTCACCTACAATTACAGGGAGAATCATTTATAAGTTTGCAGATCGATTTTATATTCAATGGGAAGAATTAAGAGAATATTACCCTAAAGCAGAATATAAGGGGGTTATCTATTGATTTTTGTGACAGTAGGAACTCAAAGATTTCAATTTGATCGGTTGTTCCAAGAATTGGATAATCTTGTTGAACAAAAGATTATTACGGAACCTGTTATTGCGCAAGCTGGATATTCAAATTATAAACCAAAGCACTTTTCCTCTTCTATATTAGTTAGTGCTGAGGAAATGGATCAACATATTGAGGATAGCGAGTTAATTATTACTCACTCAGGGACAAGCTCCATTATTAAATGTTTAAAAATGGATAAAAAGGTTATCGTCGTACCCAGACAGAAAAAGTACGGTGAGCATGTAGATGATCATCAACTTGAGATTGCTCAATTGTTTGCTCAAAAAGGTTTGATTGAACCAGTATATGATATTAAAGATTTGAAGATTGCAATTGAAGTAGTTAATGAGAAAGAATATGGAGAATATGAATTTGATAACAGTAAACTTTTAGGATCAATTAGC
Source organism: Bacillota bacterium (assembly GCA_051750265.1). GTDB lineage: Bacteria > Bacillota > Bacilli > Bacillales > Bacillaceae > Metabacillus. The sequence goes on along the minus strand of JBNJJO010000022.1, from coordinate 25,724 downwards.
GATTATTTAACCGAATTGAATAATTCTTTAAGATAGAGGGTTTGCTATGTATGTCTGCAAAATTGATTAAGGCTGGAGCACTTGTATTTATCATAACAACAGTCAGCAAAGTGTTAGGGTTTTTGCGTGAAACGTTTGTTGCTTATTATTTTGGAACTTCGTTTGAGTCAGATGCTTTCTATGTTGCTTTAACGCCAGCCACTTTAGGTATTACATTTTCTTTAAGCTTAAGTAGTGTCTTTTTGCCCTTATTTGTAAAGTATCTTGATAAGAAAGAGGATGCCTACGAGTTTACAAATAAGATTGTCCAGTATTTCTTCCTTGCGACATTATTGATTTATATGTTTGTGTTTTTTAAAGGGGAAAGCTTTGTTGCCTTTATAGCACCAGGTCTCCCTGATCATGCTGAAAATCTATCCATTGACATGTTAAAGATATTATTTCCTTTGACATTTTTTGTGATAGTTATCCAACTGTATACGGTCATGCTAAACAGTCTAGATAGTTACGTATTACCAGCCCTTAGCGTTTTGCCAAGCAATTTACTAATCATTGTTTATTTGCTTCTTTTCGGCAAAAGCTTCGGAATTGAAAGTATTGCATACATTACCTTTATTGGGTTTGCTGTGCAATTTATCATGTTATATTTCTTTTTGAAAAAATATGATTATAGATTAAAGCCTGCAATGCAGTTTTGGGATTTTCGATCCAAAGAATTTATGTTGCTTTTACTTCCTATTCTGGTAAGTACATTTTTTAGTCAATTGAATGCGGTTGTTGATAGGTTATTAGCTTCTACCCTGCAAGAAGGAAGTATTTCAGCATTAATGTATTCATTTAGACTGCGTACAGTAATTATGGGGATTTTTGTTACAGGAATAATCACAGTGACCTTTCCCAAAATATCAAGATTAACAACCAAAGTACAGACAAAAGAATTAGTTAAATTAACCCAAGATAGCCTTCTTGCTGTACTTTTCTTAGTTGGGCCAGTTTCTTTATTTTTTATCCTCTTTAGCAATCAAATTATTGAAGTACTATTTGAAAGAGGAGCTTTTGATAAAGAAGCAACAATCGCCACGGCCGGTGTGTTTTTCTATTATTCAATAGGTCTCTTGTTTACAGCATGTAGAGAAATAATTATGAGGAATTTCTTTGCCTTTGGAGACACAAAAACGCCAATTAAAATTATTATTTATAGTTTAGTTATTAACATGGGATTAAGCGTTGTTCTGGTAAAGATGATGGGTCTTTCTGGATTGGGAATTTCTTCAAGTATTGCAATGTTTATTAGTGCAATACATATGGGGAAGAAGTTAACAACAAAGATGCCAAACATTTGGTCAAGCATGTTTATTAAAACCAGCATGAAAATAGTTTTAGCCCTTACTATATCTAGTGTAATGATCTATGTGTTTAGTACTCTAGATTTATTCAGTTGGCAACTACTGTCAAATGTAGTATTGAAATTGCTTATTTTAACCCTTTTCTTTTTGGTATACATTACGTTATTTACATTGCTGCTAGTACTATTAAAAGTTGAAGTCGTTAGTGATATATACAAGAAATTGATGAAAAAAATTAAAGGAGTCGGTGGAAAACGGTGAATATCTTAATTATTAATGCACATTCATCTAGAAATAAAGGGGATGCTGGAATTCTCCTTTCCATGATTGATTCACTAAGAAAAAATAACCCTGGATGTAGTATTAAAATAAAGAGTAGATTTCCAGAAGTTGATAAGAACGCCTATGATGTATCGGTTGCATCATGCATAGCAAATATATCTATCGATCCTAAAACATCGAAATTCTTAAAATTATTATCAGCTTTTAAATTAATTAGAATGCTAAATAGCAATCAAAAGGGTGTAGATACAGATTATGAATGGGCTGATGTTGTCGTAAGCTGTGGTGGCGGGTTTCTTTTATCTCACGGATTTAGTGCAGCACTTTTACAACACCTTGTTCAAATCAAAGTAGCTTTTGATTATAAAAAACCTGTTGTTATCTATTCCCAATCTATCGGACCTTTTTATAATAACCAGATGCAAAAACTAGCAAGAAGAGTTCTTGACAAAGTGGATAAAATTTATATTCGAGAAAAAATTTCAAAAGAGTGGTTAAAAAAGATTCATTGCGAAAACAAATCAGTAACCATCGTTCCTGATTCCGCCTTTTGTATGGAAGCTCAACAATCAGAGCTAGTAGACAATATGTTTAATGAGATTAAAAAAAATCATAATGGACCAATCATTGGTCTTACAGCAAGAGACTGGAATTTCCCGGAAGTTGATGATACGGCTTTTTATCGAAAAAAATACATTAATAGTATCCAAGAGACCATTAAATTTATTGAAGAAAAATATAATGGGAAAGTTTTATTAATGCCTCAGGTATTAGGTCCAAATCCTTTTAATGATGACCGAATTATCAGTAAAGAAATTCTTGATGGAATTAATTCAAAATATGCTGAATTAATAAATTATGATTTTCACCCTCGAGAATTAAAGTATTTCTATTCAAAAATGGACATGTTTATTGGAACTAGAATGCATTCAAATATTTTTGCATTGTCAAGTATTATTCCGACCGTTGCAATTAATTATGAGCATAAAACAAGGGGTATTATGGAACTGTTGAAGTTAGATGATTATGTATTGGATATTAATGATATTACAGCAGAAGATTTAATTGCAAAAACAGAAAACTGCTGGAATAAAAGGGATCTATTAAAACATCATTTAGAAGAAAATATTTCAAATGTTATTAAAGAAGCTGAAACGCCGGCAAAATATGCTGGAGAGCTTCAAAAAGCATAGAATAATCTTCAGATGTTAACAAGAGGTGCGCATATGCTGAAGGATTTAAAGTCAGATATCAATCGATATGCCAGAGTAGGAAATTATCGCAGTTTAGTAGGGAAAATAAAAATGTTTATTGTAAACGAACCGATTTGGTATCTCATTAGTTTTAGAATTGGGACTTATTTTAAAGATGAGTGCAAATTTCCTATTATAAAACAACTTGGTTATATCATCTTTTTTGTCATTCATAGGGTTATGTCTCTACTAACCGGTATTCAAATTCCGTTAGGTACAAGAATTGCAAGAGGTCTTTATCTTCCGCATTACGGTTTGACTGTCGTTCATCAAAAAACAATTATTGGGGAACATTGTAACATTGGTCAGGGAGTGACGATCGGAGTGGCCGGAAGAGGGGAAAGGAAAGGCGTCCCTGAAATCGGCAATTATGTGTATATTGCTCCAGGTGCTAAGATAATTGGAAAGATAAATGTTGGGAATAACGTAATGGTTGGTGCAAACGCAGTTGTTACAAAGGATGTTCCAGATCATGCAGTTGTAGCTGGAATACCCGCTCGTATTATTAGCTATAAAGGCTGGGAAGTAGATGGAAATCCTTATCAAATAGAGGATAATAAAAGCTTAGTAAGGGAGAGATAATCTTGAAAATAGCAGTTGTGGGGACGGGGTATGTTGGTCTTGTTTCAGGTGTTTGTTTTTCAGATCTAGGTAATCAAGTTATTTGTGTAGATAAAGACCAATTGAAAATTGATATGTTAAATAATTTAGAAGTTCCTATTTATGAACCTGGTTTAAAAGAATTAATTGAAAAAAACGTTGAGAAAGGCAACTTGAAATTTACCAATGATATTTCAAAAGGTGTAAATGAATCCGACATTATTATTATTGCTGTAGGAACACCTCCATTACCAAATGGGGAAGCTAATTTGAGTTTTATTGAACAAGTTGCAAAAGATATCGCTTCCGAAATGAATACTTATAAAGTCATTATGACAAAGAGTACAGTACCTGTAGGAACAAATGAACGAATTAAAGAAATTATTAGTAGTATCACTGATCAACCATTTGATGTTGTTTCTGTACCAGAGTTTTTGAGAGAGGGATCAGCGGTTCATGATACATTTAATCCAGATCGTATAATTATCGGGGTTGAAAGTGAAAAGGCTCAAGGAAAACTTATGGAACTTCATAAGCCTTTAACGGAAAATATAATCGTAACAGATATACGCAGTGCCGAAATGATTAAATATGCATCTAATGCCTTTTTAGCAACTAAAATCTCCTTTATTAATGAAATTGCAAATATTTGCGAAAAAGTAGGTGCGGATGTAACTAAGGTAGCGCATGGAATGGGATTGGATAAACGAATCGGTTCTTCTTTTTTAAATGCAGGAATCGGATATGGCGGTTCATGTTTTCCAAAAGACACACAGGCGCTTATTCAGATTGCAGGTAACGAAGATTATGATTTTAAATTACTGAAATCAGTTGTTCACGTAAACACCGCACAACGCTACAATATTATTGAAAAACTAAAACAATCTTTAGAAGGTCTCCAAGGTCAGACAATTGGTATTTGGGGTCTGGCATTTAAACCAGATACTGATGATGTACGTGATGCACCTGCGAAAGAAATTATTGAAGAGCTTATTAAAGCAGGTGCTCATATAAAAGCATATGATCCTATTGCTATGGAGAATTTTAAATCGTTAATTGGAACAAATAATAATATAGAATGGTGCTTAAGTGCAACAGAAGCTGCAAAAGGAAGTCATGCAGTTTGCTTACTAACAGATTGGAAAGAGTTTAAAGATATAGAATTATTAAAATCAGTACAAAATGTCATGAAGCAACCAATCCTTGTCGATGGAAGAAACGTATTTACTAGAGAAGAAATTCAAAAAACTGGTTTTGATTATATTTCCGTTGGTCGTCCAAGTATTAAGGGGAATATACCAGTAACTCAATAAGTGACAACTTATGAAAGTGGACAGGAATACTATATTCTTGTCTATTTTTTTAGTCTCATTTAACTAACAAGGAGGTACTAATGGGGAAATTATCAAAAGAAGGTAAAAAATATATCATTTTGTTTTTGATTATACAAAACTGTATTTTGTTCACTTTATATTTAAAAGGTAATGATCAACAACAAAATGAAATACATTCCGAGATGACATCTGTAAAGGATTTCGGTGCAAAAGGTAATGGGAAAAATGATGATACAAGATCTGTACAGAAAGCGATTGATAGAGTGAGCAAGTCAGGAGGAGGAACCGTACTACTCCCAATAGGAAATTACAAAATTACAAAGACGCTCTATGTTCCAGAGAGGGTTATATTATTGGGAGAAGGACACAGCGATGAAAGTACAAAAATTACATATACAGGAGATGGGTTTGCTATAGTGACATCTGGTACCCATCTAAGAATTCAGTTCCATAATCTATTAATAAGATTAAATGGTGATAATAGTGGTGTTCGTATTGGAGATGTTGGAGATAACCTAAATAGAGATGCTGGAATCTTACCTCGTCAAATAACAATGACGAACGTTACGATAGCAGGCTTAGGTAAGAACCAATACGGGATTCGTCTAATGAATGCTTCACATATTAATATGACTGGTGTTAGAAGTGGGTACGGTACAGGGGGGACAGGACTTTCAATTTGGAATGATCGTTACAACTCAGGAGTAATGACATTTAATGACTGTACATTTGGAAGAGTTGATCAAACGAATGTAGGTTTAGAAATTGATGGTTCCACAGAAGTTGGTTTAGATAGTTTTGTATTTAATGGCTGTTATTTTGGCGGTAAAACACCTATCCGATTAGGCAAAACTGTAACTGTAAGAAATATCAACTTTACTGGTATTCATGTAGAAGGAAAAGGAAGAAAACCAAAAACAAATTTAATAGAAATTTATAATGCTGCAGCAGTAAACTTTAATGGAGTCTCACTTGGTGCTTTTGGATCCTTTACGACCCAAGGATTTGTATTTAAAGAAAAATCCGAGAAAATTAATATCCTAGGTGTAGAAGTAAATGATTTTAAAAATACTGCAGTTTACAAAAATGAAGGAGGCTATGATTTAAACGATAGTATTATGCAGGAAGCATTATTAACAGGAATAACGAAAAAAGTAAAACAATTCAGTGGAGATTTTGAACATGTAACTCGTATAACAGGCGATAAATTAATAACAAAGAACATACAAGCAAAGTATATTTTTTCTACTAATGGCTCAAATAAGTTGGATTGGGGAACGAATAGTCCTGAAAAAGATGCTTCTGCCGTTTCATGGACGAAAGGAGATCAAAGAATAAATACTAACCCGGTTGAGTTTGGGGAAAATGGAAGCAAATACGTAATAGAAGGTTGGAAGTGTATATCGTCCGGAACACCTGGGAAATGGGTTGAGATGCGGGCGTTAACGGGTAATTGAGTTCGACAGATACAGTTTTGGGGTGACTGTCACCACCCGAAGTTTGTCGAAGATTGATAGACTATTTAGTTGAAAGATTAGAATAAGATGGAGTTGCAACTGAATATTGGGAGGGAGGTTGGTTGTCGGTCTACTTTCCTTATCGGAAAGTAGGTGATAATCATAGAAACATCTCTTGAATTTCTACGAGAAATTCTGAAGGGAATTGTACGTGAAGTTAGTGCCTTTATTTCGGAAAAACATTTTAGATAACAAGAAAACCACCCTACGCCGTTGCAAGCTAAAGGATGGTTTTTGACAAAAAATATGTTTGACAACTATCACCCTGACTGTTAGGTTGCAGGGAGAAGTGTTAGTAGTGGTATTATCCCCAACAGGTAGACAGTAGTTCCGAATCCTAATTACCATTTCCATTCACTATTTTTCTGTATCTCTTTTCTACACTTATTGCGGTCCTATCCAGTCTATTGCCTATTTCTCTAAATTTTAATCCTAATTTACGAAGTTCGCATAATTGTTGTTCTTCAGATGTGGACCAATGTTTGTAGTCTCTTTTGTTGCTCACAGGCATTCTCTCCTATTTATTTCTTGGGTTCTAATGTTACCAAAAAGGAGGTGTTTATTTAGAGAATTAACAAAGAAATTACAAAGAATCAACAAAAAATTAACAATTAATAGTAATAAATGTCCTAAACGAGGGCTTTTTATTGCTTTAAAAAGGAGAGTGGAGATGACTGTTTGAATTCAAAGTTTTGATAGTTTTGGGTATATGTAACCATCCGAACTTTTTTGGATTGTTTGAAAGATAGTTTATTAACTTATCAGAATTCATACTGTATTCTAGTAACTCAAATCGGTGGAGGAATCATTACATCCGTTGTAACTATTTATAGATTTACTTGGTTTAAATCTGACAATCACCTCATTATCTTTAACCTCGTTTTGTATCATTTAGATTCATATGAATTTGAATCCTCCTATGAATATCTAGGAAAATATGTTCATACAAGGATTCTCTGTTTTTTTGAATTATGCTAATATTTCTCTCGCTTTTTATTTACAATTTTGTAAATAACTACGACTCAATGGAAGCATGATGTCGCAAAATGTGTAGCTAAACCAATTAACTAAGTAATAACAAAAAGAAGTAACTACCCTGGATCTTAAGTGAGGATGAGCATTCGATGTGTTTGAACGCCAAAAAGAAAGCATACCGTTTGTTCAGAAATCTGATCTTTATGTTAAACGAGCCCTTGCAAAAGTTATCTATTTAGAGGGAAAACCTATTCAACAACATTTAACTAAAACAGAAAAAAAATAAACTTATAGATAAAAAAACAAACTGTTCTTTATAGAATGGTTTGTTTTAGTTTATACTTTTCTCGTATTTGGCCTTGTTTCAGAGGAGTTATATCAAAGTAATGCTTTAATTTCTATGGAAGAATCAGAGTTGTGATAGATTATTAGCTGTTTATGGATTCCAGCTTCCGAAAGGGAACTACTATTTAGGGTATTAATGTTTACTATTTCTTGTCTATAATTTTTGATACTTTACCCGTATGCCGAAATATAACCATAGAAACGAATGAGAAGATAAAGTTGAATAAAAAAGCCTTGGTTGAATTCGATCTACCCATTCCTAATTCAGCTTTAGACTAGTTTTCTTTATGTTCCTCTGAAGGTTTTCTGCCTTTCAATGCTAAGCTTATCTTTTCACCTTTAGAAGTTTTTTCATGTTGTTCTCCTTTTGTAGCCGAATAATTATTTTCATCTGCTAGATAGCGAAAGCATCTATAGTATTATCTTTTAATTTCATTCGTCCTCAACATTTTCTCTAATATACTTAACTGACTGCTCTAAGTATGTCTTTACCTCAGATAATCATTTATAATAACTAATCTTTCAATTTATATCTTATGCATTCATCTGTAAATAACTAGGTATGTTGTTGATGACTAGGATGAAGGGAGATAAAGTTTACGTTAAAAAAGGACCGTTATTTTAAAAAAAACGGTCCTTTTTTAACAGCTCTTCAATTATTTACATTTCTACGGATTAACCCTTTTGCAACTGCGAAGGAAGCATTTGGATCGAGTGATTTAATGTGTCCAGTTTGCTTTCGATTCGATTTAGTAAATATAATGTGACGATTATAGGGAAGCCGACATCACTTATCACTGTTAACCATTGTTCCACTATTTCACACCTCTTTCAATTGGATTTATAGAAAAGGGCTGACAGGAAACATCTTGTCAGCCCTATGTGTAATTATGCAAGCGCAATTTCCGTCACATTACGGTCAATGATTCTTGCGCCTTTTTTAGATACAAAGTCTCCATCAGTTGATATAAAAATATTTGCTGCTAAAATTTGATCCATTGCTGCTGTTAGGGCTGCTGGGTCAATTGGGTCAACTGGAGAATCAACATTGATTTTCACTGTTTTCCCTGCTGTGTTTAGAAATTGAAGCTCTAATGTTTTCGCCATTTTTTTCCCTCCTTTTTTGGTCATTTGAAGGAATGGGCGTCTAATGAGATCCGTATTCCTTCAAATAGATGTAGTGTACATTCTTAAGAGTTGTTACGCATTAATTTGATTTGAGTCGTTTCGCTCAACAAATGCTAGAGTTTCTGTTTGTAAGCTTGCAATCGCTTGAGCTGCTTGAAGCATTTGGTCAGGTGTTGCTGATGTTTTAACATTGCTGTAGTTTTTGCGCTTAGTTACTGTTTTTCCGTTTCCATCCAATCCCATGTCAAACACAAGGCTTAATTGAGAATCTATTAATGTTGCAACTGCCATGCTCTCACCTCCTTTCACCTTTTATATATAGAAAAAGGGGGAGTAGAGTAGCGTAAGATTTTATTTTTTAATAGGCTCTGTTAAACTTGGTTGTTGATTTCCGCTGCAGGCGTTCGCTTTCCGCGGGCGGTCCGGGAGCCACCTCGGTGCTTTGCACCTGTGGGGTCTCCCTTGGACTCGCACTCCCGCAGGAGTCTCACGTATCCGTTCCAATCAACAAAGTGCCAAAATCAACAGTGAGCTTTAACAGAGCCTTTTAATAAATATCGATGCTTTCGGCTAAATCATTAAATAAGTCATGAATGAATATCCAGGAAATGAATCAAAAAGGGAAGTAACTATGAGCCCAAGTTGACTGTATGGTTGCTTCCTTATTCTTATTGTCATAAACACACTTCATTGCTGCTTTTATTTGTCGTTCATCTTTAAATTGCCCATATTTTATGAGTGATTTGATGGAAACTTCAAAAATTTTCAAAAAAAATGACATTATACGCTACTCTTTCCTTATAAAAACCCTATATAGAAGGTGAGGGAGCTGTGTGCTGCATACAACTCAAGTTTTAACTTACGCAGAACTCCTTACTATAGCGCTTTTAAGGAGAATATAGACATGGAAAAGCTAAACTATGAAACAATCAAGAAGTACCAATCATTTCAGACAATTGAAGAAATGGATCAAGCTGTTCGGGGATTTTTATATAAACATAAAGCTGAATTATCAGAAGGGACTCTTTCCGTTCTTTCTTTTATATCGAAGCATTCTGTGAAGGTAGTGGGTGTGTCCTTTGCAAAATATGAGTATATCGCAGAGAACGTAAACCTAAGCCGACGAACGGTTATTCGTGCTGTCAAAGTGTTGGAAGAGAAAGGTATCATTAAAAAGGTTCCTACTTCTCGCATGAATGGAAAGCAGGGCGTAAACCTCCTGGTCATTCAAGCATTTGAGCCGATTGATTCCTTGAAAAATAATCTGTCACCCCAGGATGTCACTCAACCTGTCACTCCTAATAAAACAGAGAATAAACAAAGCTCACTCTGTGAGAAACAATTAAAACCTACTAACGTAAAGGAAACGCCAAAGCCGTCATTACATGAATTGGATTCAAGCTATCTTCCCGATTCAATTTCACAACAATTTATTCAAGCGACAAAGCCTTTCTTTAACACATTTGACATTTACGGTCTTTGGAAAAGGGTTTTAATTGCGTATAACAAAATCAACCTGCAAAGAGGTTTAGATGATGTCATCGATTGCATCGTTCATGCCTTTAAACAAACGGTGTTTGCTAAAAAAGCAGGCAAAATCAAAAGTACGTTTGAAGGGTATTTTTATCGGATTGTTTATGCAAATTTGATTGTGGAGAAGCGTAGGGAAACGAAGCATTTGTTTTATGATTTTTTGAGTGGGGAGTAACGTTTGGGATCACCACACGAAGTTTGTTGAAGAATGTTAGTTCAGTAGTCTATTAGAACAATATCAAATGCATATGTAACTGAATAAAGTGAGGGCGGTTGGTTGTCTCCCTTCTTTTCTTCTAGGAGGAAAACAACAATGGCATTAATCCCTCACTATTCAAATGAAGGTTTTCTTCATTTGAAAATGATTAGACAGTAGGAGTAAAAGAGGTTAAAAAAAGTCCACTCGACATTGTGAAAGAAAGCTGTATTTTCTATGGCAGTGATTCCAATGGCAGAATCATTTCGGCCAGAGAGGAACAAAGGATCCTGCCAATTATGATAAGTAAAACTTTTCAATAGTGTATGATCCCATTATCCTCTTCTATGAATAAGAATTGTACCTGGATTGCCTATAAGCTCGTGTTGGATACGATAGCGAATAAGGGAAATTCAATTAGTATTTCCTGGTAGGGGAGTTTTAGAAGATCGACTAAATAGGGCAGCACGTTGACTTAGTACATATGGCCTAAGGAAAGAAAAGGTCAAGGATGTCTACAAAATGAATCTAATCGCGGAAGATCGGGTGAGTTATTAAAGTGATTGTGTCCATCCCAATGAATGGGGAATGTAAAGTATAAAATATTTCAAATAGAAAAAAGAAGTAACTGCGTAACCTCACACAAGGTATAGGGAATTACTCCTTTCTTAAAATATCTCAAACCATTCAGTCGCATTTCCGGAATTGTAGCTGCGCAAATAAGTATTCCAGCACCTGACCCTTTGTTATTCTTAGCGGGTGGTGAAAGGCACTAAATACTATTTTTCAATCAACCCGATTAAGAAAGTCTCCAACTTTTCATGTGTTGAGATGTCTTCAAAAGTAGATTTTTTAATTCTTCCAGGTTTCATTTCGGTCACAAAGTGGGCTTTATTTTGCGGCACTTTATCTCGAGAAAGCATCATAACTTCTCCAATTTCTGCGCCTTTGGTAATTTCCTGGATTCCATCAAAGTTTAACCCGGTTTGTACAGATTGCTTTGTTATTCGTCCATTTGCATTTAATTGATACACATAAGGATTCTTGACGTTTTGAATCGCATTTTTTCGAACTGATAGCACACCAATTGCTTCAGCCGTTACAACTGAAACAGCAGCTTTTGAACCGATTGCGAGCGATTCTGATGGTTCTGTAATCGTTGCTTCAAAACGATAATGATTTTCCTGGCCGATTGCTGGCTCGTTTACAGGATAAGAATGGATTTTTCCAAGCGTACCTTCAAGCTGCTTTTTCTCTCCTGCAACAGCAGCTGAAAACTGCATGCCAGTTTCTGCCTTTTTAAATTGGTTTTCTGTTAGCAGTCCCTCTACTGCCAGGACATTTGATGCAATTGTTACGACAGGATTTCCAAGTTTTTCATTCACTTCTTTGACAGTTCCGTCTATTTCACTCACCATCATCGCCGAATCTTTTTGTTCATTGATGTTGCTTAGTTGACTGTCATACTTTTTTACTTCTTCTTCAAGCTTGCTTTTTTCGAGCTCTTGTTTATAAATTTCCTGTTCAATCGTACTAATAATCATATCTGATGAGGCTTGTTCATCAATGTTCAAACTTACCTCAAGAGTAGCATCACGTTCATCAATGCTCAAACCTTCCACAAGAGCAGCATCTCGTTCTACAGATGAGGGAAGAGATGGAATGGAGGATTGATAATCCAACAATGTGCTGATGTATTCTTCAATCCCTGCTATTTCTCCCTCTACCTGCTGTTTTTCCACCTCAAATGTTTCTTTCAGTTTATCGAGTTCAGGAGTTGTGTATTCAAATAAAGGAGTCCCTGCCGTTACAATATCACCTTCTTTTACAATAAAACGTTGAAATTCTTTATCTGTATCATGAAAGTAAATATCATATTCTTCTTGAGGCATAATGATGCCATCTGTTTCAAACGTTTCAACAACATCATCTTTTTGTACGCGAGTCCAGTTCTCCACGTAAACTGTATGTTGAACCTTGCTATCCTCTTTTTCGATTAAATACCCGTTTAAGGCAATAAAGCTCAATGAAACAACCGTAAATGAAATAATTTTCCACTTTTCCATCAGAACAACCTCCTTAATACGACGGGTACTTCAATAAACGCCATTAAAGCTGTTAACAGCCATATGACAAGATAAAATAAAATGATCACAGTGAGAGTTACAAATTTTTTTCTTTCAGTAAGATTTTTCAGGTAAAAGGAAAGAACCGTTATTGCCACAAAGTGAAACAGTGTAATGGCTCCGAAAAAGTGCTGCCAAAACTCGTTATTTATAAGATACTGGCTAATGACTCCAAATGAAAAGGGATTGCTTGTTTGATTCAAATCAAATAAAACAAGTACTGGAAGTGTGATGGCTTGTTCAAATAAATGAACGGCAAACACGATCATCTGAACAACTACAGCTTTTAGGTAAGAAACATCAAGGATAAGCCAGAAAAAAAATGCAGCAAACCAAATAAATAGAGTAGTATACAGCAAGCTTGAAGCAAGTCTTCCTCCGAGCAATAACAGCTTGCCTGCTTCAAATTCTTCTCTGGTTCTGTCCGTAATCGTCCCAGAATACGACTCTGTTCCAATCCCGAAATATGTACTTGCTGCAAAACTCATTAAACAGAATAGATAAAGCAATATCAGTTTAAGACCAACACCTGTCACTACTTCCGCTTTCTGTATTTGATAAAGACTTGTCCTTGGCTGGAAAAGCCCTTTTAATACGTGCATTCGGTACATCATATATGATCCCCTTTATAAATAAATTCTGCTATTCTTATTCTAACTTTGAATAGGGTGCCTGTCACCACTCGAAGTTTGATAGATTATGTCGAAAGATTGCTAGAGAAGAAGAGTTTGAAGATATGGTTTAATTTACCTTTAGAAGCCTTGAAGAGCCCAGTTGTTTTGCAATTATTTGTTACCCAAAGTTTAAGATTCAATTAAAAAGATTCGTTTATAAAAAATTAAACCCTCGGACACTATTCAGAGTTGAGGGTTTTCATGTGTTATTTCAATAGTAAAACATAAGTCTAACAAACAACTATTCCCTCTCCACATAACGACAATCCTGAATTTCCAACACCTCATGATGTGTAATCTCAAAAAACTCCGCAATCTCTTTATTTTTCGTTGGTAATGGGAAGGATCTTCGATTTAAAGAACCATACTTTTTCTTATTAAAATATCCCCACCATAATAACAGGCTAGTGCTTGCTGCTAGCGTAATACAGGTAAAGAGAACAATCGCATTCGTATTAGCAAGAGTTAGCGAAGAAAACCGATAACTAATTTTAACATCGAAATTCATAATCAATTGATATAAGAATGTTAATAAAAATATCCAACCTAATATAGTTAGCAATAAATCAATGATGTTTCTTACTTTATTTTGTTTTATCTTAATAATCATATAATAATTGTCCCTTATATTAACCTTTTATTATAAATGGAGACCACGATCTGGGCTTTCCCATGTCGCGTATTTATTCTTGGTTTTTCTTAATATGTTAAATGCTTTCGGTAACGAGACTATGACGAGTAGAGCATTAATATGCCAATAGAGGAGTGGATACCAAATTGCCCACAATAGATAGTTTAGAATCTCTTTTTCATAATGTCTTTCGATATAAAGAGCTATCAAAAATTGCAGCAAGCAGATAAGAGATAAATAGTTTCCTATCCATATGGTTGGTGGTATAACGTTTTGGAAAAAAATAAGTTGATAAATGGCCATGATTGTGAAGATAAACCAAGATATTGCCCATAAAATGCTTAACACTTGTTCGATATAAACAGGATATAGTCTTCTTTGTCTCCAATCTAGAAAAATATCCTTGTGGCGCAAAACAACTTCTATTCCACCTTGAGTCCATCTTAGCCGTTGTTTCCAAATTCCTTTAATTGATTCTGGAACAAGCATCCAACACATTGCTTTTGGTTCATAACGAACATCCCAAAATCTCCTTTGTAGCTTCCAAGTGACTCCAATGTCATCTGTTATTAAGTCTGTGTCCCACATGCCAGCGTCTAATAATGCCTTTTTCCTAAAAACAACAAATACACCAGACACTGTCATTACTTTCCCGAGAACCCTCTGCGTTCGTTTGATAAGACCAATAATACTTGCATATTCGACAAGCTGAATTTTAGATAACAAGCTTGTCCTATTTCTAATTCTCGGATTTCCAGTAACAGCACCAACTCTCTCACTGTTACGAGGAATGATAAAATGAGGGATTACGTATCTGAGTGCATCTTTGTCCAATATCGCGTCGCTATCAATCGTTGCAATAAATTCTCCTCTTGAAGATAGGACTCCTTGCTTTAAAGCATTGGCTTTTCCTTTGTTGTTGATGACGTTAACTATTCTTAATTTTGGATAGAGGTCCAGGATGGAATGCAAGATGTCAAGGGTTGCATCCTTACTCCCGTCATTGATCACAATGACTTCATAGGTTGGATAATTAAGCTGTGAAGCGTGACGAACAGTTTCCTCAATTGTTTTTGCTTCATTAAAAGCAGGAATTAATAAGGAGATGAATGGTAGGTCTGCTTCATTCATTTCGGGGAATCTATGATTTTTTTCCTTTTTAACAAAATAAATTAAGCCCCCAACAATCCAGATGACTCCCATTATTAAAGGGTAATAAAATAAGAAAAGGACAATACTATTTTTCAACAATGATCACGTCCAAAGTGAAATAATATACTTTATACCTGCAAATAGTTGATAAAATAGTATTGTAATCCTATTCGAGAAAGAGATCAATTCATAAAATAATACCAATTTTCAAACGATTTATTTCCTTCTTAAAATGAGAAGATTGGAAGGGAAAGTCCAAGGTCTGTACTTTATTTGGATAAATAAGCAATTAAAGAGGGCACACTAATTGTGCATCCAACCTCACATTATTCAAACTGAACCTGCCACTTTTCCGGCACAACAACAGGCTCTTTTCTTCCTAATAGATGAAGTACCATCTGCGATACTAACGCACCAGGTCCTAGCGCCTGTCCCACACTGATCGTAGGAATCGTTTTATTTGCGATCCACTCCGTAATTTTTTCTTCCGTAGCATAGCTTGGTAGATAGCTAGCATAACTGGATGCAGGGAAGGTAATTCCTCTTAAGTCCTCAATCGTGCAATGCTCTGGAATACCGATATACCCCTCTAAATTCATTCCTTGAGGTGAAAATGTTAACACAGACGCGCCAAATCCTAGGGCAACTGCTGTGATAATGAATAATCCTTTTTGACGTGCAGCGCGATGAAGAGTAACGGCTTCTGGCAAGCAGAAGTAGTCAATCGCATCAATTACATATTCTGCGCCTTCAAGAAATGCCTCAACATTTTCTTCGTTTACACCTTCTGAAAATTGAGCAATCTCTAAATCTGGATTAATGGCTAATAGATGTTCTTTTAGTGCTTCGACTTTTATCATGCCTACTGTACGATGAGTGGCTGCACATTGGCGGTTAATATTGGACGCATCGAATGTATCGGGGTCAGCTAATACTAATTTTCCAACTCCCATTCTAGCAAGTAGCTCAGCGGCAAATCCTCCAATACATCCGCACCCAGCAATGGCAATTGTCGTATGATTCAATTTTCTTACTTCTTCTTCAGACATGATTCCTAGGTTTCGAGTAAATTGTTCTTTTATCATTAGCGTGATACCTCCATTACTTGTTCATTCGCTTCCTTTAAAAATTCATATAGTTTTGGCCTTTGTTCTTTAATTTGCTTCATTGCTTCTGGGAGATTCACTACACACGGTACTGTAACGGAGCCTAAATACACTTTTGGGACGCCAATCTCTTTAAAGATTGAGCTGAAAATTCGGTTTAAGTATCTATAGACGCGGTCATCGATGCAAGCGATCCAATGGGTAATGCCGTGTTGATTTGAGTAGTGAAAAATGGTTCTGATAAGGTGTACTCCGACTTCATGTTTTGGTAGCTTCGTAAAAGCACTCATTTCTGCATAACGACGCTTCTCCAATTTAATGACTCGAGCAAGATCAATATCATAGATTTCAAAGTTATTAATAGTAGGAAGCTGTTCGATCGGCTTGAAAATGAGCCTTGTCACTCCAACTACTTGATTCAATGTAGTTTCTCGTGCGACAAAATAGAGGGAATCTTGTTCATATGGGTCTTTTTCACCTTCTTCGAAAAACCCTACTTCTAGATAGCGCATACAGTGAAGCTGAATTGCCTCCTCTCTGATCTTGTTTAATGCAATGCCAAAATGATAATGATATTTGTTTTCCATAAAAATCTCTCCTTATAAATTTTAATTTTTAGTACAAATTAACTATATAGGAAGAGAAGACATTACATGTCAAAAAACGTCAACAAGCTACAAAAGTTAACACCAATGATGGCAAATGATGTTACAATTAAGTAATATTTTCATGAGCTAGGGGATTTCAACATGGTGGAATTAGAAAAGAAGCTATACGATGAATATTTTCATGAACATCGTTCTAAAGTAACGACGTATCTATTTTGGATAAATGCAGTCTTTTTATTATTAAGCTGCACTTGGAACTTTGTGTTTCTTGTTTTTGATTTAGAGTTTTCACGAGCGAATTTACCAGCTCTACTTGTTTGCTTAGGGCTGCTGCTTTTACTAAGAGTGGTTAATCAATATGTAAAACTACCATCTAAAGTCAATCAGTACGTAATGTTGGCATATTGTGCGGGGGTATTAATCGTTCTATATTTTGAATCCGGGTATAGTGAATCATGGAGCTTTTTTCTTCTTTTACCATTACTGGCGGGCATTTACGGGGAAAGAAAAATTCTTTTCCATTATTCTTTTCTTGGACTTGGCATCATGTCGTATTTGAGTATAAAAACGCCGAAGAGCCAGTATACACCTGATAATATTGATATTTCCAACCGGATACTAGTGTATGTAATCCTTGCTACGTTAAGCTTTCTTGTGCTAAGGACCCTTCACCTCATTTATACAAAACAAGTCAACATCGTTATTCGATCGATGGAAACCACGATTGAAGATGTCGTCAACACCTTTATTGTTGCAGTGGAAGCAAAGGACCTATACACGTTTGGCCACAGTGAGCGAGTAAGTAAGTACGCTGTTGCTCTTGCAAAGTATCTGCCAGACTATCGAAAGGAAGACTTGCAAAAATTGAGATTAAGTGGACTGCTTCACGATATTGGAAAAATAAATATCCCTGAGGCGATCCTAACAAAAACAGGAAAGCTAACGGATGAAGAATATGAAGTGATTAAAACACATCCTGTTGTGGGCGCACGAATGGTTGAGCGTATTGAAAGGCTGCAAGCACTGAAAGCTGGTGTCCTCTATCATCATGAACGTTGGGATGGAAAGGGATATCCAACAAAACGGAAAGGGACGGACATTCCCTTGGATGCCCGAATTTTAACCATAGCAGACGCATTTGACGCAATGACAACCGATCGTTCATACCGACATGGGATATCACTTGATGAAGCGTTCCAAAGACTAGAGGAGGGGAAAGGCACCCAATTTGACCCACACCTTATAGAAGTCCTTCAACACGTAAAGTTCGAGTTTGAAAAACTTTATAAAGAATCAGATGACCCAATAAAAGAGTTTGAGACACTGACGGATTTTTTATAGAAAACGGGGTCAGACCCCAAGCAAAATGTTCTTAGAGTATTCAGGTATTAGTGGATTAACTTTAAGAGATAACTTCATACAGTAAAATCCATTGTTTGATGATCATGCTGACTACAGTATCAAAGGTCTTGTTGTGCCTGGACATTACAGGTTTGAAATTCCGTGTGGTCAGTGCTAATGAAGATGGTACGGGTAGAAAAGTGATGAATTTAAATAAGGGATTCACTTTAAAAGGGTTGAACCAATGTTTTGGTTCAACCCTTTTTTCTTAAGGAATGTGTTTTTTAATGTCTTGTAATGAATAGAGGGAAATATTTTGCAAAATGGAAGTGAGTGATTCTAGGGAGCTTTAGGATAAGATGCTTACGTAAGCATTAAAGAAGATGATTTTTAAAAATAACACCTTTGTATTTAATGTTTTTTGTTTGATACTTGTTTTTAGCTTTCATCTCTTTCGTGATGAGTTTAACTTGGTTAACAGCATCTACAATCCCATTTGCATTGAATATAAGATCACGTTGACAATTGTTCGTATCAAATGTAAAGACATATTGTTTCAAAGTATACACCCCTTTTTAAAATTTTTTACCATTTATACCTATCATACTAAGATAAGATTACATTATATACCATTAATTTGTTCGTTTTAGTGACATGATTTTTTATTTTCAGAGAGCGTTTTGCAAGAAAATACAACAATTGATTCTTTTGGCAGATCTGTTATGAAAATCTTTTACTTATTTCTGCCGTAAACCCCATGCGGTCACCTTTTAATTACACACGATCGGTTGTGATATACTATTCAATATAAGTAGGAGGGATGTTTCATGATTAGTGAAAAATTAGTAAACGTGTTAGTTAAACAGATGAACTATGAGTTTTACTCTGCGCATGCTTACTTAGGGATGGCTGCACATTGTTCTGCTGAAAGCTTAGATGGTTTTGCTAATTTCTTTCTTGTACAAGCAGAAGAGGAACGTTTCCATGCGATGAAGTTTTACAACTTTATAAATGATATGGGAGAGCGTGCGGTCGTTGAGGGTTTCCCTGCTCCAAATAATGATTTTACTTCGATCTTGGATGTATTTGAAAAAGGCTTGGAGCACGAGAAAGAGGTTACACGACGTATTTATGAACTGGCTGATATTGCGTTAGATGAGCGTGAGCATGCTACAATGACATTTTTGAAGTGGTTTATTGAAGAACAGGTTGAAGAAGAAGCAACTTTTGATAACCTCATTCAGAAACTGAAGCGAATCGATACGGATAGCAACGCGTTCTTTATGCTTGATAGTGAGCTTGGAAAACGGACGTTTGTTCCGGTTGGAGAGTAACGAGTTGAACTAAATACATCATTCGATTGGACGGCTTTTTCGATAGTAAAATAAAAAGTTACTAAAATGTCGTTTTGAGTGCTAGTCACCACCCAAAGCTTCGAACGGTTGAAGAATATCTTTATCTAAGGCTCTTTTCTAAAAGTTTATTGCTCTAGGACCTGTAAAAATCGGCATTTGGATTTTTACTATACTCTTTAAATCCATATTAAAAGAATAATTGGAGTAAATGAGCGAAAAGAAAGAGCACGAAAACAGGTTAAATACGTAAAGTAGAGCTATATACGAAAAACAACAATCTTTGCGAAAACAGCCTTATCTAAAAAACCTTGAAGAAATGCTCTTCAAGGTTTTTTAGAACAGAGGAAGTATCATCTAGTTCTATTTACGAATGAAAATAGCTTGGTAATTTCAAATAGAACGATTAAAATTGTCATATACTGACTCTTTTTTTGTTCGTAATAAGTCTCAACATACAGGTGTGATTGAATGACAATTAAAACTTTATTTATAGCTCCTTATCCAGCAATGACTCATTTAATAGAAGAGTGTCGGCAAGAGGAACAAAAGCTTGATGTACATATTGAGGTTGGGAACCTTCAAGAAGCAATTCCATTGGCAAAATTGGCTGAGGAACGTGGATTCGATGTTATCATCAGTCGCGGGGGAACAGCTAAATTAATTGAGCAAGAAGTAAATATCCCAGTCGTTGATATTCATGTTTCAGGCTATGACATGCTCCGGGTGTTGACATTAGCGAATGACTTTCCTGGTAAAAAGGCGATTGTTGGCTTTTCGAATATTACGCTTGGGGCGAAAGCAATTACCGATTTACTAGAAATTTCAATTGAAGTGTTTACCGTTGAAACAGCTAAAGAGGTAGAGTCGCTTGTGGAGCAGCTCAAAACAGAAGGCTATGAATTAATTATGGGTGATGTTATTGCCATGGATGCAGCTTTTAAGTATAACCTTGAAGGAATCCTCATCCAGTCCGGTCGGGAAGCGATCTTCGAAGCCTTTCAAAAAGCAAAGTCGATCTATCGCATGCATCAAAAACAGCAAAAGGAAATTACCTTCCTTCATGCTCTTCTTGAAGAAACGACAACAAATATCATCGCATTATCAGATGACGGCAACGTTATGTATCAACATTGGACGTCCTTTGAGTCATGTCCAATCTCGATAGACAAACTAGTTGAACGAATACAGCAAGACCAACAAGGTGAAGAAGTGGACATACTAGAAACGAGCAATCAGCGGAAGATCAAACAAAGCGTTACGAAGAAGGTAATTGATGAACAGACCTATTATTTGTTTGTATTTTCGGAGTTTATTCACGAAAGCCAACAACAACGCTTTCACGTAGAAACGATTAAACAGCAACCAATGCTAATCTCTCAAAGTAAAAACATGACGAGATGTATGAATCTAATCGAACGCCACCTTACAAGTAATCAGTGGATCCTTATAGGGGAAGATGGGACAGGTAAAAGGCTGATTTCACACTATATTCATTATAAAAAAAATCAGGGTAATGGACTTCATGCGTGTGTGTCAGCAAAAAATGCATTGAATACTCAAGATTATCCAATGGATCCTGATATTTGTACACTATACGTAAGTGAAGTAGAAACATTAACACCTCAAGAAATCCCTCCGTTTCTTACATTGTTAGAGGGGTGGAAAGAAAAAGGAATCACCATCGTCACCGCGATACATAAGGAAGAACCTTCTCTTCACTCATTAATGTATCATCATGATAGCGTTCGAGTTGCGATTCCCTCACTAAATGATCGAAAAGAGGATATCAAACCATTAACAACGTATTTTATCGCTTCTTTTCACATGCAAATTGGTACATCTGTGATTAAAATTAAGGATGAAGCCATGGAGATATTGGAAAACTATTCTTGGCCGGGAAACGTGGCACAATTACACTCGCTTCTAAAAGATGCTGTCATGGAGGAAAAGGGCTATGTGATTGGGAAGAAATTGATCGAGCAGCTTCTTGGAGAAAAGCAGCAAGGAGTCCAGACAACAATCAGTCATGACTTTCTTTCGGGGACATTAGATGAAATTGAAAAAAGGATTATTCACCAAATCATGGAAGAAGAAAATCATAATCAAACAAAGGTAGCGGAGCGATTAGGGATTAATCGTTCCACATTATGGCGCAAGCTGAAACAATAATGTTCAGCTTGTTTTTTTGTTTTGTTTAAAAACGCAACATTTTTATAAGTTGTGTTGCTTTTTGAGATGTAAGCCATTACGATAAGAATTGTAAACGATTACTTACTAGTTTGAGTGTTTAATATTGAAACAATCACTAAAGGAGTGTTAATATTATGAAGATAAAAGCAACGTTAGATCGAATTCCTGGAGGAATGATGGTTGTACCATTGTTACTTGCAGCGGTGATCAATACATTTTTTCCGGACTTATTACGAATCGGCAACTTTACCCAAGCATTGTTTGTAGACGGTGCCGGAACATTAATCTCACTTTTCCTTTTATGTACAGGTGCACAAATCAATGTAAAATCATTTGGTGTTTCAGTCGGTAAAGGGGCAACTCTTCTAGCGACAAAATGGATTGTGGGGGCTGTGTTTGGATTAGTCGCCTATTTGCTTGCAGGAGACAATGGCTTATGGTTAGGACTGGCTCCAATTGCGGTTATTGCTGCAATGACAAACAGTAACGGAGGCTTATTCGTTGCCCTTGTTGGTCAGTATGGCAGCAAAGAAGACCGTGCTGCATACTCGCTTTTAGCTCTAAATGATGGACCATTCTTAACGATGATTGCTTTATCCATTTTTGGTGCTATGGGCTTTGTTGATGGAATGTTCTCAATGACTTCATTTATATCTGTATTACTTCCAATTGTTGTTGGGATGGTATTAGGTAACTTAGATGATAACATGCGTACGTTTTTAGATAAAGGCAGCTCAATGTTAATTCCGTTCTTTGCGTTTGCGCTTGGGATGGGGATTGACTTTGCGGCAATTCTTGAAGGTGGTTTATCAGGTATCCTTCTTGGTGTGTTAACTGTGTTTGTTACGGGTTCTGCAGGATATTTTGTCTTTAAAGCATTGAAATGGAATCCGATTGTTGGAGCTGCTGAAGGATCAACAGCAGGTAATGCGGTGGCGACACCGGCTGCGATTGCTGCGGCGAATGCAAGTTTTGCGTCTGTTGTCGATATCGCAACCGTACAGGTAGCTGCATCAACGGTGACAACAGCGATTCTGCTACCGATCTATATTGGATTTTTAGTTAAACGATTAGAGAAAAAAGGCTATACATTTGAACAAGAAGACATGAAGAAAGCTAACATCTAAAGGTGTGATAATAGTGGGGAATAAAATTGGTATTGTATCAGATGATTTAACTGGTGCAAATGACTCAGGTGTACAATTAGCAAAAAAACATTTATCTTCAACAGTTGTATTTGACTATAAAAAATCGACTGTGCATACAAAGCCCGATGTTTTAATCGTCGATACAGACAGCCGGGCAAAACGAGAAAGTGATGCATATATAGCAGCCTATCAAGCTGCTTCTTTCCTTAAGAAGGAAGGGTATCAACATCTTTATAAAAAAGTTGATTCTACACTAAGAGGAAATATTTCTGCAGAATTATCAGCGATTGAACAGGTGTATCAACCAGAAATGGTTGTTATTGCACCTGCTTATCCAAAAATGAATCGCCAAACCATTCATGGACATCATTATGTAAATGGTGTTTTAATCACAGAAACTGAGTTCTCAAAAGACCCCAAAACGCCAGTAACAGAGTCGTTTATTCCAGAACTACTTAAGCAGTATCGCGAAAGAGGAATTGGGTTGATCGATAAGGTTTATTTGAATAAATCGATAGTAGAAGTGATACAAACCGTTAATACCTTTCTTGAGAAAGGGGTAACATGGTTTGTGTGTGATGGTGAAACAGAAGCAGATTTACAAAAAGTGACGGAAGTCTTCTCTAAAATGAACAAACGAACAGTTTGGGCGGGTTCAGCCGGTTTAATCGAATATTTACCAGAATCCTTAAAGTTAACACCTTCCAATGCAGAAAATAGTCATGGGATAAAAATCGATAAAACATTGGTTGTGTCGGGAAGTTTATCACAAGTAACAAAGCAACAGCTTGTGATAGTAGAGGATCTAGCGAATTCATTTTTCATAGAAGTGGATCCAGTAGAACTAGTAAAGCAAACGTTTAAGGTTGAAAGTTTTGTCGAAGAATTGAAGCGAAATTATCAACATGATTACTTTGTTCTTTATGTAGAAGCCTCTGAGGGAAACCGCCTTTCAGCAAAGGAGGCTGGAGAAGAGCTTGGCTTAACGTTGACAGAAGTAAGTGAATTCATCTCCAAAGGGTTAGGGAAAATAGCGAAGAGGTTATTGGAAAGTTGTTCCTCTATTCATGGAATGGTGTTAACAGGTGGAGATACGGCGAAGGCTGTGTGCTCTGAGATTGAAATCACAGAAATGGAACTTTATGCAGAGGTTGAACCAGGCCTTCCGTTTGGTAGAGTAAGCAGTGAACAACACAGCTATTGGGCAGTAACAAAAGCTGGTGGATTTGGACATGAACAATCATTAGTCAATGTCGTAGAATACATGGCAAACATAGAAGGGTGAGAGCATGAATCAACTAAAACCAATCGTCGGAATTACAATGGGAGACGCTGCCGGTGTTGGCCCAGAAATTATCTTAAAGAGTTTAGCTAGTAAAGAAATGTATGAAATCAGTCGCCCGCTCGTTATCGGTGATAGCAAGATTTTAGAACGAGCAAAAGGCTTCGTAAATAGTGAGTTAAAGGTTGAAATGGTTTCAGCTGAAAATTTAGATCAGCTTAAGTATGAATACGGCACAGTATATTGCCTGGATTTAAATCTTTTGGGCGAAGATCTACCAATCGGTGAAGTATCTCCACAAGCTGGACATGCTGCATTTGAATACTTAGCAACTGCCATTGAATTAGCAAAGGACCAGAAAATCGATGCGATCTGTACTGCTCCATTAAACAAGGAAGCATTACACAAAGGTGGACATAGATACCCAGGTCACACGGAAATCCTTGCAGACCTAACAGGAACACAAGACTTCTCCATGATGCTTTCAGCACCTAACTTAAAGGTGATTCACGTGACAACACATGTTGGAATTCTTGATGCTGTGAAAATGATTAACCCTGAACGTGTCTATCATGTCATTAAGCTTGCACATGATACGTTACAAAAAGCAGGAATCTCCTCGCCGAAAATTGCTGTTTGTGGAATTAATCCACATGCTGGAGAAAACGGCCTATTCGGATACGGAGAAGAAGAAGAAAAAGTCATTCCTGGTGTAGAAAAGGCTCAAGACGAAGGAATTGACGTTGTTGGTCCACTACCAGCAGATACACTCTTTTTCCGCACGGTTCGCGGAGACTTCGATATCGTCGTTGCAATGTATCACGACCAAGGACATGGTCCGGTTAAAGTACTTGGCCTGGATGCAGGTGTGAACATAACTGTTGGTTTACCGATTATACGTACAAGTGTAGATCACGGCACAGCATTTGATATTGCTGGAAAAGGTATCGCCGATGAAAAAAGTTTAATGGAAGCGATGCGCCAGGCAGTTGAGCTTGCGCCGAAGAAGTGAAAAAGGGTCTGACTCGCTAGTATTTCGATGCATTTCTGTTTGCTAATTAGAATAAACTCCTATTGTAGATCTGTTGCGCTTGGTTGTTCCTAAGAACAAACAAGACGTCTACAAAGGAGTTTTTTTCATTGGGGTATGGAGAGGATTAGATATTTAAAAAACAACTTTTTATAAGTTGGTTAACGAATAAGAATGGATTTTAAAAAATAGCTAATATATAGAAGAAACTCGTCAAAAAAGTAATTTTCAGTGTAGAACTACGTATGACTAAATCATTTTAGCGTGAAATATATTATAAGCAATTCCAATAAGTATCTGGTGAAGTTCCTCCTTTTAGAATGAGACATGAGTAATGTCCTATAAGAAGATTCGAAGATGTAAGTTAATTTGATTTATTTTATTGACATTAATATGAATCTGTTATATTATTAAATTCCTGTCGAATTGATAGGCAGATGCAATAAAAAACATTTTAAAATATGTTGACTTAATATTTAGAAGTATGTTATATTAATAAAGTCGCTTCTGAGAGAGACGACGTAACAAATGATCTTTGAAAACTAAACAAAACCAAGCGTGCCAACGTTAAT
>JBNJJO010000021.1:0-81709 GCA_051750265.1 Bacillota bacterium | reverse complement strand
TACTATATAGTACGTTGTTTTGTTAATTAAAATTAACGTTGGCACGCTTGGTTTTGTTTAGTTTTCAAAGAACTTTTTATACAATCACCAAAAGGCGACTCCTTAAATATAACATTTAACTAGTTTAAAAGTCAATAGTTATTTTGTTATTTTTAAAAACACATTTCAGCTCTGTTTGGCTGACTTTAAGAAGTATATCAGCATAACTAGTTTGAGTCAACACAATCAGAGCATTTTTTTAAATAAGTTCTTCAATGTAAAGTTCTCTCTTATCCTTCAAAGTAATAATTTCATCTGTTTGTGCATACTTTACCATTGGTCTAGTTGGATACTGTTCATCTACAAAAACAATTTCTGCAGTTAAACCATTGGAGAGCTTAACCTTTGTACCCGATGAAAATTTAATGAGTGCTTTCTTCAACTCAGTCACTACGCTTATATCAAATTTCCCAAAATCATCTTGCATTATTTGTTCTAATACTTTAAACGGAGATTGTTTACTTCGATATAGCCTGACAGATACCATTGCTTGATAAGTATCAGCTAAAGCTACTATTTTGCTGTACGGATGTAATTGTTCTCCTTTTACACCAAGAGGATACCCACTGCTATCGATCCTTTCATGATGCTGCAGAACCCCCATCTTTACACCATCTTTTATTGACATGATATTTTTCAGCAAATTATAACTATGAACAGGATGTTGTTTAATATCTTTATACTCACTCTCGGTTAATGTCACCTTTTTAGTGATAATATTTGGGGTTATTTTCGACATTCCACAATCACATAATAGTCCAGTTAACGCAATTTGATTAATATCCCCTTGTTTATAACCTAATTTCTTCGCTAAAAATGCACTAAGTAACGCTACTGAAATAGAGTGATGATAAATGTAATCCTCTTGTTTACAATAGTGATAAAGTTTAAAAATTTCCTCTTCATGATCTTCCAACTCTATTACTAATGGAATAATAACTTTTCTCACTTTACCTATATCTATTAAAGCACCTGACTGCCAACCTATATAAAGTTGTTTAAAGTCCTGTACTCCATTAATATAAAGTTGGTAGAATGATTTTTTAGGTAATCCTTCCGCTTTTGGTTCTTCTAGGACTTTAATATTTTCTTCGAACTTATCTGCTAGTTGAAATTGCTTACCATCATCAAGTATATTTTCCACTTCTATTTCATTAATCAAAAAAGCCCGTAAAGCATCTTTAATATGTTGGTTTACTACTGTTTTTTTATATGCTATGGGTTTGTTTGTAGCAGAAAAAATATTTTTTGCTAGAATGCATCCCTCTTGTAATTGTTCAATATTAATCTTCAAAGGTATCCCTCCTTTGTTCATTATAACTAAAAAACAGGTAAAAATGTTTATTTTTTATTGTTATTCATAGGTATTTCCACACTTAAAATTACTATAATTTGGATAACTGATAGTTAGATTATTATGTAAACTTTATGAACGAGGATTTCAAATAAAAAAAAGAGACTGATTATGTAATAAATCAGTCTCTTAACACTTTTAGTTATTCTTCATCTAGCTTTTCTTTTTTTTCTGCATCTGCATCTTGTGTTTCGTTTATTTCTACATCTTCATCCTGCGTTTCGTTTATTTCTGCGTCTTCCACTGGCTCTGGCTCTATTTCTTCTTTCTCGACCAGTGCAACAGTAGAAACAACTACATTTTCATCTAATTTAATTAATTTAACGCCTTGTGTGTTTCGTCCCATGGTTGAAATAGTATCAACGTCCATTCGAATTAAAACTCCACTTTCTGTTATAAGCATTAAATCTTCTTCACCTGTAGCAGCTTTAACGGAAACAACAGGACCATTTTTATCTGTAATATTACATGTCTTTAAGCCCTTACCACCACGGCTTTGTACTCTATATTCTCCAGCAGGGGTGCGTTTTCCATACCCATTGCTTGTAACAATTAAAACGTCTACACCTTCTTCAAGAATTTCCATGCCTACTACTTCATCGTCCGCATCTAGTGAAATTCCTTTTACTCCACTTGCCGTACGTCCCATAGAACGGACATCTGATTCATGGAATCGAATAAGCATACCTTTTTTCGTTCCAATAACCATATCCTTAGAACCGTCTGTTAACTTTACTGAGATAAGTTCATCCGCTTCACGGAGACCTACAGCAATTAAACCGTTATTCCTAATATTTGCAAATTGTGATAGAGGTGAGCGCTTAGAAATCCCCTCTTTTGTGGTAAAGAATAAGTACCAATCATCCACAAATTCCGAAACAGGAATTATTGCATTAACCCACTCACCCTTTTCAACACTTAAAAGGTTAATAATAGGGAGCCCTTTAGCTGTTCTGCTATATTCAGGAATTTCATAGCCTTTTGCTCTATATACCTTTCCTTTGTTTGTAAAGAAAAGAATTGTATCATGCGTAGAGGTTGTTAAAAGCTGAGCTACGAAATCATCATCATTCGTTCCCATTCCTTGAATACCTCTACCACCACGTTTTTGACTACGGTAGGTCGATACTGGCAGACGTTTAATATAACCATTATGAGTTAACGTAATAACAATATTCTCAATAGGAATTAAATCTTCATCTTCAATATTTTCAAGCCCGCCTGCTACGATTTCAGTACGGCGTTCATCATTGAATCGCTCTTTAATTTCTGTAAGCTCTTCACGGATAATGATAAGCACTTTTTCTTCATCAGCTAAAATTGCTTTTAACTCAGCGATTAATTTAACAAGTGATTGATATTCTTCTTCAATCTTTTCTCTTTCTAATCCAGTTAATCTTTGAAGTCTCATATCTAGAATAGCCTGTGCTTGTTTTTCACTTAATGAAAATTGCTCCATTAACCCATTTCGGGCAATGTCTGTTGTTTGTGAATTTCTAATCAGTGTTATAACCGCATCTAGATGATCAAGTGCAATCCTCAAGCCTTCAAGAATATGAGCACGCGCTTCAGCTTTCCTTAATTCAAAAGCTGTTCTACGTTTAATCACAACTTTTTGATGCTCTAAGTAATAATAAAGCATTTGCTTAAGGTTAAGGACCTTTGGATGACCATTAACTAGAGACAGCATATTAATTCCAAAACTAGTTTGTAAAGCTGTCTGTTTATACAGATTGTTTAATAGGACATTTGCATTTGCATCCTTCCGTACTTCGATAACAACACGCATCCCGTTACGATCTGATTCATCACGTAAATCTGTTATACCTTCTATTTTTTTATCTCGAACAAGCTCTGCAATTTTTTCAACGAGCTTTGCTTTGTTAACTTGATATGGTAATTCCTTAACAATAATTACTTGTTTACCTGAAGCCTTTTCTTCAATTTCAACCTTCGCTCTAATTGTGATTGATCCACGACCTGTTTCATAAGCCTTTCGTATCCCGCTTCTACCAATAATTTGTCCAGCTGTAGGGAAGTCAGGACCTGGAATAATCTCCATTAGTTCAGGTATTGAAATATCTGGCTCCTTACTAAGCGCAAGCACTCCATCAATAATTTCACCCAATTGGTGTGGAGGAATATTTGTAGCCATACCAACAGCGATTCCAGTAGCGCCATTTATCAGTAAGTTTGGAAATCGAGCAGGGAGTACAATTGGCTCTCTTTCCGAGCCATCGTAATTATCTTGATAATCAATCGTGTCTTTATTAATATCACGTATTAATTCCATAGAAATTTTAGACATACGCGCCTCAGTATAACGCATCGCTGCTGCAGAATCTCCATCAACAGAACCAAAATTACCGTGTCCATCGACTAACATGTAACGAAAATTAAAATCTTGAGCCATACGTACCATTGTTTCATAAACAGCTGAGTCACCATGGGGATGATACTTACCAATTACTTCCCCAACGATACGTGCTGATTTCTTAAATGGTTTTTCTGACGTCATTCCTAAATCATTCATTGCATACAGAATCCGACGATGAACAGGTTTTAGCCCATCTCGAACATCTGGTAATGCACGTGAAACAATAACGCTCATCGCATAGCCTAAAAAGGACTCACGCATTTCAGTACTAATATTTCTATCTATGACGTGTGAGTTTTGATTTTCCGACATACTAAGATAACCTCCCTTAGTCCTATTCGCATTTTAAATTGGGAGTGCCAAATAAAATATATATATTAAAGTAATCATTCCTGCCCAATTGAAAGATAAAATTCATCTAATAGTCTACTCTCCATTATATCAATGTTAGTGAAAGATTACACATCAATTTCCTAGAATATTGATAGAACGTAGTATTCACAGAAATAATTTGAGTTTTTTCAGTGATATTTTTAGTTTCATGCGATATATTTTGCTTGGAAATAAAATGGGTTGTATTGGATGTAAAAAACACCCCACCATAAAATGAGGTGCTGCTCTTGTTAAATATCTAAGTTTTTAACGTATTGTGCATTTTCTTCAATAAAGTTTCGACGCGGCTCTACTTTATCGCCCATTAAAGTATCAAAGGTTTCATCAGCGTCAATTGCATCCTCTAGAGTGACCTGAAGTAATGTACGTGTCGCAGGGTCCATTGTCGTTTCCCATAGCTGTCCGGGATTCATTTCCCCTAAACCTTTGTAACGTTGAATACCAGGCTTAGGCTGTTGTGGCATCTCTGCAAGGAAAGTCTCAAGCTGACGATCGTTATAAGCATATTCAATCCTTTTTCCCTGCTGAATCTTGTATAGTGGTGGTTGGGCAATATAGATATAGCCTTTTTCAATTATTTCGCGCATATAACGGTAGAGGAAGGTGAGTAATAGTGTACGAATATGTGCACCATCTACATCTGCATCTGTCATTATGACAACTTTATGATAACGGGCTTTAGATATATCAAAATCTTCCCCAATACCTGTTCCAAGCGCTGTAATGATAGCACGAATCTCATTATTTGATAAAATTTTATCAAGTCTCGCTTTTTCAACATTGATAATTTTTCCTCTCAATGGGAGGATCGCTTGGAAATGTCTATCCCTTCCTTGTTTTGCAGATCCACCAGCTGAATCTCCCTCAACAACATATATCTCGCTAATAGAGGGATCCTTTGATGAGCAATCAGCAAGTTTTCCTGGAAGACTTGAAATTTCAAGCGCGCTTTTCCTTCTCGTTAATTCACGGGCCTTTTTAGCTGCAAGACGAGCTCTAGCTGCCATTAAGCCCTTTTCAACTATTTTTCTAGCTGTTGAAGGGTTTTCTAGCAAGAACTTATCAAACGCCTCTGAAAATACAGAATCCGTCACTGTGCGAACCTCTGAATTTCCCAGCTTCGTTTTCGTTTGACCTTCAAATTGAGGATCAGGATGTTTTATAGAGATAATCGCTGTAATTCCTTCACGAACATCCTCACCTGAAAGATTATCATCATTCTCTTTAAAGATTTTATTTTTTCTAGCATAGTCATTAATAACACGAGTTAAAGCAGTTTTAAATCCCGCTTCATGTGTTCCACCTTCATATGTGTGAATATTATTAGCAAAAGAATAGATATTACTTGTGTAGCTATCATTATATTGAATGGCAACCTCTGTTGTAATTCCGTCTTTCTCACCCTCAATATAAACTGGCTCATCATGGATTACTTCACGAGTACGGTTTAGATGCTCTACGTAAGATTTAATTCCACCTTCGTAGTAGTATTCATTGTGACGTTTATTTTCACGTTTATCTTCAATTGTTATTTTTAGCCCACGATTAAGGAAAGCTAACTCTCTTATACGATTTGCAAGTATATCATATTCGTATTCCGTTGTTTCAGTGAAGATCTCTGGATCTGGTTTAAAATGAGTAATTGTACCGGTAACATTTGATTCACCAATTACTTTTAAGTCAGCAGCAGGAACACCCTTTTCGAATTTTTGGAAGTGTTCCTTACCCTCTCGATGTACTGTGACATTTAACTCTGTTGAAAGGGCATTAACTACTGATGCACCTACACCATGAAGCCCACCAGATACTTTGTATCCTCCACCGCCGAATTTTCCTCCTGCATGTAGAACGGTCATAATAACTTCAACTGCAGGACGTCCCATTTTTTCGTGTATACCTACTGGGATTCCACGTCCATTATCCTTTACAGTTATACTGTTATCTTCTTCAATCATTACATTGATTTCATCACAAAATCCTGCTAATGCTTCATCAATACTATTATCAACAATTTCCCATACAAGATGATGGAGACCCTTTGAACTAGTAGATCCAATGTACATTCCAGGGCGTTTACGAACCGCTTCAAGACCTTCTAGTACTTGTATCTGATTTTCATCATATGATTCTTTTTGGACTTGATTTTCTTCCATCGTCACACTGATCACCTACACTTTTCATAAAGCATTCTTTTATCGTTCTAGTTATAATTATATATCAAATTCAATTTGTGCTCGTTTTTTTAATGTACTTGACGATAACGGGGAAAAATAAATTTTATCCATCGTTACAATGACTGATTTCGCTTCACCATTTACAAGCTGAACTATATTGCCCTGTTGTTTTTCAAAAAATTCTTTAACAATGGCAGAAGCCTGTGAAGATTGACGATCTAATATCATGACTACCTCTTTAGATGGGACAACAAAATTGTCTCCTAGATGAATATACACGTTAATCACCTCGTTTATCGTCTGAAAGTTCTCCTGCCTGAACATGAAAGGTAGCTGCTTCTTTTAATGTTTGATGGTCAATACCTTCGACACTTGTCGTCGTCACAAAGGTTTGCACCTTTCCTTGAATCGTATTTAATAAGTGTGATTGCCTAAAATCATCTAATTCAGATAATACATCATCAAGTAAAAGAATTGGATATTCTCCAATCTCGTTATAAATTAAATCTATTTCAGCTAACTTTAACGATAAAGCAGTCGTTCTTTGTTGACCTTGTGACCCATATGTTTGCACATCATGGTCATTTACATAAAAAGTCAGATCATCTCTATGAGGTCCTGCAAGCGTTGCACCTCGTTCAATTTCCTTTTCTCTTATTTTAGCAAATTTCTGTTCAAATACTTCTATCATTTTCGTCAAATCATGTACTTCTGATACGTCGACAGACGGTTTATATTTAATTATTAATGTTTCTAGTCCTCTACTAATCCCTAAATGAATAGGTTGAGCCCATTTCTGTAGATCATTAATAAACTGCAAACGTTTATTAATGATCTTTGCTGCTGCTTCACTTAATTGGGCAGTTAAAACATCAAGCATCGTTTGATCTGTTTGCTTCCGCATCTGCAACAATTTTAAATAATGATTTCTCTGTTGCATAATCTTTTGATACCGACTTAAATCATGAAGATAAATTGCTGATACTTGCCCAATTTCCATATCTATAAATCTTCTTCTTACTTGAGGACTGCCTTTAACTAAATTCAAATCCTCAGGTGCAAACATGATTACATTCATAGCACCAACATATTGGCTTAATTTTTCTTGTTCAATATGATTTAACTTGGCTTTTTTACCCTTTTTAGAAATAACTAATTGTAGAGCAGCTGATCGATTATGTTTTTCCACACTACCCTCTATTTTAGCATATTCTTTGTCCCATCGAATTAGTTCTTTATCATTTGACGTTCGATGTGATTTCGCCATGGCAAGTACATAGATAGATTCCATTACATTTGTTTTTCCTTGTGCATTCTCCCCAAGGATAACATTTACTTTATTATCAAACTGGATCGTTAAGTCTTCATAATTTCGATAATTTTTTAATTTCAGCTCTTTTATATACAAATTTTGTACACCAACTTTAATTTCTCACGATATATGTGCCAAAATCAGGAATATAAACTATGTCGCCATCTCTTAGCTTTTTACCTCGACGATTTTCTGGTTCATTATTTACAAAAATTTCGTATTCCCCTAAAAACCACTTTGCCATTCCACCAGATTGAATCACTTCCGCTAGTTTTAAAAATTGTCCAAGTGTAATAAACTCCGTTTCAATCTTTACTGGTTTTGCCATAGCGAACCACCTTCCTTCAGTAGTCTCTAACTTTATATTGTACTAAAAAACAGTCTAAAATTACAACTACACTAGTAATTAAAACCCTTTGTCCACTCCACACGTACAAAAAAATACTTTTCCACCTCACTGTAGTTCTAAATGCCCATACCTCTTATTGCTTCCTAAATAGAAAAGAGGCTGACACCTGTCAGTCCTCTTAAATCCATATATTGTTAAAGGTTAATACGTCCTTACTGGTAATATAAGTTGCAACATTGAATCATCATGTGTTGTTCGTATAAGAAATGGTCTCATTGCTCCTGTGAAATTGACATTAATTTCTGTTCCTTCAAGTGCTTTTAAAGCATCCATTACATATTTTGCACTAAAGGAAATCTTTAATTCTTCACCATTCATTTCTGAAACTTGAATTTCTTCACTTACTTTACCAATCTCAGGTGAGTTGGAAGAAATCTCGATCATTCCACCAGCTAGAGTAGAAAGCTTAACAACATTATTTCTAGCCTCTTTAGCAAGTAATGATGCTCGATCAATCGCTTGTAAGAAATCCTTTGAATTAATTGTCATATTCGTTTTGTTTTCAGAAGGAATTAAACGTGATGTATCAGGATAATTTCCGTCAAGTAACCTTGAGAAAAATAATAGGTTTTTCGCTTTAAATAAAACTTGATTTTCAGTAATAACGATTTCTACCAAATCACTTGTGTCATCTAAGATTTTACTTAGTTCACTCAAACTCTTTCCTGGAATAACGACATTGTATATGCTTTTGTTTTCATTATCGATCATAGCTTTTCTTAAAGCTAGTCGATGACTATCTGTAGCGATACAAATAAGTTCTCCTTGTTCTAACTTCCAATTTACACCGGTTAAGATAGGTCTAGTTTCAGATGTGGATACAGCAAATACTGTTTGACGAACCATTGCTTTTAACAAATCAGTAGGTATCTTAAAAATATTTTCTTCCTCAATTTGTGGTAGGTGAGGGTATTCTTCAGCATCTAAACCATTTAAGCTGAATTCTGCTTTTCCTGAACGAATCATTGTTGAATGATGATTAGCAACCTCAATTTCAACAATATCCATTGGGAGTTTTTTAACAATTTCGCTAAAAAATCTAGCTTGTAAGACCACACTACCAGTTTGTAGAATTTCAACGATCTCATTTCCATTTTCCTCGCTAGGAATAAAAGATTCTATGGATATATCAGAGTCACTCCCAGTTAAAGTTACACCCTCTGAATTAGCAACAATTTTAATACCAGTCAAAATAGGAATAGTTGTTCTTGATGATACGGCCTTCATTACATCTTGAACACTTTGGACTAACTTGTCCCGCTGAATAATGAATTTCATGATAGAATTCCTCCTTTTTCTAAGCATTTTTTTTAGAAATAGTTATATATATTATTTATAAAAATATAGTAGAAGTACTAGTAGGGGCTGTGGAAATGTGGATAACTGCTAAGAACGAAAGGAAACACAGCCTATCCACATGTGGACAGACTGTGTATATATCTGCATTAGTTATTCACATTATTTTAGGATCACTATGAAATTTTTAAATTTACCTAAAGCTGATCAGGCGCTTTTCTTATGAACCCTTAAGTATTCCTGTTATATCCTTTAACTGCTTTTGTAGCAGTTCGTCACTTTGAAGCATTTTAGAGATTTTTTCATGAGCATGGATAACTGTTGTATGATCACGACCTCCAAATTCTTCTCCAATTTTAGGAAGTGATGAATCGGTTAATTCTCTTGATAAATACATAGCTATTTGTCTTGGGTATGCAACAGACTTCGTTCGTTTTTTAGCTTTGAAATCTTCTAATTTGACTTGGAACTCTTGTCCGACTATACGTTGTATTTCACTAATAGAAATCATTTTCGGCTTAGAATTTGGGATGATATCTTTTAGCGCTTCTGCTGCTAAATCGGCATTGATATCTTTATTAATAAGAGATGAGTAAGCTACAACACGAATAAGTGCGCCTTCTAATTCACGGATGTTTGAATCAATTTGATTTGCAATATAGAGCATGACTTCATTAGGAATATCAAGGCCTTCAGCCTTTGCTTTTTTTCGTAATATTGCAATTCTTGTTTCTAGATCTGGAGGAGTAATATCAGTTATTAAGCCCCACTCAAATCGTGAGCGAAGTCTGTCCTCAAGGGTAGGTATTTCCTTGGGAGGACGATCACTAGAGATGACGATTTGCTTGCTTTCTTCATGCAATGTGTTAAATGTATGGAAAAATTCCTCTTGCGTTTGTTCTTTTCCAGCTAGGAATTGAATATCATCAATTAATAGAACGTCAACACTTCGATATTTATTTCTAAAATCAACAGCTTTGTTGTCTCGGATTGAATTAATAAACTCATTTGTAAATTTTTCAGAGGATAAATAAACAACCTTTGCTGAAGGTTTATGATCAATTACATAATGTCCGATCGCATGCATCAAGTGAGTTTTACCTAACCCAACTCCACCGTAAATAAATAAAGGATTATATGCTTTAGCGGGTGCTTCAGCTACAGCAAGAGATGCAGCATGCGCAAATCTGTTACCAGAACCTATAACAAATGTATCAAAAGTATATTTAGGATTAAGCATATTTTGAGGTATTTCTATGTGTTCATCATCATTTTTATTTATTTGTTTAATCGGTGATTTGGGCATAAAGTCATCATCCATTTGATTTTGTGGAATAATAAATTTTATTGCAAACTCTTCACCCGTTAATTGGTAGATTGTATCGGCAATTAAATGTAAGTATCTAGATTCTAGCCAATCTCTTGCAAACTCATTTGGAGCAGTGATGGTTAAAGTATCACCTTGAATTCCATGTGCTTTAGTTGATTTAAGCCATGTTTCATAGCTAGGCTTACTTATTTTCTTTTCGATCTCTCCTAAAGCTTTACTCCAAAGTTCGGAAATATTCTCCATTTAGTGTTTAGTCCCTCCTTTACCCAAGCTTCTTCATTGTTTGTATAACCTTTGTACAAGATGCGGATATTCATGTATAAACATACAAAAATAAAAAATGTGAATAAATATATAATATAGTATAAAAACGTCTTTTCGACAAAACTCAAGTATTGTGGACAAAAGTTTACACAAGCTGTTTATAATCTTTCCACATGTTATCCACAATCTGTGGATAACGAAAAAATACACATTAGATATTAAGAGTGAAAACACAAATATAATATCAGAATAAAGCTAGAGATGCAACGGTTTTTACAAACTTATCCACATAACTAATCATTTGTTGAAGAAAATTGTCCACAATAGGCTAATCTGTGAAAAACTTGTCGATAACATATGTGGATACTGCAGAATTCTGTCGAAATGTTATCCACAGAGCGGTGATCTATATAGATAATTAAATTTCCTTGATGAAAAAAACAGTAGTGGTTGACAATTCGTACAATTGGTCACTATAATTAGTAGGACTGTCTTTAACTGTTATTCCTCAGGGAGGTGTCATATATGAAACGTACTTATCAACCAAATAAACGTAAACGTAGTAAAGTTCATGGTTTCCGCAGCCGTATGAGCACAGCTAATGGACGTAAAGTTCTTGCTCGCCGTCGTCGCAGAGGAAGAAAAGTATTATCAGCATAGGCCACTGAAAAATCAGTGGTCTTTTTTTTAAGAAAACCACCAAAATCTTTTTGTGGAAAATTAAAGGGAAGAAAACGATTTAAAATTAATAGTGAGGAAGAAATCTATTTCAGATGAACTAGATCCTAAAGCTTGTTTAAATCGTTTTTATTTCAGACATAATGATGGTGAGAATTCTGCTAAAAAGAATAGTAAGCGGAACATACCGGAGTGAATCAAATGAGAAGGAAATATCGAGTTAAAAAAAATGAAGATTTTCAAACAGTTTTTAAGCAGGGAAAATCGATAGCAAACAGACAATTTGTGATTTATATGTTAGAAAAACCAGAAGAACGAGAATTTCGTATCGGCTTATCTGTAAGTAAGAAAATAGGAAATGCGGTTACAAGAAATAGAGTTAAGCGCTTAATACGACAAGTTTTTTTAGAGGAGAAGCATCGTATTGCAAGTGGGAAAGAGTTTATCATTATTGCAAGAAAACCAGCAGCTGACATGAATTATCATGAAGTAAAAAGCAGTTTAAACCACTTGTTTCGAAAAGCTAAAATATATCAATCGAAATGACTGTAGAAAAATGTAGAAATTATCCTTGCGAAAACTTTCTTATATATAAGAAAAATCATTTTAAAAATGATAAGATATTAATTATGTGAAACTTTTTCTTTTCTTTAACGTACGGAATTGTATCTATTATTGGTTAGGAGGAAAAAAGGTTTGAAGAGGCGCATACTATTAATAATAGGGTTATTAAGTGTGGTAACCCTTTTAACAGGGTGTACAGAGGTCAATGTACCGATTACATCAGAAAGCGAAGGATTTTGGAATAAGTATATCGTTTATCCTTTATCACAATTAATTACATACTTTGCGGAGATAACTGGTGATAACTACGGAATATCTATTGTACTTGTTACTCTTATTATTCGTTTAGCGATTTTACCGTTGATGATTAAACAAACGAAGAGCTCTAAAGCAATGCAAGCAATACAGCCTGAAATGCAAAAGTTAAAGGAAAAATATAGTTCAAAAGATCAACAAACACAACAAAAATTACAGCAGGAAACGATGGCTTTATTTCAAAAACATGGTGTAAACCCGCTTGCAGGTTGTTTCCCGTTAGTCATTCAAATGCCAATTTTAATTGGTTTTTATCACGCGATAATGAGAACAGAGGCAATAGCAGAGCATACATTCCTATGGTTTGATTTAGGTGAAAGAGACCCATTCTTTATTCTTCCAATCGTTGCTGGTATAACAACATTTGTCCAACAGAAAATGATGATGGCAGGAAATGCTAATCAAAATCCACAAATGGCTATGATGCTTTGGATTATGCCTATCATGATCGTTGTCTTTGCAATTAGTTTCCCTGCAGCACTTTCATTGTACTGGGTAGTAGGTAACCTTTTCATGATTATTCAAACATATTTTGTTAAAGGACCTGAACTAAAGGCAGCAAAAGATGGGGGAAATAAGAAGTGAAAGAGATAACTGCTAATGGACTCACCGTCAATGAAGCAGTAGAAGAAGCGTTAAAGCAATTAAAAGCAACTAGAGAAGAAGTAGAAGTTACCATTTTAGATGAAGGTAAAAAGGGATTATTTGGGATTTTCGGCAAAAGGTCTGCTAATGTAAAAGTGAAACTTATAAATGATCCCGTAAAAGAGGCTCAAGTTTTTCTTACTAATGTGATTAAGAAAATGGGGATTGATGCTCATATCCATGTAAAACGATCAGGTAAAGTTGTTACTATGCAACTATCAGGTGACAAAATGGCCGTTTTAATTGGAAAAAGAGGACAAACATTAAATTCCCTTCAATATTTAACACAATTAGTTGCAAACAGATTTTCAAAACATTATTTACAAATTGTCATTGATGCAGAAAATTATCGAGACAGAAGAAAAGATACACTTAACCAGTTAGCAGGTCGATTAGCACAGCAAGCTATTCGGACATCAAAGAATGTTTCCTTGGAACCAATGCCTTCATATGAACGAAAAATCATACATGCTGCATTATCTGAATTTAAAGAAATAAACACATATTCTGTTGGTGAAGAACCAAATCGTCATTTAGTCATTTCACCTAAACGGAAGACCGACTCTAAGTAGAGTGGGTCTTTTTTTCTGTATTTTTTTAGTAGCACATAAAAAAATATAAATAACTATTTAACATTCGAGTCTAATTAAAAAAAATACAGATCTAAGTTTAAAATAAAACGGATTCATAATGTACACATTTACTTTTTAAAAAAGAAAATTTATAAAAGAGAACTTCCTATTAGGAGCAAATATTGTTATTAACATGTGGATAAGTTAAAATGAGTAGAGGTATATAAAGAAAAGTAATGAATGGACAAACCGTGAATTGATTTTGCTTTCTAATAAAATTAAAATATGCTATCTTTAAATTTTGGTCGAGGCTAATGATGATAAAAAAAGTACTTATATAGATAAATGAAAAAAGAGAGGCGATCGTAACAATGGAGTTAGATACAATAGCAGCCATATCTACGCCTTTAGGAGAAGGGGCAATAGCAATAGTAAGATTAAGTGGAGAAGAAGCAATAGAAATTGCTGATAAACTATTCAAAGCACCTTCTAATAAGAGGCTAGCAGAAGTTGACTCCCATACGATCCATTACGGTCATATGATTGATCCAACGACAGGAAATGTTGTTGAGGAAGTCATGGTTTCATTGATGAGGGGACCAAAAACATTTACAAGAGAAAATGTTGTAGAAATAAATTGCCATGGTGGATTAGTAACTGTAAATCGGGTTTTACAATTAGCGGTACAAAACGGTGCACGAATAGCAGAACCAGGCGAGTTTACAAAGCGGGCCTTCCTAAATGGACGTATTGATTTATCTCAAGCAGAAGCAGTAATGGATTTGATTCGTTCGAAAACAGATAGAGCAATGAATGTAGCCTTAGGTCAAATGGAAGGAAGATTATCAAAGCTTGTTCAAAGGCTTAGACAAGAGATTTTAGAGACATTAGCACATGTTGAGGTTAATATTGATTATCCTGAGTATGATGATGTTGAAGAAATGACTCATAATATGCTGATTGAAAAAGCAACTTTGGTCAAAAATGAAATTAATAAACTCCTTCAAACATCACAACAAGGAAAAATTCTAAGAGAGGGACTATCAACTGTTATTATTGGCAGACCTAATGTTGGAAAATCTTCCTTACTAAATAGCCTTGTTCATGAAAATAAAGCAATTGTAACCGATATTCCGGGGACCACGAGAGATATAATTGAAGAATATGTG
This sequence comes from Bacillota bacterium, assembly GCA_051750265.1. Classification (GTDB taxonomy): domain Bacteria; phylum Bacillota; class Bacilli; order Bacillales; family Bacillaceae; genus Metabacillus. The sequence continues at coordinate 66,818 of JBNJJO010000021.1, read as the reverse complement.
AACGTTAAAGGAGTTCCTCTTCGATTAGTAGATACAGCTGGAATTCGCGAGACTGAGGATATAGTTGAACGAATTGGTGTTGAACGCTCAAGAAAAGTATTAAAGGAAGCCGATCTAATTCTTCTTGTATTAAATTTTCATGAGGAACTATCTCAAGAAGATATTCAACTTTTTGAAGCAGTAAAAGGAATGGATATTATCGTCATCGTTAATAAAACCGATCTTGAACAACGAATAGATATTAAACAAGTGAAAGAACTAGCTTCTGGAAGACCTGTTGTAACAACTTCCTTATTAGAAGAAAAGGGTATTGATGAATTGGAGGAAGCGATAGGTGCAATATTTTTTCAAGGAAATATACAGAGCAGTGATTTAACATATGTATCAAATTCTAGACATATCGCATTATTAACAGCTGCTGAAACTTCTATAAATGAGGCATTAACAGGGATTGAAGCAGGGATCCCCATTGACATTGTTCAAATTGATTTAACTCGCTGCTGGGAGCAGCTTGGTGAAATAATAGGTGATTCTGTTCATGAAAGTTTAATTGATCAATTATTTTCTCAATTCTGCTTAGGGAAATAAGAAAAGCGGAAGCGCCCGTTTAGCGACGTATGAACTGGAGCACCCCGTATGAGATAAAGGAAACACGAAGAGCGTTAGCGATTCGATGTTGACTTAGCGTATAAGGGGTGTGAAGTTCACTAGTCGCTGGGCGCTGGAGCTAGACACCAAAACTAAGTACAAAAAACCTATACTTTCTTATCTTCTAAGAAAAGCGGAAGCGCCTTGTTCAGTCCGAATCATATAAGATGCTTGAGCAAAACACTAACATTAAGTTCAAAATATATAAATTTAGATTTTTAAACAAAGGAGGGTATTATATGTCTTATCATGCAGGAGATTATGATGTGATTGTCGTAGGTGCAGGTCATGCTGGCTGTGAATCTGCACTAGCTTCCGCAAGAATGGGGGCAAAAACGCTTGCAATCACGATAAATTTAGACATGGTAGCATTTATGCCATGTAACCCATCAGTTGGTGGACCTGCAAAAGGTATTGTTGTTCGGGAAATAGATGCCTTAGGCGGGGAAATGGGTAGAAATATTGATAAAACACATATTCAAATGAGGATGTTAAATACAGGTAAGGGACCAGCAGTAAGAGCCTTACGAGCACAAGCTGATAAATTTGCTTATCAACATGAAATGAAAAAAACATTAGAAAATGAAAGAAATCTTACATTACTTCAAGGTATGGTTGATCGATTAATTGTAGAAGAAGGAATATGTAAGGGAATTGTCACTCAAACAGGTGCAGAGTATTCTGCAAAAGCCGTTGTTTTAACAACAGGTACCTTTCTAAGAGGAGAAATCATTTTAGGTGATCTTAAATATTCTAGTGGTCCAAATAATCAACAGCCTTCTATTAAGTTATCTGAACACTTACAAGAGTTAGGCTTCGATTTAGTAAGATTTAAAACAGGAACACCTCCACGTGTTAATAGTCATTCAATTGATTATAGCAAGACAGAAATACAACCAGGTGATGAAGTACCACGTGCATTTTCTTATGAAACTACGAAGTACATTACAGACCAGCTTCCTTGCTGGTTAACGTATACAAGTGAAGAAACACATAAAATTATTGACAATAACTTACATCGTTCGCCAATGTATTCGGGGATGATTAAAGGGACTGGTCCACGTTATTGCCCATCAATTGAAGATAAAGTTGTTCGTTTCAACGATAAACCACGACATCAAATATTTTTAGAGCCAGAAGGAAGAAATACTCAAGAGGTTTATGTACAAGGTCTTTCAACTAGCTTACCAGAGGATGTACAGCAACAAATATTGAAAACAATACCTGGTCTTGAAAAAGTTCAAATGATGAGAGCAGGGTATGCGATTGAATATGATGCAATCGTTCCAACTCAACTATGGCCGACTTTAGAAACGAAAAATATTTCATCATTATTTACAGCAGGACAAATTAATGGTACATCAGGATATGAAGAAGCTGCAGGCCAAGGGTTAATGGCTGGGATTAATGCAGCTCAAAAAGCGTTAGGAAAAGAAGGAGTGATTTTAGGCAGATCTGATGCTTATATTGGAGTTCTTATTGATGATTTAGTAACGAAGGGGACAAATGAACCTTATCGTCTATTAACATCAAGAGCAGAGTATCGATTATTGCTTCGCCATGATAATGCAGACTTACGTTTAACTGAAGTAGGAAAAAATATTGGCTTAATATCTGAGGAACGCTTTGAAAAATTCACGAATAAAAAACAATCGATTGAGCAAGAAAAACAACGATTAGCATCAGTAATTATAAAGCCTAATCAAGTGACCCAAGAATTGATCCTTTCAGTTGGAGGAAGCGAGCTAAAAGATGGAATTAGAGCTTCTGATTTACTAAAACGGCCAGAAATGACATACCAACACATTAGTAAGTTAGTTCCTTCTGAAGATGAAATCGATGCAGATGTTGCTGAACAGGTTGAGATCCAGATCAAGTATGAAGGATATATAGAAAAATCATTACAGCAAGTTGAAAAATTAAAAAAGATGGAAAATAAAAAAATCCCTGAAAATATTGATTATGATGCTATAAATGGATTAGCTTCTGAAGCACGACAAAAGTTAAAAGAAGTTACACCTCTATCAATTGCTCAAGCTTCTCGCATAGCAGGTGTTAATCCAGCAGATATATCTATCCTACTGGTATATCTTGAGCAAGGTAGAATTGCACGAGTTTCTAATCAATAAGTAGAAAGGTTTTGAGTATGGATACAGCATTATTTCAGTCAAGTCTAGCGGAGAAGGGAATTATTCTTTCTCCGCAGCAAATGGATCAATTTGAGTTATATTTCAATTTGCTTGTAGAATGGAACGAGAAAATGAATTTAACGTCGATAACAGATAAAAGGGAAGTGTATTTAAAGCATTTTTATGATTCTGTATCGGCCGCATTTTATTTCGATTTTTCAAAACCCCTTTCTATTTGTGATGTCGGAGCGGGTGCTGGTTTTCCGAGTATACCAATTAACATTTGCTTCCCACATTTACGTATTTCTATAGTAGACTCATTACAAAAAAGAATTAATTTCTTATCACACCTTACACAAAACTTAGGTTTACAAAACGTTCAACTATTTCATGACCGAGCTGAAACATTCGGCCAAAGTAAAGAGCATAGAGAATCGTTTGATGTTGTAACTGCTAGAGCTGTAGCAAGACTTTCTGTATTAAGTGAATTGTGTATACCTCTTGTGAAAAAGGATGGTTTCTTTATTGCTATGAAAGCTGCAGCAGCAAAAGAAGAGTTAGAAGCTGGCGAAAAGGCACTCCATATTTTAGGTGGGAAAGTTCAACAAATTCACTCATTTGAACTACCTATGGAAAATAGTGAACGAACGATCTTAGTCATTGAAAAAATGAAAGGTACTCCTAAAAAATATCCTAGAAAACCTGGAACGCCAAACAAGCTTCCTATAGAGTAAATGTTTCACGTGGAACATTTACTTGAACTTTTATGTATTTTGCAGGAAATAATGAAAGAAAAAGAGAATACTAAAATTGGTAGTTTTTAAAGGTGGTGTAGGCTCATGAAGCATCCATTTTCTCGATTTTTCGGTTTGGGAGAAAAAGAAGAAGCAGAACAAGTCGTCGTTGAAAAAGTTGAACAAGAAGTAATAGGGGAAGAACAACATAAGGAAGAGATTAAGAAAATCCTAATACAGGATATTGTTCCTAATCGCTTCCAGCCACGTACCGTTTTTTCGGATGAAAAGATTGAGGAATTAGCGTTAACCATTCGTACACATGGGATAATTCAACCTATCGTCGTTAGGGAAATTGACGGTAAATTTGAGTTGATTGCAGGTGAGAGACGCTGGCGAGCTGTGCAAACTCTAGGGTGGGACGTTATACCTGCAATTGTAAAGGATTTCAATGATAGAGAAACAGCAAGTGTTGCATTAATTGAAAACCTACAAAGGGAAGAGTTATCTTCTATAGAGGAAGCAGTTGCCTATGCAAAGCTGCTTGAATTGCATGATCTCACACAAGAGGCATTGGCACAGCGACTTGGTAAAGGGCAATCTACCATAGCGAATAAACTACGCTTATTAAAACTTCCACAAGACGTACAGGATGCCTTACTTCAAAAGACTATAACTGAGCGCCATGCACGTGCACTTATTCCATTAAAGGATTCTGAGTTGCAAATAAAACTTTTAGAAGAAATTATCGAAAAACATCTGAATGTAAAGCAAACTGAAGATAGAGTAGTTAAGCTTCTAGAAAAAAATAATGTGAAACCGAAACCTAAACGTAAAGCATTTAGTAGAGATACAAGAATTGCAATGAATACAATTCGCCAATCGTTAACGATGGTAGCTGATAGTGGTGTTAAGTTAAATACGGAAGAAGAAGAATTTGATGAATATATTCAGTTTACGATAAAGATACCTAAATAAAGCATTTAGCGTTTATTTATAGGTCTATAGTATTACAATTTTATTTATTAGATAGATATATAGGATTTATATCTTTTATTTCACTATATGTATAAAGTGGGACTGGCAATGAGTCAGGCCCTTTTTCTTCGTTTAGGAAAAAAAGGTCCACAAAGATCCAACAAATCTTATAGATAATATATTTTTCTTCTAATTGAAAATACTAATATAGAAGAAATCGGAAAAAATTCAAACCTTTCTAGCCTTTTCATGATAAAATAAAAAATGATAACAGATGGGGTGGAAAATTATCACCACTGTTATTTATGATGTCAATAAGGGGCATTGGAAGTTTTTTGACCGAGTTTTAGTCTAGCTCCGGCTGAACAAGGCGCTTGCGCTTTTATTATGATTTTATGTTAGATGAAAGCAGGTGACATCGTGGGAAAGATTATTGCGATTGCAAACCAAAAAGGTGGGGTCGGTAAAACAACGACTTCTGTAAATTTAGGTGCTTGCTTAGCATACATCGGTAAACGAGTGCTTCTCGTCGATGTTGACCCACAAGGTAATGCAACGAGCGGTATAGGTATTGAAAAAGCCGAAGTCGAACATTGCATATATGATATTTTAGTAGATGATGTAGATGTGAGTGAAGTCATTAAGCAAACTGCAGTAGAAAATTTAGATATTATTCCGGCTACTATTCAATTAGCAGGTGCAGAAATAGAGCTTGTGCCAACCATTTCTCGAGAAGTAAGATTAAAAAGGGCACTCGAAACAGTGAAGCATCATTATGATTATATGGTGATTGACTGTCCACCTTCACTAGGGTTGCTCACTATAAATGCGTTAACAGCAGCTGATGCAGTATTAATACCTGTACAATGTGAATACTACGCATTGGAAGGTTTAAGCCAGTTACTTAATACGGTTCGTCTAGTTCAGAAGCACTTAAATACAGAGTTAATGATAGAGGGTGTTCTATTAACTATGCTTGATGCTAGAACAAACCTAGGTATTCAAGTCATTGATGAAGTAAAGAAATATTTCCAGGATAAGGTTTATCATACGATTATCCCTAGAAATATTCGATTAAGTGAAGCACCAAGTCATGGCCAACCAATTATCATTTACGATCCAAGGTCTAGAGGCGCAGAGGTTTATTTAGATTTGGCAAAGGAAGTGGTTGTAAATGGCTAGAGGTCTAGGTAAAGGAATTAACGCTTTATTCTCAAACATGGAGGTAGGGCAGGAAGAAATCGTTCAAGAGGTAAAATTAATGGATATTCGTCCTAATCCATACCAACCTCGAAAAACATTTGATCAGGAAGCAATCAATGAGCTAAAAGAATCCATTCTACAACATGGGATTTTACAGCCTATTGTTGTTCGAAAAAGTATAAAAGGATTTGAAATTGTTGTTGGAGAACGCCGTTTCCGTGCTGCAAAAGAGGCGAAACTTACTGCAATCCCAGCTGTTATAAGAGAATTAACGGAACAGCAAATGATGGAGCTAGCTCTATTAGAGAACTTACAACGTGAGGATTTGACGTCGATTGAAGAAGCTCAGGCATACCAGACGTTAATGGAACAATTAAATTTTACGCAAGAAGCGTTGGCAAAACGTTTAGGGAAAAGTCGACCACATATTGCTAACCATGTAAGACTATTAACCTTACCAAAACAGATTCAACAACTCATATCAGATGGTAAGCTATCAATGGGACATGGTCGTACACTGCTTGGCTTAAAGAAAAAAGACAAGCTAAACCCACTTGTAGAAAAAATTGTTCGTGAACAGCTAAATGTTCGTCAAGTAGAATTAATTGTCCAACAATTAAATAATAATGTTCCACGTGAAACAAAAAGGGAAAAGCCAGAAAAAGATGTCTTTATAAAAGAACGGGAAACATATTTACAGGAATATTTTGGTACATCCGTAACTATCAAGAAACAAAAGAAAAAAGGTAAAATTGAAATTGAATTTTTCTCCCAGGATGATTTAGACCGTATTTTAGAATTATTAGAAGCACAACAATCATCCTAAGAGATTCGTTCTCTTTCATATAAGCTGACTCTTAGAGTCAGTCTTTTTTAATGCTTAGAAAACTATAAAATTCTTTTGTACTGTAGATATGTGCATCAGTATCCAACTTCGAAGCACAGGACGTCACGTTTTTGACTGCCAGCGCCTAGCCACCCTAGGGTATAGTCACTAATGAATTGAAGGTGAAGAACACATTCTATTCATTAGCATCATATTTGCTCGAGGCTGATCAAGGCGCTTGTCTTTTTGTTCATTGAAAAGAAAGGTGAAGTATCATTGGTTTTATTTGGGAGTATTGTGAATGCCCTAGGAATAATTATAGGGACCATAATTGGTTTGTTACTCAGGGGGATTCCTGATCAAATGAAACAAACCGTTATGGTGGTGATCGGCCTATCAGTTGTAGTTTTGGGTATTGATATGGCACTAAAAAGTGACAATTTTTTTATTATCATTGTTAGTTTAGTAGTAGGTACAGTTATAGGTGAGTGGCTTCGACTAGAGGATCTCTTACATCATATAGGGAATGTGCTTGAACGTAAAATAGGTAAATCTCAAAGTGGAAATATTGCACAAGGATTTGTCAATGCAACGTTAATTTTCGTTGTTGGTGCAATGGCCATTGTAGGAGCACTTGATAGTGGTTTAAGGCAAGATCACGCTGTTCTTTTAACTAAATCGATGATTGACGGATTCACAAGCATCGTTTTAGCAAGCACTCTTGGTATTGGAGTATTACTTTCAGCTTTACCAGTCTTCCTTTATCAGGGTGGTATTGCATTATTTGCAAATGTTATTCATCAATTTTTATCAGATTCGCTGTTGGAGATATTAATTGCTGAACTCACTTCAACCGGTGGTGTGTTAATTTTTGCGATTGGTATTAATATGCTTGGGATAAAACAAATTCGAGTGGCGAATTTATTACCAAGTATTTTAGTTGTTACCATTATTGTGTTAGTACAATATCGATAGTAAAGAATATTACCTATTCACTGCATATAAGTATAATGCAGTGTTTTTTTCGTATGAAGGTAATAGGTCGGAACTACGCTATCTTATTATGATATTAATCCTTTTTCAAAAATAGACGAATTGGATTCAATAAATTTTTATAGAGTTTGCTCAGTCCGCGCCGCCATCTTGGAGAGGGCTTTCTTTTAAATATGACGTGAATAAGTCATGTGCTGCTTGTATCAACTAGTCCAGAATTCTGATTAGCTAACAAGTCTCTACGGACTGAAAGTCGTTTTTCTAAGTATTGTTTTTCAGCCTCGATTAATCCCTTTGAAATAATATCTGCCATGCTCATAACAAGATGTAAGCGAGTATTTTGTAAAACAAAAAACTCCATAAAGCCACTTACATTCACAATTCCCGTAATATGCATATCACCAACAGCTGGTAATTCCTTATTCACACCAGCACCAGGCTTAATAGATCCTTCAGCAACCTGGACAAAACCGACGCTTTTTAATCGACCTAAACATGCATCAATGGCGATGATAAATGGATTTCGGTGCTTTTCTTTAATGAATTCCAGTGTTTCTTCTAAATTAACAGCATGGACAGGATTTTTCAATGTGCCGTAGACATGGAAATCTGATAATTCTTCTTGTATGTTAAAGCCTACTAAAGGGCCTAAACAATCACCTGTTGAACGATCTGTTCCGATACATACAATAACAATTGGTTTTAAAAATAGTTTCGGCATGTTCATTAAAATATTTGTTGATAAGAGCTGAACAGCATCTTGATCTTCATAATATATTCGATCTTGCTTTTTATCTGATTGAAAAAACCCTGTTTTTAGATTCATAGAATTCACTCCCACGTCATAGTAGTAACAGTATACGGAAGAATGTTCATTTCTATACATGTTGGTTGCAATTAGGATAGCCTTAAGAGGTGAGGAAAAGGTGAAATCAGGACTTAAATGGATGTTTTTAATTTTAGGAACAATTATCGGCGCAGGATACGCATCTGGAAGAGAGTTATGGCAATTTTTTGGCTTTGAAAGCGGACTGGCTATATGTATTTTTACAATTATTTTTGTTATAGCTGTGTACGTCATTATGAAAATTAGTTATGAAGAGAAATCAAATCACTTTTTCCCAGTTTTGGAGAGGTTAATAGGTAGAAAACTCTCATATGTCTATGATGTATTGATTGTGTTGTACCTATTTACAACAACGATTGTTATGATAGCTGGTGGTGGAGCCACACTCGAAGCTTTTTCAGTCCCATATTGGGGAGGGATATTATTTTTTTCAGTGTTACTTGTGCTTCTTTTCCTAAGTAATACGAATGGGATTATTAGATTAAATACAATTATTATTCCATTGCTTGTATTGGGATTGTTTTATGCACTGCTATCATTTAATATCTCTCATCATCATTCATGGGTGTTAGATTTAAATAAACAATATAATTGGCCTGCGGCCTTTACTTTTACATCACTTAATATATTACCGTTAATTGCCGTCTTATCAGCAATTGGTAAGGAAATAAAAGGGCTTTGGGAAGCGAAGGTGGCAAGTATTGGTAGTGGAGTTGTTTTAGGTGCTATGTCATTCGTCTACAACGAGACGCTAATTCAGATGGCAGATTATTTAGCAGATTATGAAATTCCCTTATTTGCAGTATTAAAGGGGTCACCATTTGCCGTTTTTCTCTTTATGTCTGTTATGCTATGGCTTGCAATCTATACAACAGCCGTTTCAGGAATATTTGGACTTGCCTCACGATTTAAGCAGTTTATGAATATACCGTTTTGGTTAATGGCATTTGTCCTAGTATTGCTCATGATCCCTTTTACACGCTTTGGATTTGCGAATCTTGTTGCGATTTTATATCCTTTATATGGCTTGATTAACCTTTATCTACTTGTAACCATCTTGCTCTTTCCAATAATGGATCGCTTTAAAACAAGATAAAAGAGTGTTTAAAAAAACTAAGGCTATCGCCAAGTCCTAATGTCGAAAACCTTAGTTTTTCTTATACTATCACCCTCTAAATAATAATTCTGATAGTAAAATATATAAAGGCTGATTCAGAAGAATGTTCCCTTTAAATGAAACAAGGGAACAACTTACCTGAATCAGCCTAACTTATTTATGAAATAAAAATAAACTAAAACTTTTTAATAACCTTAATCTAGTACGGAAATGTAATTGTAGTAGTAAACGAACTTTCCTATTATGTTGTCAATGAAAAATCACTGTGAAATTTTCTGGTACTCTACTTCCTTTTCAAAAGAAATGAGTTTACTTTTAGAGTATAATAGGCTATAGAAAAAGTTTATTTTCTTCTAGGAGTAGAATAAGGATAAACAGAAATAGAAAGTGAAAACAGCTAAATAGAAAAAGGTGATAAGGATGAATATAATAGTAAATATGTGGAATGAGATCTATGATTACATCACAAATGGTGATTTATGGATTACCTTGGGAAAAGGTCTATTAAAAATTGTATTGATCATGATAGTATCTACAATCTTCATCAAAGTTGGAAAACTTGCCATTAGTAAAGTCTTTTTATTTCGTGGGAAATCTCCAATCCGTATTTCAGAAAGAAGAGAAAATACCCTTTCAAAGCTATTGGAAAATATTTTAACATATGTGGTCTATTTCATTACAATCATAATGATTTTGGAGGCGCTGACCATTAATGTGGGTGCATTGCTTGCTGGTGCTGGGATTGTTGGACTTGCTGTAGGTTTTGGAGCTCAAAGTCTTGTAAAGGATATTATTACGGGATTTTTCATTATATTTGAGGATCAGTTCTCTGTAGGAGACCATATACGAGTTGCTAATTTTGAAGGGACCGTCGAAGAAATTGGGTTAAGGACAACGAAAATTAAAAACTGGACAGGGGAACTTCATATCTTACCAAATGGTAGTATTAATGAAGTGACGAATTTCTCTATTCATAATAGTATGGCTGTTGTTGATGTAAGTATATCGTTTGAGACTGACATACCAGAAGCTGAACATGTGATACAAGAATTACTAGCAGAAATTCCAGATAAATACGATGACATTGTTAATCCTCCTGAGTTACTTGGTATCCAAAACTTAGGTGCATCTGAAGTTATATTACGTGTAGTTTGTGAAGTTGAACCAATGCGTCATTTCCATATCGCTAGAATGCTTCGAAAAGATATAAAAATTCGTTTAGATGAACATGGTATTGAAATTCCATACCCAAGAATGGTTATGTATAACAGAAAAGAAGAGGTTAGCTAAGAATGGAGGTTAACTCATGATGGAGAAGGAATTTGGTTTAAAGGATATTGTTGAAATGAAGAAACAGCATCCATGTGGAACAAATCGCTGGACAATTATCCGGATGGGGATGGATGTGAGGATTAAATGTGAAGGCTGTGACCATAGTGTTTTAATTCCGCGGAGAGAGTTCGCTAGAAAGATGAAAAAGGTACTTGTTAAGCACGAAGAATCAGGTGAGTAAGTTGAGGGGGCTGAAGAATGAAACAGGTATTTAAATCGTCATGCCCTTTAAACTGTTGGGATAGCTGTGGTTTTGAGGTAACTGTAGAGGATGGGAAAGTGACAAAAGTTAAGGGTGACAAGGAACATCCAATCACAAAAGGTAAAATTTGTGGTAGAGGAAGAATGCTCGAAACGAAGACAAATTCTAAAGAGCGGGTAACAACTCCTTTAAAAAAGGTTAACGGACATTTTGAAGAGGTTACATGGAAGCAGGCTCTTGATGAAATTGCTGAGAAAATGGGTGGGATTAAGGAGATCTATGGTTCAACAGCTGTTTTGCATAGTCATGATTATGCGAATAACGGATTGCTTAAGAACCTAGATCAACGATTCTTTAATTGCTACGGTGGTGTGACAGAATTAGTTGGCAGCATTTGCTGGGGAGCTGGTATTGAAGCTCAAACATGGGATTTCGGTAGCTCTTTTAGTCATGCTCCTGACGATATTGTTCATAGTAAGCATGTTGTGATTTGGGGAAGAAATGTAGCTAGAACGAATATGCACTTATTTCATTCTTTGCAAGAAGCTAAAAAAAGAGGTTCTACAATTACTGTCATTGATCCGATTTACAATTCAACTGCTAAAATAGCTGATAAATATATTTCCATTAAACCAGGAATGGATGGGCTAGTAGCAATTGGTGTTATGAAGTATTTGGTAGAAGAAAATAAACAGGATCAGCAGTTTATTGAAAACCATACCGTTGGCTATAATGACCTTGTTTCATTACTGAAAAGTATCTCACTAGAAGATGTTATGACAAAGGCCGAAATTTCCTATGAGGATGTTAAGTTCCTAGCTTCCATTTATTACGATAGACCAACTTCGACTTATTTAGGACTCGGAATGCAGAGATATTCAAATGGTGGAAATACTATACGATTAATTGATGCTCTAATTGCAGTAAGTGGAAATATAGGAATCTCTGGTGGTGGAGCTAATTTTGGAAACCTTCAAGTTGGGAAAAGTTTTAATATGAGTGCTCTTACTTTACCTCATAAAAAAACTTCCGTAAGACAATTTTCAATGATGAAGCAGGCTGAAGGAATTTTACAAGCAGAAAATCCTCCAATTAAGTTGATTATTGTGACATGCGGTAATCCACTCGTACAAGTCCCGAATTCTACTAAGGTCAGACAAGCCTTTGAATCAGTTGATACTCTCGTAGTTGTTGATCACTTTTTAACAGATACGGCTATATTAGCGGATTATGTGCTTCCAACAACAACTGTATTTGAGGAAGAAGATATTTATTATGCCTCAATGTATCATCATTATATGAATTACGGAGAGCAACTTGTTGCTCCACCTGGGGAAGCAAAATCTGATTTATGGATATGGACTCAATTAGCGGAACGGTTAGGGTTTGAGGAAGAATTTAGATACTCACGAGCGCAGTTTTTAGAAATGGGACTTACGCATTTAAACAAGCACGGTATCACGCTTGAACGACTCAAAAAGGAAAAAAGACTTCCACTACCTGTTAGCTATGTACCTTGGGAATCAAAAGAGTTTTCAACTCCAAGTAGGAAATTTGAGTTTACTTCTTCAATTGCAGAGGACAAGGGATATGATGGTAAACCATACTATTTACCTCCAAAAGAGTCTAGCATTACAAATCCATTATTAGCAGAAAAATACCCATATCAGCTTTTATCCATTCATCCGTTACGATCTAATCATTCACAGCACTATATACTCATCGAAGCTTTACAATCTGTTAAGATTGAAATATCAGTGGATATCGCTAATGATAAAGAAATTGAAGACGGTGATACGGTAACTATTTTTAATGATAGAGGAAGGCTTTCTGGAACTGTTAAGATCCTAGAAAAGGCTCATCCAAAAACGATTAATGTTGATGAAGGACAGTGGCATAAATTTGGTGGTTCCATAAACTTACTTACACCTGATGATTATTCAGATAATGGACTAGGTAGTGTTTTATATGATTGTTTAGTAAACTTTGAGAAAATCGAATGATGTGTGAATTCTAAGGAGAGCCGTAATTGGTTCTCTTTTTTTAAAAAGATAAGAAAGTATAAGCCTTTTGTACTTAGTGTTAGTGTCTAGCTTCAGCGCCTAGCCCCTCGAGGTCATAAGCCTTTCAGGGCTGTTCAAGGCACTTGCGCTTTTCTTATATGTTTCACTATAATGAATGACCTGCTTGTTTTTTATGTGTTTACTATCTATAATTGTTGAAGATTGGTTAGAAATCGGACAAATTTTTTTGTTTATTTATAGAGGAGTGGGAATATGGCATTAACTGCTGGTATTGTAGGTCTTCCTAACGTTGGAAAATCAACATTATTTAACGCAATTACACAAGCTGGTGCAGAATCAGCAAACTATCCATTTTGTACAATTGATCCAAACGTAGGAATTGTAGCGGTACCTGATGAGCGCTTGCAAAATCTAACAGAGCTTGTAAAACCTAAAAAAACTGTACCAACTGCGTTTGAATTTACTGATATCGCTGGAATTGTAAAAGGTGCAAGCAAAGGAGAAGGATTAGGAAATAAATTCCTTTCACATATACGTCAGGTAGATGCAATTTGTCATGTTGTTCGTTGTTTTGCAGATGACAATATTACACATGTATCAGGTAAGGTAGACCCTATTTCAGATATTGAAACAATTAATCTTGAGCTAATTTTAGCAGATTTAGAAACAGTTGATAAGCGTGCTGATCGTGTAGCTAAACTAGCAAAACAAAAGGATAAAACTGCAGTTTATGAGCATGAGATTTTAGTGAAACTGAAAGAGGCATTTGAAAATGAAAAGCCTGCTCGTTCAGTAGAATTTACAGAAGAGCAAATGAAGCTTGCTAAACAATTACATTTATTAACAATTAAACCTATCCTTTATGTAGCAAATGTTAGTGAGGATGAGATTGCTGATCCTGCAGACAATCCATATGTTCAAAAGGTTCGTGAGTTTGCAGCAGCAGAAAATGCTGAAGTGATTGTTATATGTGCGAAAATCGAATCTGAGATTGTTGAACTTGAAGGCGAAGAAAAAGAAATGTTTTTAGAAGAGCTTGGGATTAAGGAGTCTGGACTTGATCAGTTAATTAAAGCTTCTTACCATCTTCTTGGTCTAGCTACTTATTTTACTGCAGGTGAACAAGAGGTTCGTGCTTGGACATTTAAAAAAGGAATGAAAGCACCTCAGTGTGCGGGTATTATCCATACTGACTTTGAAAAAGGGTTTATCCGTGCAGAAACAGTCTCATATGATGACTTATTCGCTGCAAAGACAATGGGTGCTGCACGTGAAGCAGGGAAGGTCCGTCTAGAAGGAAAAGAATATATTGTTCAAGATGGAGACGTTATTCATTTTCGCTTTAATGTATAAGTCGAAAAGCGCCAGCGCTTTTTTAAGTGATAAAATATATAAGTTATTTAAACTTAGTTTTCGTGTCCAGCTTCAGTGCCTAGACCCTCGAGTCATAAGCCACTCATGAATTGAAGGTAAAGAACACCTTCTATTCATGAGCGTCTTATGATTTTCGGGTCTGAACAAGGCACTTGCGCATTTCGTTTTAATTTGTTATAATTCCTAATTGTGAGTAATTTATTTTAATTGCTCCTTGCCCAAAGATGGGCCGTTTAGACCAAAAGGAGGTGTAAGATGATGAAAAAGTACGAAATTATGTACATCATCCGTCCAAACATTGAAGATGAAGCGAGGAAAGCTTTAATTGAGCGTTTCAATAACGTTTTATCTGAAAATGGTGCGGAATTGACAGAAGCGAAAGAGTGGGGCAAACGTCGCCTAGCATATGAAATCAATGATTTCCGTGATGGCTACTACATGCTACTTCAAGTTAACGCTGCTGCTGAAGCTGTTCAAGAATTTGACCGCTTAGCTAAAATCAGCGAAGATATGATCCGTCATATAGTTCTTAAAAAAGAAGATAAATAATTTTGGTTATATAAGATATATAAAAAAGGATGGTTCTGATGTTGAATCGAGTTGTACTAGTCGGAAGGCTAACAAAAGATCCAGAGCTGCGTTACACACCAAGCGGAGTAGCTGTTGCAACATTTACATTAGCCGTAAACCGTTCGTTTACGAACCAACAAGGTGATAGAGAAGCTGATTTTCTCAACTGTGTGATTTGGCGTAAGCAAGCTGAAAATGTTGCAAACTTCCTTAAAAAAGGTAGTTTAGCAGGCGTTGACGGTCGTTTGCAATCACGTAGCTATGAAGACCAAAGTGGGAAACGTGTATATGTAACAGAGGTTGTTGCAGAAAGTGTCCAATTCCTAGAGCCAAAAGGTGCGAGCGGTGGAGGCAACAATAACTACAACAACAATAATAACAATTTTGGTGGGAATCCAGGTAATTCTGGTAATCAAAATCCATTCGGTTCAGATCAGAATCAACGTAATCAAGGCCGAACAAGCTTTGATGACGATCCATTTGCAAACGATGGAAAACCTATTGATATATCGGATGATGACTTACCGTTTTAATTTTAAATATATGATCTTAGCATAATAAGAAGGGAGGAAATAAACAATGGCAGGTGGACGTAAAGGTGGACGTGCTAAACGTCGTAAGGTGTGTTTCTTTACATCAAACGGTATCACACACATCGATTATAAAGATGTGGATTTACTAAAAAAATTCGTTTCTGAGCGTGGTAAAATCTTACCACGTCGTGTAACAGGAACGAGTGCAAAATACCAACGTAAATTGACTATTGCTATTAAACGATCTCGTCAAATGGCATTATTACCATATGTATCTGGTGAATAATAAATGAATGAAAAAGCACAGAAAAGGATACAATCCTTTCTGTGCTTTTTTTATATTTTACTCTCTGTTTAATAATGTCCAACTCTATAGGGTTACTTTTTAAATAAATTGTTTCTTTTAACGAAATACTAAGACTATTTGTATGATCATATTTATTTGGTATGGATCAAATGAAGACGATACATTGAAAAACTTTTACGAAATTTTAAGGATCAAGAGGTATTAGTTTAGATGATTGATTACACCTATAAGGTAGTCTAAAATAAAGCATGATCCCTTTAAAAGAGGTGAAATTATGAGTCGAGTTCATGTTATAACAGAAGGAGCAATTTTATTAGCACTTTTCATGGTTTTAATGCTTTTTGCTCTTTATGCACCAATAATAGGTACCATCTTACTCTTTGTTCTTCCATTGCCTTTCATATTATTTACAATCAGGCATGGTATTGCACGATCTATCATGTTGTTAATTGCAGGAAGTATCCTTTCCATCCTATTTGGTTCAGTAACGAATATCTTAGTAGCTTTCATGTTTGGTCTTAGTGGTTTAACAATGGGTGTTTTTTATAAAAAAAAGCAAACGATGGGCGCCTTAATTGGAGGAAGCTTAGCCTATACCGTTAGTATAGTTGTTTCATACGTGGGGACAATTCTCCTTCTCCAAATTGATATGATTAAGGATTCCGTTCTTTTGATTGAAGAGTCAATCGAACAATCAAAATCAATCATTTCAGCTGTTAATCCGAATGTCGATGTTCAGCAACAATTTGAGCAGATGGAAAAGGGTTTAGACCTTATCCATACATTAACTCCAACAATGTTTGTTACAACAGGTATGATTTTTGCGCTACTCACCCATTTTGTAGCTGTACCTGTACTTAAACGATTGAGGGTTGAAGTATATCCTATAAAGCCTTTTAGGGAATGGAGGTTGCCACAAAGTCTAGTTTGGTATTATTTAATCGTATCAGTGTTAATCATGCTAAAATCTGATACAGATAGCTTCTATTTTATGGCTATGATTAACTTATATTTTATTTTACAGTTCTTTGTTCTTATTCAAGGGTACTCTTTTATTTATTATTATTCATATATAAAAGGCTTATCGAAAGCAGTACCGATTATTATTGTAATTGCTTCCTTACTTATACCAATATTTCTTTATCTTGTTAGAATCTTAGGTATAATTGATTTAAGCTTTCCACTCCGTGGGAAAATAATTAAAAAGTAAGATAGGAATCACTGTTGCGAGGAGTTGATGAGAACGAATGCCGAGTTTTTATGATAAGCCATTAATCCGTTATCCTATTTATGCATTAATTGGCGTAACAGTGATAGCTGTACTGTTTCTATACTTCTTTAACTGGATTATAGGTATACTTGTATCCATTTGCTTAGTGGTTGCGCTTTATTTTCTAAATAAAGCTGTTCGAGACTTTCAAACAGAAATGGAAGGTTACATCACAACGCTTTCTTACCGATTAAAAAAGGTTGGCGAAGAAGCATTAATGGAAATGCCGATTGGTATTATGCTATTTAATGATCAATTTCATATTGAATGGACGAATCCATTTCTAACATCTTGTTTTGACGAAGTCACATTAGTGGGAAGATCCCTTTTTGATGTAGCAGACTCTTTAGTTCCCTTAATAAAACAAGAAGTAGAATCGGAAACAATTACGCTGCATGATCGGAAATTTAGAGTCATTATCAAACGTGATGAACGTTTATTATATTTCTTTGATGTAACAGAGCAAATTGAAATTGAGAAACAATATGAAGATGAACGAACAGCACTAGCATTTATTTTTTTAGATAATTATGATGAAGTTACATCAGGGATGGATGATCAAACGAGAAGCGCTATTAATAGCGAAGTAACAGCCTTATTAAATAAGTGGGCAAAGGATTATGGTGTATTTTTAAAAAGAATTTCCTCGGAACGATTTTTAGGTGTGTTAAATGAAAATATTTTAACAAAGTTAGAAAAAATGAAGTTTTCTATTTTAGATGAAGTAAGAGAGAAGACAACAATTCATAATGTATCGTTAACGTTGAGTATAGGTATTGGAACAGGTGTATCTTCATTACAAGAGCTTGGCGATCTAGCGCAGTCTGGTTTAGATTTAGCTCTTGGGCGAGGTGGAGATCAGGTTGCAATTAAACAAACAAGTGGTAAAATCAAGTTCTTTGGTGGCAAGACAAATCCAATGGAAAAGCGAACAAGGGTACGTGCACGTGTCATATCACATGCACTGAAAGAAATTGTCTCTGAAAGTGATAAAGTACTGATTATGGGACATAAATTTCCCGACATGGATGCGATAGGTTCTGGCATTGGAATATTAAAGGTAGCCCAAGTAAATGGAAAAGAAGGATTTATCGTGTTAGACCCAGACGAACTTGATTCAGGAGTAGAACAATTGTTGTTTGAGGTTAAACAGCATCCAGAATTATGGTCTAGATTCATCACACCTGATCAAGCGTTAGAGATTATGACGGATGAAACGCTGCTTATTGTCGTTGATACCCATAAGCCATCCTTAGTAATTGATGAAAGACTACTTGCAAGAAGTGAACACGTTATTGTATTAGACCACCATAGACGTGGTGAGGAGTTTATAAAGGATCCTATCCTCGTTTATATGGAGCCTTATGCATCCTCTACAGCTGAATTAGTGACAGAGTTATTAGAATATCAACCTAAGCTTCTAAAAATGAATATGATTGAAGCTACTGCGTTATTAGCAGGTATCATTGTAGATACCAAAAGCTTTACTCTTCGTACAGGATCTCGTACATTTGATGCAGCATCTTATTTAAGAGCAAAAGGCGCTGATACAGTTTTAGTCCAGAAATTTATGAAGGAAGATATTAAGCATTACGTGAAGCGTGCTAAGCTTATTCAAAATGCTTCTATTTTTAAAGAGGGTATTGCAATAACGATTGCTGAAGATAATGACCATTTTGAGCAGGTAATTATTGCTCAAGCTGCTGATACGCTTTTAACAATGAATGGGGTTGTCGCTTCATTTGTTATTGCAAAACGTAATGAAGTAAGTATTGGCATTAGTGCTCGTTCACTAGGGGATATCAATGTACAACTCATCATGGAAGCTCTTGATGGTGGCGGTCATTTAACAAATGCGGCGACACAACTACAGGATTTTACACTAAAGGAAGCAGAAGAAAGATTAAAATTAGCTTTAGAAGAGTATCTTGAAGGAGGAACCAAATCATGAAGGTAATATTTTTAAAAGATGTAAAAGGAAAAGGAAAAAAAGGTGAAGTCAAGAATGTGGCTGATGGATATGCACAAAACTTCCTTATTAAACAAGGACTTGCAGTTGAAGCATCTAATGCGAATGTAAGCTCATTAAATGCACAAAAGAAAAAGCAGGAAAAAGAAGCAGTTGAAGAGTTAGAGCAAATGCAACAGCTTAAAAAACATTTAGAGGAATTGACAGTCCAACTAAGTGCTAAATCTGGTGAAGGTGGACGTCTCTTTGGCTCAGTTACAAGTAAACAAATTGCAGATGAGCTTAAAAAAAGTCATAATATCAAGCTAGATAAACGTAAACTTGAGCTACCTGATGGAATTCGTTCACTAGGATTTACTAATGTACCAGTAAAGCTACACCCTGAAGTAACAGCAATAGTAAAGGTACAAGTAACTGAACAGTAAATGTTGGAAGAAGTTGTGGTTTAGTGGAAAGAGTGAAATTTATCTTGAAGCTTTACCACTTTTTTTTGTATCCTTAGTACTTAAGGAGTTTTTTATTATAGCAGATTAAATTATTGATAGCTTACTAGCAATTATAAAAAATAAAGGACGGTGATCATCATAAACGAGTTAATTGGTGATCGTATTCCACCACAAAATATAGAAGCAGAGCAGGCGGTTTTAGGTGCCATTTTTCTACAACCATCTTCGTTAACTCTAGCTTCAGAGCTTTTAATACCTGAGGATTTTTATCGTGCATCACATCAAAAGATTTATAATGCGATGCTTACGTTATCAGATAAGGGAGAGCCGGTTGATTTAGTCACGGTTACCTCTGAACTAGCAGATGTAAATCTATTAGAAGAAGTAGGCGGGGTTTCGTATTTAAGTGATTTGGCAAACTCAGTTCCTACTGCAGCTAATATTGAATATTACGGAAAAATTGTTGAAGAGAAATCAATTTTACGTCGGTTAATTCGAACTGCAACTAGTATTGCACAGGACGGTTATAGCCGTGAAGATGAAGTTGAAGTTCTTTTAAATGAAGCTGAAAAAACGATTATGGAGGTTGCACAGCGGAAAAATGCAGGTGCCTTTCAGAACATAAAAGATGTCCTTGTTCAAACATATGATAATATCGAATTGCTCCATGATCGTAAAGGAGACGTTACAGGGATTCCAACAGGTTTCGCGGAGCTTGATAAAATGACAGCAGGCTTCCAACGAAACGATTTAATTATCGTAGCTGCACGTCCATCTGTTGGTAAAACAGCATTTGCCTTAAATATTGCTCAAAACGTTGCAACAAAAACAGACGAAAATGTTGCAATTTTTAGTCTTGAGATGGGAGCGGACCAGCTTGTGATGAGGATGCTTTGTGCTGAAGGTAATATTGATGCACAAAGACTTAGAACAGGTTCATTAACTCCTGAAGATTGGGGCAAGTTGACTATGGCGATGGGGAGCCTCTCAAATTCTGGTATTTATATTGATGATACACCCGGTATTCGTGTAAGTGAAATACGTGCAAAATGCAGGCGGCTAAAGCAGGAAACTGGACTAGGCATGATATTGATTGATTACTTACAGTTAATCCAAGGTAGTGGACGAAGCGATAATCGTCAGCAAGAGGTTTCAGAAATTTCGCGTACACTTAAGGAATTAGCGCGTGAGCTAAAGGTTCCTGTAATTGCACTATCACAGCTGTCACGTGGAGTAGAGCAACGTCAGGATAAGCGTCCAATGATGTCTGATATTCGTGAATCTGGAAGTATTGAGCAGGATGCCGATATTGTTGCCTTCTTGTATCGTGATGATTACTATGATAAAGAATCAGAGAATAAAAATATCATTGAAATCATTATTGCAAAGCAACGTAATGGTCCTGTTGGTACAGTATCATTAGCATTTGTTAAAGAATATAACAAGTTCGTTAATCTGGAACGGCGCTTTGATGATGCCGGTGTTCCAGCAGGAGCTTAGAGAGGAGATCATAATTACGATCTTCTTTTTTTTTGTACTATAATTTATGAGATTTAACGATTCTTTATTGGGAAACAATAGTTGTAACAGTGTATAAAATGGAGATACTAGAAGAAACATATTTATCTTAATTCATTGGATAATGATCAATACACGAACGAATATATCTATCAATTTTAAGATTGTTCGTATTTTAATTGACTTTCCTATATGTCACTGTTAAAATAAACATGTTTGATTAGTGCGAAATTACGGAGGTGCACGGAATGTCTTCAGTAGTAGTTGTTGGAACTCAATGGGGAGATGAAGGTAAAGGGAAGATTACTGATTTCCTTTCTGAAAATGCAGAGGTTATTGCTCGTTATCAAGGTGGAAATAACGCAGGTCATACGATTAAATTTGATGGAGAAACATATAAGCTTCACTTAATACCATCTGGGATATTTTATAAAGATAAAATTTGTGTGATTGGTAATGGAATGGTTGTTGATCCAAAAGCACTTATTCAAGAACTTGCCTATTTACATGAGCGTGGAATTACAACAGATAATTTACGTATTAGCAATCGTGCGCATGTAATCTTACCTTATCATCTAAAATTAGATGAAGTAGAGGAAGAACGAAAAGGCGCAAATAAAATTGGTACGACAAAAAAGGGAATTGGACCAGCTTACATGGATAAAGCAGCTCGCGTAGGTATCCGTATCTCTGATTTACTTGAGCGTGATGTATTTGAAGAGAAGCTAGTTCGTGCTTTACAAGAAAAGAACCGCCTATTAGAGAAGTTTTATGAAGTAGAAGGATTTACTGTTGAAGAGATTTTAGAAGAGTATTATGAATATGGTCAACAATTTAAAAAGTATGTTGTCGATACATCAGTAGTTCTTAATGATGCTTTAGATGATGGTCGTCGTGTTCTATTTGAAGGTGCTCAAGGCGTAATGCTTGATATTGATCAAGGTACATATCCTTTTGTAACATCATCTAATCCAGTAGCTGGCGGAGTTACAATCGGTTCTGGTGTAGGTCCAACAAAGATTAACCACGTTGTTGGTGTATCAAAGGCATACACGACTCGTGTAGGTGATGGTCCTTTCCCTACAGAGTTAAACAATGAAATTGGTAATCAAATTCGTGAGGTTGGACGTGAATATGGTACAACTACTGGACGCCCACGTCGTGTTGGTTGGTTTGATAGTGTAGTTGTCCGTCATGCAAGAAGAGTAAGTGGATTAACAGATCTTTCACTAAATTCAATTGACGTCTTAACAGGCATTGACACGTTGAAAATTTGTGTAGCCTATAAGTATAAAGGTGAGATAATTAACGAATATCCTGCAAGCTTAAAGGTTCTTGCAGAATGTGAACCAGTATACGAAGAACTACCAGGCTGGACAGAAGATGTAACAAGTGTTCGTAATCTAAGTGAACTACCTGTTAATGCAAGACATTATATCGAGCGTATATCACAGCTGACAGGCATTCCACTATCGATCTTTTCAGTAGGACCAGACAGATCACAAACGAATGTTATTCGCAGTGTATATAGCTAATAGAGGTTATTCATTAGATAAAGGGAACCGGTAAATAAACGGTTCCCTCTTTGTCTTTTTGTATGTCGAATAAAAATATTTTAATTTGACGAGATAATATATTGTTTTATTGATGATAGTTGTGTTATGATAGAACACGTCCTGTTAAGAGATATTAAAAACCTCATTAATATAATGAGCCATTAGCTCAGTTGGTAGAGCACGATCGAATACGCTACGAAGCAGAAACATCAGCGCACAAATTGAGCCACAGCTTGAATAATCTTTCTGAAATTTGGGCGTCAAGTACAAGAGCAATATAATATAGTAAGACTCATTATAAAATGAGCCATTAGCTCAGTTGGTAGAGCATCTGACTTTTAATCAGAGGGTCGAAGGTTCGAGTCCTTCATGGCTCACCATTTTACTACAATAGTACAATGGCCCGTTGGTCAAGCGGTTAAGACACCGCCCTTTCACGGCGGTAACACGGGTTCGAATCCCGTACGGGTCACTTTCTTAGTAAGAGAAATTGTAGATTAGTAATATTGGTCCGGTAGTTCAGTTGGTTAGAATGCCTGCCTGTCACGCAGGAGGTCGCGGGTTCGAGTCCCGTCCGGACCGCCATTTACATAAATGCCATTTCTTTCTAATCAAAGAAAGGTATAATGGACAAGCACAGAATCAGCGTACTCATTGAGCAGCTCCTTGAAAAAGCTCACTGAAATGAGGACGATGAACTAAGTATCAAAGCGTTAATTTTAAAAAAGTAAAATTCCAGCATGAAAGTACAGCAACCAACAAAACAGAGTTTAAAAGTAAACTACTCATTATTTTATGGCTCGGTAGCTCAGTCGGTAGAGCAATGGACTGAAAATCCATGTGTCGGCGGTTCGATTCCGTCCCGAGCCACTTCAAAAAAAGTATGATTCAATTGGATCATACTTTTTTTCCATTTTCAAACAAATAGCAACAATAAATGACAAAAATATGCAAAATGTGTATGTAATAATACAATATTATTACAAATAGTCGAATTTCAAGGACTGTGTCAGATTATATGGTAAATTAGTAAAGTGGATGATGATGAGAAATTTGTCGATTTAGAAGAATACCCCCCTATGTAAGAGGATTCCTTTAGTTTCTTGTAGTAAAGATTTAGGAGGAAATACCGGTGTTTAAGCGTTCTAATAGATTCGTAGGTAATCAACTACAAAAAAAATATTCATTTATAAAAAAATTCACTATGGGTGTTGCATTAGCTGCTATTTATACATTTGGAGTAGAAAGTGCTTCTGCAGAAACATCTTTATCAACTGTTTATCACATTTACCTGGGTGAAGAATATATAGGTACAGTTGATAACAAAGTGCTGATAGATAAGCTTACTAGTTCAAAACTAGAAGAACAAAAAGCAGCATATGCAAATTTGAATTTAACGGTTGAAAATATAGAAGTAATACCTGAACAAATGTTTCGCCCAGTCTTTAATAACGACGAGACGTTATTAGATCTTAATAAAGAACTTGATGTTGTTGTTGATTCTACTGAATTAACTATAAACGATCAGCCTATCGCAAACTTTAATAGTAAAGAGGATGCAGAAGCTGCATTAAACAAATACAAACTACAATTTGTATCTGAAGACGTATTAAATGAAACTGATAAAAGAAAAGCTGCTGATCTTCCTTTAGGTCCACTTCAAGAAGGTCAAACACGTATAGTAGACGTAACATTCTCTGAAAAAGTTTTACTTGAAACAAAAAAGGTTTCTCCTGACAAAGTGATTACTGTTGAGCAAGGTATAAATCTACTAAAAAAAGGTGCTCTAGAGGAAAAGAAATATAAAGTCCAAGAACTAGATGTGCTAGGTGAAATTGCATCTAAACATGACCTATCTCTAGAACAATTATTAAATTTGAATCCTGGTCTTGAAGAAGGTTCATTAATAAAACCAGGTGATGAGCTGAATGTAACAGTTCTGAAGCCTTTTGTTAAAGTGATTGTAGAGCAAGAGGTCTCTAAGAAGGAAGTCATTTCCTTTGAAACAGAGGTTAAAGAAGACTCTTCTATGCCAAAGGGTGAACAAAAGACAACACAAGAAGGTCAAAATGGCGAGAGACTAGTAAACTATGTAATAAATAAAGAAAATGGCTCAGAAGTAAAACGTGAAACAAAAGATGAAAAGATCTTAATAGAACCTGTTAAAGAAGTTATTGTAAAAGGCGCTAAAGTCATACCATCAAGAGGTACTGGGGATCTAACATGGCCAGCAGTTGGTGGTTATATATCTAGTGGGCTGGGCCAACGTTGGGGGAAGCTACATAAAGGAATAGATATAGCTAGACCAAGTGACCGTACAATTAAAGCAGCTGATAATGGTAGAGTTGTATCAGCAGGATACGATGGTGGTTATGGGAATAAAGTTGTTATAAATCACAATAATGGTTTAAAAACAGTTTACGCACACTTAGATTCCATATCTGTGTCAGTGGGGCAAGTTGTTTCACAAGGTCAAAAAATCGGAATTATGGGAACGACTGGTCACTCAACTGGTGTTCACCTTCACTTTGAAGTATACGATAATGGAAACTTAAAAAATCCAAATGATTACTTAAAATAATGTTACAAAGGGTCTGACACTTAATAATTTTGGGTCAGTCCCTTTTTTTCGTTAGAACCACTATAGTTACCATATACCACAAAAAGACGTTAAGTAAACACGTATTTGTTTAAAAGATAAGAAAGAATAAGTTTTATACTTAGTGTTTGTGTCTAGCTCCAGCAGTCCGACTTTATGAAAAGTCGGATGCCTATCCCCGAAGCACAGGACGTGCAAGTGCAGTTACAGCGATTAACGTCGCGTTCGTAACTGCCTCTAGGGTATAGCCACTCATGAATTGAAGGTAAAGAACACATTCTATTCATGAGTGGCTTGTTTTCCCAAGGATGACCAAGGCGCTTGCGCTTTTCTTATTGTCTTAGAGTTTATATATCAACTTATAAAAGGTTCAAAAATTTGTTATTATTTGTAACATAGTTTACAGTAATAGGTTTTAAAAAGATGAATCTCTTCTGTGAACATGGTACATTTAACTTATAGTTTACACGTAACTTAAAGGGGCGAGAGCATTGGAAAAGAAGATTTTAGTCGTTGATGATGAAAAACCAATTGCTGATATATTGCAATTTAACTTAAAAAAAGAAGGATATACCGTTTATTGTGCCTATGATGGAAATCAAGCTCTAGAAATGGTCGAGGAAATTAATCCAGACCTTTTATTATTAGATATCATGCTACCTAATCGAGACGGTATGGAGGTTTGTCGAGAGATACGAAAAAAGTATGATATGCCAATTATTATGTTAACAGCAAAGGATTCAGAAATAGATAAGGTTCTTGGTCTAGAGCTAGGTGCTGATGATTATGTGACAAAACCATTTAGTACACGAGAATTACTAGCACGTGTTAAAGCTAATTTACGTCGACAGCAGACAATTGACAATAGTGAATCTAAAGGCGCAACCAATGAAATTAATATGGGTTCTCTAGTCATCCATCCTGATGCATATGTCGTGTCTAAACGTGGAGAAACAATTGAATTAACTCATCGTGAATTTGAACTCCTCCATTACCTAGCACAACATATTGGTCAGGTAATGACGCGCGAACATCTACTACAAACCGTTTGGGGCTATGATTATTTCGGTGATGTTCGAACAGTAGATGTAACTGTTAGACGTCTAAGAGAGAAGATTGAGGATAATCCAAGTCATCCAACATGGATCGTAACAAGACGTGGAGTTGGCTATTATTTACGAAACTCTGAACAGGATTAATAAAATGAAAAAGGTAAGTTTTTTTCGATCCATTCATTTTAAATTTGTCATGGTTTACGTATTACTTATTATGATAGCGATGCAAATAATCGGAATTTATTTTGTGAAAGAATTAGAAACATCATTAAGAAAAAACTTTGAAGATTCATTGACGAAACGTGTAAGCTTACTCGTTTATAATATTGAACAAGAAATGTCACGAGACCCTAATGAATACGAAAAAGGAAAAACGGCTTCTGAAGAAATTACGCTCATTATTAGGGATTTTGTAACAGAGGAAATACTCGAGGTTCGTGTTATTGATAAGAATAAAACCGTTATTGCTACTTCTAGTATAAACCAAGACATAGTAGGGAAAAAAACAACAGAAGAAATGGTACTTCGTGCATTAGTAGGTCTTGATTATGATAATCTTTTTATCGATAAGGATACGGGTCAACGTGTTCGTGTAATGACTTTACCTATAAATGAAAATAACTTCAGTGATCAGACTATTGGTGCAATATATATCGTTGCATCAATGGAAGAAGTCTTTGCTCAAATGCGGATCATTAACAAAATATTAGCTACTGGAACCATTTTATCTTTATTGATTACCGCAGCTTTAGGCATTTTTCTTGCAAGAACTATTACAAGACCAATGACTGATATGAGAAAGCAGGCAATTGAATTAGCGAATGGAAATTTTTCACGTAAGGTTAAAGTGTACGGGGAAGATGAAATTGGTCAATTGGCTGTTACGTTTAATTACTTAACAGAAAAATTAGAAGAAGCCCAAGCTATGACTGAAGGGGAACGCAAAAAACTCGCATCAGTTATTGCTCATATGACAGAAGGAGTTATTGCAACGAACCGTAATGGTCAAGTCATATTAATAAACAATCCAGCATTAGAGATGTTAAATGTTTCACGTGGAACTTTAAACAACGTGAACATTACTGAATTACTTGGGGTTGAGGATGAACATACATTCGAAAGCCTTATAGATGAGCAAGAAACAATAATTCTTGACTCCGGTACAACGGAACTACCTTTCATTTTAAGAGTGAGTTTTTCAGTGATCCAAAAGGAATCAGGAAATATTGAAGGATTAATAGCAGTTTTGTATGATATTACAGAACAGGAAAAGATCGAACTAGAGAGGCGAGAATTTGTCGCAAATGTCTCACATGAGCTTCGTACACCTTTAACAACAATGAGAAGCTACCTAGAAGCTTTAGCAGATGGTGCATGGAAGGACGACAAAATTGCACCTCAGTTTTTAAATGTTACGCAAACAGAGACAGAAAGAATGATTAGGCTAGTAAATGACTTGCTTCAATTATCAAAACTCGACCGTACTGATTATCGTTTAAATAAAGATTGGATCAACTTTACTGATTTCTTTAATAAAATTATTGATCGTTTTGAAATGACAAAATCTCAACATGTTTTATTCATAAGAAATATTCCAAAGGTTGCACTTTATGTAGATATTGATACTGATAAAATTACTCAAGTTTTAGATAATATCATTTCTAACGCATTGAAGTACTCACCAGAGGGTGGTAAAGTCACTTTTAATATTGAGGTATTACCAACAGAGCTTCAAATACGTGTTAAGGATGAAGGTGTGGGAATACCTAAGGAAAGTGTAAAAAAAATCTTTGATCGTTTTTACCGTGTTGATAAGGCTCGAACTCGTAAGCTTGGGGGAACAGGATTAGGATTAGCAATAGCAAAAGAAATGGTGCTTGCACATGGTGGCGATATTTGGGCACAAAGTAGCGATGGTAAAGGTACAACTGTGTTCTTTACTATGCCTTACAATCCGGAACAAGAGGATGAGTGGGAATGAATAAAGAGTCAATAAAAAGTGCCGCTTTAACCGTGTTAGTTATGATAAGTTTATTTTTCACTTGGAATATGTGGAATCTCCAACCATCTTACGAGGAATTTCAAAATCAAACATTTTTTGAAAGTATACCAATTAGTCAAGAAACAAGAGATTTGCATGAAGTCATAAAGCCACAGCAATTATATTTCCATACGGATGAAAACCATTATAGTACGTTAGATGAGAGTTACTTAAAAAATCTTTGGAAGGAAATGCAAAATTGGGAATACATCAATGAAAGGGATCTGTCTAACGAGGAAATTCAGAGTTGGATTTATGGAAAAAATGAAGCTGAAATTGAGCTTAGATTTTATGATGAGATACCAATGGCAACCTTTCAATCCATGGTAAAATGGGATGATGAAACAAGCGAAATCATTGCATTTGATCGTATCTATTTAAATGTAGCAAAAGATAATGAAGTACAAAAGGTTTACTTCGTTTCTTATGATAAGTTAAAAATCGTGGAAACATCTGTAAATCATCCAGAAGCGAGTCATTTTGTTGCAGAACTGTATGGTAAAAAAGAGGAGTTTCAGTTATATTTTTCTTTTGACACAGGACAAGGAAATGAAATCATGCTTCCAGAAAATGAAGTGAAATTGAATAGCTTTGGATATTTAACGGAAGTGATAGATGATGAAAAGTTTAAAGATGCTTTATTTAGTAACCCTCGAATTGTAAAACAGGATGTTGATATCTCAAAAAATAGATATACAGATGGGACTAGGGAACTTAATATTTTTCCGAATCTGTATGTAGTGAAATATGTGAACCCAACACTAAGGGAAACAAATTCTGTAAAGTCAAATGTCCTTATAGAGCAAAGTATAGCTTTTTTAAATGATCATGGTGGATGGACAGATGAATACGTTTTTTTTGATCTAGAAGAAAATGATCAGGAATTAAAGTTTATTATGTCAATTCAATCTATACCGGTAATTAATTCGATGGAAAATCCATTTGGACCCACCATGATTTCTCAAAGATGGAGTCAAAATGAGATCGCAATTTATGAACGGCCTTTATATCGACTGAAGAATGATTTCCAAAGTGA
This sequence comes from Bacillota bacterium, assembly GCA_051750265.1. Classification (GTDB taxonomy): domain Bacteria; phylum Bacillota; class Bacilli; order Bacillales; family Bacillaceae; genus Metabacillus. Next base: position 37,511 of record JBNJJO010000021.1, on the reverse strand, counting down.
CATATCCACTTTGATATCTGGAAGAAAAGTTGTTGAATTGATAACCAATGACCGGCAGTTAGATAAAACAAAAATAAAAAATATCTATATTGCGTACGAGCTTGGAAGCTCAGATAGTCAGCAATATGTTAAGGTGTCCCCGGTTTGGTGTATAGAAATGAAGGATGGAACACTAATGAAAATTAATGAGGTTCTAGAACAACCTGGGGGGGATGAAAATGGAGTGGAGTAAAACAAAAACCATTTTTATTCTTGCATTTCTTATTTTAGATATCTTTCTAGCAATTGAATTTTTTGAACTAAGAGTAAAAACAGACTATGCTGTTATTCAAAAGGCAACAACAGAAGATCAGTTAGCTGCAGAAGGCATTGTGTACAATAAACTACCAGAGGATATAGGAAAGGGTTTCTATATTACGGCAAAAAGTAAGGATTTTACCCTGAATGAGGTAAGCAAGCTCAAAAATCAGACGTTGGTTTTAACGAATAGCAGTATAAGTGGAGATTCCTTTAGAACGTTAAATATGCAGCTAAAAGAACCATTTTCATTACCAGATGTAAATGTTGAAAGTAAAGTAAACCAGTTTTTAAAGGAAAATGTAATCTCAGGAGAACTTTATCACTACTGGTATACAGATGAGAAATCCAAATCAATTATTTGTATTCAACAATACAAAAACCAAAACATTTTTCAAACGAAGGACGATCATATTGGCATGGTGATTTTTTACGTAAATGATGATAATGAAATCTTTGCATATGAACAGTCCATGCTTAACGATATAAAAGAGGTTGAGGAAAAGGAAGCTGCTGTACCTGCTTTGAAGGCAATTGAGGCTTTATATAACAAGAACTACTTAAAAGCAAATAGTGAAATAAAACTAATCCAATATGGTTATTACACTCATATTCCCCTTTCAAACCAACAAATATTAGCACCAACATGGCATATTATTGTGGAAACGGATGACAAAGAGAGAGAAGATTATTACGTTAATGCCCTAGAAGGTGACGTTTTACAATCGACACAATAGGGAAATGAGGAGTGAACATTTATGAGCTTGCAATTTAGTGTACTTGCAAGCGGAAGTACGGGGAATGCAATCTATGTTGAATCAGATAATCAATCATTTTTAGTCGATGCAGGCTTAAGCGGAAAGCAAATGCAAAACTTATTTGAGCAAATTGGACGTGACATCAAAAAGCTATCGGGTATTTTAGTTACTCATGAGCATAGCGATCATATAAAGGGGCTAGGTGTACTTGCTAGAAAACATAAGCTGCCGATCTATGCAAATGAAAAAACATGGCAAGCTATGAACGGTTTAATTGGTGAAATTGCAACTGAGCAAAAATTTGTGTTCCAGACAGGGACGGTTAAAACATTTGGTTCAATGGATATTGAATCCTTTGGTGTATCACATGATGCGGCTGAACCAATGTTTTTTGCTTTTCATCATCAAGGTAAAAAGTTAGCCTTAATTACCGATACTGGCTATGTAAGTGACAAAATGAAGGGGACAATTCGAAATGCTGATGCATTTGTTTTTGAAAGCAATCATGATGTCTCTATGCTCCAAATGGGACATTATCCTTGGAGTATAAAACGCCGAATTTTAAGCGATGTTGGTCACGTGTCTAACGAGGATGCTGCGATTGCAATGATGGATGTCATCGGAGATGCAACAAAGCGAATTTATTTAGCTCATTTAAGTAAAGATAACAATATGAAGGATTTAGCTCGAATGTCTGTCCAGCAAACATTAGCAAGCAAAGGCTTTATCACAGGAGAGCAATTTGATTTATATGACACAGATCCAACAACCCCAACAACGCTTGTAGCAATATAATAAAAGCGCAATAGCTTTGAACTGCCTAGGCAAATAAGACGCTCCATAATAGAAGGCGTTTTTTGCCTTCAATTATGGAGTGTTTAGACCTTAGAGGCAGTTACGAACGCGACGTTAATCGCTGTAACTGTACTTGCACGTCCTGTGCTTCAGGGATAGGCATCCGACTTTTCACAAAGTCGGACGGCTGAGATGGACAGAAATCCTAAGTCCAAATACTTATATTTCATATATAACTTAGATTTTAAAAAAACACCTTTTCAGTATTCCTATGTCTAATTTTCAGCACAAAATTGAAATCATCTAGGTTAATTTTTATTAGACAAGAGAATAATGTTGATTAGGTATACACACTATTCATGCAGCGGTATGGAAAGGGATGAGCAATAGTGGGCTATTATGATCAAGATTATGAAAACTATGAGGCCAAAAGACAAAAGAGAAATCGAGGGGGCTGGTTTTTAGCTGGATTAGTAGGTGCGGTTTTAGGAGGACTACTTATGCTTTTTGCTATACCAACTTTATCAAACCTCGATTTCTTGCCATATGAAATGGACCTTAATGGAAAGGTTACTCAACAAGATGATGTAACTGATTCAACTGGTCAAGTGAAAAATGTATCTGTTGAAGTAAATACGGCCATTACAGGTATTGTTGACGAGGTCTCGGATGCAGTTGTCGGTGTTGTCAACCTTCAAGAAGCAGGCTTTTGGAACGAAACTGGTGAAGCAGGAACAGGCTCAGGTGTTATTTATAAAAAAGAAGGGAATAATGCCTTTGTTGTAACGAATCACCATGTAATTGCAGGGGCTTCACAAGTTGAGATTAGTTTAAGTGATGGTACGAGAGTTCCTGCTGATATTCTTGGTAGTGATGAATTAACTGATTTAGCCGTACTACGTGTAGATAGTGAGAAAATTAAACAGGTGGCTCAATTTGGAGACTCTGACAAAGTAAAACCTGGTGAGCCAGTGATCGCAATAGGAAACCCATTAGGTTTACAATTTTCAGGATCTGTTACACAAGGGATTATCTCTGGAACAGAGAGAGCCATTCCAATTGATGAGAATGGTGACGGACAGGTAGATTGGAACGCAGAAGTTTTACAAACAGATGCAGCTATAAATCCTGGGAATAGCGGTGGAGCACTTATAAATATTGATGGCAAAGTAATTGGTATCAATTCTATGAAAATTGCTCAAGCAGCTGTTGAAGGAATAGGTCTATCCATTCCGTCTAATCATGCTATTCCAATTATTGAGGATTTAGAAAAATACAGTGAGGTTAGACGTCCCTTTATGGGGATTGGAATGAGATCTACAAACGAGGTATCTAGCTATCATTTGGAACAAACATTAAAGCTCCCTAAAGAAGTAACTTCAGGTGTTATTGTCATGAGTGTTGTGCCAGTATCACCAGCAGCCCAAGCTGGTCTACAGGAACTTGATGTTATTACTGAATTTGGAGGAAAAGAAGTAAAGGATATTATAGAATTGAGAAAAATTTTATATAAGCAAGATGTTGGAGACACTGTTGAACTTACGTATTATCGAAGCGGTGAAATGAAAACGGGAAAGATGAAATTAGGAGAAGAAGATTTGTTAGGGAGCTAATTTTAAGCTCTCTTTTTTAGTGTGAAAATGAAAAAAATGTGGGGTTGTGGATTAATTACTTCAAGGAAAGTAGCGTTTATTTTCAATTGGAATTGTGGATAAATTAAAAATATGGTAAAACAATAAAAGAATATCCACATGTGGATAAGGAGGAACTAACATGTATTGCTGTGAAGAACATATAGAATTAGCAATTGATATGTACGTAGATGAAAAGGAATTAGCACCAGAGATCGAAAAATTAAATAAAAATAGCAAGTTATCCACAATTTGTGAGTTGTGCACAAACCCAGCTATATATATAGTAGGGAACTAATATTCAATACTGAATGTGGATAACATAAGCATGAATGTGGATAACTTTCAGAGGTAACAATTTTGAAATGGGGAACAAAAGTGAACATCTCAATAGTGACAATCGGAAAGCTAAAAGAAAAGTATTTAAAGCAAGGAATTGATGAATACTTAAAACGTCTTTCGATATATGCAAAAGTAGAAGTAATTGAGTTACCTGATGAAAAGGCACCAGAAAACTTGAGCGAGACTGAAATGGAACTTGTTAAGGAAAAAGAGGGAGAGCGTTTACTAGGAAAAATAAGCGATGACACACATGTTATTGCTCTTGCGATAGAAGGTAAAATGAAATCCTCCGAACAACTCGCAAAGGATCTCGATCAACTGGCTACATACGGAAAAAGTAAAGTTGCCTTTGTGATTGGTGGCTCACTTGGATTAAGTAAAGCCGTTATGAAAAGAGCAAATGATACACTTTCATTTTCAAAGATGACGTTTCCGCACCAATTGATGAGGTTAATTTTGTTGGAGCAGGTTTATCGGGCATTTCGTATTAATCGGGGTGAACCGTACCATAAGTAAGCACATAGTTATTATTTTTTGAAGCGTCAAAGTACAACTCAATGTCTTTGACGCTTCTTTTTTCTGGTGAATCTCCTTCATTGACGGTAATTTTATTAATAATAGAGTGTAGTAAATCCTTTTGCTTCTCAGGTGCAACATTAGGGAGTATTTTTGAAAAAGTGCTTAATACTTTTTGCAATTGCTCTAATGAAATTTCTTTTATAGTAGGTTTGTTTAACTCATATTCTAATTGTTCTTTTTGCTCTAGTAATGTTTTCTTTTCGTTATCGAGTTCAGTAATTCTATCTATTATTGATTCGGGAGGATTTGGAGATTTTTCAATAACTAAAAGGTATTTGTTAATATTTTTTTCTGCTTGATTAAATTGTTCTGATATGTAATTAAGCCTATCTTTAATAGGGTCTTTTATAACTCCAAATTTCTCGTTTACTTTTTCAACAATTGATTTAAGTACAGTTGGCTTTGATGTAACTTCCTCTATTCTATTAAAAACAAATCGTTCAACTTCATCAGCTCTTATTAGATTAGAGTTACAAACAGCACTTCCTTTATAATGGAAATTACCACATTGATAGTAACGCAGGTATTCCTTACTGTTCTTGCTTTTCTTAATTTTATGTCCAATCATCCCTTGACCACATTTTGGACAACGTAGAAGGGTTGTAAGGGGGAAATGACCTGTAAATGTCTTAGCAGGTTTATGTGATTTTTGTTCAAATATTTTTTGAGTTTTTTCCCATATTTCCATACTAATAATCGGTTCATGTTCACCTTTTACAATAATAGTATTATTACTTTTACCTTTCCTTCTCTTCTCGCTCCAATTTTCTACTTGATTGAAGCGAATGAAACCAGCATACAAAGGGTTTGTAATAATTGTTCTTATAGAATTAGTAGAAAAATTTGTGTTACGCTTTGTTTTGTATCCTTCATGATTTAATTGGTTTGCTATTGCTTTAAAGCCTTTTCCACTAATATATAAATCAAAAATATATTTAATAAGATTGGCTTCACATTCATTTACATCTAATTTCTTATCCTTTGAAGAATAGCCTAATACAATACCACCATTCCATTTTCCCTCTTTTGCTCTCTGGGTCATTCCCATTTTCACATTTTCTAGAATCATATTTCTTTCTAACTCGGCAAAACTCCCCATCATTTGAAACATTGCTTTGCCAGCAGGGGTTGAAGCATCAATATTCTCATTAAAACTAAAAAGACCAATGTTATTTTTTTCTAAGTGTTCAACAACAGTAAGAAAGTCAAGCTGTTTACGAGATAATCTGTTTATTCTCCATACCATAACCATATCAAATTGTTTACTTTCACATTCTTGTAGTAATTCTTTAAGGGAAGGTCTTTCAAGGGATTTTCCACTAAACCCTTCATCTTTGTATGTATTGATAATTTGATATTTATTTCTCTCACAATATTCCTCTAATACCTTAATCTGACCGTTAATTGAATAACCCTCTTCTGCTTGTTCTTATAAAAGAAAGATTTTATAAATTATGGATAAAAACAAAAAAAATAGTGATATAGCCACGCAATCTTTGTTAAATATATTCCACGTGTGAATTATTAAGATTATCCTCTCAATTAACATATTTTCAACGTATAAAACATCAAAGGTAGGGGTGCTTTTCACCAATTATGTTGATTAATAATCTAAGTTTTACTTAAGCACTACCAACCCTACACTTTCCATGAAAATTAAAATAAGAAAAAGTCTAATAAACATAAAGTAAGGTTTATGCTGGAACTAGAATCCTCTCTGTAAAGGGGATTCTTTTGTTTGGTTTGTGTTTCAAAAACGAATGTTTATGATACGAAGTGAAACAAATAAATAAACGGTATAATTATAGCTTGAAAAAAGTATCAAAAGTCGTATCAAAAACATTGTATCTTTATTTACTTATATTAACGTTTTTGATACAATAAAGATAACAAATTGATACTTGAAGGTGATACATATGAAGATAGGATATGCGAGAGTAAGCACCCATGAGCAATCATTAGATTTACAATTAGACGCTTTAGAGAAAGCTGGATGTGAAAAGATATATCAAGAAAAAATGAGTGGAATGAAAGATGATAGACCTCAACTTAAACAATTAATTGAGTACGCTAGAGAAGGTGATGTATTAGTTGTCTATAAGTTAGATCGTCTAGGAAGGTCAACTAAACGATTAATTGAGTTATCAGAAGAACTTCAAGAAAGAGGAATAGAATTATTAAGTATTAGAGATAGCATAGACACAACAACAGCAGTTGGAAAAGCTATGTTTAAAATGTTGGCTGTCTTAGCTGAAATGGAACGTGATTTAATTTCAGAAAGAACTAGAGCAGGTTTAGAGAGTGCAAGAGCAAGAGGTCGTAAAGGTGGTCGACCAAAGAAGGATAATAAGCAAGTTGAGAGGGCTCTTAAGCTATATGATACAGGACAGTATACAGTAAAAGAAATAGAAGATATGACTAGTGTATCAAAAGCAACGTTGTATAGGGAAATAAGGAAGAGGAAAATTAAACAGGGAATATCTTAGGCACTCACAAGTAATGGTGGGTGTCTTTTTTATGGTGGAGAGTAGTTTACATCAAAATTTGCTTATGATTTAGCACCAATGGCAAAATTGTGTTCCGATTAAGCTTTTCAGATAATTTCTATGTGCAAATAGATAATACTGTACTATCAGGTAGTTATTTGATTTTAATTCAATAACTTGCCCCAATGAATATCTTGTTTTTAAAATGGAATAACAGAATAGACATTTGTAACAGGTAATTTAATGAATTGACTAATATTAGATTTAAGGTCAAAGATATGGATACCTGCATTCAAAGAAATATTATTGAATTTATTATTTAATTGCTGTAAGTGTCTCATTTCACTTTGACCAACAATTAAAATATCGTTATCTAAAAATAAACCTCTAGTAAACCCGTGGAATTGAGCCACTACAAAAATATTTTTAGATTTAAGATTCACCTTTGAAACATTCAGATTTAGGGAATCACAAAAAAATAAATTATCTTCTGAAATAAGTACGCTATGTGGTGCTCTTAAGCCATGCCCGACTACTGCCTTAGGAAGTAAACTTCTCCGATCAAACTTTACTATCGCACCATCCGAAAATTTAAAAGTTGTCCATTTATCAAGGATAGAAAACATAGATAGATATAAGCTATCGTCTGTGACACATATATCATTAATATGGTGGAAATCCTCATTTTTGTTTGTGAGGATTAGTTCACCTTCTTTTTTCATTGTGATCTGATTTATAATTAAAACTTTATTTCTATTAGTGCCAACAATGTAAATATATCCATCATTAGAAATATCTAAGCCATGAAGTTCACCAATGTTAGAGAATTTGTCGAGGGGCAGTTGTGAAATTTGATTTAAATGATTATCTAAAATCCATAATTGATTGTAATCTCTGTTTAAAACAAAATAATGATTATTATATTTTTTTAGTCCTCCAAAATTCCCTTTAAATAAATGTTTTATCGAATTTGTTTTTAGATCTAATTCGTATAATCCATCTGAAGAAGTATTATGAGAGCCTCCTGATTCTGTACTAATCAATATTTTTTTCTTATATTTAGTGACGTTTTCGGTTGTTTTAAAAGTCGACTCTGCAGGCAATAAGGATTTCAAAGATTGTGTTGAAATGACCTTTATCATTATCATTACCTCCTTATTTCTTTTAAAAATATTTAAATGATTTAGTCCTAATTCATTATACTCGTCTCTTTATTTTGATGTGTAGACTTTTGTCTTCCTCTTTCAAAAATAGGCGTCAGAAAAGAGTAAAAGTATTTGAAAGGTAAATTAAACCTTAAGTGTAATATATATTTTATGCTCAAAGTCAACCATGTTCTTAGTTGATTTTCGGTGAACCTTACCATAAGTAACTGCGAAATTTATGATAGTTTAGACTCGGTTTTTAAAAAGATTTGGTTAAATGTAAAGAGAAATTATAATAAATCAACTCTAATTCTTCTCTATTAAATGTAGTACCATGGCCGATTTTTGCTGCTCTTTTTGGTCCGTTATTGACTCGTAAGAAAATGGCGCTCAGAGTTGCAACGGGTGGTGTCGTTGCTTTTGTAGGAGTAATTTTTATTATCCTTGGTGGAAAAGAAGGGTTGATCTTGGTTCTGAGTACATGCTGGGAAACTTCCTGGCTCTTAGGAAAGATTAATAATGAGAAAAAGCCTTTCCATTGGAAGACTTTTTCTTATAAAGGGATTATCTACAGATGTTATCACCTGTCGTTACTCACTCTTCTTTACAATGTGATCTGCCGTTTTTATGGCTAAAGCAACAGTGGAAAGTGTAGGATTAGCAGCAGAAAGTGTTGGAAGAACGCTGTTATCTGCAATATATAAACCCTGAATACCATGAATTTGACCAAAACGGTTTGTAGCGGATGTTTCCGGATCAATGCCCATCCGACATGTACAGGATTCGTGAAAATCAGCACCAGGTGGTAAAAAGTCCGGTTCGCCGTCCAGTGTTATCCCCATTGTCCTGGCCGTATAGATTATTCCTTGGCGCATTTGAAAGATCACTTCATTATCCTTCTCACTATAGGAAAAGTTTACTTGGTTCATTGGGACACCATACTCATCCCGAACTGATGGGTCCAAGAAAACTCGGTTATCGGGACGTGATTCTACCCTCCCGAACGTTGCAAATGTTACACCAAGATCTTCTGGAAGTTGCTTTTCTTCAAATTGTTGGTAGACATCAAAAACATCGGGCCCTAATATTTGGATCTGATAAGGGGGTATAGCAGTTTCTTGCTTTAAAATAGCCAGATTTCCAACATCAGAAGAAAAATGGCTACGACTTATTTTTCCATGACCTCCAAGGAATGAATGATTGGTTAAATAACGCCCTATTGACTGCCCTTTAATACACGAATTGAGCAATAGGCGAGGGGTTTCCAGTGTACTAGCCGAGATTAGCACATTTTTGGATCGGATCGAGTAGTTTTTATTATCTGGTGTTATCACATTGACACCCTTAACTTTTCCTTTGTCAACAAATACCTGTGTCGTATAGGCGTTTAATGCAAGATCAAACGGCCTGTTATTTAATGCGTAAGCAAGGAAATTGATTGAACTGAACCAAGCATTTGAATGAATTTCCCCAGATTGGGATCCACTTATATCGATAGCAACTGGATAATCAGTTGCTTCTGGAACTCCATTAAAAACTAGTCGCCTCCAAAGAATGTTTTGCATAGAGCCTTTGGCGTAAGACGTTGTGACATTCATGACCTTTTCAGCCAAACGGAAATACACATTCATTTCCCATGGATTGACAGGCCATTTTTGCAATTCAAATATTGGGGGTCGAGGGGATGCTGCATTCCAGAATAACGTTCTCCCACCAAGTGCAAATACCAATCGAGCACCAGAAAATTCAGGCAGATGTTTCCCGACAGGAGTTGAATTATCAGGCAATAATTGACTCCACATCCGACTATTATTCATAGTAGGGATATTTAAAGCATGAGAAAGGAATAACTTGTCTCCCTTTTCAAGTATACCAATCTTCTTGGCACCTCTTTTTTTCCACTGTTCACATAAACGATATAGTGCTGCTCCTCCTCCAGCACCACTTCCCACGATTAGAACGTCATAATGTATATTTGCCATTTGTTCTAATGATTTTGTCGGAATCCAGTTATTCGGATATATCCACACATTAGACACGACCCTTCATGCTGTATTTCGTTAGGCATATGATTTAAAACAAAGATTGGATCCGATTAGCTTAAAAAATGATAACGGAGAAGTGGAAGCTAATCTCTACAATTGTATGAGATGTGAAAATGTAAGATGTCATAAATTAAAAACAAGATAGAAAGAACCAATTGTTATATTGAAACTATTTTTTTAGTCATCTATTTTTTATGTGCATGCTAGAGCATCAAGTTTCTTGTTTGAACTAGTTAAGGAAGGAGAGTTTAGGCAAGACCTGCTTTACAGGCTGAAGGTTTTGACAGTTAATCTGCCACCATTAAGGGACCGGGCTGGAGATCTAAGTCTTCTAGCCCGGTACTTCTTAGATTTTTATTCGCAGTTAGAGATGTCACGGCGAACCTTACCATAAGTAACAGCAAATAAAAAGAAAGCAACGGGTACATAAAATAAAATGTCTGTTGCTTCCTTATATAGTAAAGCGTTGACGATGCTTGATTTGGTACTATAACAACCCCTTACAAATTGGCGGAAAGTAAATTACCCATTAATTATAAAGAGGTTTTAAGTAATTAAAATATGGTCAACTTAACGATATAATATATTTAGGAGTTTGCTTTAATGAAAATTGTTTTCTGTGGTGCTGGATTTTTTACTAAGTTGCTATTTTTATCAAATACAGGTGATAAATAATTATTCTGGTTATAATCACCTAAAGTCTTATACTTTGAGGCAACTCTAGTGTCCCAAAGTGAATATTGCGTGAAATGAACAACCAGTAATCCCTGCGGATTGATCAACTCATCGAGCTCGATAATCTGCCGTTCAAACTTTTCAAAAGGATAGATTTTTTTTAAACTACTAATGCCTTTTGCTGCAATATCATGTGGGTTTCGTTGCAAAACAGCCATGCAGAAAATTGCATCAAATGGGCCATACTTTTGGATTTCACTACGTGTAGAATATATAAAAGTGATTTTTTCGTCAATATGAAGCTTTCTGCATATTTCAAGGCTACGTTTATTAATATCTGCACCTATAATATGTGCATTAGGAAAATATCGACGAAGAGTTAAAACCTCTTCTCCTGTTGAACACCCATAAGAAAGTATCTTTAGATCTTTTTTGCTATCAAAATAATCGCAGCAAGCTGAAAAAATTGTAGGATACCGATTCATATAGGTAAGAGGGGTCGTTTGATGAACATTTTTAGAGTTTAATAACTGTAAAAGAAGGATAGAGCGGAAGTCCTTATCGACACAAACGCGTTTCGCAGTATTTGCTGTATTCCACAAAACATATAAAAGTGTTATTCCAAGTTTAATTATTGGGTTTTTTGAATATCGGTATTCCTTAACAGTTTGCTTCGCTGTTCCAATAATTTGCATACCTATTTTAGCATTCATATATCCATATCCCTTCTAATTATGTTTAAATTAATTCTTAAAATTTAATTGTTAAGTTTTGCTGAGAGACATTCTAAAATTTATGCATACTTTATATTAATATTGTTCTTTATTAAGAACAACACTTTTAAGTTTATAATATATTAATTTTATCACCGCAAATAACATGCATAATTAATATATTCCTATTCGCCGTTACTAATGTAACGGTGATACTACCACACTTTACCCTAAACAAATATTTGAGGAAGCTAATGATAACAGCCTTTAATAGTTGTTCAATAAAGTGGTTTACGAGTATTATAATTCCCGTTGTCAGTCGTTCGAAAAAATCAATTCTTACATTAATTGATAAACACTAGGTAAACAACTTCAATAATCGAGAGTACAATATTATACTATTTTAGTTTAAGTCACGGATAGTTTAATTTTAATCAAAAAGTAATGCTGTTAAATGCTATTGATGCAAAACCAGAGAGCCAGCTCCGAAAACGCATTCTACTCGGTGTAGCAGCGGACAAAACCTGCTTATCTAATTATTTTGGCATAACGATACGTTTAACATTGGCATTAGCCGAGAACATATCATAAGAAAGGGCATATAAATATTATGTACTTCTTTATTTATGCATAGTAGATAGGAATACCATGCTTGGCACATAGATAACCATGTGAAAGTATTGCCGCATTTGTTCTAAATTTCTTCCAACTTACTATCCGGCATGGCGATACAAATGAAGTGCTGATCAAAGGAGGACTTTACAGTATGGCTGGAAATACGTTCGGCGAGATGTTCAAAATCACGACCTTGGAGAGTCGCATGGAGCGGCGGTCGGTGTCATCGTGGACGGTGTGACGCCTGAGGTCGATCTGAGCGAAGAATATATTCAGATTCAGATGAATCGCAGAAAGCCAGGCCAATCTACCGTGACTTCACCGCGCAAAGAATACGATATCGTCCATATTTTATCAGGTGTATTTGAGGGGAAGACGACCGGTACGCCGCTTTTTGTGATCCTGCACAATCATGCGGACTTTACTTATCTCAAGAAGTACGGAATTCGTGATCACCGAGGGAGTGGGAGGGCATCCGGAAGGGAAACCGCAGGCTTTCGATAAGCTGGATGCAGAGTTAGCCAAGGCAATGTTATCTATCGGCGCGTGAAAGGCATAGAATTTGGTTCTGGCTTCTCCGCAGCTTCGATGCTTGGAAGCGAGCATAACGACGAGATGAGCTCCGCTGGTTTTTTGTCTAATCATTCGGGTGGGATTATCGGCGGAATAAGTACAGGACAAGAAATCATTTTCCGAGTTGTCGTAAAGCCGACGTCATCGATTTCAGTTCCGCAGAAGACGATCAACGTTAGAGGAGAAGAACAGGAGATTCGGACAGAAGGCAGGCATGATTCGTGTATTTGCCCTAGAATCGTGCCGGTCATCGAGGCGATGGCATGCCTGGTATTGGAAGATCATTATAAACGACAAACCGCTATGCTGGGCTGAAGATTATTTGGAAGGGGAGTTATCCATGGCTGACGACAAGCTGGAGAGAGAGAGGAAATTAAAGGATTTACTGGTACGTTTAACGGATTCGCCATTTTACAAACGAAAATTAGCGGATTATAATCTGATGAACATAGGACTAAAGCAAATCTCTACATTGCCGATTACAGTAAAAGGCGAACTTCGAAAGGCAGGAGCATTTGACCATCTTGCTGTTGACCGTAAAGAAGCGGTGCATTATTGCGAATCGTTCGGCACTACTGGAGAACCGACATCTGCTTGGTTTACGAAGGAGGATTTGGAAACCGGCATAAGACAAATAAAAGGGTGTGGGGTACGGTTTGACAAAGAAGACATTGTACTGCTTCGATTTCCACATGGATTGACGGCTACTGCATTTCTAATGCAGCAAACCTGCCTTCAAGTGGGGGCGACGATCATCCCCGAGTACAGTACGGTTACACCTTATTCTAAGGTGCTTGATCTCATGAATCGACTGTACGTCACGATCATTGCCGGATCTCCTCGAGAGATAGAATTGTTGGCCGAGACGACGCGCTTGCTTGGTTTAAACAGTAGCGAGCATTTCCCCTCTCTCCGAGCGATCATTGTTACCGGAGAAGTAGTGGGTGAACGTCGAAAGGAGCATTTGAAACGGAGGTGGGGTGTTCCAATAATTGATATATACGGTACTGCCGAGACTGCTAATATTGCAGCTATGTGCGAGCATGGCGCGATGCATGTTTTAGAGCAGGACGTTGTGGTTGAAGCGCTGAAGGAAGATGGTTCGGGGCTTGCCAAACCGGGGGAGAGGGGGCTCGCTGCGATTACGACATTGTCCCATCAAGCTTCACCGCTGCTGCGGTATCTCAACGAAGACGTGATCTCCGTCGAGCAGGGTTTATGCGCATGCGGCCAAACCGAAAGCAAGCTCGTCCATTATGGTCGACTGAAGGATAGAACTAGATTTGGGGAGATTGTGTTGGATGACAAGGATATTCAGGACGCCATATACTCGTTGGATCCCGTACCCGATGCTTGGAAAGCTATGCAGCAAGAGAACGGATTTCATATGATTCTCGATTCGGAGCGATATGCCGATTGGTCGTTGGAGGGAATTCAGGTTCAATTATCCGAAATGCTGAAGGTGACGGTAACCGCGGAGATCGGCTTTGGTACGCTGCTTAACCGGGATGAGCTCGCACGAAATGTTGCTTCAAAGAGACAGGTCTATATATGTAAGCGCGACAACGAAGATCCCGACACAAGCAGCTCCATTCTACTGCGAGACTTGCTTCGTCGCGGTTACAGCGAGTTTATGAGCTACAAGTACGAGAAAGCACAGCAATTGTTCGAAGAGGCGGTAGCGCTGATTCCCCACAGTGCGGAAGCGCATGCATGGCTGGCTGCGGTTTACGGTCGACAGATCGATGCCGCTTGGAGTTTGACGGAGAAAATTAAACTTTTTCCGATGCTTGAAAACGAGATCACGATCGCCCTTGAAATCGACCCGACATTGCCACTCGCTAGGAGAATGAACGGATCCAAATTGTTAAATACGCCGGATATGCTAGGGGGAGACCCCGCCATAGCAGCCAATGAATTCCGTTATTGTATCGAACAGGGGATGAATGACGTTGAAATATGGGTATCCCTGGCTGAATGCTATATGAAAACGGATGATCCGGTTAAAGCAAAAGAAGTACTAAATGTAGCATTGGCTCTAGAGCCGCAGCATGAAAGGGCGGCACAATTATTGCAGCAAGCAATAAAACGCAAGCAGTTATGAAAAATAGCGAGAATAAAAGGTAAGAAAGTATAAAGTTTTGAGAATACCACAGCCATAGTAACTGTGATATTTTTTGTTATAATAATATCAGAATTTATAAATGGGTGCCCCATTTTGGCTTATGCGTTAAAATAGGTGTATGGAAACAAACATCTTGAGACGTATTTTTTTCGATCACCATCATCATTGGGAGACGTTTATAAAAAAACATGACCAAACGCCTCGTCCGATTGTGAGAAAAGAGATGGAAAAATTTCGAGACTGTGGGAATCCAAAGAATGGGTTTAAACTATTCGTGTGCGAAGGTTGTCATGATGTCAAACGAGTCCTATACCGATGTAATGGGAGAAGAGAAGAAAGAAGTACAACCCCTTATTACAAAAAGCCTACTCGAAGAATCGGGAAGGCTTCTATGTGTATGCACCGAAACAGCAGTTACAATATATTGCACGATATATTCGTCGACCTGCGAAAGCGTTAGGACGGATCGAGGAATATGTGGGGAGTATGTAACGTTTAAGTACGTCGATAAAACAAATGGGAAAGAGAAGCGAAAAACGCTCTCGGTAGAAGCATTTATCGGACGATTAGTGCCTCATATATCGGATGAACATTTTAAAACAATTCGTTATTATGGGGTATATTTACGTCGCCTCAAACGCCAAAGCAAAGAAAAAATCAGCTTATTTCAACAAACCAGTCGTCGTCAAATCGTGAAGGTGAAACGAATGTTGCGTAAAAGAAATTGGAGAGAGCGAATACAACACCAGACAGGGAAAGATCCGATGATTTGTCTCAAGTGTTCGTGTTATTATGAATACAAAGGAGAAGTCTGTCCTCAGGATGGCGAGTTAGTGAAAAATGCAGTATGTGAAACAAGCCATCAACTATCATTGCTTGGCTTGTCATGAGGAAGTGGAAATTCCTTATGATGTCGTACGAGATTTTGACATCATGGATGGAGGAGATCCGACCGTCCCACCACAATTTAGCTGTGAAAAATGTAGTGCAGAAATGTATCCAGAATACTACAAAGGCATTCATGGCCAGGAATAGAAACTATCGGATGTCCTCTCATCATGACAAAGGACCGGGCAGGTTATGCCCGGTTTTTCTTAATACTCTCTAACCCATTCTTCATCATTTCTTGTCCGGTTGCTATAGCACCACTCCTCAAGATAGTAATGATTTTTCCCAATAGGATTCGGGGAGACTGATTTACATCACTAACCACAACATTCATTTCATTGCTGACTCGGGTAGCACCGTTGATCAAAGCAGTTGCAATGATAGGCTCGGATTGTTTCCTTATTTTCTTAACGATCTTATTAAGAGCATCTTTTGACATGAGTGTCACCTCCTTTCAAAAGAAACTTTCCCTTCCTATGGACTGTTGCAGCATGGACTAGCCCCGTCCTTTCTGATTGAGGCGATTGCGAGTGGTTTCTTCTTTCTTTTGCTGCTCCGCCCAGCTTGAAAGCGAGCTCCCGGCGGCACGAACGGCCCTTCTCATCAAAATTGATGTGAGGCTCTCGGCGTTCGGTATATGCTCATCAGCTGGTTTCCCTTCCAAAGATTTAAGCTTTAGCTTGAGGAGATGCAGAAAATCAGGATCCTGCGTTTCGTTCTTCAGCCTTTTCCAGCACATAGTCGCAGCCTGATTTCGACCGATCCGGCAGTATACCTCGCCAAGTTCGTAGATAAGCTGCAAGTATTTTTCGGTCTTAAGAAAGCCTTTTTCATGCATTTCCCGATCGATGAGAAAGGTGTAATCTTTAATCGCCGTTTGGGCCCGGTGGAAATGCTTTTCAGGCAACATATATGCGGCCTTGCCTCGCAGCAGTCGGATCATGCCATCCTGAGGGGCGGCACTTACCGCTCCATCAAGAAGCTTCAGTCCTGCTTTCGACCACCTCAATTTATCCATCGGTTTTGTCTTATCCCGAGCGATTAGTATCATGGTGCTTCCATGGTATGCATCCGCAAGCGGGTGGCCCGGATAGTCGGATCGCACCCGTTCCAACAACTGATGCAAGTCTTGAACGGCCTTTTCATTGCCTTCCACGGCGTCCTTGTGTAGTGGAATAACCTGCTCAAATAAAATCTCGATATCCATCTCGCTTACATTCACCAATTGTCTATTCCTCCCCTGTAATTTTTTTCTGTTACTTTTTCTTTGATGTCAACTGGGTTAATCGTTGCAATACTTCATTCGCTTCGCTCAATTTTCCTGCATTTTGGTAAGCAGCACTTAGATCCTCCATAATTCCCCTCACTTGCTTATTAGTAAGGTAACTGGGATCTTCTTTATAACGATCCAGCAGGAAGGAGAAGTCTTCGATCGCCGTTTGTGAGCAATAGAAGAAGGACTCTGGCAGCCGCAGACATACATTCGCACGCAACAACCGAATTTCCTTCTGGTTCGGGTCCATGGAAATTGCTTGATTCAATGAATCTAGTCCTTCTTGCGCTTTATCCGCTTTTTCCAGAGGCTGAACAGCATCTCGTCCTAATAGCGCAAGAGTGCTGCCGTAATAGGCTTCAATAAGAGCATTGTCGGGCTCGGTTTTGCGAAGCTTTAAGAAAATCTCATAGGCGATTTTCACCGCCTTTTTATCTCCGTCTACGCCTTTCATAAGAACCCTTTTTCCTTCCTCGAATTGCTTCATATGGGTGTCGTTTTTTTTCATTTCAATTCCCCTTTCAACGACAAATCCTGATCAAGAACAAGAATCTGATACACCTGTTGTGCTGGCAATGATACAAATCGAGAGATTCTAAATTCGGGATTGTAGACATAGATTCCGCCATCCAAGCAGCAATTCGAGAACTCGTGAGGGATTCGTAAAACATGCCTCATCCTGCTCTGTCCGATAAAGATCGTATCGTCCGTTATTGCAAGTCCGCGTGTAAAACCTGGTAGTTGAATAGGCGCCTCGATCCCGGTTATAACACTGAACGACATAGAGTCGCAATAAGATAGTTTGTTTTGATGCACCATTATTGAATGAGGCATATACAAACTCTTTACGACGACATGATTCGCCGGGTCTATGTCGAGGCGTTGACCGGGATGAAAATCGGTCAAATCAATCGCGACAATCCCACCGTTTTTATGAATCGGGTCCAGATACCATTTACCATAGGGAGAAAACATAGAAACATATAAAGTACGACCATCCAACCAAATGTCATTAATATGATGAACGTCTTTGTCCGCAGAATTGAATCGAATCTCCCCTATTCGGTTGAACGTATCGGTCTCATAGCATCCGATCGCATTAATCGCCGTTTCCACAACCAAAACAACATTATCATTAAACTTAACGATGTCGTGAAAATCGAGTTTCAAGTGTTTCGTTTTCTGGATGACTTGGAACCTCTGGTCCATAGTAATGATCTGATTATCGTCGGACGTTACGAATAATCGATCCTTAACCAATGTCATTCCCGAACAACTGCCGGTGTAAAGCTTCTCCAAAGCGTTATTTTTAAAGTCTAGCAAAAATAGTCCACCCTGATCTGAACCACTAGCTGGACAGCTTACCAGAAGACGTGTATTGAGATATTCAAAATCTTGATCATTCTCCAATCCGAATAACAACACGGATCAACCCCCTCCTTAAAATAAACGATTTGTGCTAGTTACGATATGTATGGTTTATATGAACGGTTTGGATGGAATACTCACATTTTTAAAAATGTATCTTTGTCCGTATCAAGTCTGACTTTCCTTGCATTTCATAAAAAGTAAAGGAAGGAGGGGAGAACATGAATGATGGAAAGCTAAATAAAGAAGAGAAAAAAGCAAAAAAAAGAGAAAAGAAGGCCAAAAAAATGGAAGAGAAGCAGGTTAAAGATAAATTGGAAATAAGAAATGAATGCAGCAAAAAAGATTGAAGCAAGAAATTAATAGAGATGGATCAAAACTGTCCAAGGAAACAATTCGAAGTATATCGGAAGTTGCAAAGCTGTTTATAGATGGGGGAATGGTTACGCCTTTTCGCACGGACCGTGCCCTCACTCGTTCTTTACTTCTTGAAGGTGATTTTATCAAAATTTATGTGACGTGTTCGCTCGGCGAATGCGAAAGACGCGAACCTAAAGGTCTTTATAAAAAGGTCAAAGCAGGTGAAATCCTTGGAATTTACCGGTATATCCGATCCTTATGAATCCTAGTCCACAAGAGACCGTTATAGAAACCGATAAGCAAACGGTAGGAGATTTCGTTGCACAGATCCTGTACTGCTTTACATTTCTATAACTATATTTTCCAAGAGACGCAATGATAGTTATCCGTTGGGACCGCCACAATCGATATTAGGCTTCAGGTGGATGTAGGATGTTGTCCTATCTCAGGGCCATTGGTACATGCAGTTTAGGCCGCGTAGATTCTAAGAGTATTAAGAAATACATGGAATGGAGGATTTAGATGAGGTTTCAAACTCATAAGATGACAGTTTCCATTGACGAACATTCATCCCATCTAGAACAATTCAAGGAATTTTATAAGCAATTGGATGATGAAGGAAAAACCATTGAAATACTTCCTCATCAAAAAACAGAAGATTATCAGTTAAAAGCTGTTAACGCCACTCTTGCTCATGTGTGGAACCGAAATGAATACTACCGTTCGACGTTGGAAGAGGCAGGCTTCACAGAGCCTAAAATCGATAGTCTAGAACAATTAGCTTCCGTACCGATGCTGAAGAAAGATGTCATTAGAGGTGATAAACAAAAGATATTATGCGTCGATCCGAAAGAAATAGGCCAAGTTCACCTTACTAGCGGCACATCGGGAAAGCCAATATATACCTCTTACACATTAGCTGATCAATATGTATACGATCTGCTGCCGAAGTATTTGGAGCTGTTTAAGGAGTCGGACGATGATGTCGCGGCAATTGCGCTGCCTTATGAATTTGCGCTGCCCGGCCTTGGATTTCAGCGATTATTTCAATTTGCGTTTGGTACGGCGGTTCTATCGCTTGGCAAAGGCGGTTACATGGCTCCTATCGATAAGTCGTTGGAATTAATGAAGGAATTTCAAGCCACTGTCCTTACTACAACCCCTTCTTACGCAGCACTCCTAGCAGAAGAAAGCGAGAAGTTCGGTATAAAAATTGGTGAAGATATTCGCCTGAAGAAAATTTGGCTTACCGGCGAAGGATGCTCCTCCACCTTCCGCGAACGGCTGGAAAAGTGGTGGGGATGCGAAGTCTCGTTCTTCTACGGCTCAACCGAGTGCGGAGTTGTCGGTGTAGAATGCAGTAAGCATAAAGGGTATCACGTCATGGAAGGGCATGTGAAAGTCGAAATCGTTGATCCGGTTTCGGAGGAAGTGCTTCCGTACGGTCGAACGGGAGAAATCGTTGTGACGACGCTGCTGCGTGAAGGAATGCCGATGGTACGCTACCGGACCGGGGATCTTGGCAGCTTGCAAAAATCTAAATGCGATTGCGGAATCACAATGGACGTTTTGCAGCTAAGGGGCCGAATGGAGAACATGCTGCGCTTAGGAACAGTAGACTATTCTCCATTCTTGATCGAGCACTTTCTCATGGAGATCCCCGAAGTAGGTTTATGGTATCACCTTAAGCTGGATCAAGGAGTGCTCACAATCGAAGCCGAAAAGTTTCGGACGAAGCTAAGTGACGAGCAATTGGTGGCAAAAATTCAAAAGCATATGGCTGATCGGATTGGGATAAATTGCGAAGTCGTAATCAGACACGATATCCCTCGTACGTTTGGCAAAGCGACTCGAGTATTCAATTAGCTATATACAAAAAACGAGAGAGGAAGGTGCTTTAATGAGCGACATCGATAGAGAGAGGGCGCGAAAGTTTCAGGAGATGTATGTGCGTATTCTAAAATCCCCTCTGTACAAGAGGAAATTATCGGACTATGCTTCAAACGGCATTGGATTGAGTCACATCCAGACACTTCCGTTAACGACAAAGGAAGACCTGCGGAAAGCCGGCCTCTTCGGTCACCTCGCCGTCGATATGAAGGAAATCGCTCAATACCACGAATCGACCGGCACGACCGGGGAGCCCTCCGCTGCCTGGTTTACGCAAAAAGATTTGATGATTGGCGGAAGACAATTGAAGGAATGCGGTGTGCGTTTGACGTCTGAAGATCTAGTGCTGATCCGCTTTCCTTACGCAATGGCGCTCCCTGCATTCCTAATGCAGCATGCTGCTTGGCAGACAGGAGCTGGGGTCGTTCCCGCAAGCGGACGTACTGTAGTTACCCCTTACCCTAGAGTGTTAAGCCTGATGAAACATCTTTCTGTCACGGTGTTGGCGGGACTCCCGCGTGAGATGGAACTGCTGGCCGAAGCGGCTCGTCTCGGCGGTTCTGAGCCGAACAAGGACTTTCCGGTACTGCGCGCCATATGCGTCGCCGGTGAATTAATGAGCGACAAGCGCAGGGAGCATATAGAAAAGCTGTGGAGCGTGCCTGTATTTAATATGTACGGTTCGACGGAAACTGCCAATATCGCTACAATGTGCGAGTATGGCACAATGCATATCGTAGAACAAGACTTTTTCGTAGAAGTACTGAATGAGGACGGTTCAAGCCCCGTTGCTTATGGAGAAAGAGGATTTGCGGCGATCACGACGCTTTCCCATCAGGGTTCTCCTCTGCTTCGATACTTTAATGAAGACATAATCTCTGTAGAGCCCTGTTTATGCGATTGCGGCCGAGCTGGAGCCAAGCTGGTTCATTACGGCAGAAGCAAGGATCGAATCCGTTTAGCAAACACCGTCTTAGACGCAATGGATATTCAGGAAGCCGTATATTCGTTGTCGCCTGCTCCGGATGCTTGGAAGGTGTTAGAGCAGGAAGAGGGGTTGCACATTTTACTAGATTCGCATGATTCCGGGAAATGGTCGGAGGAAAATGTCCGTTCTCGATTATCTTCTCGACTTCAAGTGCCGGTCACCGTTGAAATCACTACGTTGCTCGATCGTGTCGATCTCATGAGTAACGTTCCATCGATAAAGCCTGTATATATCAAAAAGCGAAGTAACGGCTCATAGAAATAGATCCATTGAATTCGAAACATAACGATCATTGGTTAGGAAGATTCCCATTAATTAGACTGAAAGAAAGGATTAACCATCATGAGCGATAAATTGCAACAAGAGAAATCACGACTTCTTGTAAGCCGCCTCCATAAAAGCGAGGATACGATTATTAATATTAAGCAAGCGGTGATCGGTGGTTCTTCGCATATGCTGATCGCAGGTCCCTGCTCGGTCGAATCGAGAGATCAGCTCGTAGCGGTTGCTTCCGCTTTAAAGAAAGCTGGCTTAACGGTCTTACGCGGCGGGGCGTTCAAACCGAGAACTTCTCCTTACGATTTTCAAGGGCTCGGTGAAGAGGGATTAAAAATTATGAAGGATGTGGCGGATGAATTCGGATTGGTGACCATGAGCGAAATTATGAGTCCCACTCAAATCGATACAGCCGCCCGTTATATCGATATCTTTCAAATAGGCGCGCGCAACATGCAGAACTTCGAACTGCTGAAAGCCGTCGGCCAAACGAAAAAGCCCGTACTACTGAAACGCGGCCTTTCCGCTACTTTGGAGGAGTTTATGCTCGCAGCAGAATATATTCTGCATCAAGGGAATGATCAGGTCATGTTAATGGAACGTGGTATACGCACTTTCGAGACAGCGACTCGCAATACACTTGATATTTCCGCTGTTCCAATCTTAAAGCAGGAGACCCATCTTCCAGTGCTAGTGGATGTCAGTCATTCTACCGGGAGGAAAGATATTCTGCTGCCCTGTGCAAAGGCAGCGCTTGCCGCTGGCGCCGACGGGATTATGGTTGAGGTGCACCCGAATCCCCCGGCCGCTCTCTCCGACGCGAAGCAGCAAGTCAACATTGATGAGTTTCATGCGTTCTGGAAAGGGCTCTGCGATTCTGGTTTGTACCATTAACAATTTTCAATAACTGTCGAAGAGAGTCGCGCACAATTGTCTAATGGAGGTGAGAGTATGATAGACTCACAGTTTGAGCGAAAGGGGTTGGATGTTTTACACAAATTGATATTCGACTTTCTATTAGTAACGGATGGACGGACAACGGATTTGCTAGAAATGCTGTTGAACGAAAAAATTATTGTAGATGTGATCCGGCAAGAACAAATAGGTGGAGAGGATGCAAACCTGATGGGTGAATCCTCGGGAGGTCCGTGCTATATTCGAGAATCGGTTTTGATCGGCGAGAAAAGTCGATTTGTCGTGTCACACAACATTGCGCTTGTATATTCTAAGCATGTACCTCCCGCTTTGTTCGAGAAAATTGCACATCGACAAGAGGGAATTGGAAAAGCGATCAGCTCACTCGGAATGCGTACATTCCGAAAGGTGGCCGACTCAGGATTCATGAACGAAGCGGAAACGGTCGATCTTTTCCAACGGCCGATCAAGATCCACTTTCCTAATCTGCAAAATAAGGTGCCTTACAAAAGATACTTCATTTATTTCGGACGTAAACCGGGGATTCAGATGCTCGAATATTTCCATCCGAGCATCATCGGACAACGTTTACAGCAAGGGATGACGAAAGAGCAATCGAACAAAGAAGAATAAGGTTCAAAAGAAGAGTAACTGATCAAAGGCTGGCTCTACAGGGAAATACACACCCATAGAGTCAGCCATTGCTTTTGAATATGCAGGCCTCAGCAGTGAATTATATGCTGACAGGCTTCCTTATTTTTTTCTCGATTTTGCTTTCATTTGTTCGAAGATATCTAATCCGGAGACGACCATTTGTTCACCAGCATATTGTACACCCTTCTTTACGGCTTCGAATAATTTTCCTGCAATGATATTGACGGGTTGATCACGATCTTCTAGAGCTTCAATGATTTCTTGCTCAGCTACGTCTGCTCCGTTTTTGACCGCCGTCGTATAGTTAGCGACAAAGTATCTAAATCTCCGATTAATTTCGAGAAAAATTCTCGAAAACTCTTGATTTTCCCTTGACAACTGTTTCACCTCCTTACGATACTACATTTAGCCATTCTCGTCTCTTTCCTCGTTCAACATACCACTGCAATACTCCGCTTCCTGAAAACGTTCGACCCGTTGATACGCTTTACCAAGTTTGTAGATCATTCTATAATACGTTTCTTTATTAAGACTGACCGGTTGACGTAGTTCCCACTCAATAAGATGGATATAGTCTTCAATGGCTGTTTACACAGGATACAAGGATCGATCGGGAAACAGGGAAGCTGCGTGGAATTGCGGAGCATACGGACCGCAGTATCCTAGGATGAAGAAGCGACAGCCCTCGTCTCGCCAACTCTCTCTTTTCTATCAATGATTCGAGGCATCCATTGCCATCAAAACCGCAACGTTACCGTAGTATGCTTTCGTTATCGAGCATCCGGGATGATCAAGACGCAATTGTGCGAAAATGCGGTTTGCCTTCCAACTGGAGTCTACATTTCCTGCTTCCCTTCATCATGAAACTGAATCGCTTCAGCCAGCCTCTGCTCGTTGGATTCGGCTTTCAATGCGGTCACAACCTCGTCATCATGCATCGGAACGGAATCAATCGTTCCCGTTCGTTTCTTGCCGTCCCAAGATGTAATCAATACAACGATAACGCCCACCACTAGTACAAAAACAAACACGCCGCATAAACTCATACCCAGAATGAATAAAATTTTATCCCTAAAATCCAGGTTACTTGTTTTCATTCTACTTTCACTCCTTCCTTATAAATCAGTATATGATTAAATATCCTAGATCATATAGGTAATGGACTATTATTCGGTGAATTCCACTTCAGTCCAATCCAGATTAGCTAACTCACATAAACATATAAAGAGTTACCAAATAGATAGAGTCAACAAACATATAGGCTCTTTTCTAAAAGTTTGTTGTTCTAATACTTTGAAAAAATCGGCTTTAGGATTTTTTCAGTGGACTTCAATCATTATTTAGAGAAAATTTTAAAGTGATTTATGGAAAAGAGCACGACGCATAACTAAATAAGTAAATAGTACATTATACGAAAAACAACAATCTTTACGAAAACAGCCAACATATAAAAGGAGGTTCCATTCAATGGATCATATTCAGAGGAAAACTGATTCTAATCCGGTCGCAGATGAAGAAGCACTTTCGACAGTTTCGAAACAGGAGGGTGATTTGGAGTGGAAGTGGTTTATCCAAAAAGAGTTAGGGAAACTAGAAAATCAGGAAGAGGATGAAGAAGCACTTTCGACAGTTTCGAAACAGGAGGGCGATTTGGAGTGGAAGCGGTATATCCAAAAAGAGTTAGAGAAACTAGAAAATCAGAAAAAGGATGAAGGGAAAGAAGACTCGGAGAAGACCTCGTCTGCTGAGACGAAGTTAGATCTCAGTTCCCTTATCGAGAAGATACCTCTAGAAAAATTGATCGGTAAGGCAATACGAATTGTTAATAAGAAGACAGAACCAGAAAAAACAGAACCGAAAAAAATAGAAGCAGAAAAAACAGAATCGAAAAAAACAGAAGCAGAAAAAACAGAACCGAAAAAAACGATGCCGAAAAAAACAGAAGCAGAAAAAACAGAATCGAAAAAAACGATGCCGAAAAAAACAGAAGCAGAAAAAACAGAATCGAAAAAAACGATGCCGAAAAAAACAGAAGCAGAAAAAACAGAATTGAAAAAAACGAAGCCGAAAAAAATAGAAGCAAAAAAAACAGAATCAAAAAAAATTGAACCGGTAAAAGAAAACCGGAAAGAAGAGAAAGGCCAAAAATCTGATGCTTATCGTCAGAAAGTAGCTATTGAAATCGTGAAAGGTCTTGTGGATACTTTCAAACTAAATTAAAACCAAATACATTATTATCAAATGAAGGAGGTCTTGATGTGAATCTTAAACGTGGTGATAAGGAGTACAGGTAAAGGTTCTAAACCATCAATTAGCTTCTTTGGGCTATACATCATGGGATAACAGAGAAGAAGATGAATTCAGACCGTTTACAGAAGATGCTCTTAAACGATTTCAAGCCGATCAAAATATATATGGTAACAATGAACCGACTGGTGTGTATGATTAGGTGACAGCTCGTGCTTTTGCTTTGGTGTTGTCCGTTTACCATAAGCATTGGATTGAATCTAGATAGAAAAAAGCCCTTCCTATTGGAGGGGCTTATTTTAACGGGTTATTTTCAGAATAGATCGATAGCGACTAAGAGAAGGAGCATCACGACTGATGAAGGAGACTCTTTTATTTCATTCCACTGTTTTACGAAATATAGCGTCATTGTTCTTATTTGGGTCACTTATTATCATTTTACAAACAAATCACTACCTGCTGATGAGTGTTTGGGGAGATACCCCTAAAAAGTCGAATAAGAAAATCCAAAAACTAATTAAAAGTCAACTTCAGCAATGGTTTGACGGTCTGCCTAACTATATCAAGGCTTATTTGTCGATTTCAGTCTGCGAAGTATGAGTAATTATTTTATTGCTTCTATAAGTATTACTGTTTTTTTTCCGTATATTAAAGGTTCCTTCTTAAAAAGAAGAAGGAACCTTCTTACGAAACAGTAAGTACGATGAAGCTGAATGACTATCACTTTTTATCACTGCCAGTTTGTATGAAAGACTCCTGCTCTATCACTTCGTTCATAGGTGTGGGCACCAAAATAATCACGTTGTGCTTGTAATAAGTTGGCATTTGAATTGCCTTTTCGATAACTATCATAATAAGTAAGAGAAGCACTTAAACATGGAAACGATATTCCAAAATGAATGCCCTCACAAACAACTTTTCTCAATCCCATTTGATATTCTTTAACTTTTTCTGAAAAATAGGGAGCGATAAGCAAATTAGCTAAATCCGTTTTTGCTTGAAAAGCTTCGCTTATTACGTTTAAAAATTCTGCACGAATGATACAACCACCGCGGAAAATAAGGGCAATATCCTTTAATGGTAAATCCCAGCCATAATGATCAGAAGACATTTTATATTGTGTAAATCCTTGTGTGTAGGCACAAACTTTACCCATATATAATGCTTGTCTAACGTATTCAATCCACAATTCTTTATCTATACTCTTCTGATCAATCTCTGGACCAGCTAAGATTATTTCTGCATAGACTCTTTCCTCTTTTAAAGAAGAAATGTAACGAGCAAACAATGATTCTGTAATAATGGAAGCTGGTATACCGTTATCAGTTGCTTGAATACTCGTCCATTTACCAGTGCCTTTTTGTCCCACTTTATCAAGAATAACATCGATCAGCGGTAAGCCGGTTATTTCATCTTTCTTCCTTAAAATCTCTGCAGTAATTTGTATTAAATAACTTTTTAACTCACCTTGATTCCATGTTTCAAAGATATCAGCGATGTCGTCAACGGATAACATTAACCTTTCTCTTAGAAAAGTATAAGCTTCTGCAATTAATTGCATATCAGCATATTCAATCCCGTTATGTACCATTTTTACAAAATGGCCTGCGCCTTTTGGACCAATATAAACACAGCAAGGGGCATTATCCACTTGGGCTGCTATTTTTGTAAGAATAGGGGCTACTTTTTCATATACGTCTTTGTCTCCACCTGGCATGATAGAAGGACCTTTTAAAGCTCCGACTTCACCACCAGAAATACCAATCCCTAAATAATCGATGCCTTTAAACTTCAATTCATCATATCTACGTGCAGTATCTTCGTAATGGGAGTTACCACCGTCCATGATAATATCGCCTGCCTCAAGAAAAGGTACTAATGAACCAATCACCGAATCGATCGGTTTGCCCGCTGTGACCATAAGAAAGATTTTTCTTGGAGTTTCTAAGGACTGAACAAAATCTTGAATTTCATAATAGGGATTAATAGATTGTCCTTCACTTTTTTGTACAAGTCTATCTGTTAAATCTCTCGTGTAATTATAGACAGCAACTTCTTCACCTTTACTAGCCATGTTTAAAGCTATATTACTACCCATTACTCCTAAACCAATGACACCAATTGTATTGAACATTTATTCCTGCTCCTTTTATTTAAGATTAAGAAGCAATAAAATCCTCACTTAAAGTCTTTTAGATTAAGAGCATAGGCGGGAATTTACTGCTATGAAAGGTCAATCTTGTGTAATAAGATATTTTTGCCATTAGCACTTAGAAAAGTGAATCAGATTTACAAGAGTAACCAAAAGTTGATAAACAAATAATTAACTATTATAAGGGTTTAGACTATACGAATAGGCTTAGTAATAGGATAAACCCTAATCCAGCTACTGAAATAATTGACTCAAGCAATGTCCATGTTGCAAATGTTTCTTTCATGCTTAAACCAAAATACTCTTTAAACATCCAGAAACCGGCATCATTAACGTGTGAAGCGATTAAACTACCAGCTCCTGTTGCAAGTACAACTAGAGCAAGGTTAGTGTCTGATTGTCCTAGCATAGGTATAACTAAACCAGCAGTTGTTAAAGCGGCAACGGTAGCGGAACCTAAAGCAATCCGTAAGATTGCAGCGATGATCCAAGCAAGCAAGATCGGAGATAATGAAGAGTCTTTAAATAATTCGGCCACATAGTCGCCTACACCGCCATCAATTAATACTTGTTTGAAAGCTCCGCCGCCCCCAATAATTAAGAGCATCATCCCAATATGTGTAATCGCTGTTACACAAGATTCCATCACAGTATTTATTGGGATTTTTCTTGCCAATCCCATTGTATAGACAGCAACTAATAAAGAGATCAACATGGATGTAGATGCATCACCAATAAAACGGATAGTTGCTAGTAAACTATTATCTTCAAATCCAAGTGTTTTTTGAAGCAAAGTAATGATCGTAGCGATTGACATTAAAATAACCGGAAGCATTGCAGTAAATACACTGATTCCAAAACTTGGTGTGTCTTCAAGTTTAAATACTTTTTGTTCACCTAAAGAGGCAATGCTACCAGTTTTCGTAAATGACTCTGGTACGAGTTTTTTAGCTAACTTAGTAAATAAAGGACCAGCAATAATGACCGTAGGAATAGAAATAATAAAGCCGTAAAGTAAAACTTCACCAAGGTTCGCTCCATATTCTCCAGCAATAACGGTAGGTCCTGGATGTGGTGGTAAGAAACCGTGTGTTACAGATAAAGCTGCTGCCATCGGAATACCGAGAAATAAAATAGAAACTTTTAATTCTTTAGAAATGGCAAACACGATTGGGATTAATAATACTAACCCAACTTCAAAAAATAGGGCGATACCGATAATGAATGAAGCAACAACGACAGCCCATTGTATATTTTTTTCTCCAAATTTGTTAACAAGGGTCATTGCAATACGTTGAGCACCGCCAGAATCTGCTATTAATCTTCCCAACATCGCTCCAAGTCCAAAGATTAAAGCTAAATGACCAAGTGTTCCCCCTAATCCTGCTTCAATTGTTTTAATAATTTCTTCCATTGGCATTCCGAGTAATAAAGCAACGCCAAACGATACAATGATTAGTGAAATAAAGGTGTTTATTTTGAGTCCCATTATTAATACTAGTAGTGCTAAAATCCCAACTGCTACTATAATTAATGGCATTGTAATTCCTCCTTTCTAATTGGGTTAATTAAGTTTCTTTGATAGTTTGCAATCCTTGAATAATCTTCTTTTAATACTCTGGATAAGTTAATAAAAATCGGCATTAATTCCCTATATTCTCTTGCGGCATCCTCTTTAGGTGTGTGTGTGTAGGTACTACCAATCATTTCAGATACTACCTCAAAGGATTCGATTTTCCCGAGGGCATATAGACCTAAAATACAAGCACCTAGACAAGAACTTTCATAGCTTTCTGGAACGACTACTTCTGATTCAAAAATATCGGACATCATTTGTCTCCAAACTTCAGACCTTGCAAAGCCTCCAGTTGCTTGAATTCGGGTCACAGGACTATCCATGCATTCAATTAATGCTAAATATACTGTGTATAAATTGTAAATGACTCCTTCTAGAGCGGCCCGAATCATATGTTCCTTCTTATGTGACAACGTTAAACCGAAGAAAGAGCCACGTACATCTGGATTCCATAATGGTGCACGTTCACCTGCGAGGTATGGATGAAATAACAATCCATCAGCTCCTGGTCTAACTCTTTCAGCAATCTTTGTTAATACTTCGTATGGGTCAATTCCTAGTCTTTTCGCGGTTTCTATTTCTGATGAAGCAAATTCATCTCTAATCCAGCGAAGGACCATTCCGCCATTGTTTACCGGTCCACCAATTACCCAATGCTTTTCCGTTAAGGCATAGCAAAATATTCTTTCCTTTTCGTCTGTTTGCGGCTTGTCAATAATGGTTCGAATGGCACCGCTTGTCCCAATAGTGACAGCAATTTCGCCTTTTTTTATCGCATTTACACCTAGGTTAGAAAGGACTCCATCACTTGCACCAATGACAAAGGTGGTTTGTGGATCAATCCCAATCTGATTTGCTAAATCTGGATGACAGTTTCTAAATAACTTGGTAGTTGGTACGAGCTCAGATAATTGTGCACGTGTTATACCAGCAATTTTTAATGCTTCTTCATCCCAATCCAGTGTTTTGAGATTCATCATGCCCATTGATGAAGCAAGGGAATAATCAACAACATAATAACCGAAGAACCTTTTAAAGATATATTCCTTGATTCCAATATATTTCTTAGCTTTGGTAGCGATTTCAGGTCGCTCATTCACAATCCAAGCAATTTTGGTTAAAGGTGACATAGGATGGATTGGTGTCCCGGTTCGTCTGTAGATCTCATGTCCATTCAACTCATCTTTTATTTTATGTGCCCATGCTTCACTTCGATTATCCGCCCATGTGATACAAGATGTCAGCGGTTGGTCATTTTCATCCATTGCAATGACACTATGCATAGCACTACTAAATGAAATAAAAGATAAATGTTTTTGCGAATGATGTTTTGTTATATTCGTAATGGCTTTTAATACTGCCTGAAAAATATCTTCTGGGTTTTGTTCAGCTGTCGATATATCGGGTGTGTAAAGAGGATATCCAATATTCTCTTGTTGGAAGACTTCACCCTTTTCAGTAAATAAAACCGCTTTCGTACTTGTCGTACCAATATCTATCCCTAACATATAGCTAGTCATTTTCTTGTTCTACTCCTTTAGTTAGCATTTGCTGTGACATCCATAGGTCTTCGACTTTACATTGAACATCATCAAAGTTTTGGTGTAAAGACTCAATCATAAGCGATCGATCTTTTGATTTTATTGCATCAATATAAAGTTCATGATTATTCAAAATTCTTGAAAAGTCTTCAACCTTTTCTTCAAATCGTACGCGCATAGATAAAAGGATGAAGCTTTCCATAACAGGTTTGATATTATCCCAGATTATCTGAATGTATGAATGATTAATGGCTCGAATAATTGTTTCATGGAATAAAATATCCTGATAGGAAAATTCATCAGCATCTCGATATTTTGTGGCGATTTTCATCATTTCAAGTATTTTGCTAAGTTCTCTTACTAAATCAGTATTGTCCATCTTTACAAGCCGTTCAAATACAAACGTTTCAATTAGTAAGCGTACATCATAAATTTCTTGGATTTCTTTTTCTTTTAAACCGACTACAACTGCACCCATTCTTTCTAAGCGGATGATATTTTCAGATGCAAGTATTTTTAACGCTTCACGAACGGGTGAACGACTAACAGCAAAATCAGCAGCTAACTTGTTTTCTGATAAAACGGAACCGCTTTCAAACATACCACTAATAATCCGCATTCTAAGCTCGCAGGTTACACGATCACCTGCTGAAGCTTTTGAAAGCCATTTTACGGGATATAAAAATTCTTTTAATCCGGACATAAATTCACCTTCTTATATTATTCAAGTATACTTGTATACAAGTATTATAATAAAAATATTGAATAATGCAACCGCTTTTACTAAATTCGTGTCGAGTCACGATGACTTTTGCCGAAATTTAATAGATATATAGAATGATAGGGAATACAAAGAACTCTAATCTAAAAATGAAATTCAGATATTGAAGAGATAATAGAAAAATTTTTTGAAGCAGCTATTTAAGTACACTAAACAATGAATAAATATTATGATTTGTTCATTGGGTAATTCAAAATGATTTACAAAAAACCTCATTTTGATCTATTCAGGTGAACCGTATCATAAGTAACGGCGAAATTGTTTAAGCAACACTAAACTTGGAGTATTTCCGATTTTGGTAATGGATATAAACTGGATGAAGAAAGAAACTTGGAATTTTTAGATCCAGAAGATTGCGGAAGATTTCTTCTGCATATGGTTACACATGACCCTCGTTTTGTAGTTAATGAAGTGGTCATATCTCTTGTTATTGAACGAGGGTACCCTTAATTATTCTTTATTAGAGGTGGAGAGATATCTAAGGGGTTTTGGTGTGGAAAAATAAAAAAAGCATTGTATTTAGACCACCAATTCACATGATTATTAGTTGTCTTTTATTGCTAAATGGATCGGTAACATTTTAGCGATTACTTTTAGACAATGAAATTCAAAAAAAGGATTTTGGAAATTTTGTTGAAATTTTAAAGTTATGTCTGATAGTGAGTGGTAAATCTAAATACTATTAAGCTCAAGCAGGTTTATGATGGAAGTAACTCGAATTTTACCAAAAAATTAATGATAAAAAGGCTGCCAGATTAAAAGCTGACGGCCTTTTAAAAGCATGAGTTACATTGGCTAGTAAGATAAAAAAGTCTTAAATACCTTCATCGGGTTTGATAGTCGTTACTGTGCAACATATCTTTTATTTCGTCAACACTTCGTTCATCGGAAATTTCAAACTGACTGTGGCTGGTCTCTTTGTTTACATAACCACCGACAGCAGTTGAGGAAGCCGCAGACATTTTAGTAACGCCCATACTAATAAGATGATCACGAAGTTCCGGTTGTTCTCTTGTAGAAAGGATAATATCTGCTTCTGGCAAAAACAAACGCATTGCCAGCATGGCTTGAAGTAAATTTTTATCTGTAACATTTGTTTTTGGCTGAAAATCCCCCAAATGAGGGCGCATTCTTGGAAATCCAATTCCGATTTCCGTTTCTAAATAGTTATGTTTCAAGTAAGCAGCATGAATACCGGTAAAGAACACTTCTTTCCTCCAGTCATCCATTCCTAAGAGCGCCCCGATATTAACCTTGCTCATTCCTGCTTTGCAACCCCGTTCCGGCGTATCCAATCGATATAAGTAGTTTCGTTTGGGACCTTTCACATGAATTTGCTTATATATGTCTTCGTTGTATACCTCCTGATAAACAGTGAGTCCGGTTATTCCACATTGAATCAATTCCTGATATTCTTCTGTTTCCAGAGGGTGAATCTCAATTGAAAGGGAGGAAAAATATTTCTTTAAAATCGTGATACTTTTTTTAAGATAATCAATAGAGGCATGTAACCGTGATTCCCCAGTTAAAATAAGCAAGTGTTCTATTCCTGTTTCAGCTATTGCCTTTGCCTCTTCTTCAATTTCTGACAAGGTAAGTTTTTTTCGAGGAAAATCATTGTTTATGCTGTAACTGCAATACACGCACTGATTGACGCAGTAATCGGAGATGTAGAGAGGGGCAAACAACTGCATTACTTTCCCAAAATGTTGAACAGTTACTTTTTGAGCCTTTTGCCCTATATCTTCTAAAAAAGGCTCTGCTGCAGGCGACAATAACGTTAAAAAATCCAACTCGTTTAACGCTGTTTTATTTAATACGTGCTTTACATCTTCATGAGTTAGTGATGAAAAATAGTCATCAAAAGGTAAGTTCTTTTTCTCATAATATTTTTTATAATAGCTCATTTTTCTATCCTCCTTGAAATATAAAAAAGCTTACCCAAAAAAAAATGGGGAAGCTGCACAAGGGTGTTTAGCTTCCCTACGTTGGTACTAATCAAATCAGGTTCAAAGGGTTGGTTTGCTCCTCTCAGCCCCAAAAGGGCACCCCTAGCTTTCTATCAATTGTTATTTGTTTTTATAAATCAAGTGTATCAAAAGAATGCTATAATAAATGTGATATCCATCACAAACGACATATATTGAAGCCATGCTCAAGATGAACTTTGTGTTTAGATGAGATTCGATGAGCCGTATTATAAGTAATAATTTAAAATGGTGAGGAGAAGGTTGGTATGTTTAAGATAAAAAAGGATTTTATAGTACTAGTTATCCCTAAGATTCTCCAATTAGTTTTGAATGTTTCTCTCGTTTTTCTAGCGGTTATTCTTTCTTTTTTACTAGTTAAGGAATTAGTCATTTTCAGTCAAATTATGATAGAAAGAGATACTAATGACTACAAACTGTTCCTTGCGAGTATACTTATCTACTTTTTATATTTCGAGTTTATTACTATGATTGTTAAATATTTCAAAGAGAATTATCATTTCCCTCTTAGATATTTTATTTATATTGGCATTACGGCCATGATAAGACTGATTATTGTTGAACACCAAAACCCTGTAAATACATTACTTTATTCGCTTGTGATCTTAATCCTAATAATTGGGTATTTCATTATGAATTTAACTCCACGCGAAAGACCCGATAGTAAATTGTTCTTTAAAAAATAAACGTTGAATTAAACTTCTATATATTTAGAATTGAGGCTTACCTGTACAAAATAAAAACTAGTCAATGCAAATAATGTAAGAATCATGACTATAAGAGCGAATACACTTCAATTCGACGTTTCAAAAAACTCATTACAATAGAAAGAATAATGGTACTCCACTAATCAATCCAAGTAAACCAAACGAACGCATTACTTGATCCCAATTCATTAATCATTCCTCCATACAAATATTAATGTATTGGTAAGTGATTAAGTAAATAAGGTGTAAGGTGCCTTTAATGGATGTTATTCATTAATATAATCATATATTTAATATTATTATAGAGTCTATATTTTACATAAAACTAGAAATGCAGGTTCATTCTTGAAAATATTGCATATAATACCGTTTGGTGAGGTTTTTAAACTAGCATCTCTAGTGATAGTTCCCTCACTCAATTAAAGTAGCGAGGGACTCGACTGGGTCAGACCTTACGGTAATATTCTCAAGGGTTTTATCTACAGTCTAAGATGATCTCATAGGAGGGCACTGAAAAAGTCTATTTTTTTCAGAACAACAATATAAGTCATAAAAAAACGGACCTCTAGAATCGCTTCTAAGGCCCGTTTCTTGCTTAAGGATACCTTTAAGTACCCCAAAAAACTTTAGTTTTTTGCGGAAGACCACTTTTTCAGCAGTCTCATCTCATAGTGGCCCATCTTTTTTTCTTATTTTTTCAATAATAAATACATAAAATATGGTGCACCGATTAATGCGACCATAATACCTGCTGGAATACCATCGGGGTCAACTAAATTACGTCCGATGGTGTCTGCTAGTAATAATAGCCATCCACCAATCAAAATTGCTAAGATTCTTTTTAACCTGAAGGATATAATAATTTCAATAAGAAAAAGGTAATAGAGAAAGCCAAGTATGTTTCAAAAGTCTTTCTCTTTACACGGTTAACAAGTTTTTCATTTTTTGAGTGTAAATACTTTTATTAAATTTAAAAAAGAGGCTGACACAAGCAAAGTGTCAGACCCCTCAAACCGAATCTATCGCTTAAATAAAGAGCTATATAGGTATAGTTGGAGAGGTCAGATACTTATAAGTCAGCCTCCTCGTCAAGGATTATGCTTTATTTTTACTTGGTAACTTTTTGCTTGGATTTCCTTTACCTTGATGCTTTTTATTTTCTTCTGCTTTCTCCTGATTAGCATGCAATTTCTCTACAAATTCATTTGTGTTGTCCATCGATATATCCTCCTTATTGATTGAACCTTGTTGTTACTTTAACCATATGGACTGAAATCATACATATTTCGAAGGATATCTCTGTCTTTTTACTTATAAAGTGTATCGATGAATGAGAGTATAAAAACTTAATTTATAGTTTAAATTTATTAACAATGGAATTTAGTTCGTTAGCCATTTCAGTTACAATTGTTGAACGTGATGCCACTTCTTCTACAGAAGCAGTAGTTTCTTCCGTTGCAGCTGATACTTCTTGTGCACTATTAGACATATGTTCATTGGCTACTTCTAAACGATTTACAAGTTGGACGATTTGTTCAGATGTATTGGCTTCGTCATGAGTTAGTAAGGAGAGTCCTTTAATTTCTTCGACGATCTTATTTACAGCAAACCTTATGTTTTCGAGTGCGTCCCCCGTTTCATTAACCGTTTGTTCTCCCTCTTCGACATTTTTACGACTTTCTTCAATGCGTCCTACAGTCTCTGTTATACTCGTTGTTATTTTTGAAACAAGCTTATCAACTTCTGAAGCTTCTTTATTCGATTGTTCGGCTAGTTTTCGAACTTCTGCAGCAACAACAGCAAATCCCTTTCCTTGTTCGCCTGCACGAGCTGCCTCAATGGTCGCATTAAGTGCTAATAGGTTTGTTTGCTCTGCTATTTTTGTGATTGCTTCTGTGATGTTTTGAATTTCGTACGTATAGGTACTTAGAGTTCCAATGATTTTTTGTGTGTCTAGAGTTGATGTTTTAATTACATTCATTCGCTCTGCAATTTCATGTACTTTTAGTATACCTTGCTGGGCAGTTGCCATTGTATGTTCAGCACTTTCAACACTTGAGTCTGCCTTATCTTTAGATGAACTGATTAGCTCTGCTAAATTTATTAAAGAGTTTGAAGCTTCTGCAGTCATTTCAGCTCCCTTTGAAGTTCCAGATGCTACATCTTCCATATTAGTAGAAACATGACCAAGAGCTAAACTCATTTCGTTCATTGAAAGGGATGTATCTTTCACATTTATAACTAAATCTTCAGAAGCTTTTTTTATTGTTGAAATAACCTCTCTTAAATTGGTAGACATTTCATCGAGGTTCCGAGCTAAATCTCCCACTTCATCTTTACTGGTAATATTAATTTCACGTGCAGTAATATCTCCATCTGCAATCATTCTTGTCCGTTCTATAAGTTCTGAAATTGGTTTCGTTTTCTTTCTAATAAGATATAACGTAAAAATAGTAGCAAAAATTAACGGGATAGATCCTAACATTAGACCATCTTTTACGACAGTCCAAGTGCGATCTGTTACAATATTAGCATTAAAGTCAATGACACTAATCGCAACGATTTCATTAGCAGGATCATGATTTTTAAAAATAGGTGCATACCCAGAAATTCGTTTCATTCCACCGTACTCATAGATTTCGGAATAAGTAGAATGCTTCATTTTCATTAACATTTGAATTGCTTTCTTGTCCGTGTAAAAACGGTCACCAATGGAAAATCCCTGTTCTTTTAAATGATCGTCCATAGCAAGAATTTCCCCATTTAAACTAAGGATATATTGGTTCTCGAAGATTTCTTTGTGGTTAACTGTCCAATTCAACTTTTTGCTTATTTCTATAGTTCTATCACCATTTACCAAACCATCTACATCTTGTGGTTCTAATAAACCTGTTGTGATATTCGCACACCCATATGCTTCAATTCCGGCTGCTTCATAAAGGCTATTATAAGCTGTATTATAAGTAGTAATAGAAGTAATTATTAATGAAGAAAAAATAACGCCAATAATAATAATTCCCAATCTCCACGTTAATGTCCTATTCATAGAAAGCAAACCCCTCATACAAAATTTAGTACATTCTACATTAGTATTTTTCCAGAAAAAAAGACGTGACTTTTGTCACGCC
>JBNJJO010000020.1:0-86948 GCA_051750265.1 Bacillota bacterium | reverse complement strand
ATTCGTACTATATAGTACGTTGTTTTGTTAATTAAAATTAACGTTGGCACGCTTGGTTTTGTTTAGTTTTCAAAGATCATTTGTTGTCGTTTCGTCTAGAAGCGACTTTATTAATATAACATTTTCGCACTTCACTGTCAACAACTTTTCAAAAACTTTTTTAAATCGTTATTGAGATGAAAGCCGCTGTTTGCTTAATCTGTAACAGCGACGTTTAATAATATATCATCTCAAAAAAAATAAGTCAATACTTTTTCCCAACAAAATATGCACGATGAAAAATTGCTTTACCTTTTGTTTCGATACGTTCAATAGATATTAACTTTTTCTCCACTAAGAATTCTATTATTACACTAAGATCTACAGAATAATACTTTAGTTCAGGGTGATGGTGTAATTCATTATAAAACCATGATTCCTTTTCAGACATAACCGTCAAGATATGAGAAGCCCCCACCTCTACTTTAGAATGAATAAGAAAGTCACTTGCTAAAAATAATAGTTCTAATCTCTTCTCTAACGATTCATCACTTTCAACTAACTCTTTATATAACTTATAAATTTGCGGTTCAATATGTTTTACTTGGTTCCAAACTGTCACTTCTGGATAATAACCACGATCAATAACCTCTAGTCTGGCTAAATGATGTAAGGCGTGAACAATGTGATTATAAGCATCTAATAGCTGTTTAGATTCAAAGAAAACTTTACCTTCTAAATATCTTCGAATTAACTTTCCATATTCAATTCCAATTTTTAGTTTGCGTTCAGAAAATGGAAATGTTCTTAAACGATCGATAAGTTCTACTATGTATTCATTTCGGTCAAAAAGAACTTTCCCATTTAAAACCCAATCCACCATTCTTCTATTTGTTCCTAAAAGGATTGATTCATTAAGTTCGTCACTTGTCATAACTGTTAATGAGGCTTTTTTATTTTCGTATTCATAATGTTTTACAAAAAGAGACTGTTCTGAGGCTTTAACTATTACTAGTAATGCAACATCTAAATTATCTGTTAAAGGAGAAGCCTGATTTCGTTTTTCAATCATTATTATTGCTAATGTGTTTGCGTGACTTGCTCTTTCTTGGTATATAGGACGGAGAATATTTTCCATCATTATTCCTCCAATATATGTGCTTTATTATTGTTTCTCCATATAAAAGCAAAAACCTTTATCAAAATCGCACGATGAAAATTATAAGGCAACTTCAACATAGAAAACAACCACTAATTACCGCTAAACTTTTAATAGTAAAATTAGTTAACAATTTATCTACAATACAACCTGTGCTATATTTAAGAAAAGCCAAGCGCCTTGATCAGCCTCGGGCAAATAAGCCACTCATGAATTGAAGGTGTTTTTCACCTTCAATTCATGAGTGGCTTATGACCTCGAAGGGCTAGGCATCCGACTTTTCCAAAGTCGGACTGCTGGAGCTAGACACTAACTCTAAGTATAAAAAACTTATACTTACTTATCTTTCTAAAAAAGGAGGTTTATGCTATGGCTCGCAAATATACTAGTAAAATAAATAAAATAAGAACTTTTGCTCTAAGCTTAGTCTTTGTAGGTTTCATTATTATGTATTTAGGTGTTTTCTTCCGTACCAACATGTGGGTAATGACTATTTTTATGATGTTAGGAATGCTTTCGATCATTGCAAGCACAGTTGTTTACTTTTGGATTGGTATGCTTTCAACCAAAGCAGTCCAAGTTGTTTGTCCATCTTGTGGGAAGCCAACAAAAATACTTGGTCGTGTTGATATGTGTATGTATTGTAAGG
The DNA here is from genome assembly GCA_051750265.1 of Bacillota bacterium. Taxonomy (GTDB): domain Bacteria; phylum Bacillota; class Bacilli; order Bacillales; family Bacillaceae; genus Metabacillus. Next base: position 85,161 of record JBNJJO010000020.1, on the reverse strand, counting down.
AACCTTTAACATTGGACAAGGATTTAGAAGGCAAAGAGTTTGACGAGGATTATAATCGTAAAAAAATGAAGACTAAATAGTAAAGAACGGCTGTATGTTGAAGCCGTTCTTTTTATTTTTAGGCTCTGTTAAAGCTCACTGTTGATTTTGGCACTTTGTTGATTGGAGCGGAAGGCGTGAGACTCCTGCGGGAGTGCGAGTCCAAGGGAGACCCCACAGGTGCAAAGCACCGAGGAGGCTCCCGGACCGCCCGCGGAAAGCGAACGCCTGCAGCAGAAATCAACAACCAAGTTTAACAGAGCCTATTTTTAAAGGCTGTTTTCGCAAAGATTGTTGCTTTTCGTAAATAACTATTTTTTACGGATATTGCCTATCTTCGTGCTCTTTTCGCTTATTACTAAGTGGTACTCTCTTGAAATTGCTTATAGTTTCTACAATAAAAATCCAAAAGCCGATTTTTATAAGTCTAAAGCAACAAATTAGAAAAGAGCCTTTTAACGACTTTTAAATTGCAGAGCACATCCGGTGTCGAGATTCATGCATCCTACTAACGGAAAAATGACTTATTGTCCGCAAATCACGTTTTATTTTCGGGATAGCTCATTTTACTGTCTTCTTTTCTTACTTTATTGTCCGAAAACAGTATTAGATCATCCCAAAACACAAAGATATCGACCATTAAACAAATAACGACATACTTTCAACATTCAACATTTAGGGGCGGAGTACTAAATCTAGACAAAAAAACAAGCTTTGTTTAAAAACCAAGCTTGTTTTAATGAGTTTCTTTCTTTTCACAGCTATTGCACAATCCATATATTTCCATGCGATGGTGACTAACATTAAATCCTGTTACATGTGCAGCTAACGCCTCAACTTCATCAAGTCCTGGGTAATGGAAATCAACAATCTTACCACAATTTTCACAAATACAGTGATAGTGATCAGACGTTACAAAATCAAACCGACTTGATGCATCGCCATACGTTAATTCCTTAACAAGTCCAACTTCACGAAAAACCCTTAAGTTATTGTAAACAGTAGCAACACTCATATTCGGGAATTTTCCTTCTAACGCTTTATATATATCATCGGCTGTAGGGTGTGTCATGGAATCGACCAAGAATTCAAGTATAGCATGACGTTGAGGTGTTATTCGAACTCCAGTTTGCTTCAGTGTATCTAACGCATCTTTTAAATGATGTTCAGACATCCGCCATGCACCTCACTTTAATAAATATTCTTACTTTATAATGTTTATAAATAGTGTACATTGTGACTAGGACTTTTGTCAAACGTTCTTATATATTGATATTGTTTACTTTTCGCTAAGATTAATGCCATTAATATCTTTTATCTAAAGATATGATATTTTCCATGCTTATCAATTCACCCTTCAGATAACATTCAAGGTTTTTCTCGAATATTTGCATGGCTCTTGGTAAGTAATTCCGCGTAATTCCAGAAAGATGTGGAGTAACAGTAACATTTTCCATATCCCAAAAAGGATGGTGTTCATCCAATGGTTCTTTTTCGAAAACATCTAAAACAGCATGGTTGATTAGCTTCTCATTTAATGCAGTTATGAGGTCTTTTTCAATGACAGCATCTCCTCTGCCTATATTAATAAAAACAGATTCTTTTTTCATCATTTTAAATGTCTCGTAATTAAAAAGACCCTTTGTCTGCTCTGTACTCGGAAGTACCGAAATGATAAAGTCAGCCTTTTGGAGTGGAAGTGACATATCCTTTATTGAATAGGTTTTATGAAAATGTTCAACCTCTCTCCCATCTTGATTCATGCCAATAACCTTCATACTAAATGCTTGAGACAACCTCGCTATCGCTGTACCAATTGCCCCTGCGCCTAAAACAAAGACTGTTTTTCCAGCTAATTCTTCCATTTTCACACGGCGGTTCCAGTTATGCTGTTGCTCATTTTCAATTAGTGTTTTTGCCTGGCGGGAGACTTGTAGCATCATAGAAATACAATACTCTGCCATCGGAATCGCGTGTACACCTTTTGAATTTGTGACGTGAATTTTACGTTTTTCCAGCTCCGTGAATGGTAGCTTTTCAATACCTGCTGATGCAACCATGAGCCATTTTAAATTCGTTGCAACTTTTATATGCTCGTCCGTTAAATCTTCACCATAAGTTAAGAGAATATCAGCTTGCGATAACAACTCTTTCGCTTCATTTATTTTTTTATCATGATAGTACGTTATAGTAGTAAAGTTCTTTTCTAATTGATCTTTTAGATTACTCGGTAGTTTTACTGTTGATAAAAGGATCACCAAATCTCCCCCGCTTTAAATGTTTTTATTGGAATCTATCCTTTGCAAAAAAAAGAGTGCGGAACTCGGGTCCGCACTTCAAATCCGGCGCTAACATTTGAGGAGGTAATGCCTTCCCTTTACATTACGCATTTTTCTTCATTTTGGCTGGACTTTTGCCTTGCTTTTAAAAAAATAGGCGGGATTATTTTAGATTCTCTTGATTTAATCCTTCAAGCTCTGGTAAGACAAACCTTCCATCTTTTCGAATCAAGACATCGTCAAAATAAATTTCTCCACCGCCATATTCATGTCTTTGAATTAAAACCATATCCCAATGTACAGCAGATTTATTACCATTATCTGCTTCCTCATAAGCTTCACCTGGAGTAAAGTGTAGGCTACCACAGATTTTTTCATCAAATAATATATCACCGATAGGCTCTTTAATAAAGGGATGGAATCCAATGGCAAATTCACCTATATACCTAGCTCCTTCATCCGTATCTAGGATCTCATTAAGCTTCTTTGTATGATCAGATGTTGCTTCAACAATTTTGCCGTTTTCAAATGTCAGCTTGACATTACGAAAGGTGGTCCCATAGTAAGGACAAGGTGTATTAAAAAGGATTGTCCCATTGACTGAATCTTTTATCGGCGCTGTAAAAATTTCTCCGTCTGGAACATTAGCTTCCCCTGTACAAGGGATGACAGGTATATCCTTAATGGAAAAACGTAAATCAGTTCCAGTGCTTGTTAATCTTACTTGATCCGTTTTTTCCATTAGCTTTTTCAGAGGTTGAACTGCATTTGCCATTTTGTCATAGTCGACAGTACACACGTTAAATAAGTAATCCTCGAATGCTTTAGTGCTCATACCTGCCTTTTGAGCTAGACCCTTTGTTGGATAATTAAGGAGTACCCATTTACGATTATTTACATAAAATTGCGAAACTGGCTTCATGATCTCACCACGTAATTGATGCATCTTTTTAGGGATTTCTGCCATTTCTGCATCATTCTCTTCACCGATGATGATAATGACTGCATCCACATCTTTATACACCTGCATCTGCCATTTTGCTTGTGTTTCAAGCTGATCTCTTTTGTGATTTTTCGCTAAGTGAAGATTTATTTCATCATCAAAAAGATCTACATATGGATAGGCTCCTAGGGAATATACTTGGTCAACAAGCTCTGTAATCAGTGGTTTTGTATGTAAATGACCTCGAATTAATACTCTTTCCGCTTTTTTAACTTTTACAGAGTGTGTTAATAAAATCGATGCTAGTTTTGTAATTCTGTCATCTCTCATCTATCCACCCACATATTAGGCCTGATTTTTTTCTTTTATGTACTGCAATGCTTCTTGAACGTGATCTTTTACCTTTACTTTTCTCCATTCTTTTATTAATTTCCCATTGGGATCAATAATAAAGGTAGATCGTTCAATCCCCATATACTCTTTACCAAAATTCTTCTTTAATTTCCATACACCATAAGCTTCAGCTAATTTATGTTCATCATCTACTAATAGCTGAAAAGGAAGATCGTGTTTTTCTTTAAATTTTTGATGTTTATCCTGCGGATCAGGACTCACTCCCAAGATAATCGCATTTACATCCGCAAAACTTTGATGTTGATCTCTAAAGTCACATGCTTCTGTTGTACAGCCAGGTGTCATGTCCTTTGGATAAAAATATAAAACAATATATTTCCCTTTATAATCTGCAAGTGTTATTTTTTCTCCATTATCCGCTACTAATTCTAAATCTGGTGCAACGCTGCCAATTTCAATTGTCATTGTAATCCCTCCAAAAAATCGTACTAAATTTAGCGTAACCAACTTTTACTTTTCGTACAACTATTTTACTGTTTATCGATACCTATAACTGTACGAGCAACGAAAACAGCAGGAAGGATATAACCTATTAATGCCTGAATGACGGCAAGAAGTCTACCAAGACCAACCGGTACAATATCACCGTAGCCTACAGAAAATAAAGTAACAGCGCTAAAATAAAGTGAAGTTACAAGCTTGTCAAAATAATTTCCAGAGACAGAGGTTCCTGATTCAATTAAAACGTTTATATTACTTTGCATGCAGATTAAATAGATCATCCCAAAACCTACAAGCAGTGATATATAAAGATATGTAATCATAATAGCTGTTTCAAAAGAAAGAAAATTTTTTTGGAAACAAGCAACCACAACACTTTTAAAGCTCATAAAGATACAAACGACAATAAAAACACCAAATATTAGTTCCAAATAGACCCCACCCTACTGAGCTTCGGTTTTGTACAATATATACAAGCAAGGGGGCCGTTATTCTTCCGAACTAATTCCCCGCTCCACGATATCTCTTTACACCTGCATTCCAAAGGAAAACAGATAGCACAAAGAAACCTACACCCATAAAAGGAGTTAAGAACGAGTAAAAATACCATTCTTCTTTTTCAAGGAAAAAAGCAGCAGGATACACCCCAACAAAAGCAAATGGAAGGATCCACGTTAAAACAAAGCGAATAGCTGCATTATAAATATCGACAGGGTAACGACCATAATTTCCGATGTTATACATCATTGGCATCAAGGATGTACGCGCATCTGACCAAAATCCAATGCTTGCTAATGAAACGAAAATACCCGCATATACTAGCGCCCCACTAATAACAAACATAATAAACAAAATAAAATCATACCATTGAAAGCTTAAGTCTAGTTGTATTGATGCATACCCCATAATAACGATACCTGTAATTGCTCCAAATAAGGACTCTAACTCCATTCGTTCTAGAATAACTTGAAAAAGGCTATGAATAGGCCTAGTTAAAATCCGATCCATTTCCCCTTTTACAATGTAACGTTCATTAAAATCCCAAATGTTAAAGAATGCCCCAAACACTGCATATGGAACTAAGAAAAAGCCATAAATAAAAATGATTTCATCCCGATTCCAACCACTTAAAAACTGAGTATGTCCGAATACAACGAGAATAAACACGAGATTTGTTACCTGAAAAAGCATATCTGATAAAAGTTCTACAATCATATCTGCTCTATATTGTAGTCTTGTTTTCATATACTGTCCGATATATTGTGTAAACATTGAAAAATAAAACATGGCCTCATCCCCCCTGAATAATCATTCGTTTTTTCGCTAAGACCCACAGCACTTGGATTGGAATGAGTAATACAATTGTCCAAAAACCTTGTAACAGAATAGCTTGAAACACTTCATTTCCTTTAATACCTTCGGTGAAAATCATACTTGGAATGTAGCTAATCGCTTGAAACGGAAAGTACTTCATCACTTCTTGCGCCCACAATGGGTAAAAGCTTATTGGCAGAAGCAGACCTGAGAAAAGATCAATAATAACTCGTTTAGCTCTCATTAAGCCATCATTATTAAATAAGAAAAATGTCAATAACCCAGTGACTAAGTTAATTTGTGTATTAATAATAAAACTGAATAATAGTGAACTAGCAAATAGTAACCATGTACCTCCATTTGATGTAAACTCCATCGGAAACACGAATCCCACAATAACCATTCCTGGCATTGAGAAAAAGACTAAGCGAAACACACCTTCTCCAAACGCCTGCATCGTCTTCATCCCTAAATAGTTATAGGGTCTAATAAGTTCAACTGCTACTTTTCCTTCTTTAATTTCTAAAGCTATTTCACGATCAATGTTATTAAAATAGAATGCTCTAGCCATCCACGAAACAGCTACATATGTTGTCATCTGAATGGCTGATAAGCCTTCAATTGATTCCTTCCCACCATATATTGCTGTCCATAAAAAATAGTAAGCTCCAATATTTATACTATAAATTAATATTCCACTATAATAATTTGTTCGATACGCAAGCATCATTAAAAAGCGGATTCTGATCATTTCTAAATATTTATCCATTATTCCACCTCAGCTTGTTAATGCCTCTCCCTTTTCATAAATATTTCGAATCACTTCTTCAGTAGAGATTTCGGTTACACTTAAATCCGTTATTTGGTGAGTTCCTACTACTCGCCCAATAAGCTCAGACATTTGCGCTTCTTTGTCACTAACAAGTGCTACCCACACATTTAACTTATCACCCTTTTGCCATAACACATTTATATCATCCGTTAGAAAAGTTAGTTGGTTTTCCTCCACTTCATTAGCGAATTGAAATTGAATCTGTTTCCCTTCTCCCCAATGAGATCTTAATTCCTCTAACGCACCATCATAAATAACCTTTCCCTCATCGAGCATAACAACGCGATCACAAAGGGCCTCAATGTCTGATAAGTCGTGAGTTGTTAACAGAATTGTCGTTTTGTATTTTTCATTCATTTCCTTCAAAAACTGACGAATCTTCAATTTCACAAGAACATCTAGCCCAATTGTAGGCTCGTCAAGGAACAATAATGGCGGATTATGAATAAGGGCAGCCGCTAGCTCACATCGCATTCTTTGCCCTAAAGAAAGCTTTCGAACAGGTTTATCTAGTAAAGGTCCAATATCTAGAGTTTTTATTACATCTTCCATATGCTCGTTATAATCAGCATCAGATACTTTATACACCTTTTTTAATAGACGAAATGATTCTTGTACAGCAATATCCCACCATAGTTGTGAGCGTTGACCGAACACAACACCAATTGATTGCACAAAGCGCTCCCGTTCCTTATGAGGATTCATTCCATTTACAAGAACCTGGCCAGATGTTGGTGTTAAGATGCCTGTTAGCATTTTTATAGAAGTAGATTTGCCAGCACCATTTTCCCCGATATAGCCGACCATTTCTCCTTGCTTCACTGTAAAAGAAACATCATTCACAGCAGGAATTATTTTGTATTGACGATTTAATAGATCGCGAAACGCACCCTTTAAGCCTTGACGACTAGAGTACGACTTAAATTCTTTTCGTAATTTCTTCACTTCAATAATATTTGTCATTTTAGTCCCTCCATATTTCACCACAACGATTAGTTTAACTAAACTTTAGCATTTCAACAAATGTTAAATTAGGATGTTACCTTAAATTTTTTATGATGTAGCATTCATGATAAAATAGAACAAGATTTGATACAAAATGAATATGACGTATTCACGTCACCATTAAAAATGAAGGAAAAACGGAGTATTACTACAAGCCCCACTCCAATATGGTGGCGCGAACGGAGCAAGATTTTTAATAATTTATTAAGGTTAAACTAGTCTAATTTTCAAAAAGGATAACTTAGAGAAAAAATTAGACTAGTTTCGTCCCCATTTCTTTCATACATAGCAGGAGGCAATCATGGAATTTACAAGATCAAATGAATTACACGAAGAAGCATTACAGCATATCGTTGGAGGAGTAAACTCCCCTTCACGTTCTTATAAAGCGGTTGGGGGCGGTTCACCAGTCGTTATGGAAAGGGCAAATGGAGCGTATTTTTGGGACGTTGATGGCAACAAATATATTGATTATCTAGCAGCTTATGGTCCGATCATTACGGGACATGCACACCCGCACATAACAAAAGCAATCCAAAGAGCAGCAGAAAATGGCGTTCTATACGGAACACCTACTCCTCATGAATTAACTTTTGCAAAAATGCTTAAGGATGCAATGCCAGCTCTAGACAAGGTTCGTTTCGTAAATTCAGGCACAGAAGCTGTTATGACAACGATCCGTGTGGCAAGGGCCTACACAGGCCGTGACAAAATCATTAAATTTGCTGGCTGCTACCACGGGCATTCAGATCTTGTCCTTGTTGCTGCTGGCTCTGGTCCATCAACTTTAGGCACACCAGACTCTGCAGGTGTACCTAAAAGCATTGCCAAAGAAGTTATCACTGTTCCTTTTAATGAAATAGAACCATTAAAGGAAGCATTAGATAAATGGGGAGATCAAGTGGCTGCAATATTAGTAGAACCAATCGTAGGTAACTTTGGAATTGTTGAACCAAAACAGGGCTTTTTAGAAAAAGTGAATGAATTGGTCCACGACGCAGGTGCCCTTGTTATATATGATGAAGTTATTACTGCTTTCCGCTTCATGTACGGTGGTGCACAAGATCTCTTGGGTGTGTATCCAGATTTAACTGCTCTTGGTAAAATCATTGGCGGTGGGCTTCCAATTGGGGCTTACGGTGGAAAAAAAGAAATTATGGAACAAGTTGCACCACTTGGTCCAGCTTATCAAGCAGGTACGATGGCCGGAAACCCAGCATCAATTTTATCAGGTATTGCTTGCTTAGAAGTACTAAAGCAGGAAAATGTATACGAAAACCTAGATGAACTAGGCGCTATTCTTGAAGAAGGTATATTACAACATGCTCATACATATGATATTCAGATAACAATTAATCGACTAAAAGGCGCACTTACCGTTTACTTTACAGATAAAAAGATCGTTAATTATGAACAGGCTGAAAATACAGATGGTGAGATGTTCGCTAAGTTCTTTAAGCTTATGCTTCAACAAGGCATTAACCTAGCACCTTCTAAATATGAAGCTTGGTTTTTAACTATTGCTCATACAAAAGAAGATCTAACAAAAACGCTAAAGGCTGTTGAATATGCATTTAGTAAATTAAAAAACAACTGAAAAAGAGACAAGTGTAAAGATATTACCTTGTCTTAGTTTATCTATAATCTATATTGTCAGAATATATTTACGTTTTACTTTTTTGTTAAAACGGGTAATTGTATCTTGTATAAAATGGCTAAAGCATGTATAGTACGATATTGTTTATAAAACGAAAACGATAAATATTATGATTTTAGAAGGGAATGTCAATAAACATACATGAAACTAGGTGCCCGCATCCTTAAAACCGGGATTGCCATTACTTTAGCATTATTTTTAGCAAATCTCTTTCAGTTGCCATCTGTCGCCTTTGCTGGCATTTCGGCGATTTTTGCGATACAGCCGACGATTTACCGCTCTTATTTATCTATTATTGAACAGATCCAAGCAAATGTGATTGGTGCAGCGTTAGCTATTGGGTTTGGACTTATTTTCGGCTCACACCCAGTTATTATCGGATTAACTGCAATTATTGTTATTGCGATTAACCTAAAACTTAAGGCTGAAAGCACAATACCCGTAGCCCTTGTCACTGTTATCGCGATATTAGAAAGTCCTGGTGACGACTTTGTTGAAATTGCAATCATTCGCTTTTTTACAATTTTACTTGGGGTTTTAGCTGCCTTTATCGTAAATTTAGTGTTTCTACCACCCAAATATGAAACAAAGCTTTACAATCGAATTACTAACAATACAGAGGAAATTATTAAGTGGATTAGGATCAATCTTAGACAGGCATCTGAACATGTAGTTTTAAAAGATGATATCGAAAAGCTTAAAGAGCATATGATAAAGCTTGACCAGCTCTACTTAAATTATAAAGAAGAGCGCAATTATTTTAAACGAGAAACATACGCTAAATCTAGGAAACTTGTTCTCTTTAGACAAATGATTGTTACAACAAATCGAGCACTTGACACATTAAAGAAGCTCCATCGCTTAGAAAATGAACTTCATCAAATGCCCGAAAACTTTCAAAAGGTGTTAATTAGTGAATTGGATTACTTGCTCTATGTTCATGAAGAATCTTTATTAAGATTTATAGGAAAAATTAAAATTCAGTCTTCAACAGAGCTTATAGAGGAAGGTAAATTTAACAAACAACAGCTTACTGATGAGTTTATGGAGTTTCATAAAGAGAATGACCTTTCTTGTTTTTATCACCTTTTACCTCTCGTTTCTACGATCATAGATTATAGCGAGCAACTTGAACACTTAGATACGTTAATCAATAGCTTCCAAAACTTCCATAAAGAAGATAATGAAATAAAAATCACAGAGGAATAAGGCTGGCATTTGCTAGCCTTTTTTTATCGAGCAGAATGAAGCTGCGATTGATTTGTTTTAGATCCTTCTTCTTTAACCTTGCTAAAAAGCAGCTGGGAATGGCTCTGCACATGATAATAAACTCGTTTCCATCCGCTTTCAAATATTGTAAGCTTTCTAGATAACACGAAAAGGCAAGCAATGTTCCGAAAAAAATTACAAACAGTATAGCTACTAACGAAACAAACGTCATTTCTCCGGCATACTTGCTACTCCCCCATCAAGATACCCCTGCCTACTGTTATTCCTGATCCCCATTCTTTTAATAATTGCACAGGTTGAATCGTGTAAAAAGCCAATGATGCAATTCCCCAGATTCCATACCTGAAATAGATATCTCACGAAATTGCCTGCAGTTACTAAGAAGAAGGTTCCAAGCAAAGCGAATAATACCGACACCAGTTGAATAGCTGTTGGAGCCTTTTTTGCCTTAATGGCTATATAAACTGAAATAAATACTGGCCCGAGATACTGTAGCGTTGCTGTCGCAGCATTACCTGCCTCAATAGCTGCAAAATACGTATATTGAACCCAAGCATTCCTAACAAGCCAAACAAAAGGATACCGTTTCTATTACGTTTCGTTTTCCATACCGTGAAAATTGACTGTTTCTTTTTCATACTTATAAATAATAGCAGACAAGCACCTGATATAAGCATCCGAACAACAACCAGCCAATCAGCATGAAATCCTTTTTCCTGAAACAAATATTGAGCAACTGTACCAGATACCCCCCACAATGTAGATCCGAATTATTCCATAAACTCTTCCATTCAATGAATGAAACAGACCTTGCCCCATATCTTTCCTCGCTTTTTTGTTCAATTTCCTAATCTAGAACACAAACATTATTTATCAAAAATATATCTTAATACTAACATTAATAAAAAAAATATTGTTTTAAGCAAAGGCTGTTTTCGCAAAGATTGTTGCTTTTCGTAAATAACTATACTTTACGGATATAGCCTATCTTCGTGCTCTTTTCGCTTATTTACTAAGTGGTACTCTCTTGAAATTACTTATACTTTCTACAATAAAAATCCAAAAGACGATTTTTATAAGTCTAAAAGCAACAAACTTTTAGAAAAGAGCCTAAGCAAAAAAGTAGATACAATATTAATAAGCCACATTTTCACGCTAAAACAGCAGTAAATGTGGCTCTCGATTTTAGTCTAATTGCTGGATTTGAAATAATCTGTAATAATGATTTTTTCCCTCCATCAGCTCTTGATGGGTTCCTTGTTCAATAACCTTACCATCCTCAATCAAGACGATTTTCGTAGCATGAGTGATTGTTGATAGGCGATGTGCAACAACAAAAGTAGTGCGATCTTTAGCCAGATTCTCGAGAGCTTCCTGTATTAATTGTTCACTCTCCAAATCTAAAGCTGAGGTTGCTTCATCTAAAATAAGTATAGGTGGATTTTTCAAGAAGACTCTTGCAATTGAAACCCTTTGCTTCTGTCCTCCTGAAAGTTTAACCCCCCGCTCGCCAACCTTTGTATCATACCCATTTGGTAATTTTAAAATAAAGTCATGTGCATTTGCTGCTTTTGCAGCATTTATTACTTCCTCTTCCGTTGCATTAGGTTTACCAATTAGGATATTCTCTCTAACTGTATTACTGAATAAAAACGTATCCTGAAGCACCATACCAATTTGTTCACGTAAGCTTTGCGCTTGATAATCTCGAATATCAATATTATCTAGAAGGATCCTTCCATCTGTCACATCATAAAATCGAGGAAGCAAGCTCACAAGCGTTGATTTCCCCCCACCACTCATTCCAACGAGCGCCACTGTTTCTCCTCTTTTTGCTTGGAGAGAAAGATCTTCTATAATAAGGGCTTCATTTTCTTGATAGCGAAAGGAAATGTTTTGAAATACTACTTCTCCTCTTACATCACTTGCTACCTTTGCATTTGGCTTATCAACAACTTCATAAGGAACATCAATAAACTCAAATACTCTGTCCATGGAAGCAAATGCTTGTGTCAAAGTCGTTGACGAATTAATCAATCTCCTAAGTGGTCCATATAGCTGTTCGATATAAGCAATAAACGCAACCATTGTCCCGATTGAAAGCTGACCATGAATCACTTGATAACCAGCAAAAGAGATCACAACAAGAGGTGCAATATCTGTTAAAGTATTTACAATTGCAAAAGTTCGAGCATTCCAACTGGTATGATCTAGTGCCTTTGCTAGAAAATTAGAATTTTCTTTGGCAAACTGCTTTTGCTCAAATTCCTCTGTTGCAAAACTTCGAATAACCGGCATTCCTTGCACACGCTCATGTAAATGTCCTTGAACCTCAGCAAGTGCCTGTGAACGAACTCTTGTTAAATGACGAAGCTTTCCATAAAAATACTTCACCGAAATCCCATAAAACGGAAAAAGGACAATCGACACTAAAGTTAGCTTTACGTTCATCGTCAACATAATAATGATTGCTATGATGATTGTAACTACATCCAGCCATACATTCATTAATCCTGTAATAACAAAATTCTTTGTTTGCTCTACATCATTTATCACACGAGAAATAATTTCTCCTCCCCGTGTATTTGCGTAATAACGCAGGCTTAATTTTTGTAAGTGTGTAAACAATTGGTCTCGTATATCATATAGAATTTTACTTGCTGTCCATTGTGCAAAATATTGGCGATAATATTCAATTGGCGGACGAACAACAACAAACAAAATAAACATACCGGCCATAATGGTCAGCAAGCTTTTTGTTTTTTCATCAGGTGTCCCTGTACCACCAATGATGTTATCTACTACATGCCTAATAAGCAAAGGCAAAAGAAGTGGGATTGAAAATTTAATTACACCAATGATAATAGTCCCCACTATCTGAACCCTATACGGCTTAACAAAAGCCATATACCGCTTTACAACCCCCAAGAAAATCCCCCGTTTCTAAAGAAAACTCGCCGACTGGCGAGCCTGTAAAGGCGAAGACAGAGGCGTAGCTGCCCTTATACTTAATACTTAAAATTGGCCACTACGTCGAATCGTCTTCTTCCCTGCCAATTTATACTTAACGTGTAAGAAAAGCGCAAGCGCCTTGAACAGCCCCGACAGGCATAAGACGCTTATGAATAGAAGGTGTTCTTTACCTTCTATTCATGAGTGGCTTATGACCCCGAGGGGCTAGGCGCTGGAGCTAGCTAGAACCAAAACTAAGTCCAAAACTCACAAAATTAATTTCTGCCCTTTTACATAAAAAAGGCTGACTCTTTTCATTCGCCTTCAACTATTACAATAGTTGAAGTATCACTTGAGCCACCCTTACTTCCACCACTATCATTTAACATATGTTAAGTATCGTTCATACCATTCATCAATAAATTCAGGTGCAAAAGGCCCCTTTTTTTGACGAATCCATCGTAGCAATGTCTCTAGATTATTTTTTAAGATCAGATCGATCACTTCTGGATAATTCATTAGTTTACTATGTTGCTCGTACTCATCTTCATCCAATATCGTATAAGTCATATCTGGATACACCTTCACATCGAGATCATAGTCAATATATTTTAACGCTTCATCATCCCAAACAAATGGTGAGCTTATATTACAGTAATAAGTTACACCATCTTCCCTGAGCATGCCAATAATATTAAACCAATGTCTTGCATGAAAATAGCAGATTGCTGGCTCTCTAGTTACCCACGTTCTTCCGTCAGATTCTGTAACAATTGTCCGGTCATTTCCACCGATAATACAATGCTGTGAACCCTTTAAAACCGTTGATTCCTCCCAAACCCTGTGGATGTAGCCATTATGCTTATAACTATGAATTTGGATTTTGTCTCCTTCCCTGGGAAAGCCCACTTTTCTCCCCTTCTTTCAAATGGTCGCATCGTGAAATCTCTATCTCACAAACGTCGTCTCGTAATATATTTGTACTCATTATAACGTTTGTGAATAAAAAAAGAAAATAAAAGGGTCATTCCGTAAGAAATGACCCCCATTACATTCAAGAAACAGTTTCGAATTGCTGATTTTCGTAAGATCGAATAACATCTGCTGTTTGTTGTTCAAACACTTGTTGAATTTTATTTAATTCTACCTTCATTTGCTTAATCTCAACCTGTACGGAATGTACCTTTGCTTCATCCTGTAAAGCAATTAGCTGATTTTTTATATCTTGGCACCTTTCAATCTCTGACTGCAAATATAATAACTTATCCATTGTCTTTAACTGTTCACCTACTAGTTGATCAAAATTCATTGTTTCCTCTCCTTTCTACTCAAGAGATCCTAATATATGTGTGATAATGTTAAATTCTCCGTATTGTTGATCTTTCCTTTGACTACTTATGTAGAGGAAACGGAAGTTTTGTCGTTTAAGAGAATTATTTTTTGCGAACAGTTTTTTTTGATTTCGTTTCTACCCTGTACTCAAAAAAAAAAGACACCTCTCCGCGATATGGGAGAGGTGTCTTTTGCATCAACTAATTAAGAGTTTTGATTCTTGTTAGCTTCTGCTTGTTGGTTTTGTTGTCTTACTTCTTGAGCATTAGTTTCACTAGCGAATTCAGTGCCAAATTGACCTGCACCTGCAGCACCTGCAGCACCTGCACCTTGAGATGCTTGTGCATTTTGTTGTCTTACGTGTTGGATGTTTGTACCTGATGCTGTTTTACCAGCTTGGTTGTTGTTTTGTGCCATTTGATATCACCTCCACGAAATATAGATTGTCCCGGAGGTGAATTTTATATCCAAAAATATTTAAAAAAATTTCAGAAAGTTAAACTAATAAAGAACGACCCCCATCTACTATTAGGGTTTGCCCCCTTACCATGGCTGCTTTTTCCGTCAAAAGGAACTCAATTGCATTTACCATATCATCAATCTCCACCATTCTACCGGCCGGAGTATTTTGTCTTGCATCCTCTAACAATTCTTCACGATTTGGAAAATGCTTTAGTGCATCTGTGTCCACTGCTCCGCCTGAAACCGCATTGACAATAATATTTTTAGGTGACAACTCCACAGCTAAATATCTTGTAAGAGCTTCTAGAGCAGCCTTTGAAACACCAACTGTCGTGTAATTTTTAAGATATCGGATTGAACCAAGAGAGCTTGTGCTTACAATGAATCCCCCTCCGTTTCTTTCCATAAGCTTTGCAGCTTCTTGTGCACAAAAAAGGAGTGCTTTGCTATTAATATTCATTGTCCAATCCCAATGATTTTCCTCAAGCTCCATCGCTGGCTTTTGCACACCTGACGCAGCATTATTAACAAAAACATCCAATCTACCGAAATGTTCGTCAATTTGCGCGAAAAGCTCTTTAATTTTTTCTGGCTTACCTACATTTGCTTTTACAACAATTACTTTTACCCCAAGCTTTTCAATTTCTTCCGCTACCTCTAATGCTGCAGTTTTACTACGTGCATAATTGATGACGATATCATAGCCTTTCTCTGCCAATCGTATTGCAACAGCCTTACCGATACCGCGACTACTTCCTGTTATGAGTGCTACTTTATTTTGTTGGCTCATTTTGTCAGCTCCTTATATGTAAACAATCGAATAGATGAATTTATTGTATCAGATAATATAGAGAAACTTCTATCTAGGGAGAGCGATTTTCTCTCCCTAGATAGTTAGTTGAACTTAATCGGACATTTTCGGGCAGTTTTTCGAACAATCCAATTTGGTCTTCGTAGACTACTTACTGCCCGTTAATGTGGGGCATAGAGAAACTTCTATCTAGGGAGAGCGATTTTCTCTCCCTAGATAGTTAGTTGAACTTAATCGGACATTTTCGGGCAGTTTTTCGAACAATCCAATTTGGTCTCCGTAGACTACTTACTGCCCGTTAATGTGGGGCATAGAGAAACTTCTATCTAGGGAGAGCGATTTTCTCTCCCTAGATAGTTAGTTGAACTTAATCGGACATTTTCGGGCAGTTTTTCGAACAATCCAATTTGGTCTCCGTAGACTACTTACTGCCCGTTAATGTGGGGCATAGAGAAACTTCTATCTAGGGAGAGCGATTTTCTCTCCCTAGATAGTTAGTTGAACTTAATCGGACATTTACGGGCAGTTTTTCGAACAATCCAATTTGGTCTTCGTAGACTACTTACTGCCCGTTAATGTGGGGCATAGAGAAACTTCTATCTAGGGAGAGCTGGTTTTCTATGCCTTTAATAACATCGCACCAATTAGTGAGGAGGTTATCCATGTACGTAGGTCGTGATATGACAGAATTATCAATGATGTCAAAGAAAGATTGGAATGATACTGAACTTGCTTTTTTCCACCACTCTCTTCAACAGGTTGTCCCTTACCTAAATGTAGAAGGACAAACCATTCATAGAGAAATTGTTCAAGAAATTGAATCTCGTGGCGGCCTTAAACGAAATGAAGCTGATTATACACAAGGTACGAGAATACAATTTGATTGATATAGAGTTTAGCGTCAGGCCTTGGGGCCTGACCCCTTATATACTTGGTATATTTTCTGATGTGATACTGGAAATGCATATTTGCTTAATTCTTCTTCTGAGATTGAAACTAAGTTATCGTTCGGACTATTTTTTACTTTGCCAATGTAAATAGAGATGTTCCAAATCAAGTGAGAGAAAATATGTTCAACAGTGCCTGCTAATTCAGATAGCTCAACTTTTGCTTCATATTCAATTTGCAAGTAGTCAGATAACTGTTCACGGTATGTTTTTCCTGAGGTGGCATCTAACTCAAAGTTGGGATACTCCCAAAGATTAGCAAGTAATCCAGATGATGGCCTTTTATGAATAAAGAGATTACCTCTTGCATCATACAAAACAGCCGCTGCCATCTGAAGTGGTTTTGGTTTCTTTTTCTTACTTTTAATTGGCAATTCAGCTTGAACCCCTTCTTCAAAGGCTGAACAATGCTCACAAACAGGACATAATAAGCAAGATGGTGAAGTTGGAGTACAAATTAATGCTCCAAGCTCCATTAGTGCTTGGTTAAAGGAGGAGGGATCATCTTTAGAAATAAGTTCATAGGTTGCTTCCTCAAAAACCTTCCGTGTTTTCGACTTAGCGATATCCTCCCATATGGATAATATTCTTGAAAGAACCCTCATTACGTTTCCATCAACTGCAGGCTCTGGAATGTTATAGGCAATACTTAAAATTGCACCTTTTGTATACGGACCAACCCCTTTTAGTTTTGATATTTCATGAGGGGAATTAGGAACGACACCACCATAGCTTTCTTTTACCTCTTTAACAGCAGCTTGGAGATTACGCACACGAGAATAGTAGCCAAGTCCTTCCCACGCTTTTAATACTTCTTCCTCATTTGCATTAGCTAATGCTTCGATCGTAGGAAATTTTTTTACAAATGAAGTAAAATAAGGAATGACAGTATCAACTCGAGTTTGCTGCAGCATAATTTCTGAAACCCAGACTTTGTAAGGATCTTGATCTTTACGCCAGGGCAGATCTCTTTTTTCAGCTAAATACCAGTTAATTAAATCTTGTTGAAATGAGTGTATCGAAAAGCTTTTTAGCGTATTTTGTATATCAGTAACCATGTTGATTTTCCTCCGGGATGTTAATTTCCATGATAAATGGGAAAATAGAGAGTAAGTAAGCAATTTTTTGACTTTATCGCCATTATAAGGATAGTGCATCCCTAAAAGTTAATAAAGTCTAGATGTTTAAAATTAATAAGAATTGAACACATTGGACAGTATTACTACATATAAATTCAAGTGAATTAAGAAAAGCGCAAGCGCCTTGGTTAGCCTCGGGCAAATAAGACGCTCATGAATAGAAGGCGTTCTTTGCCTTCAATTCATGAGTGGCTTATGTCTCGAGGCAGTCAAAAACGCGACGTCAATCGCTATGCCGGTACTTGTACGTCCTGTGCTTCGGGGCTAGGCATCCGACTTTTCAAAGTCGGACTGCTAGAACTAGACACCAACACTAAGTACAAAAACTTATATTTTTTTATCTTTAAAAATCTTATAAAAACTCCTTCCGAGTAAATACAAGGAGGTTCATTTCTTGGATACTGGAACACATGTCGTCATGGGAATTGCATTAGGTGGTTTAGCAACACTAGATCCAGCTGTAGGCGTTGATAACACAACAGCACATGCTGTTATGCTTGGTGCAATCATAGGTTCTCAAGCACCTGACCTGGATACAATTTTAAAACTTAGAAATAACGCAAAGTTTATACGAAATCACAGAGGAATCACACATTCAATACCTGCAATTTTTATATGGTCCTTTTTAATAACTGGCATGATTACGATATTTATCCCTGAAAGTAATTTACTTCATTTATGGCTTTGGACTCTACTCGCTATCGTACTTCATGTATTTGTCGATATTTTTAACGCTTATGGAACGCAAGCCTTAAGGCCTTTTACGAAAAAATGGATTGCGTTAGGCCTCATTAATAC
The DNA here is from genome assembly GCA_051750265.1 of Bacillota bacterium. Lineage (GTDB taxonomy): Bacteria > Bacillota > Bacilli > Bacillales > Bacillaceae > Metabacillus. The sequence goes on along the minus strand of JBNJJO010000020.1, from coordinate 66,566 downwards.
GTTTGATCCGTTTATCTTTGTTGCACATCTAGTTGGAATTGTAATTTGGTTGGTCGGCGGTCATCCTGGTTATACATTTTTAAGTGTATATATCATATTAGTCGGCTACTACATCATTCGATTTTCTATGCAAAGAAGTATCATTCATCGTTTGCACAATCTATTGCCAAATATTGAACAGGTTATTATCTCACCCACAATGAGGTTCCGCCAATGGCATATTGCCATAATGACCAATACAAGTTTTCATGTGGCAAGGTCTATTGACGGAGAAATTACGTTCATTGATGAATTTGAGCGAGTACCTGTCCCACAAACAGATGTAATAAGAGCTGCAGAGGAAGATGATAATATTTCGGCATTTTTATCCTTTTCACCTGTGTATCGATGGGAAGTTGATGAATATACAGATCATTATGAAGTTCGATTTATTGACCTACGGTATCGTAGCAAAGGGTATTATCCTTTCGTTGCAATTGTACAGCTTGACCAAGAATTAAATATTGTTAGTTCATACACAGGATGGATTTTTAGCGAAGAGAAACTTCGTAAAAAGCTTGAACTGATACCAGAATAAAATTAGTAAGGCTGACTCATAATTTGTATGTCAGCCTTTTTTTGACTTAGTTTAGGTGTCTAGCTCCAGCAGTCCGACTTTGAGAAAAATCAGATACATAGCCCCAAAAGTAAAGGACGTGCAAGTGCCTGCATAGCGATTGACATCGCGTTTTTTTTGACTACCTCGAAGTCATAAGCCACTCATGAATGGCAAAGAAACCATCTATTCATGGCGTCTTATTTGCCTAAGGCTGACCAAGGTCCTTGCGCTTTTCTTAGTTAAACAAACGTTTAATTAATGCTTTAAATGATCGTCGTTATTTAACATATGGCTATATTTTGGATTAGTAGCAATAAACTCGTGTAATCTTTCTCCATAATTAGAAATCAATTGTCTAACAACCTGCTCTGTCATTTCTTGAACTCGATATTTTCTACCTGCTTTTGCTTGAGTTGATTCAAAGTCTTCCCACAATAGTTCAACCCACGTTCTTGCTTGTGCATATGAAAGACTTGTGTTTTTGCTTAATAGCTCGTTTGTTAATCGTTCAAAGTATATTTCCATAATTCTCACCCCTAGGAAAGATTCGCTACTTATATATTCACCTTAAGCAACCATACTATAAGTATGCTTCTATTAATGAAGCTAATGATGACTTGGAGGGGATTGTGTTGCGTAATAAAGCAAAAGGATTTCCCAACCTGAACAACAACAAGTTTGAGGGCGAACCAAGAGCAAAAGCTGAGTATGCTTCTAGAAGAGCAGATGGTACCATTAACACTCATCCACAGGAACGGATGAGAGCTTCTGGTCAACGCGAAAATCCTTACTCTTAAAAAGCAATCAACAAACTTGCGGAGGTGCTTTTAAATGGGTACAATTCAGAAAAAAAGGTTCTATGATAATTTCTATTCTAACCCATTCAATCAGCCATGGGCCAATCCAAAGCATGCGCATTCCCAAGTAAATGGTCAAACACAACTAACCCAGGATCTCATCATTCTTGAAGCACAAACTAAAAAGCGTTCTTAACACTATTTGGACTGACAGCTTTTACAACTCGTCAGTCCTTTCTTAACATTGAAATTGGTAATGCTTCTTCCAAAGTTGGTGTTGATAGTCGATACCCCCATGCGAAGATCCCATTCATATAATTAATTTTAAAGGATTCTCCTGAAGCACCTTCAATCTCATAAACCTCTTCAGGCTTATAATTGTTAGGATCTAATAAATATGATTTTGCCATTGTAATTTTTCGCTCTAATACAGCAAATTCGTTTACAATTCCAAGCTGTTCAGCTTTACGTGCCTTTTCCTTTAGAGTAGCAATTTCATTTTTCAACTCAAACTCAGTCATTTCGCTATAGCGCTTACTATTCACTGTCATTTCCCCTTACTGTAAAGTTATTCTTCTTCGTCTAAAAATCGTTCAATTATTTCAATTGTAAATCCTTTTCTATATAAAAATTGTTTCATTTTCATTTTATATTGATAAGGATCTTCATTTTGGTATCGATTTTTTGCCTTTTCAGCATGCTTTTGTAGTGCTGACCATTCCTCTGATTCATTCTGCTCAAACTTAACTTCTTCTAAAGCAACTGAAATAATATCATAGGAAAAACCTTTCCTCATTAAAAGTTGCTCCAATTTTTGCTTAAGCAGCACAGTTGATAGATTGTTGTTTTTTTTCAGTACTTTTTCAGCATGATTTATCGCTTCTTCAATTTGTGCGGATTTATCATATTGAGTTAGTGCTTGTTCAATATAAGCTTGCTCAATTCCTTTGCCAGCAAGCTCCCGTTTAATTACACTTGGCCCTTTTCCATTTGTCTGCCACTGCGTTCTAACAAATGCAGTAGCAAACTCTAGATTATCAACATAACGATATTCCTTAAGCTTAAATATGACTTCCTGAATAATCGTATCGTTATACTCCTTTTTTCGTAAATGTTCTTCCACTTCTTTAATAGAACGCATTCGATAGCTCAAATATTCTAGTGCCTTATTATATGCCTTCTTAACCTCATCACCATATTGAATTTCAATAATATCGAATTCATCAAGCTCTTTTCCTTTTTGAAGATTAAAGCGAATAAATACATCCTGGTCTACACTAAAAGCGTATTTTTCACCCTTACCATCATCTAAAAATATATTTAAGCGATCATCAGAGTGCTTTTGTGCAGTGATTTTCGTAATAATAGCCATTTTTTTCACCTACTATCAATAAAATTTAATAAATACATTTAAAAGAGGATTTTTCCTATTAAAAGTGTATTTATGAAATAGAGATATTTTTCATTTTGTATAACCTTGATCTAAGGGATGTGATCTTCAATGAAAATTGCAATATCTGGTGGCACCGGGTTTATTAGGAAGCATTTAACCAATTTTTTTTAAAATAATGGACATGTTGTATTCATTTTAACACGAAGTGAAAAAACTTCTTCCGAAAACACCTCCGTTACGTTAAGTGGCTTTCTGAATCAGTAAACCCTATAGCTAATTTGGAAGGTGTAGATACTGTCATTAATTTAGCAGGGAAATCTATAAATGACCGATGGACTGAAGAAGCTAAAAAGGAGATTTTTGAAAGCAGAATCAGTTCAACGAGAACTATCTATTCTGTGATCAATGGACTAAAGAAAAAGCCTTCTGTATTTTTTAATGCGAGTGCAATTGGAATATACGGCACCTCAATGGATAAAACATTTACTAAAGAATCAAAAGAAGTAGGCTCTGATTTTCTAGCAAATGCAGTAAAGGTATGGGAAAAAGAAGCAGCAAAAGTCGTGGATTTACATGTTAGAACAGTTTATATAAGATTTGGGATTGTTTTTTAGGTGATGTTGGGGCTCTCCCTAAGATAATTCTTCCTTATAAAATATTAGCAGGTGGAAACCTTGGATCTGGTCAGAAATGGATGTCATGATTCATATAGATGATCTTGTATAACTTATAGATCATGTCATTCATACATTAGAAATTTCCGGTCCGATAAACGTAACACCAACTCCAGTAAAAATGAATCAATTTGGAAAAACAATCAGCGATGTTCTCGGTCGTCCTCATTGGTTACCAGCGCCATCATTTTTATTTAAAACATTATTAGGTGAAATGAGTATTCTAATTTTAGAAGTCAAAAGGTATTACCCGAAAAATCATTGAAATATAATTTTTAATTTTCACATTCGTTTCTTAATGATGCCTTGTCTAACATATTACAACCTTCTTAACAGTCAGCATGATTGGATTCCCAAGATTTAACGAAAAATACTGTATGAAAAAATTTCGATTGGAGTTAGCCATGAATTTAACACTTTTTAAACAAGCAACGGTTTATCCTGTCACCTCAGCAGTGAAATATGAAACAGACGTACTTGTTGAAAACGGAAAAATCGCTGCCATTGGAAAAAACTTAAAAAGAAATGAAAACACCACAATTATTAATTGTAAAGACCAGTTACTATTCCCTGGCTTTATAGATGTTCATACCCATTTAGGTTTATATGACGAAGGTACAGGATGGGCCGGGAATGATGCAAATGAAACGATTGAACCACTTACACCTCATATACGTGCTCTAGATGGAGTTCATCCACTTGATCCTGCTTTTAATGATGCGATCAAGTATGGAATTACTACCGCTCATGTTATGCCAGGAAGTGCAAATGTTATTGGTGGGACAACATCTGTTATTAAAACATATGGTTCAAACATTTCAAACATGATTATCCAAGAAACAGCTGGTTTAAAAATTGCTTTAGGTGAAAATCCAAAACGTATGCACAGCCACGGAAATAAAGAATCGATAACAAGAATGGGGATTATGGGTATGCTTCGAGAAGCATTCTTTCAAGCGAAAAATTGTGATGATAGTGATGACTTTCGCTCCATTTCTATTAAGAAAGCTCTCCGTCGGGAAATCCCAGTTCGAATTCATGCTCACCGTGCAGATGATATTATTAGCGCAATACGTTTTGCGGAGGAGTTTGACTTAGACTATAGATTAGAACATTGTACAGAGGGTCATTTAATTGCAGATGAATTTGCAGGCAAGCAAGCTCAGGTGTGTGTTGGACCAACGTTAACTAGAAAGTCAAAAATAGAACTTAAAAATAAAAGCTGGTCAACCTACCAAGCCCTATCTGAAAAAGGCGTAGAGGTATCAATTACAACTGATCATCCCTACACCCCGATTCAATATTTAAATATATGTGCTTCAATTGCTGTTAGAGAGGGTTTTGATGAACAAAAAGCTTTAGAAGGAATCACAATAACTGCTGCGCGTAACTTAAGAGTTGATGCTCGTGTAGGGAGTATTGAGGTTGGAAAAGATGCTGACCTTGTAATTTGGAATTATCACCCTTTTCATTATCTAGCTAAACCACAATTAACGATGATAGATGGGAATATAATCTACACAAACCAAGTATAATATTACCATAAAACCTATTTTGGTATTGTTTATAACCGTAATATTCGATACCTTGTTTCACTCTAAAAATAGTTTTTGAAGATTTTTACTATAGTTAGTTAAAGCGTTAAATTGATAGAATAAATCAGCAATAAGTACACATTTTTTCTCAGTGTAACTTTTACCAAAATGGTAGAAATTAAAGCAAATCAACTACTATATTACGATATGTAAATTTTTTTTAAATTCGACAAAAAAGGTGTATCTTTTTTTTGTAAATTGACGTATTATACTCCATGGAGCAAGTTAATAGACAACTAAATCTAGTAATGGGAAGGCAAATGGTGCGCCACCAGCTTTACTGGTTCTAGTGGGTTCGATTCCCACCCCGAAATTTTTTGAACTTTAAGATTTTATAAAAAATTTCGAGGGTGGAGACGACGCTATCACGTGGAGTCTGCCCTCATATTGGAGGGATCCAGATGCTAAAAAAACGTGATATTCATGACAGTCATGCACTATATGAACACATGGTTGACCCTGATGTCTTCCCATTCGTACGTCATAAAGCAAATTCATTTGAGGAATATCTATTTTTAACAAAACAAACAATTGAAGCTGAAGAACGTGGTGAATTGATTTCACGTACCATTTTAGACGAATGGGGCTCTCCAATTGGTACAATTAGTTTGTTCGAAATACAAGATAATGCTGGCTTTTTAGGCACTTGGTTAGGCAAACCGTTTCACGGAAAAGGCTATAACCAACTTGCTAAAGATGCGTTTTTTCGTGAGTTATTTTATGAATTAAATATTGAAACAATCTTCCTAAGAATTCGCAAACAAAATGTTCGATCAACAAAAGCAGCTGAAAAACTGCCATATGTTGTTAACGCTAATGAAACAAGAGCAAATTTACTTGAACAAATCAACAACGGTGAAGATTTATTCAACCTATTTGAAATTACAAAAGACCAATATACATTCTATACTTATCACAATTCTGCTGAAGCTGATGAGCATCAGCTTAAAGAAGCTTGAAATTTTCAGACAGTTGAGATCATTGCGATCTCAACTGTTTTTTTATAAATCAGAATTTATCTCCTAAGGATGATAGTATAAGAAAAACTAAGGCTTTCTCCATTAGGACTTGACGACAAGCCAAGTTTTTCTTCGTTTGCTTTCATTGCTATCGTTAATTCAACCATTAGACTGATTTTTTCCTCCATTGCTTTCGATTTTCCCACTATTCATTCATTTTTTTCCTCTGTTTGACCCGTTGCTCTTATATTCAATTCACAATAAAAAGCCCACCATTTGTATGAATCCAGTTACCTTTGTCAAAACTAACGATGAATTCTATATATTGGAAGGGTGATTATCGTGGCGGACAAAAAAAAGCGAGATAAGATAAAAAATACTTTATCTAGTTCACAAGAAGTAACCTATTCTCGAGAGTTTAAAAGTGCTGATCGTGCTGGTGGATACATAAGTAAACATAGACACTAACTTCCAACATGAAATCATGAAAAAAAGCCATCCTAATCTTGAACGACATGTTCAAAGATAAAAAGGGGGGCTTTTTTCATGGGTCGTGGACATAAGCATAAAACTCGTGATAAGAATAAAGCATCACTTCCACAGGTACCTAAAAATTTAAAAAGAGACGGTGTTGATGAAGAATTCTCTCGTGAAATAGCTGACCAAGCAGATATGGAAGCTCAAGCGAGAGCAAATGCTGCCAATCAACGTCAAAGAAAAAATCGTTAATAATTTTAGAGAAGGAGTGGATATCCACTCCTTGTTCACATTTGTGAATAAATATCCTAAAGATTGTGGATAATTTTATTTAAAAATTGTGAATATTGTTAATAAGTTGTTAATATCTCCGGAAAACACCATGAATTTATCCACAGGTTTATCCTCTAAGTTAATTAATGATTATCTATTAACCTGTGGATAATACATTAATTTCACAATAAATATCCCCCGTTCATATACTATTACGTATTGGTTTGAAATAAAATATGACAGGGGTGTTTATTAGTTGGCTTTTGAGATCACACGAGACTATATTCGAACTGGTAACTCTCGCTCTGGACAACGTATAGGAACTGTACGTTTTATAGTTAGTCATGATACTGGAAATCCAGGCTCTACTGCTTATGGAAATCGCAACTATTTTGATTCTCAGCAACCTTCTGCATCAGCACACACCTTTATTGATGATAAATACATTTTAGAAATAATCCCATTGAATGAAAAGGCATATCACGTTCGTTCTAACATTACAGGAGACAATAGACGTTATGGCGTAAATTCAAACGATGCTGCAATTGGAGTAGAATTGTGTCACGGTGGAAAAATTAACTTTCAATCAGCATATAATCGCTACGTTTGGTACCATGCATATCTATGTGACAAATTTAATCTAAATCCTAAATCCGATATTGTGGCGCACGCAACACTTGATCCGTCTAGACGAACTGATCCAATTAACATATTAAGAACAAATGGAATTTCATGGTCTATGTTTATAGATGATGTTACTGAAGCTCTACAAAACTTCGATGGGTCAGCTCCAGTAGTACCATCACCATCTTCACCCCCACAAACATCTAAACCACCTGCATCTGTTGTAAAAGATACAACTGTAACTTTACCAATTGGCGAAGGAGATTCTGGAGCATTTGTTCGAGATATACAACAAGAATTAATTAAAGCCGGATACAGACTTTCACGTTATGGGGCTGATGGGGAATTTGGAGAAGAAACAGAAAATGCTGTGATGAAATTCCAAAGAGACCATAATTTATCTGTGGACGGCTTGGTTGGTCCTGTTACATTAAATAAACTACAAGAAGTAAACCACCAGAGAGTATCTGAATCAGATTTCCCATTACCAACTGGTGTCTTCCAAAGAGGAGATCAAGGAAATGGGGTTAAGCAAATTCAAAGAGCATTAAAGCAAATTAATTTTAATCCCGGATCTATTGATGGCATTTACGGACCGAATACTGAAGATGCAGTTAGAAGGTTTCAATCACTTTATAAAGCACTTGCTGACGATGGGATTTATGGTCCGAATACACGAAAATATATTAGAATGGAATTAGCAGATTAGTTCTTCAAAAATCATGTATAACAAACGTAAAAGCAACATAAAGTATTATTACAACAAAGAACTTACACCACGATATCAAAAAGCACGTTGCTCATATAGAGTGGCGTGTTTTACTTTTAAACATAAGGTTGTTTTCGCAAAGATTTTTGTTTTTCGTAAATAACTATACTTTACGGAAATAGCCTATCTTCGCGCTCTTTTCGCTTATTTACTAAGTGGTACTCACTTGAAATTGCTTATAATTTCTACGATGAAAATCCAAAAGCCGATTTTTATAAGTCTAAAAGCAACAAACTTTTGAAAAGAGCCAAACATAAAGAGCCTGACCAAATCTGTGTCAGACCCTCCTTGATTATTCCTCTACTAGCTCGCCTTTATATAATCTGTTCTTTTTAATAGTTATGTTGAGCTCTTTCGCCATTTTCTTTAATTCTCTTTCTTCTCGTTCCGTTACAATTGAAACAACAGTTCCAGAAGCTCCTTGTCTGCCTGTTCTTCCAGAGCGATGAACATATTGTGAAGTACTTGCAGGTAGGTCGAAATGGATAACATGTGAAAGACCCACTATGTCTAAACCTCTAGCAGCTACATCTGTTGAAAGAAGGAGACCTTGATTGTCATTTCTCAAGCTTTTTAGAGCAGCTTCTCTCTCTTCCTTTTTCGCATCACTGTGTAAAAGATGTAAATCAACGCCTTTGAACTCTAATTTTTCTGCGAGTACATCGAGATTGCCAATATCTTTGACAAACCCTAATGCTTTCATTCGCACTGTTTTCGCCAATCGTTCTAACATCATCATCTTTTCTCTTTGCTCACAAACGAGATATACATGGTCTACATCGCCTACAGGTATTTCCTCTAGTCCTACTTTAATGATCTCAGGATTTTTTTTCATAAGATCTCTAGCTTTTGATACTGTGCTTTCATTTAAGGTTGCTGAAAACAACACGACTTGACGTTCATTTAATGTTGTTTTAATAATATCTTTCATTGTATTTTTATGTTCAGGAATAAGAAGTTGATCACCTTCATCTAATACAAATGCTTTCACTTCATGCATTTTTAACTTCTTCAGCTTTATCAATTCATGAATTCTTCCTGGAGTTCCGACAATCACCTGAGGACTCTTCTTTAACTTTTCAAGCTGTCGTTTAATATTTGCCCCTCCAATAAAAGAAGCGCTAGTTAATCCACTACCTTCAGACCACTTTTTTATTTCCTCAAAGATTTGCATAACAAGCTCTCTTGAAGGTGCAAGGATAACCACTTGGGAATTTTTCTTATTTGCATCAATATTATTTAGTAATGGTAGGACATATGCAAGTGTTTTCCCTGTTCCAGTTGGAGACTCAGCAATAACATCCTTACCTTCTAAAATAAGTGGAATAGATTTTATTTGAATGGCAGTTGGTTCCTGAAAATTCGCCTTCTCCCAATTCGATTGGATGAATGGTTTTACACCCGTTAAAAAATTCGTTTGTGTCATGAATTACATTCTCCTTTAACTAACAAAATTCGTAATAGAAACAATTATAATAACCAGTTCATGTTATCACTAGTTGCACACAGAACAGAACTATGTAATTTACGTATTAAATTTCATTTAGTAAAATCTATCTTAAAAATTTGTTTTAGTCTCACTCATTTATTAAAAAGGCAGCAATAAAAGTCAACCATTATAGTACAGCTAAATAAGAATAAAAGCAAAGACATTCTTGAGTTCTTCCTAACCTTATAGGATAAAATTGATTTTAAAAAACATTAGTGAATAAACAACAGTAAAAAAACTATTTTTCATAAAGATAAAATAATATTTTTCCCCTTATGCATCTCGCTCTAAATTTCGCCATATTTCCCCAGAAATAATTATCATTCTTCAATTATTTACTTTATTTGCTAGATCTTTTAGAAAACAAAAATGACTGACTCGTTTATATCTCCTTCTTCAATCTAAAGAGAATATATGTGTCAGTCTTTCTGTTTGATACTATTACGTGTTCACGTTTAGCTATAACGAATCGAAGTGCTTCCTTGAATCCCGACATACACACTAATTTGAGTAAAACCCCAATCGTGAATCACTATGACTGCTTTTTAATAATAACCACTTTAAGATAGTTACCCTCCTTAAATTCCTTTATTGTCTTAAAGTCCCTAGGAAGGCTAAATTCTTCAAGAATTATATACCTCTCTCCAGATTCTTTAAAAGCCTTTTCGATGAACCCCTTAAATTTATTCATTCCAAATGTACTACAGTTGGAGGAAGCAACAATGATTCCGTTTTTCTCGGTAATTGCTATAGCTTGCTTTAATAAATCTGGATAATCCTTGCCTGCACTAAACGTGTGTTTTTTCGAACGTGCAAAGCTTGGAGGATCAAGAATGACCATATCGAAAGTTAATTGTTTTCTTACAGCATACTTAAAGTAGTTAAACACATCTTCAACGATAATATCATGTGCTTCATAATCAAGGCCATTTACACTAAATTGTTCGATTGTCTTAGCTTTGCTGCGATTTGCTAGGTCAACGCTTGTTGTTTTAGATGCTTCACCTAATGCTGCTGCAACAGAAAATGCACCTGTATATGAGAAGGTATTTAAAACATGTTTTCCTTCAGCATATTTATCACGGATCGTTTTTCGCACATCTCTTTGATCAAGAAATACTCCTACCATGGCACCATCATTCAAATAAATTGCAAAATGAATGCCATTTTCTTTTACTATAAGTGGAAATATTGCCCTCTCACCAGCTACAAAATCATCATCTTCAATATATGTACCCTTAACGTCAAATCGCTTCTTTTCATAAAGTCCTTTAAAATCCACTAAATTTATTAAGGATTGAATAACATATTCTTTAAATTGATAAATCCCTTGACTATACCAACTCATAACAAAATATCCATTATAATAATCGATGGTTAAACCGCCAATTCCGTCACCTTCTCCGTTGAAAACTCGAAATGCAGTTGTATTAGGATCATCAAAAAGAGATTTCCGGTAATCCAGAGCTAGTTTTAATTTAGTTTCAAAAAAGGCTTGATCAATCATTTCATGTTGGTTTCTCGTTAAAACCCAACCTCTCCCTTTGTTTTGTGTACCATAATAGCCTTTTGCAAGAAATCGATTATTCTCATCAAAAAGATCTATGATACTGCCTTCCACTTGCAACGAATCACTATTTTTAATGGCATCCTTGTTGATGAGCGGATAACCTGCTTTAAAATACTTTACAAAATCTGTTTTCACCTGTAATCGTACTGCTTTAGTCATTTATTCACCCAATCATTCTTTTATTTCAAGATTATTTTTAAAAACGAATCTATTCCATCATACCCATTTTCCCCAAAAAAATAAAACCCCTCTTGCTTACCAAGAGGGGGAATTTATAGCTTACACCCACCACATTTGTGATGGAGACTCATTAATTAAAACAGTTTTAAGATTTGTTACAGCACGTTCAAACCCTTCATCAATTGACATGATTGGATCTTCATGCTCGATACTCACAACATAATCATAGTTGTATGTGCGCAGTGCACTCATCATGTCACTCCACTCAGTTAAGCTATGACCACACCCAACAGATCTAAATGTCCAAGCTCTTGTTTGAACCTCTCCATATGGTTGCATATCAGTTAGACCATACATATTAACGTTTTCTTGATCGATATACGTGTCTTTTGCATGGAAGTGATGAATCGCATTTGCTTTACCTAATATTTTAATCGCTGCAACTGGATCAATCCCTTGCCACCAAAGATGACTTGGATCTAAGTTAGCCCCGATTGCATCACATGTTGCCGCGCGTAGTTTAAGAATTGTGTGTGGAGTGTGAACTAAAAATCCACCGTGTAATTCTAAGCCGATTTTCACGTTATGCTCTTGTGCATAGTGGCCAACTTCTTTCCAATAAGGAATTAATTTTTCTTCCCATTGCCATTTTAACACATCGCCATATTCATTTGGCCATGGTGTAACAGGCCAGTTTGGATACTTGGCACCTTCATGGTCACCTGCTGTTCCTGAGAAACAATTCACAACAGGTACATTTAATAATGAAGCAAGTTTAATTGTTTTTAATAAAGTTTCATGTGAATCCTTAGCAAACCCTTCCTCAGGTGAAATTGGGTTTCCGTGACAGCTGAACGCACTAATAATTAAGTCACGTTCTTGTACTTTACTTAAATATTCATTTCGCTTTTCTTCGCTTTCTAATAGACTATCTAAATCACAGTGAGTATTTCCTGGATAACAGCCTGTTCCGATCTCTACTGCTTGCAGTCCAGAAGCTTTCACTCGATCTAGCATGTCTTCAAAAGATTTATCATTAAAAAGAACTGTAAATACGCCTAATTTCATGTGAGTGCCTCCCTTATTTTGTTTCTCCAGCTGATTTATAAATTTCATCTATAATTTGAGATACTTGTAGTGCTTCTTCTGGCTTGACTACCAGCTCATCTTTCTCTAGACAAGTATCAATGAAGTTCTTAACTTGTGCGAGTCCAGGATCATCTTCACCTGGTACCCAGACAGCTTGACTATTCATAAGCATTCCATTTTTCGCAGTATAAAGCTCAAGTGGAAAGACACTTAGTCCACCTTCGACACCGGAAATACTTACATGCTCTTGGTCTTCTAAAATATTAGCTGCCCAAGAGGTTTCTAGTAAAAGTGATGCGCCATTTTCAAACTTAATATAGGCTGTGACATGATCGTCTACATCAAATGTTTCATGGTCGAAAGCACCCCATTGGTTAACACTATTTGGAGTTTTGCTTAGTACGTTATACGAGCTACCATTAACCGAGATATGTTTCGGACTACCCATTAACCAAATCGCTAAGTCTAGTAAGTGGCAGCCGTAATCAATTAAACTTCCTCCACCTTGAAGAGACTTGTTTGTAAACACACCCCAACCAGGTACTTTTCTGCGTCGTAATGCTTGAACTCTCGTGACAAGTGGTGTTCCCACCTCTTGCATTATTTGCTTTGCAGCTTGAGAGTCTTTCATAAAACGATAGTGATAAGCAATGGCAAGTACTTTATTAGTACGCTTTGATGCTTCTAGCATTTTTTCACATTCTTCTGAAGTAAGAGCCATCGGTTTTTCACAAAGAACATTTACACCTGATTCTAATGCAGCAATTGTTATTTCAGCATGAAATTTATTCGGTGTACAAATACAAACCGCATCTACTTCTTGAAACATGTCATGGTAATCTGTGTACACATTCTCAATGTTAAATTTAGCAGCAACTTCCTGTGCTCTTTCCTTAATTTACATCACTGACTGCTGTAATCACACAGTCTTCATTAAGTGTTTGAAAGGCTGGGATATGACGACCTTGTGCGATTCCTCCCACCCCAATGATTCCAATTCGTAATTTATTCATAGGAATCACTCAAATACTTTGGCAATTGTTTTTGTGTCGTTTGATTTGATTGCTGCAAGAATAACCGCTAATGATTTCATTCCTTCTTCACCACTGATTAATGGTTCAGTGTTTTCAACGATCGAAGAAACAAAGTTATTAATAACATGTGTTGTGTTTTGACCGCCTTCATCATTTGATTGAATTTTTCCTAGCTCATAATTTACTACTTCACCATTTGTATATTGGACAACAAGTGAATAAGTTGGATTATCTTCTAATCGGATAATCGCTTTTTCTCCGTAAATAATCGTTGAATTATCTTCTTTTGCTGTATAAGACCAGCTAGCAGCAAGTGTTCCAATGATTCCACTTTCTGTTTTCAATGCACAAACAGCTGTATCATCTACGTCCGCAAAATCCTTTGCAGTCGTTTCGATAAATGCTCCAACCTCAACAATTTCTTCCCCAAGTAAGTAGCGCAGTAGATCAGTTTTATGAACACCTAAATCACCCATTGCACCAATATACGCTTTCTCTTTTTCGAAGAACCAACTTTCTTTACCATCAACGCTCCAACCTTCTGGGCCAGGGTGTCCAAATGCTGTTCTAAAACTATAAATTTTACCAATTGTACCGCTTTCAATTAATTGACGTGCAAGCTGATGTGAACGAACAAAACGTTGGTTATGTGCAATCATTAGTTTTTTACCACTTTTATTTGCAGCTTCGATCATTGCATCTGCTTCTTCTTTTGAAGTTGCCATCGGCTTTTCACATAAAACATGTAGTCCATTATTTAACGCTTCAATCGATACAGGGGCATGTAAATAGTTTGGTGTACAAACACTAACTGCATCTACTTCTCCATTCTTAATAAGCTCTGTATAATCTGTAAAAGCCTTTGCATTGTACTTACTTGCAACTTCGTTTACACGATCCTCTACAATGTCACAAACTGCTACTATTTCAACATCTTTATTAGCCGCATATTCATGAAGATGACGATGCTGTGCAATACTTCCACATCCGATAACACCAATTCTTAATTTACCCATTTTAATTCCTCCCATTTTTGTGGAATAGAGGCTGGAGTTCATTGAAATGATACTCCATCCCTTATATTCCATTTTCTATATTAATTTTTTTTAAGTTTTGGATCTGTTCAAAGATAAGAAATTATAAATTTTGGACTTAATTTTTGTGTCCAGCTCCAGCGCCTAGCCCCTCTATGTCATAAGCCACTCATGAATTGAAGGTAAAGTACACCTTCTATTCATGAGCGTCTTATTTGCCCGAGGCTGAACAAGGCGCTTGCGCTTTTCTTATTACTTCGCTGAAATTGTTTCTAATGGCTGTGCATTTCCATAAACCGGACGTTTACGTTCTACTGGTTTAACATATTTCACAGCATTCTTAATGACCTGTTGTACTTGCTCATTGTAATATGTTGGATATGTTTCATGGCCTGGACGGAAGTAGAAGATCTTTCCGTTACCACGTTTGAAGGTACAACCACTTCGGAAAATCTCTCCGCCTTCAAACCAGCTTGTAAAAACTAACTCATCAGGAGCAGGAATATCAAAATGTTCACCATACATTTCTTCTTTTTCAAGTTCAATGTACTCACCAATTCCTTCTGCAATTGGATGACTTGGATCAACAACCCAAAGACGTTCTTTTTCATCTGCTTCACGCCATTTTAAATCACAGCTTGTACCCATTAATTCTTTGAATATTTTTGAAAAATGGCCAGAATGAAGAACGATCAGACCCATTCCATCAAGTACACGTTGCTGAACCTTTTTTACGATTTCATCTTGAACTTCACCATGGGCAAGATGTCCCCACCATATTAATACATCCGTATTTTCTAACACTTCCTCTGAAAGTCCATGCTCTGGCTCATCAAGCGTTGCTGTTCTTACTTCATTGTTGTCTTCTTGTAAAAATTCAGCAATAGCACCGTGAATTCCTTTCGGATAAATCTCACTTACTACTGGATTTTTTTTCTCATGTCTATTTTCATTCCATACAGTTACTTTAGTCATAGTATCCACCCTAATCTATTAATTTTTGTTATTTATCGTTTTTATATTCTTAGTGAACCGGTTAACTACTTATAATTTTTCGAAGAGATTAGATGAACTCACCTCCTTAAATGTATTAGTTGAGCCTCGAATAACAAGTTCAACAGGTAGCATAATCTGTTTTGGCTCAAAATTTTTGTTTTCAATGGCTTCAATCGATGTTTCAGCAGACACTGCTCCTTTGCGAAAAACATCCTGACGAATTGTTGTTAAACTCGGCGATGAATATCTACTAATCATCAAGTCGTCAAAACCTACGATAGAGATATCCTCTGGAACGTTTTTCCCATGATCATTAAACGATTTCATAATTCCTAAAGCTGTAATATCAGAAGAAGTAAAAATAGCAGTTATTTGTTGATTTTTTGCAATTTCTTTACCAAATTGATAGCCATTTTCAAAAGTATTAATTCGTCCCTCAATAATCATACTTGGTTTAAAATCTATATTTGCTTCAGACAAAGCTCGTTTAAATCCTTGGTAACGCTGTCCATCAACGTCACAATCTATTCTTCCATTAGGTAAAAAACTAATATTTGTATGTCCTAAATCAATTAAATGCTTCGTTCCTAAATATCCCCCAAGTTCATCATCAATTCGAATATTATGATAAAAATCTGCATAATCTTCAAACGAATCTATAAATACAAGTGGTATAGATAACGTTTTCATTTCTTCAAAAACTTTTAAAGGGAACTTTCCTAAAATTATAAGTGCATCTAAATTACGTTTCATTACCCAGTTTTTACATTCCTCAGGCCTTGAGATACCAGAGATTAAAAAATCATATCCTTTTTTACGACACACATATTCTACTCCGCTAAGTAGTTCACTATAATAATGATTTTCTTTAAAAATAGGAGCAAGAGAATCCCCTACTAAAGGCATAATAATACCAAGCATCTTAGACTTTCTCTTAGATAAGCTTATTGCCGTGAAATCTGGTTGATAGTTTAGCAGTTCTATCGCTAATAAAACTCTCTCTTTCGTCTCTTCTGAAACCTTGTTTACTCCATTAAGCACATAGGACACTGTTGCAGATGACACGCCAGCGTGTTTAGCTACGTCTCGTATTGTTATTTTTTGATTCATATTGCCTCCGGTTAAGCGGTTAACTAACTTTGATGTCATTATATAATAGGTGGAGTAGAAGATCAATGAGATTTTTTGTTGAAATCAGTCAAATACAAAGAAATTTTTTTGATGTTAACCCTATTATGTGCGTGATGTACAATTTTTAGTTTTAATCAAGTTTACAACTGATGCTGGTTAAGCTAACCTTTATATGGATACAATTCCTATAAAAAAATATTAACAAAAATAGAAATGGGGACATACATTGAACGGACAAGAACGAAAGAACATTTCTGCAGGATTACCTGTCAAAATTGTTTTAAAACAACACCAAAGAACTGGTACTTTAACAGAAGGCATTGTAAAAGATATCCTAACTAAGTCTAGTTCTCACCCCCACGGTATTAAGGTGAGATTAGCAGATGGACAAGTTGGTAGGGTAAAGGAAATTCTGAAGTAGTTTAAGAAAAGCGGAAGCGCCTTGATCAGCCTCAGGCAAATAAAACGCTCATGAATAGAAGGTGTTCCTTACCTTTAATTCATGAGTGGCTTATGACCTAGGAAAAAAGGGTTTTGTTTTTTCCCTCGAGGCAGCAAAAACGCGACGTCCTGTCGCATTAACTGCACTGCACGTCCTGTGCTTCGGGCCCACGGCGCTGGAGTTGGATGAAGAGCACTTATCCAAGGTCCTAGAATTTTATAATTTCCTAAACGACAAGAAGCGGCACACTCGATTTCCTAATGAGTGCGCCGCTTTTTCTCTCTTTAAATTATTGTATAAATACGTGTAATCTTAGTTTTCGTGAATTGGTTACGATCAGCTAGAAGAAATAAATCACTTAGTAAGTAAATGCAATTTTTACTGTTAAAACTAAGAATGTAAGGAAACCTACTTCAGATTTTTTCATTTCGACAGCCCCTTTATCTTTGATACTATAAACATACAGTATCTAGAATTACTTGTAAGTATTTCTGTTATATTTTCTGACGTGGAATTTTAAATATTTCTCCCACTCATCCTTGATGTAAGAAAATACAACATTAAGTTTTTCATTTGAGCGCAGCAGCCATTTGTTTTTATAACTAGTATATGTAAAGAATGAGCTAAAAATGTGAAGCAACTATCTTTACTATTGCTGTAAAATCAAATGTATACTGTTATTTCTAAGAGGAGGATGCATGTTGGAGATCAATCAAAACTTCATTGATATTTTCTTGAGGCTAAGAACTATTTTATGTGATTATAAGGATCATCTTGTTGTTAAAGCTGACACTAAAGAAAATTATTATTTAAATTCAAAACATATAATGGAGCATAATAATCAAAATTTATTTTTAGGTGCTGTTCAAAAAGAACTATGTTAGTTATCATCTTATGCCTGTTTACGCTTACCCTAACTTATTAGGAGGCATTTCCCCAGAACTGAAAAAACGAATGCAAGGTAAATCTTGTTTTAATTTTAAAAAAATCGATGGAGAATTATTTGAAGAACTTCGGGGTTTGACCGAAAAAGGGTATGAAAAATATAAAGAACAAAATCTAATTTAACCGGTGAAGTGATTCATCTGTTTTTTACTTTTTACATTTAAGTGTATAAACACTATAAAAATGGCAATAATGTTTTTATCCTTAATAGATTGTGAGGTTACTAATATGAAAAATGTTTTGCCTGCTACTTTTTTAGTGTTCTGTACACTTGTTGGGTTTAGTTTGTATTTTATCAATTAAGTATTTTCACTGTTAAAGTTATGGTTTATGCGCTATAAGGAATTGCTATCATTGTATTTATATGCTTAAAACAGTAGATTATATTTACGAAAAAAAAGGTTGTAAGACACAGGTTTGTTCGAGAATAGAGTTTAGAAGCATAAGGTGAAGTAGTATTTGAACGCTGCTTCACCTATTATTGATAATTTAGGTGCAAAGGAACTCCACTGTAATCTACAAAACTCGAATCGTATCATGCACGTAATAAAAACTGTATTAACTAACTTTGTTAGGGGTTTTCTTTCGCTCAATCGCTATCCAAGCAAGACCAATAATAATAACAACACCACCAATAATCTGTGTTATCAATATCTGTTCATTAAAAAATAATACACCGGTTACTGCAGCCGAAGCAGGCACAAAATATCTGTAAAAATTCGCTTTTGCTGCACCAACTTTATTCATAGATAAATTCCATATAACAAAAGCTGCAACAGTACATAGTATGACGTTGTATGCAATTGCCCCCCAAACACTAATCGAAAATTCACTCCATTTTATGCCTTGCCAACCTCCCAGAGTAACCGGGAACAAGAGCACCGAACCAAATAATATATACCACGCCGAAACACGTAAAGGTGAATATTTTTTCATCAAAGGCATGCAGGATAAGTTAAACAACGCCCCAATCAAGCTAATAGATAGCGCAAGCATGTTGCCTAACATATATTGAGAACTAAAGTCGAACCCATCAGTTCCACCCAAAATAATAAGTACTACTCCTATCAAAGCAACAAATCCACCTATTGCAAGTCTACGTGAGATTACTTCCTTCGTAAAAAGAGGAGCAAAAAGTGCTGCAAAGATTGGCCATGGTGCGACATTTAACAAAGAAGCGTTAGCAAGCGTTGTATATTTAATCGAATACATCACAAGTATTTCTAAAACAGTTACACCAAAGAAACCAATGATAGCTAACTTAAAAAGGTCGCGTTTCTCAACATTAACGCTCCTCTCTGTCCACTTTAAAATACCAAACAAAATAGGTAGAGCTAAACCAAACCTAAGAAAAACAAAAACTTCAGGCGTAAAGACTTCCATAGCAAAACGAGATATTCCAAAGTTAACTCCCCAGATTATTGATACGAGGATAAGACCTAAATAATACACTTGTGTTGTTTTCACATTCATTTCATCCTATTCTTTTAAACTAGCTGAATTGAGTTACATAACATAGGTAAGCGCAGAATCAGTTTCTTATATTAATCACTCCACTTTTTCTAGAATAATGGTGGCTACTCTATCAAAAAATATTTCCAAGCCTTTCTGTTTGAATTATTAGGTACTCTAGCTGAAATCGTGATTCAAAGACAAAAGAAAAATAATACATATTCTCCATTAAGTATGCAAGAGAAATAGTGAGGCTATTAAATTGAATTATAACTCCTTATCCCATAATGAGTCTCTTATATCACCAAGAATCGAAAATATTATTACATCACTTGGGATCAGTTCTAGATATGGGTTAGAAGTCCTTCGAAAAGTTTATGGATTATCTCCAAGTGAATATTTATCACAATTGAAACTAAATGAAGCGAGGGATTTAATATAGCAACCAGAACTATCCCTTGGAGAAATTGCAATCATGCTAGGATCTTCAAACCTATCCCACTTTAGCAGACAGCTCAAACGCTGGACAGGGGTAAGCCCTTTGCATTACAGAAATGAAAGAGCTGAAGAGTAGATGATTGAAAGTTGCGTAATAAATTATCTAGCCAAAAACAAAAGGAAATCCGCTTACTTGGATGATGGAATTTCCTTTTGTTTCACTATAATTCTGATCATATTCCTGTACTTTAGGTTATTAAGGTACTAAACATCAATTGCCCCAGCTACATCGTAGAGACTAATATCAATCTCCGTCTCTACCCCTAGTGCAAGTTTCGCAAGTTCAGAGCCGAGATATGGCCCACTAGTTAAACCAGAAGCCCCCAATCCATTTGCCAGCAATAGTCCTTGATAGTTTGGCAAAGCTCCAATGATAGGAAGAAAACCTGGTGTGAACGGTCTGAAGCCTACCCTTGTTTCAAGCATGGTGCTATTCGCTAAACCGGGAGCAACTGTTAAGGCCTTTCCAAAGATTTCATTAAGTCCACCTGCTGTTACCCGGTAATCTAGTCCAGCATCATCTTCATGTGTTGCACCTACGACCACTCGGCCGTCATCGAATGTAAGAATATACTGGTCATTTGGTGGCATAACAACTGGCCATTGTCTTGTATCCGTATTTGGCATTTCAAGGTGAACGATCTGTGCCTTCTGAGGTGACACTAAAAGGTTAACCCCAAGTGGCTGTAATAGTTCCTTTGACCAAGCTCCACCAGTGACAATAACCTGATCAGCTATTAAAACACTATCCATTAGCTTGATTCCAGTGACCCGATGATCTTCATGAACAAGGCTGGCATCACCTTGAATATAAGTTGCCCCATTCTTTATCGCCGCATTAACTAGAGCATTACGAAGAGCCCTTCCATTTACACGTGCCCCTCCGCTTACATGAACAGAACCATATTCCTCAGATAACGGAGGAAATAGCTTCTTCGTTTCAGCAGGCGATAAAATCGTGATTTCGCCGATTTCAGGTGCATCTTCACGGCGTTTTCGCGCTCGCTCAGCCATTTTTTCTAACTTTTCTTCATCTGTATGGAGGCAAATCGCCCCTACACGCTTATAACCTGTTTCTACCTCACCATCAGATTCCAAATGATCAATTAATGCCGGATAGTATCTCGCCCCCCCCTTCACTAGCTGATACCATGCTTTATTACGTCGTTGTGAAAGCCATGGACAAACAATCCCTGCTGCTGCATCTGTAGCTTGTCCTTGGTCATGACGGTCAACTA
Source organism: Bacillota bacterium (assembly GCA_051750265.1). Classification (GTDB taxonomy): domain Bacteria; phylum Bacillota; class Bacilli; order Bacillales; family Bacillaceae; genus Metabacillus. The sequence continues at coordinate 45,309 of JBNJJO010000020.1, read as the reverse complement.
AAGTAACGTCACCACCTGCTTTTGCAAGGTGGTAAGCGGTGGATGCACCGAGAATCCCTGCTCCAACTACGATATATTTCTCCATTTTAAAACACCTTTTTCGTTTTATTTATGTTGTCTATTGTTTTTTCATTTATTTTACAGGATATTCAAGGAGTACTCAATTTAGAGAAGGGGAGTTACTCTATTATTTTATTAATTGAAATACATAAAAAATGAGGCTGACCCTTTGAGTCATCCTCATTTTTGTATGCCTAATATCTTTTAATAACTAAAAATCATGTAGCTTTTGTAATTTGGAATGAATAACTTAACTTTCTATCTTTGTTGTAATCTTTGATTGGCCAACCTTTTTACCAGGGAACCACCAATTCCAATCTCCCAATAATCTCATTGATACAGGCACAACGATTAAACGAATGATGGTAGCATCTATCGCGATCGCTATTGCCATACCTAATCCTAATTGTTGGATCGGAAGAACACTTGTAATGGTAAATGCACCAAATACTGCAATCATGAGTATAGCTGCACCCGAAATCATTGGTGCGGTAGCTTGTAAACCAGTTGCAACACTTTCCATATTGTCCTTAGTTCTCTCATAGTCCTCTTTTATCCTACTAATTAAAAACACTTCATAATCGGTACTTAAACTAAACAATAAAGTTAGTAGAAGGATCGGCACAAAATTTTGCACATAATTTGCAGGAGTAAAATTCAATAACTCTGATCCAAATCCATATTGGAAAACTAGTATTAAGATACCATACGTTGCTCCTAAAGAAATTAAATTCATAAGAATCGCTTTAAGTGGTAACCAGACACTCTTAAACGTAATTAATAGGATGAAATAGCCAATGATCAGCATAACGACTAAAACTTTGATAAAACTATCTTCTATCACCTTATTACTATCGATTCCTTCTGCTGTTTCCCCACCTACATAAACATCAATTGCTTCAGGAAGCTCGTAGTCATTAATTACATACTTAACTTCAGAAACCAGTTCTCTAGTCTCATCCGTCGCAGCTGCTTTCTCAGGAATAATTTCAATGATCGATATCTCTTTCTCACTATCTATATATCGATTTACTAATCTCTGTAAATCTTCTGGTATAGCATCCCAATTTTTTAATGTCTGGGAAATGGTTTCAGCATCAGCGTTTTCCATTATTGTTGTGACAGAATTAGTTGCTTCTATATGATTAAGCGTAGTTATTTTTTCTGTAAGTCCATTTAAGTATTCAATATTTCCTGTTTCTTCAAAACCATTTCCCACTGCTTCCAGCGTCACATAAATAGGAGATGTGTAACCTTCACCAAGCTCTTCTTGAATAATCTCATATCCCATTCGAGAATCTGATTCTTCAGGTAATATTCGAGCATCAGGAGTAAATGTGTTTAGATCTTTTGATGGGATCGCCATAAATCCTAATATGATTAAGGATATAAGTAAAAATAGCACAGGTCGATCCATAATTTTATGGGACCATTTATACCAAAAGTTTGATTTCCCACTTTTTTGTGGCTTCAAAAATAGAATTTTCCCCTTATTAATATTATTCCCTAATAAAAATAAGAATGCAGGTAGTAATGTCAAGCTTACAAGTAATGTAACTGCTACGATCGCTATTGCACCAAGTGCAATAGACTGTATCACACCTAAATCAACTAAAAACAGTACAGACATACAAGCTATTATTGTTAACGCTGAAAAGAATACCGCATCCCCAGATGTCTTCATCGTGATAGATAGTGCCTTCTTCTTATCACCATGCTTTGACATTTCTTCCCGAAAACGATTTACCATAAACAAAGAATAATCAATCCCCACACCAAGTCCAAGCATCGTAGCTGCATTGGTAACAAAAATGGATAGTTCAGTCTGTTGGGCAATAACCGTCATTATACCTAAAGTCGTTATAACAGAAGCTACTGCTACGATTAACGGTGTGACTGCAGCAACCAATGATCTAAAAACAAGAAGTAAGATAATTAAGACTAGCGGTAAAGTAATTAACTCTGCTTTTGCAAGCCCTTCTTGGCTTAGAACATTGATTTCGCCCCAAAAGGAAGCTGCACCAACCATGTACACTTCAATTTCATCTTTTTCAAGTTCTTTTTTTAACTCTTTTTGTAATTGAGGTATTTCGTTTCTTGCATAGCCTTCATCTTCGTCAAAACCAACAAAAGCAATAGTGGTATAATCATCCCCAATAAGTTTCTCCTTCGACTGATCAGGTGCATTGAGATAAGTATACATACTATCAACTTTTAACACATTATTACGTTCTACTAAATCAAGTGTTTTTTGTAGGTTTTCCTCATATGCTTCTGTATCAACTTTATTAACTTTATCCTTTACTACTAAAGTTAATGAAGTACTTGATCTTCCTGTAAAATCTTTCGCTAATAACTCATTTGTTTTTAGAGAATCTGAACCATCAACTGTCCATCCCCCACCACTTAACAACGGAGTCAATTGACCAGCAAAAATCCCTGCTACGATAATAATTATTACCCATATTGTAACAATTGCCCATCTGAATTTTGAAATAATACTACTAATAAAATCAAAAAATTTATGCATAAATGCTCCTTTCATTTACCTAGAGATCCTTAATTAATGACAGAACTTTTCTATATTTACTGATAGATTGATGTAGCCTTTTTCCTTTTTTTAAGAATAATTTCTGTAAATCAATCGCCGCATGTTCTGTTAATTGCTTACCTGATAAGATATCAACAACCAATCGTGATGAAATAGCACCAAATAACATTGAGGTATACACGATTTGTGGCACATGATAATCTTCTCTTTTCCAGTTCAACTCTAAATTTTCTATCATCTCTAATGGAATAGCATTGATAGGTAAAATCTTATATAGAATTTTAAATATATCTAGAGTCTTTATATCCTCTTCTGTTAATTTTGAATAAAATGGAGATTTGTTTAATACATAATTAAAGTATTGGACATATTGAGTTGGACCAATATCCCAACCAGTTATTACTGGTTTACGGTACCTTGATGCATATTCATGTAATAGCCATTTTGCTATCCATCCAGATCTTTCAGTTACATCAACACCATCGATGATTATTGACGAATCTTCCACGCATTCCAAGACATTTTGCACATTTATTCCTTGCGTAAACACTTTTACGTCACAATATGGATTAATCGATAGTATTCGTTCTTTCATAACTTCAGCTTTATTTTTATCAAGATCATGTATAAAAGCAGATTGTCTATTTAAGTTATTTAGTTCATACTCACCGTTATCAGCTAATATAAACTTTGTTGCTCCTAAACGAACCAGTGGTTCCACACTAGCACCCCCAGTAGAACCACATCCAGCTACTAGGATTAATGCATTTTTCAGTTTTTCTTGAACAGGCTTTGAGACAAACGTTCCATTTCGTTCAGTTAACATATTGTAAAAGTCCTGTTCATCTAGTAAGCCTCTCTTAGATAAAGCTACTTCCACCATAAACACCTCCTATTGTGTTACCTTTTGATTTTCGCTAGAACGCATTAATTTTCTAAGCGAAGTTGAGACCGTTTGTGAATGATCTAATAATTGACAAAGGTTTTCTTCTTTCTCACACACTTCCTCCAATTTTTCCGGAAGTAAAATAACAAATGGAAGGACTTTTTCCCTTTTGATATACATTTTATAAAAGAGATCATTCTTAGGTAATTTCGGGGAAGTATCTTGAATAATTGCTACATCCATGCTAAGCATTTTTATATGACGAAATGCTCCCCTTAATTCTAAATCTCCTACAAAGGCAGTAAGACCTTCTGGTGTTTCTTTTAGATATCTAGTAACACTTGCTAAACCAGCAAGGACTTCTAAGGAAACCCTATGTCCAAATGTATCTTTTGTCGTGCTTTTGACAAATCTTTTTAATTCCCTTACTGAACTAATCTGAATATCCTGTATCCAATCAATATTTTTGAAAATATCATGACCATGTGCAATTTCACAAGGAAACAAAGGACGATCCTTTGTTCCTATTTTCATATCAACTAAACTTCCATATCTCTTCATTGTGTAGATACATAGATAGCACACAATATCTCCAGTTTGATGATTGATCGAGATGATATGAATATCTTCATCGTGTGTTTCTTGAAGTGGTTCATGGAATATTTTTTGGTTGTAGACCAAATTGGGATCAATCCATCCCAACTTTAAATATTCTCTCAGTCTAAAAGACATGATTCCTAATAATTGATGTGGTAACATGTCTTTGCTTTTTATAGCGATCGTAGATAAACCGAATCGATTAACCTTGCTATATATACATCTATTTAAACTTGAAGGGTCTAGTAAAGATAAATAAGTTAGATTATCCTGATTGCGAATAATTTCCCTTACATACCGATCAACATTATCTAGTCCTAGCATTGTTTGCATAGATCACCAAACTTCCTCTTCAACCATATTCTCTTGGTAAAGATAATCAGTGATAGCTAGAGCTAGAACTTCTGGCGTACCTTCATAAATACGAGCACCTAAAGCTTCACGCATGTATTTTTCTAAATGATGGTCACGGATGTAACCTCTAGCACCCATAACAGACATTGCCTCTTCTGCAACTTCAATCGCAATGCGATCTGCATATAATTTAGCAATAGCTGGCTCAAATGTAGGTGCAGGAAGTGAGTTGTCTGCCTCATAGGATGCTTTAAGATATAAAAGTCGAGATGATTCAACTTTCATTGCCATTTCTGCTAATTTCCTAGCAGTAAATTGGTGTTGGTATAATACCTTTCCACCTTGTACCCTTTCTCCTGCCCATTCCTTTGTAAGTTCAAATGCCCCTCTTGCAACTCCAGTTGATATTGCAGCAACTGTTCCTCTCGCCATGTTCATTTGCTGAATCGAAATGAGCATTCCATTGCCTTCGCCACCAACGATATTTTCAATAGGAACTCTTACATTATTAAATACTATTTCTGTTCCCAGGCAAGCTCGATAGCCCATTTTGTCAGCAATTCCATTGAATATAATACCTTCACTATCTAATGGCACAACAAAACAAGTTAATCCTTGTGCCCCTTCAAAACCTTCCAAATTTGCATACACACATGCAAATTTTGCTACCCTTGCGTTCGTAATGAATTTTTTTGTCCCGTTAATCACATACTCATTCCCATCTTTTCTAGCTGAAAGAACATTCATAGCATATTTAGCATTTTCAGGAATCAATAAATCACACCCTGCATCGGGCTCTGTAATTGCATTTGATGCTAAAACTGGTTCATCACTAGAAAACATTGGTAAAAAACGGTTTTGAAGCTCTCTATCCGCAGACAATAGGATTGGTGCTTGGCCTAACATAGTCGCTCCAAATATTAACGCTGTTCCCGCACATACTGCTGATAGTTCCTCCATTGCTACAGAAGTTCCTAAAAGTCCATATCCTAAACCACCGTATTCTTTTGGAATAGGTAATCTGTGCAAACCTATTTTGGCTCCTTCTCTTACTATCTCCCAATTAAAGTCATCTGCAGGTGCCTGATCTAATTCTCTTACAAGAGGTTTTAATTTGTTTTGTGCAAACTCTCTTACTTCTAGTCTTAAATCTTCAATTTCTCTTGGTAATGTAAACATTGTATTCCCTCCTTAAAAAGTATCTATTTATACTAAACTTCTGTGTTTTTCATAAATTTCTTCGTACCTATTAAATGCTGGTTCTAATAACGGAACAAACTCCAAAACTTTTGGAATGCTACCTTTAATTCTTACTTTCCCCATTGCTAAAGCTAAAGGCATTAGTAATTCACCACGCCATAGTGAATGAGCAGTATCACAAGACATTCTGATCGATATCGCAGCATCCTTCATGTCTGAATCGATCAGAACTTTCTCTGGAGAAAAGTAAACTTCAAAATCCGGATTTTTATGTACAATTCTTGCATCAAGCTTTGCTTCTCTCATTTTTGAATTAACCGTTCCGTCATTAATCAAAATCGTAAATAACTCTTCAAATACAGAAACCGCACTTTCCTTTGTGGAATAAATCACTTTTTCATTCCTCCCTTATGGTACTTTTTTAGTCTTTTATCAATAGTTCTTACGGATTAAAAATTACAATACAAGGAAATTACTGTCAACGAGTGGAAATTTACAGTTGTTTAAATTGTCTGATTTTTCGAAAAAAATCGTTACAAAAAATTCACAAAAAAAACACAACTCTAGAGTTGTGTGATGACTGCGATTGGTTTCAGGGGATTTTCCCTATGAGTTATTACTTACATAGATAACTATTTCCCTTTACTAAAATGTCATAATTTTGTAATATTCAATCTTTTATTGTAAGCGTTTTAGTTTTTGTCCCGACTCCAAATCATAAAAAAACCCTGCCATTGGGCACGGTATAATACAAAAATTTTGTCCGCCTTTTTCTTCACTTAAAGCTTTTTATTAGAACATTCGTTCCTTAATGAATTCTATAGGCATGTCCTGTCCTGTCCTGTCCATAATTTAAATGCCATAGCACCTTGCCAAAGCATCATTCCGACACCATTAATGGTTACAGCACCAATATCTTCAGCTTGCTCTAACAGTTTTGATTTAACAGGAGAATAAACAACATCTGTTACAATTAAACCAGGATGCAACATTGATGCATCTTCAATGACACTTAGTCCCTCGAGCGGCTTCATACCTACACCCGTCCCATTTGCTAGAATATCACTCGTTCTGATTTCTTCCCTTAATCGATCTACGTCTTCAAGAGAATAAACATTTACTTGAACATTTTTCATATCCTCATTAATGATCCGTGCATTTTCTACAGCTCTAGAATAAAAATCATCATCACGAGCAAATATGCTAATCTCTTCAAACCCCTCAATAGCCACCTGCATCGCAATAGGTGTAGCAGCTCCACCAGATCCTATTAGTGTCATTTTCTTTAAGATTACGAGTATAGCCTATACCATCTGTACAATGACCGATCAATTTTCCATCTTCATTTACAACCGTGTTTACTGCTCCTGAAAATTTAGCGCTATCAGCTAGTTCATCTAAGTATGGAATAATATTCATTTTATTTGGCATGGAAACGTTAAAACCTCGTACATTTAACGCGCGCATCCCTGTAACAACATTCTTCAGTTGTTCATCTCCAACTTCAAATGCCAAGTAAGCATAATTTAACCCCAACTTTTCAAATGCAAGATTATGCATAGTTGGTGATAATGAGTGCCCGATTGGGGTTGCAATGAGTCCAATTAATTTGGTTTTCCCGCCAATACGTCCTAAATTTTTTATTTGTAAAACTCCCTGTTTGTATAATTGATAAACAAAGTTTAAGTTATTTAACGATTGTTTACCTAATAATGTTCAAGCTTATCTGTATTTTTCCCTTCCTTGATGCATACAGTTTTAAAAAGGGGGACTTGCTATTGATACTCTATTAACTAGTAAACTTATACGGTATGTAGTGGCTTATGTGTTTATTACTTCTGGAATAATGAAGTTAGTAAGTGTTGAGTTAAGCAATTATTTTATAAGTTTAGGGCTACCCTATCCTCTCAATACAATGTACATCATTTCCATTACTGAAATTATTTGTGGGATTTTTATCGTAATTAATAAGTGGATTAGACATGCGGTTATTCCTCTAATGATCATTATGATTGCTGCCCTTCTACTAACAAAGGTTCCACTTTTGCACAACGGCTTAGTACATTTTGCTTTCAACGCTAGATTGGACATTGTTATGTTAATTCTACTATTTATTCTATACAACCTAACCCCAAGACGAAAGTAAACTTTTACTCAAATGAATTAAAAATATCAAGAGGCTTGAAATCAGCAGAAAATTTAAAGGTTTTTTAGTCCCATTAATAAAATGAAATCACCAATTATAGTACATACTAGAAGCAAAATGTAGAAGTACTTTGTTAACGATAAAACAAAAGCGTGGTTCCAATAAAATGGTCGTAAACACAGTTGTTGATTTTGGGTTAGCCACGTATTATTAGGTGCTATTGACCTTGTTCTACATCGTCGATAGGAAATTAGAGGGCTTACTCATAAGGGTCTGACCACTCCATCAGCGCCCCCGTATATCTATTGTGATCCGAAGCAAAAATCCCTGCCATTGGGCAAGGACTAATGTTTATTTATTTAAATTAGGAACTGTCATACTACTCAATAATCTATACTAGGACATCACTTCAACAATTTAGTCAAGAAGTTTAGTCTCTGCTTAGCATTACCTTTTATAATAATATCTACACCACTATCAACGTTTTTTTCAACTTTTTCTCCCTTTGTAACTTTCATTGCAGTTTCAACGCTTAAATACCCCATATCATAAGGGTTTTGTGCTACTGAACCTGGTAATGTTCCATCTTCTATTAACTTAAGCATTTCGGTAATTCCATCTGCTCCTGTAACGGGCATTTTAAGGCCATGTTCCTTGATAACTTCTAACACATTTAGTGCCTTTCCATCATTATCGGCGATTATACCTTTAACATCAGGATGATCCAGCAAAATCGTTTCTATTGCTTTTTTTTCGTCATTTTCACTTTTTAATCCTACTTTTTCTGTCGCTATTTTGATGCCTGCTGCTTTTAACGTAATTTTAGCTCCTTGTATCCGTTCACCTGAAACTGGAACTTCTGGATCTCCACCAATAAGGGCCACTTTATCCCCAGGCTGCAGTTGCGAAGCTAAAAATGCCCCGGCTCTTTTTCCTAAATCTAAGTTATCAGTACCGATATAAGACGTTTTATGTTTCCAGGGATCATCTGTATCTAAAAGCAATACAGGAGTATCCCTATTCTTCTTTACAAAGTCATCCAAAGCAGGAATAACAATCGTTGATAAAGTTGGAGATACAATTAATACATCTGGATTTTCCTTATTAATATTCTTTATTATAATAGCCTGTTCTTCTGGTGTTCCTTCTACGGGCGCAATAATCTTACCATCTATTCCAAAATCTCGAAATCCCTTTTCTGCTCCTGCTTTCACAATTTCCCAATATTGGGAGTTTAAATCTTTTAAAATAATGACTACTTTAGGCTTTTCTTCTGCAAATGGTTTCGATATAAAACTTAGAATGATGGCAAAAAATGCAATTATAATAAGAATAAATAGGTTTCGTCTTTTTTTAAACATTTAATCCCCCCTTACTTCATCCTGAATTAAGGTTTTTTCTGTTAATCTTCAAACATGATGGTTTGAGTTAAAACGAATTGAAAATGTCGTCCCCTTATCCCCCGTTGCTATATCAATATCAGCATGATGACGTTCAGCTACACTATAACAAATAGCTAAACCCAAGCCCGTTCCCGTCTCCTTCGTAGTAAAGAAAGGTGTTCCCATTTTTTCTAAGACTTCAGGACTGATGCCCTTTCCTTGATCTTGTATTTCCAAAATGACTGCTTGTTCTGCTGCATACGTTTTAATTGTAAGTTTTCCACCAGAAGACATTGCATCAAGCCCATTTAGTGCAATATTTAATATCAGCTGACGAATTTCTTTTTGATCTATGAATATTTCCGGGCATATACCTAAATCAAGGATTAAATGTTTACTAGAACGTAACGCTTCTGCTTGAATCAGTGGAGATAATGCTTCAATAATCGTATTTAAGTTTTGTTTCATCTTTACACTGACCTTATTTTTAGCTAAATTAAGAAATTCAGTAATGATCGAGTTAGCTCGATTTAATTCTTCTAACATCAAATCAATGATCTCCACTGGTAAGTTATCACAGTCATTCCTCGTTACTTGTAAAAATCCGTGAACCGTTGTCATTGGATTTCGAATTTCATGGGCAATTCCTGCAGCCATCTCACCAATTAAATTCAAACGATCTAATCGATACATTTCTTTCTCCAAATGAACCCTTTCCGTAATATCTGTTAAGACAATAAGGATACATGGTTCAGGATGGATATCAATCATTTCAGTAGACAATAATCCTGCGCGAATTTCTCCGTTCTTCGCCTTATATCTAATTTTCTTGTTACGAATTGTCTGCTGGAAATCAATGAGATTACCATTTGATTCATCAACAAAATACTGTAAATCTATTCTTTCGTTTCCCGACTCATCAAAACTATAACCAGTGAAGTTAACCCAGCTTGTATTAACATCTATAAATGTTCCATCTTTAAGTGAAATAATCGCCATTAAGCAAGGACTAGATTCAAAGATTTTTCGAAATCTTTCTTGAGAAACATATAGATCGTCAGCTATCTTATTTCGCTCTTCAATTTCCTTTTGAAGTTTTTCATTAGCCAATAGGAGTTCTAACGTACGCTCTTTTACCACATGTTCCATATTGGTAAGTTTTTGCTTTTTAACTTCCTCTATCTGCTTTCTTTCTGTAACATCACGAATCGTACAAACAAAAATCTGTTGGTCTTCGACTGTCGTCTCTCCAATTTGAATGTCAGCAGGAAAGTAACTTTCATTTTTCCGCAAGGCATCTGATTCGATCACTTTTCCTACAGCTTGTTTAATGGAGGAAAAGATTGAAAACGAAGAGTCCTTTTCATTGTCTCCCTTTATTTTCAGAAAAAGCATAACAACATGTTTTCCGATCAATTCTTCAGCATTGTATCCAAACATCCCTTTTACAGCAGGATTTACCGATAAAATAAAACCTTGCTCGTCAAAGGTAAGAATCGTATCGATTATTGTTTCACCAATTACTTTAGCTAATTCCTCTGTCCTTCGTAAATTTAAAGTTGCTCGATCTAACTTTTCATTAACTTCATTAAGTTCAAACGTACGTTCTCTATCACTCTGAATAATAGTCTCTTCATGATTTTGGTGAATTTTCACAAACTGTTCTATTTTCTGTTTTAAGGTTTCAGGATGAAAGGGCTTAAAAATATAATCAATAGCTCCAACTGAATAACCTTGATGAACATGTTCCATATCTTGACTAATCGCCGTTATAAATATAATCGGTATATGCCTTGTTTTTTCTCTCGCCTTAATAAGTTCCGCTGTTTCAAAGCCATTTAACCCTGGCATTTGTACGTCTAGTAATATGACAGCAAAATCCTGTTTAAGCATACACTTCAAAGCTTCTTTTCCTGAGTTTGCACTAACCAAGTGATAGTTTGGAGATATGAGTACAGCTTCCAATGCTAGTAGATTTTCTGGATGATCATCCACCATTAATATATTAACCTTTTTTGTAGGTGTATTATTTATATTTGCGATAGAGTTTTTCCGATGCATCAAATTCTCCGTAACAGTTTTCATAACTTGTAAATTTAATCCCCTCTCTTTTACCCAATCCAAGAAAACCTGACATGCTGAGGCTATCATAAAATAGTTTATGCACATCATTTTGAAGACTCTTATTAAAATAGATTAGGACATTTCGACAAATAATGATATCAAATTCGTTAAATGAATGATCAGTAACTAAATTATGCTGTGCAAATACAACATTTTTTTGAAGAAAGGGATGGAAAAAAACCTGATCATCAACAGCCATATAATATTCTGAAAAGGCCCTTTTCCCACCTGCTTCAAAATAATTTTTTGTGTAACGCTGCATTCCATCTAGTGGAAAGGTACCTTTCTTCGCCTTTTCTAAAATACTTGCATTTATGTCGGTTGCAAAAATTCTAGTTTTATCGTATATCCCTTCTTCATACAAAAGTATAGCCATTGAATAAACTTCTTCTCCAGAAGAACAGCCAACATGCCAAATCCGAATATCAGGAAAATCTTTTACTAACGGTATAACCTTCGTGCGAAAAGACTTAAAAAACTCGGGATCACGGAACATCTCTGTCACATTTATTGAAAAGTCAGAAATCAAATCCCCCATGGCTTTAGGGTTGCGCAGTACCTTTTCCTGTAAAGCCGAGATGCTTGTTAGATTCTCTTTACTAACTCGATGGAAAATTCTTCTCTGAATGAAAGGAAGGGCATAATTTCTAAAATCGTATCCATAATAACGGAAAACCGCTTCAAGAAGTAAATCTATTTCAATTTTTTCTATCTCTTCTAGGTGCATCTGATCAAGTGCTTTTACCGTATATTCGTTTGTAATCTGCTAGCCCTCCTTACTATACAACCATACTTGCATGAGTGAGTATAACTGTTCTAAGTTAATCGGCTTACTAATATAATCCGTTGCTCCAGCATTTAAACACTCTTCTCGACTATGTTTCATCGCCTTTGCAGTTAATGCAATGATTGGAATGGTTGCAAACTCATGATTTTTACGAATTCTACGAATCGCCTCAAACCCATCAATTTCCGGCATCATAATGTCCATTAATATCAAGTCTGTATCTGGATTGTCTTGTAATACTTCAATCCCTTCACGACCATTTTCTGCGATAATAATATTCATTTCATACTTCTCAAGAGCTATTGTTAGTGCATAAACATTCCGGATATCATCATCAACAATTAGTATCTTCTTTTCTTTTAGCAAAGACTTTCCATGTTGTTTCATATTTCCTTCTTCATTCGCTAAGTTAGGTAATTTTAGTTGATATTGCTCAACCTCAAGTCCCACGGCTACTTCTTCTAAAGTAGGTTTTTCCTTGATTTTGTCGCTCGGTTCAAAGTGTGGCAAATATAATGTAAAGGTACTTCCTTTTCCTTTTTTACTCGTTACCTCTATAAAACCACCTAATAAGTGAGCATATTCTCTGCTAATAGAAAGTCCTAGTCCAGTACCACCATATTGACGACTTGTCGTTCCATCTGCTTGTTTAAAGGCATCAAATATCGTTTCTTGTTTTTCTCTAGCTATGCCAATTCCTGTATCGATAACAGAGAAGGCTAGCATAGATTTCGCTTGCTCAAGAATCTGCATCCCGATATCTTCTTTTACTACCTTCTTAACAACTAAGGATACACTACCACTTTCGGTGAATTTAAAAGCATTTGAAAGTAAATTTTTTAAAATTTGCTGTAAACGTTGTTCATCCGTATAGAAACTCTCTGGCAAATCTGCATCTAGTTCAACAGTAAACTGAACCTCATTCTGACGTGCGATCGGTGAGAATTGACTAATTATAAAATCTCGCACATTATGAAGCTCTACTTCTCTAGGTATGACTTCTATTTTACCAGACTCTACTTTTGCTAAATCTAAAATATCGTTTATTAAATGGAGTAAATCATTACCAGAAGAGTAGATCGTGTAAATATACTCCTCTTGTTTAGCAGTAAGATTGCCATCCCCGTTTTCAGAGAGTATTTGCGCTAATATTAGTAAACTATTAAGTGGCGTTCTAAGCTCGTGGGACATATTAGCTAGAAACTCAGATTTATATTGAGAGCTAAGCTCTAGTTGTTGAGCTTTTTCTTCAAGCGCCTCCCTAACCTTTTCTACCTCTTTTTTCTTTTGTTCAGAAGTTTCATACTGCTCCTCAAGTTTTTCATTCGTTGTCCTTAACTCCTCTTGTTGTAACTGCAGTTCTTCTGATTGTGCTTGGAGTTCTTCTGTTAATGCTTGTGATTCTTGTAATAATCTTTCTGCCTTCATACGGTTTGAAATACTATTGATCGTAATACCAATATTGCTATTTACTTCTTCAAGAAGCTTTACTTGAGAAGGACTAAATGATTCAAATGATGCAATTTCAATAACAGCAAGTACATCACCTTCGAATTGAACAGGTAAGATAATAATATTTTTCGGTGACCCGACACCCATACCAGACCCTATTTTTATGTAATTATCTGGGATATGGTTAAGTAAGATTGAACGCTTTTCAACTGCGCATTGCCCAATTAGTCCCTCTCCAAAACGAAAACGCTCAAATTCTTTATTTTCATCTAAAAAGGCATAAGCAGACATTTTTTTTAGATACAGCTGACTCTCTTCAACTTCCTTAATATAGAATACTCCGAAACTCGCTCCTACCATAGGTACAAGCTTTGTAATTAACAATTCTGCTAGCATCTGCACATTTTCAACTTCAGGATACATCGTAGCTATTTCGGCAATTTTCGTTTTAAGCCAACTATGCTCTTCTGCTTCTTCTTTTAATTGTTTTTCTAGCTTACTGTGTTCCTCTAGCGCTTTTGCCATTTTGTTAAACGCGACTGCGATTTCGCCTATTTCATCTTTAGAAAAAATCTCAATCCGCGGCAACCTACCGAAATCACTAGTGGTAACACGTTTCATTACAGTCGTTACATCGTTGAGATTCTTTGTCATGCGTCTAATGATCCATATAATGAATCCAATTCCTATGCTCAAGCTGATACCAAGATAAATGTAAATCACTGTAACTGCCCAATTATATGTTTCTCGCGTTCTTAATAGTTCATTTTTCATTTCCTGTTCTTGCAACCCATGAAGAAGATCTGCAATTTGCAGCATTCTTTGCCGAGTAAGAACTGCTTCATTCAACAGGACCCGTTGAACTTCAACTTCTTGATTTATTTTTTGTATTGTTATAATTTGCTGTGCAGTCCCTTTATATGAATCATGTAGTGTTTTGAACTTTGCAATTAACTCCTGCGACTTTTCTTGCTTGTCCTTTTTTTCAAGCTCCTCAATTGCAATTTTAAGATTTTTGTGCGATTCTTCCCATGCATTCAACGGTGATAGAATGGCTTGATCTGTTTGTCCTGCTGCAATTTCACTTAACTCTCTACCAATATTAGAGGTCTCGTACTTAATATTTGAAGACATTTTTATTCTATCGTACAATTCATTAACAACAATATGCATATTCACTGTTGATTGTTCAAGCATATTCATTAATATGACTACAATAATAGAAATTAACAAAAGTATTGATCCTACACTCGCATAGAGCTTTGTTTTAAATTTCATATAACCTCCACATTTACCTGTTTGTTTTATCTAAACACTGTATTCATTTAATAATTTGATTTATTTAAAAATTTAATATTCAGCAAATTTAGAATTTAAGTAATTACATCCCTTCAAACGATCACTTACATTTATTGCTTATTATAATTTCTAATAATACTTTAAATACTTTATTATCGTCTACCTAATATTTTATTCAATTAAAAAATCATATTATAATTTTTTTACCTACAAAAATCTTCAATGATTACAAAGGTATTTTAGGAGATTAGTTTATAGCAAATTAGGGGTTCAATAAATATATCAAAATAACAATATTCACCGAGCGGGGTGGGGGAAATTGTTTTCCCTTAATTTTCATAGTCACCCAGGATAGAGAAATAAAATTTCGGACTAGATATACACGTGTGTCTATCATAAATTTAATTTTAATATATACTTTCATTCATGCTATGGACATATAGTCCTACCCTTAAAAATGGCTTTTCCCCTGGCAAGTTGTTACCTATATAATTTAATTATTAAAATGTAAAAAAGCCACGCGGTTAGTCTATAACTGCAACAAGTATAACAGAAAACTGCAAGACTTTTTCTTTCCTTTCTACCAAAGAGAAATAATATTATTCCTTAAAAATTTATTCACATAATAATTTCTACATTTACTAATGATTCTTCATCGTAATCAAAATAATTAACAGGCCATATAGGAATAAATTACCACATATAATTTTTTCTAGGCTAACTCTAATTTCTCCAAATTCCATATGGCATAAAATAATAGGCACTTAGACAATAATCGAAGTGCCAGCCCCCAAATTAATGATGGACTTTTCAAGTATTAAACTTATTGCGAATAAAGGCGATGAAGGAACAATAAAAACGGAACGATAATTTGCAATGGTATATCCAAATACACATGAATAAATTCCCTACCATCTACTAAATAATGTTCAACCCAATTTGATGCATGCAAAAGCGATAATGGAGGGATAATGGTACTATTCCGAGCAAAATAGAACGATGATTCTTTACGTTAAATAATTGAGCGATGCCAATAGCAGCACCATAGGTCCAACCACCAATTTTAAAAAACACCCCTGAAACGATTAATAAAATTATCAAAACCAACAATTACATAAAAAAGTTGGAGTGCACTCATTTTTTCCTTTTTCATCGGGGCTCCTTTACATCATCAGTAATTAAACACGAACATAACAAAAATCTACAGTTTAAAATCAATACGGTTACTCATCAATTAGATTCATGTAGGCAAGACTCGAAGCCTTGCCCTATATAGTTTCCATTATAAAAAATCTTATTTAGTAGACAAGTTGTTAACCGAAAAGGTGTTTTGTGAATAGAGCATTAAGCCTGGGTACACATTTTTTCTTATTTTAAGTATTTTTCTAAGGTAAATTAGTTTCACCCATTAAATATCTGTCACATTCCCTTGCAGCCTCTCGACCTTCATTAATAGCCCAGACAATCAAACTTTGGCCCCGACGCATATCTCCTGCAGCAAAAACCCCTTCGATGTTTGTTTTATATTTTCCATACTCAGCCTTGGCATTTGAGCATTCATCTGTTTCGACATTCATTTTTTGAAGGAAGCTTTGCTCTGGACCACTAAATCCGATGGCAAGTAATACTAACTGAGCAGGCCATATTTTTTCAGTACCTGGAATCTCTTTTCGAATTCGGTGACCATCTTCATCTGTTGTGGTTTCCACGTTTATAGTATGGACCTCTTTTACATGACCGTTTTCATAACCAACAAACTTTTTCGTCATCACTGCATAGGCACGAGGATCCTCTCCAAAGACAGCAGCCGCTTCTTTTTGACCATATTCGACTTGATGAATGACCGGCCATTGTGGCCAAGGATTATCATCAGCTCGAACCTCGCCCTTTTTCTCATAAATATCAAACTGTGTTAAGCTTTTGCATTTATGTCTAACAGAAGTTGCCAAACAATCGACACCTGTATCCCCACCACCAATAACCACCACATCTTTACCTGTGGCTGATATATAATTACCGTTCTCAAGGTTAGAGTCTAATAAACTTTTTGTATTAGCATGAAGAAAGTCCATTGCGTAATGGATTCCCTTTAACTCTCTCCCTTCTACGTTTAGATCACGATGCTTCGTTGCACCACCACAAAGAACGACCGCATCAAATTCTGATTGCAGCTTAGAAATTGGATAATCCTTGCCAACTTCTGTATTTGTCATAAACGTAATACCTTCTGCTTTAAGAAGATTTACTCTTCGTTCGACAGTAGCATAAGAAAGCTTCATTTCAGGTATTCCATATGTTAAAAGACCCCCAACACGATCATGACGTTCAAAAACAGTAACATGATGTCCTGCTTTATTAAGTTGGGCAGCGCAAGCCAAACCAGCTGGTCCAGAGCCAACAACTGCCACCTTTTTATCCGTTCGGTGTTCTGGAGGTTCAGGTTTCACCCAACCTTCCTTAAATCCTTTTTCAATAATTTCCAACTCAATTGACCGGATTGCGACCGGTGGCTCATTTATTCCAAGTACACAAGCTCCTTCACACGGAGCAGGACAAGCCATCCCTGTAAATTCGGGAAAGTTATTCATTTGATGTTCACGTTTCAATGCCTCTTGCCATTGCCCTTGAAAAACTAAATCATTCCACTCCGGTATTAAGTGATGAACCGGACAACCTGAAGTCATCCCATTTAAAATCGTTCCTGTATGACAGGTTGGAATTCCACAATCCATACAGCGGGCTCCCTGTTGTTTAAGTTCGTTTTCATTTACCGGTAAACTATAATTGTCCCAATCATTTATTCGTGTTACAGGGTCACGTTCGGGCCTTGGCTGACGCTCATAGTCCATAAAACCAGTTGGTTTTCCCATCGTTCACCCTCCATCTTTAATCGAATTCACTGCTTTTTTGCTTTCTTCAAATGCGATGAGCGCTGCTTTATGTTCACTTAACCCGCTTGCTTTCAAGTGCTTCATTCTCTCTTGCATCTCTAAATAGTCTTTCGGAATCACTCGTACAAATTTCCCATTCATCTCTTCCCAGTTTTCCAGCACTTTCTTTCCATACGGACTATTCGTGTAATGAACATGTTTTTCAATCATTTGATAGACATTATTGAGTTCTGTCTCGTCTATGATCGAATCGAGATAAACTTGTTTTTGATTGCATTTCACTAAGAAATCCTTTGACACATCCAACACATACGCAACACCACCTGACATACCAGCTGCAAAATTTTTCCCTGTTGCTCCTAACACAATAACCTTGCCACCTGTCATGTATTCACAACCATGATCTCCAACACCCTCTACTACAACGTTTGCACCACTGTTTCTTACACAAAACCGCTCTCCCGCAATACCATTTATATAAGCTTCCCCTGCAGTCGCTCCATAAAATGAAACATTTCCGACAATGATATTTTTTTCAGGGATAAACGTACTCTTTCTGGAAGGGTAAACAATAATCTTTCCACCCGATAATCCCTTTCCTATAAAATCATTTGCATCTCCAACAAGCGTCATTGTTAAACCAGGTGGAATAAATGCACCAAAGCTTTGTCCAGCCGAGCCTTTAAAGATTAGGCGAATGGTATCCTCAGGTAACCCCTTTGCACCATATCGTTTCGTAATCTCACTTCCTAGCATCGTCCCTGCAACTCGGTTAATGTTCCGAATAGATAAAGTCGCCTCTACTGGTTCCTGCCTTTCAATTGCCTCTTTACATAATGGGATTAACTCTTGTTTGTCTAATGTTTTATCAAGTCCGTGAACCTGTTCAACTGTTGCATAGCGTCTAACATGTTCAGGTACTTCCGGCTGATAGAGAAGCGCTGCTAAGTCAATCCCTTTTGTTTTCCAATGGGTAATGGCTTTATTGGCCTCTAAAACATCCGTTCTTCCAATCATTTCATTTATCGTCCGGAACCCAAGTTCTGCCATGAGTTCTCTTACTTCCATTGCAATGAATCTCATAAAATTGGCAACATGCTCAGGTTCACCAGTAAATTTTTTCCGTAACTCTGGGTTTTGTGTTGCAACCCCTACTGGACACGTATCAAGGTGACAAACGCGCATTAAAATACATCCTAATACAACTAACGGTGCGGTTGAAAATCCATATTCCTCTGCACCGAGTAATGACGCAATGACAACATCTCGACCTGTCATCATTTTTCCATCTGTTTCCACGACAATTCGGTCACGCAAACGGTTTAAGAGCAGTGTTTGATGTGTTTCTGCTAGCCCAATTTCCCATGGTAACCCAGCATGTTTCAAGCTTGTCCTAGGTGCTGCACCAGTTCCTCCATCATATCCACTGATAAGAACAAGGTCTGCTCTCCCTTTGGCCACACCCGCTGCAATTGTTCCTACACCAACTTCTGATACAAGCTTGACACTAACTCTGGCCGAAGGATTTGCATTTTTTAAGTTATGAATTAATTCAGCTAAATCTTCAATTGAATAAATATCATGGTGTGGTGGTGGTGAAATCAATCCTACTCCTGGTGTTGAACCTCTTACCTTTGCAATCCATGGATACACTTTTTTCCCCGGTAGATGCCCCCCTTCTCCCGGTTTAGCACCTTGGGCAACTTTAATTTGGATCTCATCTGCGTTAACAAGATAATGACTATTAACTCCGAAACGACCAGAAGCAACTTGTTTAATGGCACTACGCCGTAAATCACCATTTGGATCAGGTGTAAATCTGTTAGGGTCTTCTCCCCCTTCTCCAGAGTTACTTTTCGCACCAATTTTATTCATTGCAATTGCAAGTGCTTCGTGGGCTTCACTACTTATTGAGCCATATGACATCGCTCCAGTTTTAAACCTTTTACAAATTTCTTCAATGGACTCCACTTCATCAAATGAAATCGCTTCTCGTTTTTTAAAGGATAGCAATCCACGAATTGATTGAAGATTGTGATTAGTATCTGTTAATAATGTTGAATAATCTTTAAAAAGCTTGTAGTTATTTGTTCGACAAGCTTGTTGTAACAAATGTATTGTCCGAGGGTTATATTGATGATCTTCCCCGCCATAGCGCCACTGAAAATCATCTCCTGATTCTAATGTCTTCTCTACACCTCTTTCCTCGTTAAATGCTCTTTTATGCCTTATCATAACTTCTTGGGCAATTATATCTAATCCTATTCCGCCTATCCGTGACGCAGTTTGAGTAAAGTATTTGTCAATCACGTTCTTATCAATTCCGATCGCCTCAAAGATTTGTGCACCACGATAACTTTGAATTGTCGAAATTCCCATTTTCGATAATACTTTTACGATCCCATCTGTTGTTGCCTTCCTGTATACTTCAATAGCATCTTCAACCTGTATTTCTCGTATATCATCCATTTCAATCAATCCTTGCAATGACTCAAATGCTAAATAAGGATTAATCGCTTCTGCCCCAAAACCAAGTAATGCTGCGAAATGATGGACCTCTCTAGGTTCTGCAGATTCAATTATGATGCTTACCTTCGATCGTGTTCCATTTCGAATAAGGTAATGATGCAAACCTGAAACGGCTAGTAAAGCCGGTAACGCTGCATATTCGGCGTTGACTCCGCGATCAGATAAAACCAGTAATGAAGCCCCATTGTCAATGGCGATGTCAGCCTTCGAAAATATGTCATCTAAAATCTGTTCAAAATTAGGAGTTTCAACAGAAAATTTCATTGATAGCGTTTCGCTCTTAAAGTTAGATTGATAGAGCTTATCTAGCTGGCTATTCGTCAAAATCGGAGTAGGAATTTGAATTTGTTTACAGCTCTTAGGCTCAGGTTTGATAAGGTTTTTTTCTGGTCCAATTGTTGTAACAACTGAAGTAACAATTTCCTCTCGGATCGCATCAATTGGTGGATTTGTTACTTGTGCAAAAAGCTGTTTGAAATAGTTATAAAGTAGCTGTGGTTTTTTAGATAAAAAGGCCAGTGGCGAGTCATACCCCATAGAGCCAACTGGATCTTTCCCATCCGTTACCATAGGCTTCAATATTTTATTGAGGTCTTCGTTTGTATACCCAAATGCGAGTTGTTGTTTCTTTCGTTCAACTGCATTAAAATCCTTGTTACGTCTGCTCGTTTCTGGTAGATCATCAATACTAACTAAATGCTCAGCTAACCAATCTTTATATGGTTGTTCTAAGGAAATTTGTTGCTTAATTTCTTCATCTGGAATAATTTTTCCTTTTTCTAAATCAACAAGGAGCATTTTCCCAGGATGAAGCCTGTCTTTATATTCAATATCCTCAGCAAAAATATCTAAAGCGCCAACTTCAGAACCCAATACGATCATTCCGTCTTTAGTTACATAGTATCTTGCCGGGCGAAGTCCATTTCGGTCAAGACATGCGCCTATTTGTTTTCCATCAGTAAATACAACGGCCGCAGGCCCATCCCATGGTTCCATTAAACAACTATGAAATTTATAAAATGATTTCTTTTCGTCATCCATTGTCACATCATTAGCCCAAGGCTCGGGGATCATCATCATTGCTGTATGTGCTAATGATCGACCTGAAAGATGGAGAAATTCAAAACAATTATCAAACATCGAAGAATCACTGCCATCCGTATCAATGACCGGAAATAGCTTTTGATAATCCTTTTTATGAAATAATTCAGATTCACACATAGCCTCTCTAGCCTGCATCCATTTAACGTTTCCTTTAATGGTATTAAATTCTCCATTATGAATTGTAAATCGATTTGGATGGGATCTTTCCCAACTTGGAAATGTATTGGTACTAAAGCGTGAATGAACAAGGGCTAATGCAGACTTAAAGTCACGATGATTCAAGTCAATATAAAATGAATCGAGTTGTTCAGGAATTAACATGCCTTTATATACAATTGTTCTTGTCGATAAACTACAAATATAAATGCCCTCTTGATGTTCATTATCAGAAGGTGACATTTCATTTTCTATCCGCTTTCGGATCACATATAATTTTCTTTCAAAATTACTCTGATCCTTAAGATCACTTGAAGGGGCTATAAACATTTGGCGAATAAACGGTTTTGATTTTTTTGCCATGTCACCAACAAAAGAATCATTAACAGGAACTGTCCTCCACCCAAGAAAGAGTTGTCCCTCCTCTTCTATTATGTTTTTAACTAGTTTCTGTGTCTCTTTTCTAATTTCTGGATCCTGAGGTAAAAAGACCATTCCAATCCCGTATCCTCCCGCTTCAGGGAGCTCAATATTTTCTTTTTCACATTGTTTCTCAAAAAAATAATGTGGAATTTGTGTAAGAATACCTGCTCCATCCCCGGTACTCGTGTCTGCTGATTGTCCGCCTCTGTGTTCTAAATTGCATAAAATCGTTATGGCATGTTCAACAATGTCATGTGACTTTTTTCCATTAATATTAGCGACCATGCCGATCCCACAGGCTTCATGTTCATATTCAGGTAGATATAAACCTTGTGCAATCGGATATCCGTGCTTTTTCATGACAACATCCCTTCTAAAAAAATTAAGTCTTTTTCAGAATAAACAGCTCAGTTAAGTAAAGAAAGTAACCATTTTATAGTACTAGGTAATTACATTTACAGGCTTTAGTTCCTACACCTTTCCTTAAAAAGATAGTCTTTACATTTCCTTTCCATTTAATTCTAATTATCTATAAATTAGGTACACTGTCACACCCGGGTTTTGTAGATTGTCGAAGTGCCTGTTATTTTACCCTTCTAGCTGCTTGTTGAATCGGATCCCATACTCCATTATATGGTGGTGCATAAGCTAAATCTAAATCTAGCAATTGATCGGTAGTCATGGAATTAAATAAAGCCGTTGCCAGCACATCAATTCGTTTGTCTACACCGTTTTCACCAATCATTTGCCCACCTAGAACCTTATGAGTTTCTTTATGATAGATTAATTTCAAGGTGATTTTTTTATCATTTGGATAGTAACCAGCAATATCAGAAGATGTAATCGTTACTGATTGACACGGAATATTTAACATATTTGCCTCTGTTTCTGAGATGCCCGTCCGTCCAAGTGTTAAATTGAAAAATTTAATGATCGAAGTTCCTACTACTCCTTTAAATGTTTTGTGGAGATTGATGATGTTTAATCCTGCGATTTGACCTTGCTTATTTGCGTGTGTACCTAACGGAATATGATCATCCTTTTCTTTTATACGATGATATTGAGTTGCACAATCCCCAGCCGCATAAATATCTTCAATACTTGTTTGCATATAGGCATTTACTTGGATAGCCCCATTTACACTTGTCATGATTTCAGTCCCGTCTAAAAAATCGATATTTGGTTTTACACCAATAGCGATCAGTACAAGGTCTGTTTCGTACTCTCCTTTGTCGGTTTTAACATATTCAACATAGTCCGTGCCAGCAAATGCTTCAACAGATTCCCCCATCTTGAGAACAATGTTTTGCTTCTCTGCTTCTTCATGGATGAGACCAGCTATTTCTTTATCAAAAATTTTCGCTAATTGCTCATTCCTCTCAATAATTGTTACCTTCTTACCGAGCTCAACAAAACTCTCAGCCATTTCAAGGCCTATGTATCCACCACCAATTATCGTAACGTTTTTAATGTCCCTCTGAAGATAATCCAAAATTTCCATAGTATCTGGAATAGTCTTTAACGTGAAAACACCTGAAAGATTGACGCCTTCCCATTCCGGAATCACTGGATTTACACCAGTTGCAATAAGGAGACGGTCATAAGACAAATTGAATGTTTCCCCATTTGAATGATCTATTCCACTCACCATTTTATTTTTCGAATCAACTTCACGCACTTCATGAAAAACTCGTGCATCGATTCCGTATTTATCTTGAAAAGTGGTCTGAGTACGGGCAATTAGCTTTTCAGTTGAGTCAATCTTCCCGCTGATCACATAAGGAAGACCACATTGTCCATAAGAATAGACTCCACCCTTTTCAAGAACTGTAATTTCATGTTCAGAGCTATTTCGGACAATTTGCATCGCAGCACTCATTCCTGCTGCATCTCCTCCAATAATAATAACCTTCATCTACATCCCTCCTCTCATTATTTTCCTTTCAATTTTGGTTTTTAAACATTAAAGTTACTCGGATTGAGCAACTAGAAAAATAAACCAAGCATTGGCTTCTCACTATATATTGGACACACTCTGGTCACACACTACTGAAAACTACCGGAAACTACAGTTCATATAAATTTTAAAAACCCCCTTAAAATATTGATATAAAGCCATTTACGGAAATTTTAGAAAACCACAGGAAATTTCATATCCCACCCTGGCAGCGTAGAGGTCAGGGTTCGATCCCCTTATGCTCCATATAAAAAAGAAGAAGGGAAATCCTTGATATATAAAAGGTTTCCCCTTTTTATTTGTTTCTGTCCTTCATCATTCCCTGTTGCAACATAAGAGGCAAAAACGTTCGCTTCAATTTATTGCCGAATTTGCATTCTATATGTAGTCAGAACTAAAAACCCACTCATTTTCCAAAACGGAAGTAAGCGGGTTTTAAGCGTTCTACAAACTCAGTCCGATGTCGTCAGGGACGCCTGGACATCCGGATTGAATTCCGGGGAAGGAGGATAGTTTATTTTTTCCTTGAATTCCACCCAGTCGAGATTTGACATCAGCAACAGGTAGCGTTTGCCGCTGGTCGGGTCACTGATGATGATGTGGTCACGACCAGCCGTTTCTACGCGCCCGTGGTAAACCATCGAATTCCATTTGTTGTTACCTTGGTAAGTAAAGTAGAATGTACCAATCTTACCTTTGTTGAAGCGTAAGATATTTTCGATAAATGATTCTTCAATCGCGCCTCCCAGAGGTTGCTGCGCAGTCCCCATCGGGACCGTCGGGACGGCATACGATGGTCCAGAAGGCATAGCCATCGGGAAGCCAGCAGGTTGTGTGCCACTGGCCCGCATCATGGAAGCTGGATAATAATACGTTGGATAATAAGTAGAGTCTTCGCAAGTCATGAGAAGATCAGCTCCTTTTTAATTTATCTATAAAACTCTTTGCAGTAGCCCGGTACTGCGACATAGAAGCAATGGTTCTTGTGCGCAAAATCGAACTTCGTCATAGGTGATCTTGGCATATTAGGGCTACAAGGAACTCGGTACCTTTTCCCCGGACTGGGGTTATAAAACCACAAATTCATTCTTGCCCGAGGTTCCCTATCACCATGCAACAAATTCCTAGCCCTCTGGAGGTCAGCTTCTTTGGGACGTTGTGTATACAATGTTCCATTTAAGACGGGCTCGAAGTGAGGGATTCCAGTTCCAGGTATGGTTTGATAAATCGCATGCCTGATATTGCGCAGCCCTTTGAAGTCAGGAGCACAGTCAGCCTCGACCCGATTGGCCACAACCGTTCCCACCTTGTTCATCCCTTCGACTCCTTCGCCTACCGCTTCCGCCATCATTAGCTTTGCTAACTCATTCACGTCACGTGAATTATGTTTTATTCGTCTACCCATTTTCTCACCCCTTCGGCTTATACAAGTAACTTATTACCCGAAGCTGGCTTTGGTAACTTGCCTATCAGCCTAATTTTAGAAATTGCATTCTCGACAAAAAGAGTCTTGTCCTGTTCCCTAGATTTTTTACTACTCTTTGAGTCATGCCACTAAATTTTGTAATTCCACTGTCATCTTCTAAGAAAAACAAGATTTTCTCATCTAAGTTTTCTGATCTGGATATGTAAAGTAAAAAAATATACAAACAATTCTACAACACGGCCCTTTTGTTGAATAAAAAAATCCTAGAGGTATCTTTTCCCCTAGGCTCATAATTTACTCTATGGAACTACAAACACGATTTCAATCTGACCACATTATTATTTCTTTTTCTCCTACAATATAACATGGATATAAAATCATCTTTCGGCATACTATCACATCCCAAAAACTTCTTCTTTACTTAATATTACATCTTAGTTCCTCATAAATATTTGTTACACTCTGGTCACATCGTGGTCACGCACTACTGAAAACTATCGGAAACTAAAGATTATTTATACTTAAAAATTCTCCTTAAAACCTAGATATTAAGGCATTTACGGACACCTTAAAATACTACAGGAAATTTCACTCTCCACGCTGGCAGCGTAGAGGTCAGATTCCCTTTTTAAATTCACAAAAAATTAGAGCCTCTCATTTGGAAAGGCTCTTTTACTCACTGTTACATCTATAATTAATCTTTTCTTACAAGTAGTGAACAGCACTCCACATGTGTTGAGTGTATGTGGCAACACGGTGCCTGGTGAGTTTACACATTCATAACAAGCCCCTGTTGAATAAGAAAATAGATCGCCGCTGCAATCATTATTGGGCTCAAGCGTTAAGAATTTACTTCATCACTTTCTCTAATATCTTACTAACAAATTAAGTTTTACCATTAGTATAAGTTGTACGGTCTTTTGAGGTCTTTGCTAACTCTTTTTTTAACTTTGTGTACTCAGCGACCGCCTCTGAATTGGTACGTAAATAATTTCGAAATGCTATATGTTTAGCTAATTCTTCACTATCCTTATCAGGCCAGGTAGTGAGCATACCTAACCTTTCTTGATATATAAACTCCTTACCTAGAAAGTTGTTGTGTAGGGGTAAACATGTAGGTTCTTAGAAAAATAGTTATCAAACTTAGTATCAATGATAGGATTCCCACTAATACGACGTATTGTGTACCCATTTCTGATATAAATAAACCGCCTACAGCTGCACCAAATGTTACTCCTAAGTTAGCGGATGTTAGAAATAAACCATTAGCGAAATCAGGAGATTCGGGAGCTGAAGATATAATCCAATATTGATTAATATTCGCCCCTATACCGGCCAATATTCCCCAAATTAAAGTAATGATCGCCATAGGTACGGTAAACTGTCCTGTGAAGAATAATAGGATGTAAACAGCCCCCAATACAAAAGGAAAAGATATTACAGATTTGATAGCATTATTAGTAAGTAATTTTCCTGCCACAATGTTTCCAATAATATTGGCCCCACCGTATATGAATAACATTAAACTAATGGTGTTCGAAGACATATTCGTAACAGTTTTCAGATATTCAGCAAGATAACTATAAATTCCAAATACGGCTGAGTTTAATAAAATGACAGCCACAATAGAAAGCCATGTAATGGATTTTTTTAATACGGATAATTGTGCTCCGTAAGAAAGTCTTTCCTCAACAGGCATAGATGGAACAAAAATCAATGTAGCAATGAATACAATTGCATTAACAATAGCAAAGAATGCCATCGCCATTTCAATCGAAACGGCATTAGCAATAAAACTTACGATTGGTACACCGATTACCATTCCCGCAGATACTCCAATAAAAACTTTAGAGACCGCTTTTGGAGCTTCTTCTTTGCTAACAGAGGCAGCAGCTACTGTAAAAGCTAAAGAACAATAAATTGGATGAAAAAAGGCTGGAATGATACGAGCAATTAATGCAAGGGTAAAGTTAGTTGTAAATATGGATACGATATTCCCCAAAACGAAAACACCTAGTACAAGTAACATGACCGTCTTTCGATTTATCCCCGAAAACAATCATCAAAGTCTTTTGGCAAGTAAAGATCTGCCGCAATTTTGATTCCAAACCTGTTATTATATGAAACTGATTTCCTTGTTACCTTATCACTTAACTCAAAAATATAGTTATCTGTCTTTGACATTTCTTTTAACCCTCTCTTCTTATTATTTTCTTTTAAGTATGACCAAATTGTTGTTTTTTTCATGATAGGTAAAACTGCCGCAATACCCTTCAAAACATCCATAATTTGATATCTAACATTTGTCACCAACGTTATTGCCCATAGGCTTTTTGGATATCCTCGAAATTACCATTAAAAACTTTTCTTTTACGCAACTCACATTGTACTAATATCAATCACAAATCGATACTTCACATCTGAAGCTAAAACGCGTTCGTATGCTTCGTCAATTTGATCGGCTGAAATAACTTCAATTTTAGGAACAATGTTATGTTTTGCACAAAAATCCAACATTTCCTGAGTCTCACGGATGCCTCCAATCATTGAACCTGCAAATGAACGGCGATGAGGAATAAGAGAGAACACATTTACTGCCAATGGCTCTGCAGGCGCACCAACATTTACTAGAGTACCATCAAGCGTTAACAGTGAGAGGTATGCATTAATGTCGATTTGTGCACTTACCGTGTTAATGATCAGGTCAAAAGTACCTGCAAGTTTATTAAATGTCTCAGGGTCGCTTGTCGCATAGTAGTTGTCTGCACCGAATCGCAAGCCATCATCTTTTTTCTTCAATGATTGAGACAGAACTGTAACTTCTGCACCCATGGCGTGTGCAATCTTGACAGCCATATGTCCAAGACCGCCCATACCAACAACAGCTACTTTCTTACCTGGTCCAGCATCCCAATGGTTTAATGGAGAATATGTCGTAATACCTGCACAAAGTAATGGTGCTGCAACATCAAGTTCAATGTTATCTGGTATTCTGACTACGAAATCCTCCGTTACGACAATGTGGGTAGAATAGCCACCTTGAGTTGGCTCGCCATATTTGTCAACACCAGCATAGGTAGGGATATTTCCTTTGAGACAGTATTGTTCCTCTCCTTTACGGCAGTTGTCGCATTCGCCGCAGGAGTCAACCATACATCCGACCCCTACCCGGTCACCGACCTTGTACTTTGTGACTTCAGCTCCTATATCCGTGACAATTCCCGCAATCTCGTGTCCAGGTACGAGTGGATAGTTTACTGGACCCCATTCGCCATGAGCAGTATGGATATCAGAATGGCATATGCCTGCATATTTAATTTCAATTAGAACATCGTGTAAATCAAGATCGCGTCGTTTAATTTCAGCTGCTCGAAACGGTTTGTCTGGTCCATCGACAGCTCTTGCTTTAGCAGTTATCATGAATAAAACCTCCTATAATTTATACTTTTCAAGAGAATGTGCTTGTATCAGGTAAATGAATCACTCAGGTTAAATTTCCCTTCATTCATTTCTATCCCTGCTTTTTTCTCTTCCAAAAACAATGTTAAACCTTATAGTTAACTCTAGGTCAAGTGATAAATTTATATTTCTTTTGAAGATCTTCCCGGCCATACAGGTTTCATATCATCTATCAATCTAGCCAATAGCTAAGTTTTTAAAAATAAGTATATCTCTATTAAACCAAGCCGATTATTACTTCCTTTAAGGTGACTTTGACATTCAGCAAATACCGTGATAATATCCTCTCATAAAAATAGAGCTAACTCGAGGTCTATATCATTAAGAAGGGGAGATAAATGTTGAAGACATATTCTATCGGCGAAGTTGCAAAAGAATTGAATCTTACAGTATATACTTTGCGTTACTACGACAAGGAGGGACTTATGCCTTTTGTAGAGCGGACAGCCAGCGGAACACGATTGTTTAAAGAATCCGATATCGGCGCTTTAAAAGTAATTGAATGTCTAAAATCCACCGGGATGCCTATTAAGGAGATTAGAAATTTCATTGATTGGTGTTCGGAAGGGGATTCCACGTTGCAGCAAAGATATGACATGTTTATGGAAAGAAAAGCTAATGTAGAAGCACAGATGGAAGAACTAAAAAAAACAATGGAACTCATCGAGCATAAATGTTCATATTACAAGACTGCTTTGGATGCCGGAACGGAAGATATTCATAAAAACGATAACATAAAGACTCCTATTACTAATTAACAGAAAACCACCTGTCATTCATTAATGTATATATGAATGACACTTTACCTATGGCTTTAATTACGCTAGGTTGGGGAATTTTAGCTGGTATTGGGGGGAATATTAATCAATACTGGATTATGTCTTCAGCCCCCGAAGCTCCTGATTTCGCTAATGGATTATTTTTAACATCCGCTAACCTTGGAACTACAATAGGTGCAGCTGTAGGTGGATTATTTATATCAGAAATGGGTACACAATACGTGGTATTCGTGGGATTACTATCATTAATATTTAGTTCGACAACTATTTTCCTAAGAAACTACATGTTTACTCCTACACAACAACTTTCTAATAAGGAATTAATTTAAGATTCTATAAAGTGATTTTAATTTCTTCTCAATGTATCAAATAAGGCTAGGTATGCCCACTAGCCTTATTATTTACTATTGCTAATTTTATTTTCTTTGCACCTATAAATAAGTGTCCTTGATTGTGTTAGTTTTATCAAATGGCAATTCAGAAATAACTATACAATCCTCTCTAACAAATCCCCTACTTTTTCTGCCATTACACGAGGTGGATAAGGCATTCCATTCTTTAACCACCATTCAACGACCCCTACATAAGCATTTGCAACAAAATGAACAATTACCTCTTCACTTTGACCATAATTTTTTCCTTTTGTTATGTCCACATCATTTTTGAACTCTTCGATGTTAAACTTAAGGAACCGACTACGAAAATATGAGGCCCCTTCACTCGCTAACATCGTCGAAAAGAATAAATAATTACTCTCAAAGTATTCCATACAGTGTACAGTCGATTCTATAAAATCCAAGTCAGTTGCCGACTCGCAAAAATTACTCATGTTGTTTATATGTTCTTCCATGATCTTATCTAATAAATCAAATTTATCTAAATAATGAAGATAAATGGTTCCTCGGTTAACATTTGCCCTGTCGGCAATATCCTGAATGGTAATGTTATCAAAACTTTTTTCAGACATCAGTTCGATAAGAGCCTTTTTAATGGCTTCTTGGCTTTTGGTTATTCTTCTATCTACTTTCGGCATTGTTTGGTCACCAGACTTTCCTAAAGATAATCAACAATTTTTATTGATTTGTTGAGTAATCAACGAATCGCGTTTAATTATCCATTGAAGGTATCATGTTTCTATTTATAATTATAAACAGATGTTGGTTAATCAATCAATGATGATTTTCTTTGTTGGGCGAAATCAGAGCC
The DNA here is from genome assembly GCA_051750265.1 of Bacillota bacterium. GTDB lineage: Bacteria > Bacillota > Bacilli > Bacillales > Bacillaceae > Metabacillus. Next base: position 14,541 of record JBNJJO010000020.1, on the reverse strand, counting down.
TACCATTATAGTTGCATATGAATTGTTTTCAAAACAAATAAAAGAAAGGGTGTTACTTAGTATGTCAAATAAAGTTGTTGTTATTATGGGTGCATCAAGTGGGATTGGCGAAGCAATCGTATTGCCTGTGATGCGATAATACTGAGCAATACGTGTCTATCAGTTCTCTGAGATTAATACAGTTTATGAACATATCTAGACATTCAACGATAAATTGTCCCCCATAATCCTCCTTTCCTCACTACTTTCAGTTATTAAAGTTTTTTAGTACCTCTCCCCACTCACTCATGGTGATTCGTTCAACATTTATTTGGTTAATATTTAACCGTTTAACATGTTCTACATTAGAATGGGACAACTTTGGGACACAAATAATTAATCTGTCCCAAATTGTTTCCTCATTAATCCGACACACTAAAAAAGTAAGGCTTTTGTATTAACAGTTTCAAACCCAATCTGTTATAATCTGAAACAATGTCTATCTCTGGTAGTAGAGGTCAATATGCCCTATTTTTTCTATTTAAAAACTAAGAGCCTTTCCGGATTGGAAGGCTCTTTACTCACTGTTACATCATTAATTATTGTTTTAATTCGAGTAGTGAACAGCACTCCACATGCGCGGTATTAGGTTTAATATTTACAGATGTATACAAGTGTATATTTACTAACAATTTAATAAAAAAATATTGTTAATGAAAAATTCGAATCCATAAAAATATGAATCGGAATGGAAAAATCGTGGTCAATTTGGTGGTCAGTGGTCACTAGAAAATAATTGATAAAAAGACGTAAGCGACAAATAATCCAGCTTTATAATTTTCATTCAACTACTGTTGAAAAGCTTTAATATTACTGTTTCCATTTAGCTTATTATTAGTTGTTGATGGTTTAGGAAACCTTTTAAGTTCATTTTACCCTCTCCGTTCAAGATTCCCTTTCCATGAATTTATTATTAAACTTACCTCTATTGAATTGGTCATTCTGTTGTCTCCGTCAACGAGTGACCTTTCTGTTTGCAAAATGGGTTTGCAAAAACCCACTCAATAGAGAATGGGTTAAAGTTTAGATTAAAACAGCATTTATCACAAAAGATTTTTAAAAGTACTCATTACTACTCTGATGAAGCTTTTTATTTTCCGTTTCTGTTTTGAAGTTGTTGAGTGATAATAAAGTCGTTTAATTTGTTGTTTAAAAACCTCCTCTCCTTATTCCATAAACGGGCCAGATTGTGGAGGAACTCATTTTAAATTAAATGGATATTTATGTTGAAATTTTATGGGAGAGATTGTGAATAAATGTACTTAAACTATCTGGCAGGTTAGTGAAAACTAAAAAGTGGATTGATTTAAATCTCAGCCCACTTTTTAATCCTCTATATGGAATTTTCTTATGATTGACATAAATAGCCTTACAAACAAAAGTGTAGTCGTTAAAGTCCAAAATGAAGTAAACCAATTCCAGTCTTTTTTGTAAGTAATTAGTTTGGTGTAACGTTCCAACTTTTAGACGTAATAAACTAAAAGATTGGCTTTTGATATTTTTTATTAAAGGATATATTTCAAGCCTTTTAGCAACAATCCTCGTGCAAAAAAAGAAATTTTATTATCCTGTTCGTTTTGTTCCTAAGATTTTTAAAATAAGTATAACATTCGATTACTTACTATTCCCTTTGATAGGAGTCTTTTTTAATCAAACTACTTTAAATTCAAAGCCTCTTCAGATTTTTTTTCAATCCCTCCTTTTTAGTATAACTATGACAATTATCGAGGCACTAATGGCATCAAAAGAACTCCAACACTAAATAAGACTTTTAATAATTTTTTGTCCAAATTAACCACCCTCTCAAAAAACAACAATTCTTCTTTAGGTATTAATCTGTCCTTTTTATAACTAATTATTTCAACTTTGGGGTAGGTATACTCTTTTTTTAACCAAGATTGTGAAGTATTACACTTAAACAAACGGGTGCGTTAGTTGAAGAAGAGATTGTACAAAACGGCTCTTTTTGTTGCACCCAGGGGACAGGTAATTGAAGAATATAATGAAAATTTTTATATATAAGCAGGAACATTTATTCACCTTAAAGAATATAATTCGTCATAAATATATATAAGTCTACATAAATGTATACAAGTTTACATAAGAGTCTACAAAAGTCTACACGAACGTATACAAATCTATACATAACTAACGGGAGCTTTAATTTAATAAGACATAAAAAAGAGAACAGCCAAGCCTTCATGCCCGCCACTCCATGTACAAGTCTTTTTATATAATTTGAGAATCTCTTTTGGTAATGGGATTTAAAGGTCATGATGTGTTTTTTTACATCATGCCGCCCATAGATTGTGGGGTTTTACATGAGAACATCATACAATCTAACCTTAATTAAATCACACAATGAAACATTTGTTCCTCACTAGAATATTCACTCAACAATATATAAAAATATCGATATCGGCACCCCTTAGGCACCTTTTTGGCACCTAGGGTGTTTTTCTTCTATTATACTGATCGTTAGTAAGAAGCTATTGAACTTATTTCACAATCGCGCCCGATTGCTGAATAGTTGAAAATGCGAAAAAAAACATGCATTGTTGCCTGTCTGAATATTTTCTTCAGTATCATAAAAGGTTCGGACCAGAGTATAGGCGCGAACCATGATTTGAAATATTTCGAACAGACTGTCATGTGTATTTTACATTCTGATCCATCATACTTATTCACTCTCTGTTCCTATATGATAAATATTCTAAGAATTTCTTGGACGCAAGGGAAAGTGATTTTTGCTCTCTCGTAGCTATACCAATATTTCTAAAAGCAGGAATTTCAAGCTCTTTCGCTATAATTTTGTGAGGAATACGCTGTAAAATCAATTCTGGTAATATACTGATTCCAAGCCCGTTTTCCACCATAGACATAATTGCATAGTCATCCCATGTTGTAAAATTAACTTGCGGTGAAATATGATGCATCTCAAAAATTTCAGAGATTTCTGCTTTTGCTCCCTTTTCCAATAGCATAAACGGACTATTCAGTAAGTCGTTGATTGGAAACTTTTCGCAATTAGCAAGAGGATGATTTAACGGAATCACTACCAGCAAACGGTCTTGCTCCACAAAGATAGTTTCTAATTCTGGTTTTGACGGTAGCCGCACAAATCCGAAGTCAACACGTCCATTTAGAATCCAGCTTTCAATTTCTGTATAATCACCAAGTAGAAGTTCAAAATCTATCTTTGGGTAATCCTTCTTAAAAATTCTAATAATGTTAGGGAGCCAATGGGTTGCTACACTAGAAAATGTCCCAATACGAATCATCCCAGTCTGCATATCGTGTAAGTCTTCGATCTGCCTCATTAAGAATTCATGCTCATTACAGATTCTCTTTAATTGGGGCAGTAACTTTAAGCCATCCGAGGTTAAACTGATACCGGCACGTCCTCTTTCAAAAAGAGAAACCCCCCATTCCGTTTCTAAATCGTTAATCATACGACTGATCCCAGACTGTGTATAGTCCAATGCTTCGGCAGCTTTTGTAAAGCTACCGAATTCTACTACTTTTATAAATGCCATATATTTTTGGATATTCATACTCTTTTCCTTTTCCATCTGTTTTTGTCATGCATTTCATGATAAATATTCGTTTTTGTAATACATGTGAACATGATATGTTATTAATATCAAAAATTCAAGTTAGGAAAGGGATATAAAGATGTTTTTTGTGAGTGATATTATGAAAAAATCACCAGATACCTATAAGTCTCCGCTACAAGAAATGGTCTACGAATCATTGACAATGTTACAGATTTCATTTGAACGAGTAAATACAGATGAAGCAATTTCGATGGAGGACTGTATCGAGATCAATCAAAAATTGGATATGAAAATGGTAAAAACGCTGTTCCTCTGCAATAGTAAAAAGACAAAGTTTTATTTATTTATAACTGCCGCAAATAAGCCATTCAAATCAAAAGATTTTAGCAATGCACTCGACATTTCACGCGTATCCTTTGCTCCTGCGGATCTGATGGAAAGTATTCTGGGTGTAAAAATCGGTGCTGCTACTGTATTTGGTGTTTTAATGGACAAGGAAAATCTTGTGCAGGTTGTTTTTGATAAGGATGTGCTATTGGAAGAGTGGTATGGATGTAGCGATGGAAACAACCGGATATATGAAGGTCAAAACAAAGCTGATCGTCAATAACTTCCTAACCTATGCAAAGCACATTCCGACAGTAATCGAAATGTAAAATTCAGAAAAAGAATGGTGATTAATTACTTTATTTTAAAAACAGGTTAATAATCTGCGAAATATAAGCTGTTTCGCAGATTATTAGGAGTAGACGATGAAATCTAAAAGGTTCAAAGGAGGGAAGTTTGTGGATCAAAAGCGATTATTACTAATTTATGGTTTAGTATTTTTTGTCACAGCAATTTGGGGACTTAATATGGTTATAATTAAAGTATTGGTGGAAGAATTACCTCCACAAACCATGACGGCATTTCGAATTATGATGGCTGGGATTACAGCATTAATCATAATCGTTCTTGGAAAATCCTTTCGTCGTTTATCGAAAAGAGAATGGATTTATACACTACTTGGAATGTTATTTGGTGTCATTCTACATCACTTGCTTATAGCAGTAGGTTTAACAATGATTGATGCTTCGAATGCTTCTTTAATTCTTGCATTAGTTCCGCTTTCAACAGCAATACTCGCTGTCCTTTTTTTAGGTGAACAATTAACTAAATTGCGAACGATAGGTTTTATTCTTGCATTAACTGGTGTCTTTTTTATTCAAGGTGGTTCATTCAGTAATATGCAATTGTCTCAAGGAGAATTGATTTTATTTATTGCTATGTTCGTCCAAGCCATTAGTTTTATTTTTGTAAAAAAGGCAACAGCAACTCTCGATTCAAAACAGGTAACAACAATAATGTACTTATTAGGTTCAATAGGTTTGTTGATTATTAGTTTTATAACTGAACCTAAAGGATTCAATGAAATGACTTCAGCCTCTTTATTTATTTACTTTTTATTTATTGTGTCAGGGGTAGTGGCAACAGGTGTGGGGTATATAGTTTTTAATGCAGCGATTCAGCAGATAGGAGCAGGGAAAACAGTCATATTTAATAACTTTGTTCCTTTTTTTGGTCTTGTGTTCTCCGCACTTTTCTTAAATGAAACCATTACAGCTTCACAATTGATTGGATTTGTGTTTATTGTAGCTGGAGTTCTATTTGGGACAGGTTATATTGAAAAACTATGGGCGAAAAAGCATAATCGGATTAATAATACAAAAAAGAGTGTAGGATAATATACACTTTTTCCTAGTATTAGCAATTGGAGGTTCTTATTTCTTAACCTTACGTAGATAGATTGTTATGATATTAATAAACTACTTACTATCAATTTTTATCTGTACTTGCATCAAAACTCGGTCTTTCAAGATTGTAAGCCTGTCAAAAAAGAAATTATTGCTTTAATGCAACTATTAGGTGGAGAAGCAATACACGCATATAAATCACCTCAAAGGGTATTTTCTCCGCCTACTTCTTTATTATTCCACTAAACTGCCAGTTAGTTTAAGTGTAACCCTTCACAATCTCCATTTCATTCTAATTGATCTTCTCCAATCTGGCCCTTTAATGGAATAGAGAAGGACTATTTGTTTCTTTTTTTATAGCTACCTTATAACCACCTGACAATATTTGTGATTTCACAAATTTGATTTATACCTTGTTTCTTAATCAATTCAATACCTTCACGTTGTCCTCGCTCTAATAGTTTATAACAAGAGTAACCGAACTTAATAATTTGCTGTATGGTTTATTCTGACGTTACCCATAAGAAAAAGATAACTAAAAAGTGATAAAGGATGCTTCACAAAAGTTATGCAATTTTTTGGAAGCATCCTCAATTTCGGAAATTCTTAAATAAATGTTATCAAAATATGATTTTTTCGATGGAAAGGTGAGTTAAAACCCTCAGAACCCTTGTTATAAGGGTTCTCGAGTTGGTTTTTACATTATGCCGCCCATAGATTGTGAGGTTTTACATGAGAACATCATACAATCTAACCTTAATTAAATCACACAATGAAACATTTGTTCCTTACTAGAATATTCACTCAACAATATATAAAAATATCGATATCGGCACCCTTTGGCACCTTTTTGGCACCTAGAGGATGGGGAAAGATTTGGGAAGCAGTATGGCCAACGGGTATAACACAATCATTTGGCGAGACTTTAGTACTAGCCATGATTTGACCATTGGTGAAAAATCCAAAAAAAGTCAGGAAGACAACCATAATAGCTACTATAATAGCTGGGATAACCATTGCACTGTTTAATTTATTGGAGATCGCCGTTTTGGGTGAAGATATTACTGAACGTACAATCTATCCTCTCTATTTATTAATTAAACAAATATCTACCGTTGATTTTTTAGAAAATTTGGACGCCATCGTAGCCTTAAATATGATTATTACAGCCTATATTAAAGGAACCATTTATTTATTTGCTGCGGTTCGTTCGATTCAACTATTGCTGAAACTACATAATAGTCGTTCAATAATTTTCCCAGTTGCATGTATTACTTATTTTTTAGGAATGACCATGTCAAAGAATATAAATGAACATATTTATGTGGGAACTAATATGTTTCCACAGTATTTATGGATGCCTTTGACAATAATATTACCAGGTATACTGTTGATCGTTACATCAATACGAAAAAAGTGGTCAAATTGGCAGAATAATCATTTGCAAAAAGAATAAAAAGTATGAGGAGTTTAAAACATGAACAGGTTTCTTTGGCCGTGGGAGTCAGAAGTAGTAATACAGTATCCGTGGATGCTACCTGCATTTTTGATTGTTCTCTCTATCCCATTGTCCATCATTTCATGGAAACGAGGGAAGAGGTAATCAAAAAAAGATAATAAAAGAAGGAACTATTTCAAAAATATTTACACTTTTGAGATAGTTCCCAACATAAGAAAATAACACTTTGTTTAAAATTGATTTTTCACAAATGATACGACTTCCTCTGTTGTAGTCATAGAAAGAATGGTTTCTACATACTGCTCCACGTATTCTTTTGATAAATGACTGATTTGTGAGCGAGCTTTTAAAATAGATGTAGCACTCATAGAGAACTCATCTAATCCTAATGCAAGTAAAATAGGAATCGCAATTTCATCTCCAGCCATCTCTCCGCACATGCCTACCCATTTTCCTTCTTTATGAGCAGCTTGAATCACCATATAAATGAGACGGAGAATTGCTGGGTTGTATGGCTGGTATAAATACGATACACGCTCATTCATTCGATCAGCAGCTAATGTATATTGAATCAGATCATTTGTTCCGATTGAGAAAAAGTCCACTTCTTTTGCAAAAAGATCAGCTAATACCGCTGATGATGGTATTTCTACCATCATTCCTACTTCTATGTTCTCAGAAATAGTTATTCCTTCACTTTCAAGCTTCTCTTTTTCTTCTAATAAAACAGTTTTTGCTTGCCGGAACTCATCAAGTGTCGAAATCATCGGAAACATGATTTTTAAGTTTCCATAGATACTCGCACGTAATAAGGAGCGTAACTGTGTTCGAAATATATCCTGTGATTCTAAGCATAAACGAATCGCACGATACCCTAAAAATGGGTTCATTTCTTTTGGTAAATCAAGATATGGAAGTTCTTTATCTCCACCGATATCTAACGTACGAACCACTACCGGCTTGCCTTCCATTTGCTCTAACACCGATTTATATGCGTCAAACTGCTCTTCTTCTGTAGGTAGCTGGTCACGACCCATGTATAAAAATTCTGTCCGATATAAACCGACTCCTTCCCCGCCGTTTTTTATAACCCCTTCTACATCTTCAGGTGTACCAATATTGGCTGCAAGTTCAACATGGTAACCATCAGCTGACACCGTATGCTCATTCACAAGCTTTGTCCATTCGGCTTTTTGAGCTAAATACATAGCTTTTTTCTCTTCGTATGTTTTTACGATTTCTGGAGTCGGATTTACAATTACCTTGCCATCTATCCCATCAACAATAACTAAAGTGCCGTTTTCGATATGTCCTGTGACTGTTTTCGTTCCGACAACAGCTGGAATTTCCATAGATCTAGCCATGATCGCTGAATGAGATGTTCGACCTCCGATATTAGTTGTAAAACCTTTTACATATTGACGGTTTAATTGGGCTGTATCTGAAGGTGTTAAATCTTCCGCAATGATAATAACCTCTTCGCAAATCATACTCGGATTTGCAATTGTGACCCCTAAAAGATGAGAGAATATACGTTTTGTCACGTCACGGATATCTGCGGCACGTTCTTTCATATATTCATTGTCCATAGATTCAAACATAGTAATGAACATAGTTGCCACTTCATGTAAAGCAAATTCAGCATTTACTCGTTCACTTTTAATTTTATCTTTAATAGGATTACTTAGCTCTGGGTCACTTAACACAAGAAGATGTGCAGCAAAAATCGCTGCTTTGTCTTCTCCAAGTTCTTTACGAGCATGCTCTTTAATCACTTCAAGCTCTGCTTTTGATTGCACAAGCGCTTCTTCGAAACGACCTACCTCTGCATCAATATCCGTTACTACTGTTTTTTCTATTGTTAATTCTGGGGTTTCCAAGCGAAAAGCTTTGGCAATTGCAATACCCTCTGATGCAGCAATTCCAATCATTGTCTTTGTTATATCAATTGTATTTGTCACCATACACCAAGCCCTTCTTGTTTCATGACCATATCAATGCTTTCGATTACTTGTACTGAATCGTACCCTTCAGCAGTGACTTTCACTTTTGCACCTTCAGGGATTCCAAGTGACATCACACCAATAATTGATTTTAAGTTAATTTGTTTGTTTTTATACTCAATGAAAATCTCTGAAGAAAATGAATGAACTGTGTTGACTAATAATGTTGCAGGACGAGCATGAAGTCCTGATCCACTTGTAATGGTATAGAGTTTTTCTACCATATGTAATCCTCCACTCTTGTTAACTTCTTTTTATAACTAAAAGATCAAAATTTTTCTTAATGACGTGCATCCAATAAATTCTCCTTAAAACTCGAAAATGGATACACTACCAATTCCTAATCGCTAATTAATGTAACATTTCGATTACCAAAAGTAGCATTAAATAATCGAAACTGTACCGTTTTATTACTCTTGAATGTTTAACACGATTACTTTCTCACGTGTCATCGATTCGATGCTCCTACGTATTCCTTGTGATCCCATACCTGATCCTTTTACACCGATAAACGGGAAGTGGTCTGGACCGCGTTCTGTACGTCCGTTAATTTGAACGGAACCAGTTTCTATCTGATTGGCAATCACAAATGCTTTATTAATGTTGTTTGTAAAAATACTTGCTTGTAAACCAAATTCGGATTCATTTGCAAGTTTAATCGCATCTTCATCAGAAGATACACGGATAACTGGTAATACAGGTCCGAATGGTTCTTCCCACGCTATATCCATATCTTTTGTCACGTGATCTAATAGAGTCGGATAAATTAAATTTCCTTCACGCTGGTTTCCTGTCACAAGAATAGCGCCTTTTCGAAGGGCGTCATCAATTAAACCTTGAACAAAATCAGCTGATTGATCATCAATTAAAGGAACAACTGTACTTCCTTCTTCTGGAGAACCAACCAATAATTTTCCGATTTCTTCTTTTAAAATCTCGACAAGCTCGTCTGCTACACTTTCATGTACTGACACGCGCTTAATCGCAGTGCAACGTTGGCCTGAATAAGAGAAAGCGCCACTAATGATCTGTTTAGCCGCTACGTTCAAGTCCGCATCTTCGCATACAATACCAGGGTCTTTTCCACCAAGCTCAAGTACAAGTGGAATCATTCCTGCTTTTTTTGCTATGTGAGTACCCGTGTTTGTGCCACCAGTAAAGGAAATCATGTTAATTCCTTTATGTTCAACCAAGTAATCACCAATAACAGAACCGCGGCCTGTAACTATATTTACAAGGCCATTTGGAAACTTTGCTTTGTGAAGAGCTTCGATCATTTTAATTCCACTAATTGCGCCTTGTGTAGCAGGTTTAAAGATAACAGCATTTCCTGAAATAAGCGCTGGCGCTAATTTTGCAGCGGCTAAATTCACCGGATAATTAAATGGAGGAATGGCCAGTACTACACCTAGAGGTACGCGTTCAATAATGGCAATTTTTGATTTAGAACCACCAGGGAAACTGTCTCCTTTCATGCTTTCTCCATGCATATGAAGTGCTTCTTCAACTGTATAACGAATGAAATCAGCTGTGCGGACAACTTCATTCTTTGCATCTTTCAGACTTTTTCCGACTTCCTTCATAATAATTTCAGCAATTTCATCTTGCATTTCGACTAATTCATTTGCCCATTTATATAAATATTTCGCACGTTCTTGAAGTGGGGTTTTTCCCCAGCTCTTCTGTGCCTCCTGTGCAAAACTAATCGCTTCATCCACTTCATCTTTTGTAATAGCCTGTATTTCTCCAATTATTTCTTGAGAATACGGTGAGAAGATTTCGATGGTCTGTTCAGATTTACTTTCTTTCCATTCACCATTTATATAAAATTGATACTTAGAAATCGTTAACGTGTTTGTTGTCATTTTATGTCCCTCCTAAAATTTAAAAATTCAGAATATTCATTATAAATTTAAACAATTCTTGATAAATTAATTTATTTCATTTATATAAATCCTATTAAATTCCTAAACATTAGTACTTTGTTAAACTACTATACCTCTATTTTAATCTAGTTGTTAAAAACTCCATTCTTTTTTCCGAATTCCCTTTGATAATTATATCCACTCCACTATCGATTCTCTTTTCAAGAGGGTCTCCTATTATCGCTTTATGTGCTTTCTCAACGCTTATATATCCCATGTCATAAGGGTTTTGAGCTATGGTAGCACTTATCCTTTCCTCTTCAACTTCCTTTAACATCTTCATGGTACCGTCCGTTCCAACGACAGGGATTTGAACCCCTTTTTCTGTTAATTCTCCCAAGGTATTGATCGCAATTTTATCATTAGCAGCAAACACACCATTGATGTTAGGAAACGTTTGCAAAATATTTCTGATTGCTATATTTACTTCCCCCGATTCGTTATCGGCCGGCAGTTCCGTGACAACCTCGATCCCTATAGCATTCAAAGCATCCTTAGCACCTTTCAGCCGCTTTACCATATCAGGATTGACAATTTTTGAATGAATAAATGCTACTTGATTCCTAGGCTGCAACATAGACCCCAATAGTTGTCCGGATCTTTCACCTAAAGTATAGTTATCCGTTCCTATATACATTGTTTGGCCATTCCAATCTGCTTCGGTATCCACAAGCAATACAGGAATATTGTTCTTCTTATATTCCTCTAAAATAGGAATATTCGCAGAAGGTTGAATCGAGGCAACAATCAGTGCATCCGGCTTTGTTTTTAGAACATCTTTTAGTATATCTACTTGTTCTGAGACTTGTGATTCCAAATTAGGAGCTATCACTTGACCATCTATATTAAAATCTTGAAAGGCTTTTTTAGCTCCTGACCCTACGATTTTCCAATACTCTGACTCAGTTTCTACTGTTTTCAAAACGACAACAACCTTAGGTTTATTGTCATTTACAAGGGAATTTATAATATAGGTTAACAGGATAGAGAGAAAGACAACGGAAATCAGTAGATATATCCAGCGCTTTTTTAACATTCATCTACTCCTTCCATAAATCGTTCCAGGCAGAACAATTGATCCTCAAAGCAATACTTTAGATCGTTCTTTTTATTTCATTTTAGTAATGCTATCATATTCTTCTCCATAATAATGCACCCAATCAATCTTAAATTGATTAACATTTTGATCTGTTGAAGGATGTGCAATTAATGCTTTAATAATGTCTGGTGCTGCCGTTATTCCATGAGCTCCTTCTAAACACACATGATGCACTTGTTGAGTATTCTTGAAACTTGCAGCTAATACTTTACAAGGAAGGTGGTGAAGCTCAAACATTTTTACAATCTCAGTCACAACTTGAACTCCGTTACCTGCAAGATTATCAATACGATTAACATACGGTGCTACATATTCAGCCCCAGCTATAGCAGCTACAAAAGCTTGCATTGGGGTATAAATAGTAGTTGCTAATGTTTTAATACCTTTGGTTTTTAACACTTTTATTGCTTTAATACCTTCACTAGTAACAGGGATTTTCACATATAGATTTCCTCCAACTTTTTCACTCAAATATATGCCTTCATCCACCATACCTTCTGCTTTTTCTTCTAGGACTTGTACAAAGAGCTTCTTCTTCACTCCAATAATGGAACGAATCTCATTTAATAAAGGAAGAAATGGCTGTTTTTCCTTTATGACAATCGTTGGGTTTGTCGTTACCCCATCTATAGTAAAGAGTTCATTTAATTCTTTAATACTCTCCAAATTTGCGGAATCTATTAAAATTTCCATCATTACCCCCTATATGAAAATATGAGAGTAACTATAGGAGTTACTCTCATATTTAATTGCAAAGAAGCACTTTTAAGAACATAAGATAAATCTTTGTCATCTGCCTTTTAGGTAGCTTTATTATTATCCGCGAGATTTTCCGCCTGAAATGTTCACGGTTGTACCTGAAATATAGCTTGCACGTTCTGAAGCTAGATAAGTGATCAATTCACCAATTTCATCCAGCCTTCCAGCCCGTCCAAGTGGTATTGATTTGCTGTAATCTGTTTCAAGACCTTCTACTGTCACTCCTCGTGTATAGGCTAATGCTTCATTATAAGCATCTGTTGTTAGGCCTGTTTTTTCATTAATACCTGGTGCAACACCAACTACACGGATGTTGAATTTTCCGAGTTCTTTAGCCCAAGAACGGGTGAAGCCATTTACTGCACCTTTTGTAGCTGAATAACAGCTTTGTCCCGCAGATCCTTCCATACCAGCCTCAGAAGAAACGTTAATGATAACACCTTTATTATTCTTGACCATTACTTTTGCAGCTGCTTGAGCACATAAGTAAGGCCCTTTCTGATTCACAGCAACCATGAAATCAAAATCCTTTTCGCTTAACTCATATTCTGGCTTTTCACCTCGGAAATCAACTAATAAACGTGGTAAGTTCACACCAGCATTGTTTACTAAAACGTCAACTGCACCAAATTGTTCTGTGACTTTCGCTATCATGTTTTCAACACTTTCTTTGTTTGTAACATCACATTGGATATGGAAAGTTCCATCAACTTGTTCCCCAGTATTTACATTAAGGTCCGAAACAACAACCCTTGCTCCGTTCTTTACTAAATTTGCTGTAATTTTTGAACCAATCCCAGATGCACCACCTGTAACAATAACTACTTTGTTTTCTAATTGAAGCCATGATTCAATCATTCTTTATTCCCCCTAATTATTTAATATTCTAATAGTGTGATAGGTTTATATTTTCCTAGTAATTTTTAAGCTTTAAAATTCAAGTGACGTTTCATCTATAAGAAGGAGAAATTTCGTGGTTTCCCCTAGCTTTATAAAAAAGCCCTATTATTTTTAATTAACAATTATCAATCTTAAACAAAAAGTTATTTAAGAATTTGAATCAATGAACCAACTTCCGGAACCTGAATTTCAGCATCTTCAAGATAAAGAGTTCCTGGCAATTCAGGAGTGTCAGAACCATCAAATTTCAACGTAATATGTCCTAATGAACCTAGGTTTTGCTTAACTGCATTACCAACAGCTGTAATCTTATATTCTTTATTATTAAAAGTTAAAATAGAGCCTTTTTCTATTTCTCCATCAATTTCATTCACATTTATTAACAGGCAATAATCTGCTAATTCTGCTGGAGCATTATCTCCAAACAAAATAAACATTTTTTCTCCAAGAAACTCATTAACAGATGAACCAATTTTATTAATTTTCGTTTGATAAACTGTTTGCATAGTAAATCCTCCAATTTTTATTATAATTGCTATATATTTTCGTAAAATTATTAACGAATTGTTTTATTTACAAGTCCCAATTTTTATTCATACATTCCCAAGCTTGCTAGCCATGCAATGAACACTGTTGGTGCCCCTGTTAAGAAACGGGAATATAAAACAGAAGGAACTCCTACTTCTATTGTTTCAACTTCTGCTTCTGCTAACCCTAGCCCGACTGGAACAAAGTCTGCTGCAGCTTGAGAGTTAATCGCAAAAAGTGCAGGTAATGCTAGGTGAGGAGGAATATTGCCTTTTCCAATCTCTACACCAATTAACGTACCAATTACTTGTGCAATAACTGACCCAGGTCCTAAGAATGGGGATAGTAACGGGAATGAACAAACCAAAGCAATTAAAAGCAAGCCAGGTAACGTACCTGCGAATGGTGACAAGTATTTTGCAAATACATCACCTAATCCAGAAGCTTTAATAACCCCAATTAACATCGCCACAAAGGCCATAAACGGTAGAATAGTCTTAATGACAGTATCAATCGCTTCCCGTCCCGCTTGGTAAAAC
>JBNJJO010000019.1:0-102326 GCA_051750265.1 Bacillota bacterium | reverse complement strand
AAACAATAAAGTTAACTGGAAGGGTAAAAAATGAGAGATCAAATAGTGTAAGCTACCTTGTTATTCTATTAGAATTAACAAGGTCTCTTATTATTGTTATTAACCTTATTATCTAGTAGGTCTTATAACGGTCTTTTATATTACATCTTTATATTGCTCTTTAAGATGATTAAAAACCATAAGGTCAAACTCTTTTAATGCTCTGTCTTTATCTTCTCCAAACTTCACTAAGGTTATATCCTCAATGCCCTTTTTATCAAAAACCATATTGCCTTTTCCTCTGATCCACATTAATTGTAAATGATCGTATTCTTTTAAAACTTTAGCTGTCCATTCTTCTGGTTTCCATACCATGCTTTTCACCTCCTACATATCAAAAAAATCATTTACGTTAGCTTTAGGATCCATCTTTCTAATTGCCTTCATGATCTTTTTAATTGTATTCGTTCCAGGTGAATAATCAGGATCATTGCAAATCTTACTAATTGTATTTCTGCTAATTTTAGTAGCTTGACTTAAATCTTCTTGACTTAAACTATGTTTATCTATCCATTTCCCGATTTTTGTCCTTTTTTTACCTATACCCCACATTTTCAATCTCTCCCAGTTAATATTCTTTAGCAGCATTATTAACGGAATTTTAGAGTCTTATACAAATCTTTCAAAGTTGACTGTGAAAATATCAAAATAAATTGTGCATATTGAGTGCACTTCGCACATATGGCTATGATTACGTGGTAAGCATTGAGCATGAAGATCCAATTATGTCAATTGACCAAGGATTCAAACGCACAGTAACAAATTTACACACCGTATTAATTGAAGTATCTCCATCAGATATTTGGTGGGCGTAAGAATAACAGAACATTTTAAGGTTAAAAAAGATAATTGTGTAGTTGCTACTTTAATCATCTTTATATTTATAAGGATGTATTCGCCCCATATCAGGTACTAATAAATAATAGCCAGATGTATTAGTTGTTTCTTCAGTTGAATCATCTGGCTATAATATATAGATAAAAAATCGGCAACCCTAAATAAAAAACGCTGTAATAAAATCTAACAGTTAAGTAGATATCTTATTTATTTGATAGTATCATTTGGAAAAGTTATACATAATGAAAAGGTGAAAAAATGGATCGCAGCATTAAGAAGAAATTAGCCACCCTTTATAATGAAATTAGTAAAGAAATTTTTAGTATAGGTGTACACGATCAGAAGATTGATATAGTAGATAATAAAATCCTTATTTTAGCTAGAACAAAACGCATTCCAGCATTGGATGCTTTAAGTGAAGAATATAGTGAACTGGTCTTATCTTTAGACGCTGCTTTATCATCAAGGTATAAAAAGCTATTAAAAGAGAAATTAAAACTTACATTTGATGTAAATGTAACATCTGTGTTCAGGGATTATGATCCAGATCAAGGAACTGCATGTACTGTTATTTGTTTTGAGAATTTAATAGCTGAGTAACCAGGATTGTTGAAAACTCGTTAGATACGTTTTTTCTTCAATTCAATTTAAAGTTATTCGCGGATGCTTATCCTCTGTTTACGGAAGGAAAGAGCCGTGAAGACAGATGAAGAATATTCTTCTTCTGTCTTCACGGCTCTTTTTCTTTAGAGATCTTGATTTCTAGAAAGAGTTAGTATTCTAGAATCTATATGACAATGAAACTATTAATAATCGATTGTACAAGGAAAGGATGAGATAGATGAAACAAAACCTTACAATGCCAAAGAATAAAAATGTAACTGAATTTCCTCGAGAATGCACTTTCACTTTGGAGGATTGGACCGTTTTAAGTAAATATTGGTTCCCTATTGCCCGATCCACAGAAGTTACGGATAAACCATTAGCTGTTAAACTGCTTGATGTAAATTTAGTCACCTATCGTACGAACAGCAAAATTGTAGTTGCGCGTGATCTCTGTGTTCACCGTGGTGTTCCTCTCAGTATGGGATGGGTAGAGGGAGAAGAAATTGTGTGCCCTTATCATGGGTTTCGATATTCAACAGATGGTAAATGTACATCCATTCCAGCTCATCCAGATGCTAAGATTTCTCCTCGCTTATGTATGAAGGTATATCCTGTGGTAGAACGCTTCGGATTAGTGTGGACATCTATAACAGGAGAAATTGACAATATTCCATCATTCTCTGCATGGGATGATTTTAGCTTTCAGCAAATAGTCTGCCCACCTTTTGATATTAAAGGATCTTCTGGAAGGCAAATGGAAGGGTTTTTAGATGTAGCCCATTTTGCCTGGGTACATACGGAATCATTTGCAGATCGATATAACGCTATTGTTCCAAGATACCAAGTAGATAATACTGAGTATGGTTTGCATGTAGAATATGTAAGCTCAGTAAGTAATTATCCAAAAGCACTTCAACATCGTAATCCAGAAGGCTTCGAATGGCTGCGTGTCTTTGATGTATACCCTCCTTTTACAGCTACCTTGAAGGTTTACTTTCCGAACGGAGGTGAATTATGGATTATGAATGCAGCCTGTCCTATATCGGCTAGAGAAACAAGATTATTTTCACCAATCGCACGTAACTTTGACAAAGATTCTTCTATAGAAGATGTGCATGCATTTAATCTTCAAATATTTACAGAAGACAGAGAAATGGTAGAAAATCAGAAGCCTGAAGATTTACCATTGGACCTACAAATGGAGGCTCATATTACGGCCGATAAAACATCCATTGCTTATAGGAAACTTCTTAAACAAATAGGCCTTGGAGATCTATACACTAGTTAATAGTACCTTAATACAAACTAAATTTGTGAGATTAGAAGATATTAGTAAATTCATTATTTAGGAGGCTTCACAATGAAAAAAGATTCGAAGATATATGACATTACCATTATTGGGGGAGGTCCAACAGGTCTATTTGCTTCATTCTATGGAGGTATGCGAAATTCATCAGTAAAAATAATTGAAAGCTTACCTCAGCTTGGCGGTCAGCTCTCTACCCTTTATCCAGAAAAATATATTTATGATGTTGCCGGATTTCCTAAAATTCGAGCGCAAGAATTAATCAATCAGTTAAAAGAGCAAATGGCCCAGTTCAATCCAACAATTTGTTTAGAACAAGTTGCTAAAAATCTAGATTTTCAGGGAGACGGAACGATTAAGCTCACCACCGATAATGAAGAGCATTTAACCAGAACAGTTATTATCACAGCAGGAAATGGTGCATTCCACCCTAGGAAAATTGAACTTGAAGGAGCAGAAAAGTATAAGAATGGAAACCTCCATTATTTCATCAATGACTTGGAGAAATTTCGTAATAAGAAAGTAATGATTTGTGGAGGGGGAGATTCTGCTGTTGATTGGGCGCTTATGCTTGAACCAATTGCTGAGAAAGTCATTCTCGTTCACCGTAGGGGAAAATTCAGAGCACATGAACACAGTGTTGCACAACTAAATGCTTCAAACGTTACTATAAAAACACCTTATGTTCCAGTTGAATTCGGTGGTAACGAAAATAAAATTAACATAGTAATCCTAGAAAATGGAAAAGACATCAATAAAGAAGCCATTGAGGTTGATGAAGTAATTGTTAACTATGGTTTCGTATCTTCTCTCGGTTCTATTAAAAATTGGGGATTAGAAATTGAGAAAAATTCGATTGTTGTCAATTCCAGGATGGAAACCAATATCCCCGGAGTATATGCTGCTGGTGACATTTGTACGTTTAATGGAAAAGTGAAGTTGATTGCGACAGGTTTTGGTGAAGCTCCTACTGCTGTAAACAACGCTAAATCCTACTTAGATCCAAAATCAAAAGTTCAACCACTTCATAGTACTTCTGTATTTGCTTAATGTTGGAAGGAGACAGATAAATGGTTAAATATACAATTGTTGATAAAGATACTTGTATCGAATGTGGAGCTTGTGGATCTGCTGCTCCAGAAATCTTTGATTATGATGAAGAAGGGTTAGCCGAAGTTATTCTTGATAACAATACGGGCACAGCTAAAATATTAGAAGATTTGCAAGATGATTTATTTGATGCGTGTGATGGATGTCCTACAGATTCTATTAAAGTAGCTGATGAACCCTTTTATAGCAATGCCTTAAAAACTAGTTAATATAGTTTTGATATAAAAAATAAATGATTACAATTTTATGTAGTGGAGGGAAAGATGATGGTAAAAGATCCAGTTCTAGCAAAAGATTGGCTGCCAGCTGCTTATTCCCATGAGCTAGCTGATCAACCTATGCAAGTTATGATTCTAGAGGAGCGAGTCGTGCTCTTCCGAACGAATGAAGGTATTAAAGCTTTTAAAGATTTGTGTATCCATCGAGGCGCTGCCTTATCACTCGGCAAAGTAGTAAACGATTGTATTGTCTGTCCTTATCATGGTTGGGAATATAATGGCGCGGGGAAATGTGTTAAAATTCCACAGCAGCCAGCTGGCCGAGTCATTCCACCCAAAGCAAAAGCTGTTGTATATAGCTGTATAGAAAAATATGGACTTATTTGGGTGAAATTAAGCGATGATGTGTCATATTGTGAAGAAACATTTCCGATGTACGAAGAGTATTCCGATCCGTCGTTTAAGACAGTGTTTGCGAATCCACATACTTTATATGCTGCTGCTCCTCGAGTAGTGGAAAATTTTTTAGATGTTAGTCATCTAGCTTTTGTGCATGAAGGAAGTCTTGGAGACTCGAATCATGCTGAAATACCTGATTACAAAGTACATTGGCGAGAAAACCGGTTTGTTTCTGATGAGATTTCTGTTTATGCAGATGCAGATGGTACAGGAAATTATGCAACCATCTATTATACGTTTGAAATTTTAAGACCTACATTGGCTCGATTAAAAAAAGTAAATTATGAAACAAAAGAGATTTTTTCCATGTTATTTACTGTTCGCCCTGAGGAAGAGAGAAAATCAACTGTATTTGCATTAGTCTCGAGAAATTATGCATTAGAAGTACCAGATCAATATTTTCGTGATTTTCAGCAGCTTATTATTGAACAAGATACTACGATAGTGGAAAGTCAAAAACCAGAGGAATTACCTCTTGATTTACAAGCAGAACTGCATCTCACACCGGACAGGGTTAGTATCGCTTACAGAAAATGGCTATGCGATTTAGGAATTACGTTTGGTAGTGATGTTGGGCGTAAAAAGATAACAACTTAACTGAGTACACGTTGTTACGATTTAAAAGTAGACCTCCTCTTATAAGGTGATATCAACTAGGGAGGTTCTGGTGCAAAAATAATTTGATAAGAAAATAGAGCCTGTATAATCTGTTAACTTATGGGTTATGATGCTATTTCGAATAACTTATCTATGAACTCAACTTCATTTTGAATTTATTTGTATAGGAGTGAAAATTTATGTTGGAGAATAATTTTTCCTATCGGTATAAAAAGGTTATCACTATGAGAAGTGTAACAGAAATGACTAATTTATCTGAAAGACAAGTACGCTATTATGAAGAGAAGAAACTTATTTTTCCAGAACGTACAGCTTTAGGAACTCGTAAATACTCTTTTTTCGATATTGAGCTATTAATAGACATTGCTGAAAAAATAAAAGATGGTCTCCAAATTGATGATATTCGTACGAAACTCATGAAACATGAAAATCAAGTGGAAAAGATGAAAATAATTCAAGGTTAATTGAAAGTTTATTTTATGCGAATTTAACTGAATACACATTGTAACGGTATAAAAGGCAATTTTCTCTTATAAGGTGATATTGACTAGGGATGTAGTATTTTAAAACTTTTAGTAGATAGATTTGTATACGCATCTACTAAAAGTTTTAATCAAACATGAATTCTATTATACAAAATAAATACTATTAACCTACAAAATTACATGTTAAGCATAACAACAAATGTAAACGATAAAGGGAGGAAAATAGATAATGTCTTTAAATGAAAAATTGGAGACGGAAAATGTTGAAATGCCAACAAAAACAAAATCTAACCCTTACTGGTTAGACAAACTTTTCCTCTTAACTGAACGTAAAACAAATGTAAAAACTGAGGTTCTTGCCGGAATTACGACATTTATGACGATGAGTTATATCATTTTTGTTAATCCGACCATTTTATCTGATGCAGGTATACCGAAAGAAGCAGCAATTGCTGCTACGATCTTTGCGAGTGTCTTTGCAACTCTTCTATTTGCATTATGGGCTAATATGCCAATTGCAGTAGCACCAGGAATGGGACTTAATGCTTTTTTTGCTTATACGGTCGTATTAGGTCAAGTTTTAACCTGGCAAACGGGATTAGGTGCCGTTTTCATTTCGGGATTGGTATTTTTTATTCTTACAATAACCGGTTTACGAAAAAAATTATTGAAGGTATCCCTATTGTGTTAAAAAGTGCTATATCTGTAGGAATAGGGTTATTTATCGCTTTTATTGGTTTTAAACAAGCTGGAATTATTGTAAGTAATCAGGAAACTTTTGTTTCTCTTGGACAAATTACAAAACCAGCACCTTTACTTGCTTTAATTGGTTTTATTGTTGTAACGGTCCTAACTGCCCGAAAGATTAAAGGAGCAGCAATTATTAGTATCTTGCTGATCTCAATTTCTGGGATGATTTTAGGAGTTGTAGAAATACCAAAAAATATTAATAGTATTGTATCTTTTTCTTTTCCAAGTATGTCAGAAACATTTTTACAAATGGATATTAAAGCTGCTCTCCAATACGGTCTTTTTTCGATTATTTTTTCGTTCACGCTTGTAGAGTTATTTGATAATTTAGGCTCTATGATTGGATTATCTAAGAAGGCTGGATTAATGAATGAAAAAGGCGATATTGAAGGATTAGATAAAGCGCTTATTGCAGATTCTATTGCAACAATGGCAAGTGCTACCATGGGTTCTACAGCAATGAATGCATACGTAGAAAATGCAACAGGAATTGCAGAAGGAGGAAAAACAGGACTTAAGGCGCTAGTAGTAGCATTCCTTTTTTTGTTGAGTATTTTGTTTACTCCATTAATTAGCATTATTCCAGGTTTTGCAACAGCTCCTATTTTAATAATGGTTGGAGCGTTTATGCTAACTGAAATAAAGAATATCCCAATGGATGAGTTAACAGATGCTGTTCCTGCTTTTCTTACAATTATACTTATGCCATTAACGTTTAGTATTGGTGAAGGATTAGCATTTGGTTTTTTATCTTATACTTTTATTAAATTATTGACAGGGAAGGCAAAAAAGATTCACTGGATCATGTATGTCATTAGTGCTGCTTTTATTGTGAATTTCATTTTCCATGTTTAATAAAATGATAGGTTACATCTTACTAATAAAGATTGAGTTTGACATGCTAGTAGTGGAGAATTAATAGAATTAGAAATATTCACTTTAATAAAATTGTAGTTTGTTTTGTATAAATACTATTCTATATTTTATAAATATTCACAGAATACGCTAACTATTGTTGCGTTAGTTCTAAGTTTTCAAGGAATGTCAGCACTAGCAGAAAAAACATCATCGAAAGTTAGTTCTCAACCTATTGCTGTTCAAGGAGCTATGGATATGGAGATTTCAGCTCTTCTTATGAAAATGGGAAATTATAAAGAAGAAACCTACGGTAATTATACATTTTATCGTGGCAAAATTGATGGTATACCGGTCATCGTTTCAAAAACTGAAGTAGGAATGGTTAATGCCGCTACTTCCACTACATTACTTATCGAAAAATATCAACCAAAAGCAATCATCAATCAAGGAACTGCAGGAGATCATGATCCGAACCTCCACGTATTTGATACCGTTATCGGTACAGAGGTCATGAATATTGGTAAATATACTACGGAGCATCTTGATGATGGACAAGGGATGAAGCCGGAATCATGGGTTTTTGATGAGACAGAGATGAGGGAAAATGATGAACTAAAGAGATATGCATCATTTAAGAGCGATCCTGAGCTTGTGAAAGTGGCTTTAAGTGTAGCTGATAAGTATATGCATGGAAAAGTGGTTGAAGGAAAAGTTGGTAGTGCAGACGTTTGGAACAGAGAAGTAGATCGAATTCAATGGTTCCATGAAAAGGCAGGAACAAGTGTAGAAGAAATGGAAGCTGCATCAGTCGGTCAAGTAGCAAAAAGCTTTGACGTTCCTTACTTATCTATCAGAACAGTATCAAACTCTGAAGTTTCAGGAGATAAGATAGAGGATTTAGAAACTGCAGGGCAATATGGTGCTGAGTTTGCAGTTGAAATTGTCAAAGCACTGGGAAAGTAAAGTGAAGTTTGTTTTATATATATTCCAAGCATTCATGAAACAACTTAGCTTAGAATCCAGAATACTTTGACACAAGAGGATCTTCAAATATAGTTTTAAAAAAGGATTGATTTAAAAGTTATATTATAAAACACCTCTTAAGACTTTTTGAATTGACCCTTGGAAATGAGACTTAGAAAAAACTATGCTGCCTGGCTTCCAAATTCGATTGGAGCCAGGTAGTTTAATTTAGCCTGTATTCGTTTTTCGTTATAATAACACATGTATTGCTAATTACTTATCGTTATACTAACAATACCACATTGATTATTTTTAACTTCGTAGTCACCAGTTATTTCTGTTATTCCAGGATGATAATATCCTTGTTGGTTAACGGTATCTGACATATCAAAATAATTCAAACATTATTATGAAGAAATTGGGTATTGTCTAGCACAAATGGATATTAACATTTGTTAGGTGAAAAACTTGTTTAAGATATATTTAGGAATGGAATTCCGCATATTGTTTGTAAATAGGAATAGAGTGATAGAAGAATGTGTCCAATATTATACTTACAAGTTTACTAGTTAAAAGGGGGAAAAGCCCATTTGTTACATCAATACAAAAAGGAGTATATAAAAGGAGATTTATCATCAGGATTGATCGTAGCCGCATTATTAATTCCCCAAGGTATTGCTTATGCATTGATAGCTGGGTTACCTCCCGTTGTTGGTTTATACACTGCAACAATTCCAGTTCTTATGTACTTAATTTTTGGTTCATCTCCTCACCTATCAGTAGGTCCCGTTGCAATGATTTCAATTTTAGTTTTCAATGGAGTTTCTCCGTATGCAGAACCAGGATCAGAACAATTTATAACTTATGTAGTCACTCTTACATTTCTAGTAGGGGTAATCCAAATAATGTTATCGATAATAAAATTCGGTATATTAGCTGAATATGTCCCACATAGTGTGATGAGTGGATTTACATCAGGATGCGCAATGATTATTGCTTTGAATCAAGTAAGTAATATATTAGGGTTGTCATTGCATGATCAAGGAAATATCCTTCTTTCAGTTTTAGTTTTAGTTCAGCAATTAAATAACATACATATCTTATCTTTCCTAATTGGAACAGTAAGTATAGTAACGTTGCATCTACTAAATAAATGGTTTCCAAATTTTCCAAATCCTATAATTATGCTAATAATAAGTACTTCAATCGTTTACATGTTAAATCTAAATCATTTTGGAGTAGAAATTATTGGTGAAATCCCTAGTGGAATGCCGCCAATTGTTTTTCCGAAAATGACAATAGAAATAATAATCTCAATGTTACCTACTGCATTAGTTATAGCATTCATTGGATTTATTGAAACAGTTGCAATTAGTAAAGTCATAGCTAAAAAAACGAACTATTCGATTCGATCGAATAGAGAACTAAGAGCATTAGGTATAGCAAATTTTGTTGGTTCCTTTTTTACTTCAATGGCAGTAGCGGGGGGATTTTCACGATCTGCAGTTAATTTTAATGCTGGAGCTAAGACAAAGTTTTCATCTATCTCTAGTGTTATATTTATTTTCATAACGTTAGCTTTTTTTACAAGTTTATTTTTCTACTTACCTAAAGCAGCTCTTTCAGTGATAATCTTATTAGCTGTTTCAAAACTTATTGATATTAAAGAAGCTGTTGAAATGCTGAGGGGGGATTTTTTAAATGGACTGATCCTTGTTATTACATTTAGTGCAACGATAATATCTGGGCCGAAAATTGGACTCGGCTTTGGAATTTTTTTATCATTATTATATGGAATTCAAAAAATAAAAATCAGTTATTTTAGGAATGATTGAGACACATTGCTTGGCTTTTGGGCTCTATTTATAACAACAACTTTTAGAAAAGAGCTTATTATTTAAAAAATGGCTTTTTTCAAACTAACGTTACTATTATACTCTTACTATAAACTAAAGCAGGGATGGATGATTGTAATTGAAAATTGATGATATTGATAAGAAAATATTGGAGTTACTTACGTTCAATGGGAGAATGTCTTATTCTGACATTGGAAAAGAGCTAGAATTATCTAGAGTATCTGTTAGGGAACGGATTCATCAATTAATAAATTATGGAGTAATTGAAAAGTTTAGTGTTGTCATTAATTCTGAAAAAATGGGGAAGAATGTTTCAGCATTTTTTGAAGTTGACTGTGAACCTGTTTACTTAGTAGATGTTGCTGAAAAGTTAGCTGATAATCCTTGTGTGTCCAGTTGCTATCAAATGACAGGTCCTAGTACTTTACATATGCACGTGTTAGTAGATGACTTTATTTCATTAGAAAAATTTATTAATAATGAGTTATATTCACTTGAAGGAATCACAAGAGTTGAAAGTCATATTTTACTTCGTCGATTTAAAAGTAGAAGTGGATTGAAATTATAGGATTAATGATTTTTAAATAAGACTTGTTCAAAAAGGCTATCAAATAGGTAGCCTTTTTCTTTCGGAATTTAATATCTAATTTTACTAAAAAGTGGTTTACTTAACTATTTTTCATTAGTTTTTTCTTTTAATTATCTAGAAAATGTAATGGTAAACAGATAGTTCTTCTGCCGTCTTATTAGCAAGGTTTAGTGTAAAGGTACGATGGTTTATAGGGAATCACATTTTTATTTTTCTGCGTTTCTTGTCTACTTACTACATTTGGTAAATCTTCTATTCACTTTAAAGTGAATATATATTTATAATATTTCAAGTATTTATATAGAAAATCATTTTTATTTACTATATAATCAAAATATCGAAAAATATCCTACGTTTGTTAATTATATATTCATTTTTAATTAACAAATGGTGAAGTGCGGTAATAACTTATAATATTACACCATATGCTGATAAAAAAATCCTTTTTGATTGTTAGTTATTAATTTAAAGAAAACTAGGTAAAAGAATGAATAGAAAAGAATTTTCTCTAATTTCGGGCTGAGCATTTTCAGAAAGTAATTAGAAATGTAAAAGGCTAGTGTTAAAGAGGTAGGTTATTGTATTTTTCACGAAAAAGAATTGACTTATCACTTAAGATCAGTAATTTTTAAAAATTGAAGTAAAGGTGGAACAGTGATGAAACAATTGCAATTATTTTTGGCATTCTTTCGCGTTGGGATGTTGGGTTATGGCGGTGGACCTTCTTCCATACCTCTTGTACATAAAGAAGTCGTTGAAAAATATAAATGGATGAATGATGATGAATTTGCAGACGTACTAGCTTTAGGGAATACATTACCAGGACCAATCGCAACAAAAATGGCAGGATATATTGGTTACCGAGTAGCAGGAATTTTAGGCTTGATTAATGCGACACTTTCCACAATCATACCGACAATTATTTTAATGATTGTTTTATTAACGACAGTATCTTCCTTTAAAGACTTCCCTTGGGTACAGGGGATGACTGCTGCAGTTGTACCGGTTGTTGGGGTCATGTTAGCTGTATTGACATGGGATTTTTTTAAGAAATCAAAAGAGTCTCTAGGGTGGGTTAAAGCAATTTCATTCATTACTTTAAGTTTTTTGTTAATGGAAATACTTGGATTACACCCTGCTATTTTAATTTTTGGTCTGTTACTTGTTGCACTCTTAAAAAAGGATAAGAATCCAGAGGAAGAACGTGCTATAAAAAGGGGGAGTGCATCGTGATCTATTGGGAAATATTCCTAGCCTTCTTCATTCCGGGAATTTTAGGTTACGGAGGTGGTCCTGCTTCAATTCCTCTGATTGAAAATGAGGTTGTAGACCGATATGGTTGGATGAATGTAAATGAATTTGGTGAAGTTTTAGCCTTAGGGAATGCACTTCCTGGCCCAATTGCAACAAAGATGGCAGGGTTTATAGGGTATCAACAAGGCGGCATATTAGGTGGGTTTATTGGGGTTTTTGCTGCAGTCGCACCTTCTCTTATCTTAATGATCGCACTCTTAGGTTTTTTATATAAATACAAGGAATCACCAAAAGTAAAAAGAATGACAAACTTTATTAGACCTACGATTTGTGTATTATTAGGTGTAATGACATTTGACTTCTTTTTTACTTCTTATCAGGATTCAGGAACTTGGCAAACCCTATTGTTAATTATCCTTAGTTTTTTCTTATTAGAAAGATGGAAGGTTCATCCCGCTCTTGTTATTGTTGGGGCAATGAGTTATGGGGCGTTTTTCTTAGCTTAATAGAAAGTAAAGCATTTCTAATTGGTGGCGTTACTACATAAGTAGTAACGCTATTTTAACTTTCAAAATTAAATGGTAGAGTTATTGTTCTTTTTCTTCCATCGGTACTTATTCTAATGACGACCACATTGGGCAGCTTGACCAAAGTAATTAAGACAATTGAAGTGGAAGAGGTTTGGTTATAATGTAATACCAGTACTTCACAAACATTCCAAGATTTATTATCTGTAATTAATTCTAAAGGTGTAGAATACTAAGAGCCTCGAATGTGTGAAGGATATAATATTGGTCCTTTAGCGGTAAAAGTCCTTTATCCTAAAACACTAACAGGCAAGACTAATGAAGAATTTATTCTTTAAAAATGACATACGGAAATGTACGTCTTGTCTTTACTGGAGATGCTGCACAAGAAAATGAAATGGAAATGGAGAATAGTGGAGGCTTTCAAAGCTTTATTTAATCTCTAATTCACCTAAAAGTCGATGTGCATATTTTAGTTGATAAGTAGGTTCTAAAAATTTATACAGGTGAGGTAATCTATTATATTAAAATTGGTATTTTTCATAATTTTTATATAAATTGCACAAACTTTAATCTCTTTTTTTACATATTACACAAAGACAACCAAACTCAGATACATTATCATGTTAATTATAATAACATCAAATGTTATAAAGTATTACATAAAGAACATGATAATATGAGGAGGTTTTTGTGTGGAGGGCAACAATAGTAGTCTGAAAATTTTTTCACTTGGCCTTCAGCATGTGTTAGCCATGTATGCTGGAGCAATATTAGTCCCGTTAATCGTTGGAAGAGCGTTAAATTTAACATCACAGCAATTAGCATACTTGGTTGCTATTGATTTATTAACTTGTGGTATAGCTACCTTATTGCAAGCATGGAAAAATAAATATTTTGGCATTGGGTTGCCTGTTGTATTGGGTAGTTCTTTTGTTGCCGTTACACCTATGATCGCTATCGGATCACAATATGGTGTTTCTGCAATTTATGGATCGATTATTGTAGGTGGATTATTCATTTTTA
This sequence comes from Bacillota bacterium, assembly GCA_051750265.1. GTDB lineage: Bacteria > Bacillota > Bacilli > Bacillales > Bacillaceae > Metabacillus. The sequence continues at coordinate 88,825 of JBNJJO010000019.1, read as the reverse complement.
TTTTTGCATCTTTTTTCGGAAAATTAATTAAGTTATTTCCACCGGTCGTAACGGGTTCGGTCGTAACCATCATTGGACTTTCCTTAGTGCCAACAGGTATTAAGAATATGGCAGGAGGCGCTGGTAATCCTGATTTTGGAAGTTCAACGAATCTTCTATTATCATTGGGTGTATTAGCAGCTATTTTAATATTGAATCGTTATTTCAAAGGCTTTGTTCAAGCCTTATCTGTACTTTTTGCCATCATCGCTGGTACGATCGCAGCTGTATTTATGGGGAAAGTAGATTTTTCGAGTGTTTCAGAAGCCTCTTGGTTTCATCTACCAGAAATTTTTTATTTTGGTGCTCCTTCTTTTGAAATCGGTCCAATCATTACAATGATTATTGTTTGTCTCGTAATCATAATCGAATCGACAGGTGTATTTTTAGCCTTAAGCAAAATTTGTGATCAGGAACTTACTGAAAAAGATTTTGTTCGGGGTTATCGTGCGGAAGGGTTGGCAATTACATTAGGTGGAATCTTTAATGCTTTTCCATATAATACATTCGCTCAAAACGTAGGCCTTGTTCAATTATCGAAGGTCAAAACAAAAAATGTTGTAATAGCAGCAGGATTTATCTTAGTAGGGGTAGGACTTGTACCTAAAATTGCAGCACTTGCAACGATTATCCCACCCGCTGTATTAGGTGGTGCAACGGTTGTTATGTTTGGTATGGTCATATCATCCGGTATTAAAATGCTTAATGAGGTCGATTTTAATGATCAATATAACTTGCTTATTATTGCATGTTCACTTTCCTTAGGATTAGGGGCTACAGTTGTACCAGACTTATTTGCTGGTTTACCACAAGCGTTTCGTATTATTGTAAGTGATGGAATTATTACTGGTAGTTTAACTGCTATTTTTTTGAATCTATTTTTTATGATTCGTTCAAGGAAAAAGCGTACTTCGATTGAAAAAAATAAATCAATTGCGTGAAAAATTTATCTTTTAAATGAGGCATACCTACAAACCTCTTACGAAAGTGGTGAAAAATAGACAATGATTACTATAAATAAACTAAATGAAAGCAGCAAATCTGAATTTGTTAACATCCTTAAAGACATCTATGAACATTCGCCTTGGATTCCTAAAAAAGCATTGAAATATAGCCCTTTTTCTTCATTAGAGGATCTGCATGAAAAAATGCATCAAATTGTGATCGATTCACCATATGAGGAAAAACTAGCACTTATTCAAGCTCACCCTAACTTAGGAACACGAATTGAAATGAGTTCATCTTCTGTAAAAGAACAATCAGGTGCTGGTTTAAATCAGTTATTACCAGAAGAATATGAAAATTTTTCTATTCTAAACAAACAATATATGGAGAAGTTTGATTTCCCTTTTATCATGGCTGTCAAAGGCCGGACCAAAGATGAAATATATTCAGCTATGAAGCTTAGAGTTACTAATGAGCAATCAATTGAATTTGAAACGGCTCTATCTGAAATTTACAAAATAGCCTTATTTCGTTTAAAAGAACTAATAAAAAAGTAAAGGAGAGGTATTCATGAAAAAAGAACGCGTATTATCCTATGGTAAAGGTGATGTATTTGCTTATCGAACATTTTTAACTCCATTAACAGGTGTAAAGCAAATTCCTGAATCTGCATTTTCTGGGAGAAGTAATGTTGTATTTGGTGTAAATGTTAAAGTTGAGATTGGTGGTAGTCAGCTACTTACTTCTTTTACCGAGGGAGACAACAGCCTTGTAGTCGCAACAGACTCAATGAAAAACTTTATTCAAAGACATCTAGGAAGCTATGAAGGTTCAACAATTGAAGGATTTTTGCAGTATGTCGGAGAAGAATTCTTAAAAAAATATGACCATATTGATACAATTAGACTAACTGGTGAAGAAGTTCCGTTTGAAGCAACAAACAGAGTATCAGTTAATGGATTAACAGAAAGCAACCTTGTTTTTAAAAACTCACGGAATGAAAAAGCACAAGCGATAATCGAAATCTTCCGCAACCTTAGTGACTTTGAAATTGTTAATCAAAGAAGTGGTTTACTAGATTTGCAATTGATAAAGGTACGAGGTAATTCATTTGTTGGTTTTATTCGTGATGAATATACTACATTACCGGAAGATAGTAATCGTCCGCTATTTATCTATTTAAATATCGATTGGAAATATGAGAATATTGAAGATTCTACAGGTGCATCACCAATGGTCTATGTTTGTGCAGAACAGGTTCGTGATATTGCGTCATCTCTCTTCCATGAGCTTGAAACACCATCAATTCAATATCTAATTTATTTAATTGGATGCCGTGTTCTTGAAAGGTTCCCTCAATTACAGGAAGTGAACTTTCAATCACAAAATCACACTTGGGATTCTGTTGTAGAAGAAATTCCAAATTCGCCAGGAAAAGTCTATACAGAGCCTCTCCCACCGTTTGGTTTCCAACGTTTTTCAGTAACAAAAGAAGACTTAGAGAGTAAAAAAGAAGAAATTACAACAGTTAAAAATCTATCAAAATAAGGATTTGATAAAATGACAGGAATCACGACACATATTCTTGATTTAACACATGGTATACCAGCATCAAATGTCACCATACAATTATCAAAGATTGAGGGCTCAACATCTTTCATTCTAAAAAACAACGATTACAAATGACGACGGTCGAATAAATAAGCCACTTCTATCGATAGATGAGATGAGAGAGGGAGAATACGAACTTTTATTTAGTATTGGTGACTACTTTAGAGAAAAGGGCGTGGTCTTACCTGAGCCTGCATTTCTAGATAAGGTGTCGATTCGTTTTGGTATAGCAGATTGTAAAACTCATTATCATGTGCCTTTACTTATTTCTCCGTGGGGATATCAGGTGTACAGAGGAAGTTGAATGAAGTGAAGGCTTCTTGAATTCCCTTAAGTTAAAAAATTCAGGAAAGTTACTAGTCATCCAACATATAACGGGCAGATAAACTCTGCCCGTTTTTTAGGTTGAACTTTTTACTATACTACTCAGACTTGCTCTTCCCCTGAATTAACGCTTTAATTCTAAAGGCGAGGCGTAATCGTAGTGTTTCATCTGGTTCCTTTAAGCTTCTACCAATAATCTCCTCACATTTTTCTAAACGGTAAATAACAGTATTCCGGTGTACATATAAACGCTTTGCTGTTTCAGACAGCTGACAATGTGTTTCTAAATAAACAGACAAAGTATGGAGTAATACTTGATAATCTTTTTTTGACCCGTTGGCAAATGCTTGGAATGTATCTGTATAAAACTTTTTTAATTGTTCATAAGGAATCATCCGTAAAATCTCTGGTACTTCCTTTGGTTGATAAATTTCAATGAATTGTTTCTTTCCTGACATATTTCCATAATAATGGGCGTCTTTTGCTTCCTTATATGAGAGGGGAACTTGGATGAGTTCCTCGGCAAAATTACTAATACCAAATGAAAGATCCTCATTATAGTGTGTTGAGATCTTTGATTGGATTTTTTTCAAAAGTGAAATAAATGGTTGATCAACATCTTTCCAGCCGTTTTTTAATTCCATCAGTAAAATGTATGAATCGTCCATGGTGTAAAGGTGGACCTTTTGGTAAAAGGTTTGTAGTTCTACTTCAATTGTTTCATAAATTAGTTCTTGTTCTGACTGGTATTGCATAAACGAAATATTTTTTTCGTTTACATCTATTTTACCAACTGCACAAACATATCTTCGATCATTTACTAATTCGAACTCTTTTCCGCGACTGATTACTTCTTCAGTAGTAGAAAATGCACCGTTAATAAAGTTTGTAAAAAACTCATTTTGAACACGTCTAGTGTTTTGCTTTAAGGCATTTTCTTTCATTAATTCAAATGCAATAACATTCGTCGCTTGTTTAATGGTTAAAATGGTAGCGCGATCTGAAAATGGGATAAACCCTACTACACCTAAGTAACTATACTGTTTATGAGTGTGAACAGGAAAAAGTGTAATCGTTTCTTGAGTTTCGCTTAATAATGAGAATGCTGTCATTGATGTGTTTGGGAAATGAAAGGGATGTCCACTTTCGGTTAATGTTTCAAAGCTTTTAAAAATGGACGTACTGTGTAAATGTTTTACAACTGGTTGTAAATGGTGGTTCAAAAGTAAAACAGGTAAATGAATAAGAGTTGATAAACTATCAAGGATTTTATGTATACCTTGTCCACTCATAATCTGATTCGTAAATTGTTGATGTGCCTGCATTGCATGATGTAGTTCATTTGTACGAATATCAAGGATGAAACTTAGTGACTTATTGACAATATCCCCCAAAGAGGTTTGAACAGGAAGTTCCAAGAGTGGTAAGTGAAGCTCGTTTGCAAGTGCAATAGCTGCTTCTGGTATTTCGTGTAAAAATCGTTTTGTTTTTATTCCTAACCCTGAACAACCTTGCTTATCCATTTCATTAATAAGTTGTAATAATGAATCATGATCATCCTTGAAATGAAAGGCGGTTGTTACGAGTAATTCATTTTTCTTTAAGAAATGAATAATATCAGGAGCATCCATCATATTGACGGAATTCACTTCACGTTCTAGCCCTTGTTTTCCTGAAACCATAGCAGTCCCTTTAAATACAGGGAGATCCAATAATTCGTTTAATCTCATTTTATTCCTCCCTTTTGTTAGGAAATTTACAAGTTTCTTATAGTTTAGTATAAAATTTAGTTAATATAAACAATAAATTGATTGAATGTTCTACATTTATGTGAATGATTTTAGTAGATATTTATTTTAAAATTTATATATATTCCTAATCATGTCAATATATATAACATTCGCGGATAGAAAAATGAGTTAGGGGGGATTAGGTTGGTCATGAACGAGAAGAAGTTGCCTGTCTTATTCGAACAAGTTGAAGAGATGGTCGAGTGGTTAGCTGAATTCGGAAAGAGTGAAAGTAATGGGGTTACACGGACATTGTACTCAGAAGAATGGCAATCTGCTCAACAAGCAGTTGAAAAACGGATGAAAGATATTGGCCTCCACTCCTATTATGATGATGTTGGAAATTTATTTGGAAGATTACCAGGCAAACTAGAGAATGCTTCTACGATTTTAACAGGATCGCATATTGATACTGTTATTGATGGGGGAAAGTATGACGGGGCATACGGAGTGATTGCTGGCTTAATTGCTGTGCAATATTTAAATGAACATTACGGTCGACCTAAAAAGAATATTGAGGTTGTTTCTCTATGTGAAGAAGAGGGTAGTCGTTTTCCAATGACATATTGGGGATCTGGTAGTATCACTGGGGTTAAATCGTTTGAAGATGTCCTGGATTTAAAGGATTCACTAGGTACGCCTTTTGTAGAAGCGATGAAGCAAGCGGGTTTTGGTCAAGGAAACTATCCACACCCAAAACGAAATGACCTAGATTGCTTTATTGAACTTCATATTGAACAAGGGGAAGTATTAGACAGAGAAGAAAAACAAATAGGAATTGTCAGTCATATTGTTGGACAGAGGAGATACACAATCGTAGTGAATGGGGAAAGCAATCATGCTGGTACAACACCGATGGCGTGGCGTAAAGATGCTATGTATACAGCAATTGAGCTGATTCAAGCACTCATGCAAAATGCGAAAGAAACCTCTCCTGATTTAGTCGTTACAGTTGGCCAAATGAATGTGGAGCCGAATATAGCGAATGTTATTCCGAGAAAGGCGACATTTAGTGTTGACATTCGCCATAGTGAAGAAAGAGTTCTTAATCAATTTTGTGACGATATATTCAAAGAGTTTCAATTAATTGCGAACAGGCATCGTACTGAGTTAAGTATTCATAATTGGATGAATGAAAAACCAATAAAGATGTGTGAAAAGTTAAATGAAATTTCAGAATCAATTTTAAAAAGAGAACAAATACCTTATAAGAAAATGACGAGCGGCGCTGGTCACGATTCACAAATTTTCGGCTCGTTTTGTTCAACATCTTTGTTGTTTGTACCAAGTCAAAAAGGAATTAGCCATTCGCCATATGAGTATACGAGAACAGAAGATTTAGAAAAAGGTATTCAATTATTAATAAAAGTTTTATATGAATTAGCCTATTAAGGAGGTAAGAATGATGAAAGTTTTTCAAGAGATTAATTCACCATTGCGGACTATTATGACTCCAGGACCTGTGGAAGTCGACCCAAGAGTATTACGTGCAATGAGTACGCCAATACTTGGGCAGTTTGATCCAGCTTTCACACAAATGATGAATGAAACGATGGAGATGCTTCGTCAAGTGTTTCAATCAAAAAATCAATGGGCATTTCCAATTGACGGAACATCTAGAGCTGGTATTGAAGCTGTACTTTGTAGTGTGTTAGAGCCGGGAGATAAAGTGTTGATTCCTATTTTTGGGAGATTCGGACATTTGTTAACGGAAATTGCTGAGCGTAATGGGGCGGAAATCCACATTATCGAATGTAAGTGGGGAGAAGTGTTCGATCAACAGGAGATTATTAACGAAATGAAAAAAATTAAACCAAAAGTACTGGCAGTTGTGCACGGTGAAACATCAACTGGCTGTATGCAGCCTTTAGACAAGGTTGGTCCTGCTTGTCGAGAGCTTGATGTATTATGTATCGTTGATGCAGTCGCAACAATTGGTGGAACGGAAGTAAAAGTAGATGAATGGCAGCTTGATGCAGTCATAGGTGGCACGCAAAAGTGTTTATCTGTTCCTTCTGGTATGGCTCCAATTACGTATAATGATCGCATTGAACAAGTGATCGCGGTTAGGAAAAAAGTAGAAAAGGGAGTTGCGACAGAACAGGATCGATCTTACGTGCAGCAGCCAATTCGCAGTAATTATTTTGACTTAAGCCAGTTGCAAGATTATTGGGGGCCAAGAAGGTTAAATCACCATACAGAAGCAACATCAATGCTGTACGCCTTACGTGAAGGAGTGCGCATCGTTTTACAAGAAGGAATAAAAAATAGATTTACAAGACATCGTTTACACGAAAAAGCACTCGTAGAAGGAATTAAAGCAATGGGTTTGGAATTATTTAATGATGTTTCTTGGAAACTACCAATGGTTACATGTATTAACATTCCGGCTGGTATCGATGGTGAGTCAGTAAGAACGATGCTACTCCAACAGTTTGGAATAGAGATTGCTAGTTCATTTGGACCTCTTCAGGGGAAGATATGGAGAATTGGAACGATGGGGTACAGCTGCCGAAAAGAAAACATTTTGATTGTGCTGGCAGCTCTAGAGGCCGTACTGATTCGTCATGATGCATCAATCCAAATTGGACAAGGTTTACAAGCTGCGCTTAATGTATATGAAACACAAAATTTAGTAGTAATGAAGTAGTAACAACGGTTTTTGTTTAACTTAGAAATTTAATAAATGCAAAAAGATTCCATTATTCTAGGAATCTTTTTGCAATATGAACGAGCTGAGGATTCGCGTATTTAGGAGTCAAGATACTTAGTGAAGATAAATTAAAAGTAATAAAAATTTCGTTAAGTAGGAGGGAGATATAATGAATGATAGGTGGAATGCATTCGTAGATAAGGATTTGATTATTGAACCAACTGGGTCAGGCCCCTTAGACGGTTTGACGTTTGCAGTGAAAGATGTATTTGCGATTCAAGGTTATACGAGCTCAGCGGGTAATCCTGATTGGCTTCTGACGCACGGTCCTGCAGATCAACATGCACCTGCCATTGATCGACTCCTTAAGCAGGGAGCAAAACTAAAAGGAACTACACATACAGATGAGTTGATGTACAGCTTGAATGGTGAGAACTTCCATTATGGTACACCTGTGAACCCGAAGACTCCTGATCGTATTCCAGGAGGATCTTCTAGTGGATCGGCCGTTTCAGTTTCTTCTGGATTAGTAGATTTTGCTTTAGGAACTGATACAGGTGGGTCTGTTCGTATTCCTTCCTCTTATTGTGGGATATATGGATTTCGTCCTACACACGGTGCAATTCCAATTGAAGGGGTTATTCCATTAGCTAAAAGCTTTGATACAGTTGGATGGATGGCCAAAGATCCGAAATTATTACTTGAAGTCGGCAATAGCCTTATTGATGCTCAAAGTACGAAAGGACGTTTTAACAGGATTTTTTTAGGGGAAGATGCATGGGCGTTGTTGGATAAAGAAAACAAAGAAGCTTTATTGACTTTTATTCCATCATTAGAAGATCACAGTGAATGGATAGAAATTTCGGGAGATGGATTATCTAAGTGGTCGAATACGTTTCGTATCATCCAAGGATTAGAGATTTGGAGGCAACACGGCGAATGGATCCAAAAGGAAAATCCGAATTTCGGACCTGGTATCTCTGAAAGAGAGTGAAAGTATCCCTGAGTATGTATTAAGGAAAAGAATTCGCCAATCGATGTCAAACCTTTTAGGAGAAGAAGGTATGTTAGTAATTCCTACTGCTCCTGGGGCAGCGCCGTTACTAAATTTACATGGAGTTAAAGCGGAGCAATACCGAGCAAAAACAATGCAGTTGTCCTGTATCGCAGGCTTAGCAGGATTACCTCAGATAACGCTCCCTTTAGCAGAAGTTAACGGACTTCCGATAGGATTATCGTTCATTGCTAATCGCAATCAAGACTTAAAACTATTAGAATGGACGAATGAATTTTTTGAGAAAAGGCATTTTTGAAATTAGTAAGAAGCGAAAATCTCATTTTTATTTTAGCCGCTAATTCTTTTAACAAGCCCCATGATTCATGATTGCTTATTAAAAATACGAGAAGAAACATAAGGGAAGATTGATGATATTCAACGATTGAATGAATTAAGGAGAATGTAAATGAAACTAGCAACTGTGAAAGAAAAGGGTGAAGAAATCGCTGTAGTTATATCTGGTGATAAAATTATTTCAATTAAAACGATAAACAAGATAGAGGACAAAAAATGGAGTACGGATCTTTTTAGTATTTTAAAGAAAGACCAATTAGCTGAAATAAATAGTTGGTATAAAGAAGAGGGAGAGAATAAATTGAATCACTTCCCTCATATTGTAGCCGAAGAATTAACATATGCGCCACTTTATCGTAATCCCGGGAAAATCTGGGGTGTTGGCATGAATTATATGGAAAAGGCAATTGAATTGTCTGGTGGTCCTCCCGAAGAACCTGTTATTTTTATGAAACCTGATACTAGCTTAATTGGTCCAGAGGAATCGATTATGCTGCCTCCTCAGTCTAGTAAAGTAACAGCAGAAGCGGAACTTGGAATTATTATTGGGAAAACATGTAAAAATATTAAAAAAGAGGATGCCTCTTCTGTAGTAGCTGGTTTTACTACTACTTTAGATATGACTGCAAAGGATATACATACAAAAAATCCCCGTTATTTGCAGCGCTCAAAAAGTTTTGATACATTCTTCAGCTTTGGCCCATTTCTTATTACTGTTGATGAATTTTCCCACGTAAAGGATATTACAGTAGAAACTGTTTTGAATGGGGAAGTTCATCACCGTAATGTTGTTGCGAATATGATGTATCAACCTTGGTTTATTGTTTCATTTTTTTCACAAATAATGACCTTGCTTCCGGGTGATATTATTATGACTGGTACACCAGGATCTGTTATTATTCGTGATGGAGATGTAGTAGAATGTAAAATTAATGGATTTAAACCTTTACTAAACCCCGTATCAGGTCTGATATGAAGCGGTTCAAAAGATAAACTATAAAGAATAGCCAAGCCTTTCTTGAAAAAGTACTTGGCTATTTGGTATTCCTCATTATGTCACAGATTTACGAGTTCTCTGCTCTATTAAAATGTGAATTTATACTTCTTCCTATCTATTACTAATTACTCCATAGACTTTCTGTTTTAATTCTTGCTTGGTTACACATCATTCACTGTTATATTTACTCACCTTATCCGCATAATTGACGTTTTTACTTTTCCTTTTTGGTTAGAAAGTACAAAGAAATAACAAAAAAATCACATATCTTCTAATGATTTATAAAATCACATATTGTAAACTGTAAAACAAATGTTATGTTTTATTACATTATAGGTTACGTTTTATATCACGAGAGGTAAAGGGAGTAAAACTGTCTACTAAAAGGAGGAATAAATATGGCAATGGAAAGAAGTACACAGGGTTCTATTAATATTAATGAAGAATCTCAAATTGTTAAAAAGAAGTTTGTAATGCCACATATTTATGTCATTTTATTTTTATTTATTGCGCTTGCAGCGATTGCTACTTATGTCGTTCCAGCTGGTGTGTACGAACGAATCCCTGGTCCAGAAGGAAGAACAACAATTGATCCGAATTCTTATCAACAAGTTGATCAGACACCTGTTAGTTTAACAGAATTTATGACAGCTATTCCGAAAGGTTTGGTAGCAGCTGGTGAAGTTGTGTTTTTTACATTTATTATTGGTGGTATTTTTGTAGTAATTCGTAAAACGGGGCTTATTGAAATAGGGGTTGATAGATTAACGAGGAAATTTGCGACAAGAAGTATTATATTAATTCCGATGTTAATGGTTGTTTTTGCTACTGTCTGTAGTTTAATTGGTACTCAGGAATTAAGTTTAGTATATGTTCCTGTTATTCTACCTTTAATGATTGCTTTAGGATATGACTCCTTGGTGGCTGCTGCTGTAGCTTTAGTTGCAACGACAGCGGGATTTATGACAGGATTTCTTAATCCGATTAATACAGGTTTAGGTCAAAAAATTTCAGGGCTTCCAGTGTTCTCGGGGATAGAGTTAAGAATTATAGCTTTTGTAGTATTTGTTATAGTGGGTATCATTTATATTATTCGTTACGCTCAAAAGGTAAAAAGCAATCCGGAGACTAGCTTCGTTTATGAAGAGGATTCGAGTAAAAGAACTGTCTATTTAAATAAATCGGTAGTGGACAAGCGTTGTGCCACAACACGACAAAAAGTAGCTTCTGTTGTACTAGTAGGTTTTTTCGTATTACTCGTATATGGTGTATTAACTAAAGGTTGGTTTATGTTAGAAATGGCAGGACTGTTCATTATCATGGGGATCGTAATTGGATTGATTGCTGGCTTAAAACTAACAGCTATTTGTGAGGGGTTTAATGAAGGTTTTCGTGAAGTGTTGGTTGGTGCAATGATTGTTGGTGTAGCTAGAGCAGTTGCTGTTGTAATGGAGGAAGGCCAAGTGATGGACACGATTGTACATAGCTTAGGTGCTATTGTTGGTGAATTTCCAGCATTATTCAGTGCTATTGGAATGTTTATTGTACAAATGTTGTTTAACTTCTTAATTCCATCAGGTAGTGGTCAAGCTTTGGTTACCATGCCAATTATGGCACCACTATCTGATCTGATTGGGGTAACGAGACAAACAGCCGTCTTAGCCTATCAATTTGGTGATGGACTTGGAAACATTTTATTTCCAACATCAGGATACTTTATGGCAACACTTGCACTAGCTGGTGTTGCGTGGCAAAAATGGGTTCGCTTTTACTTACCATTGTTTCTTATATGGTTTGCACTTGCTGTTGTTTTCCTTGTAATCGCTCAAATTATTCAATGGAATGGTTGAATGTGTAAACATGAAGATAAAGTTATTGTCTAATAGAACAGTCGATTTATCCTTTTCTGAGAAAGGGATTTTAAAGTGACATATTTCTCCTAATGAAACGTTAAAAGCAGTGAGATTTCAATTATTTGAAATCACTGCTTTTTTTATTTTATTCTATAATGTTAGTTCCTCGAAAGAGAAAGCTAAGAGTTCCTGTGGAATTTACCAGATTATACAGATGTGTCAATTACCCTTTGTGTGTCAACTAGTGCTTATTTCTTTTTTTAGTTCTATCGATGTGTTCTGTTCAATATGTGGAAAATGGAAAATATTTTCTCGCCTTCATTTTTTTATCTTGCTCATTTTTCCTGCTTGTTGGAGGATTTTCTATCCTTTTTGGTTAGAAAGTATAAAGAAATAACAAAAAATTCACACATCTTCTAATGAATTATAAAAACAGATATTATAAACTAAAATATATCAAATGTTACACTTTATAACATTGTAAGTGATATTTTATAACACGGTAGGTAAAGAAAAGTAAAGCTGTCTATTAAAAGGGAGGATATACATGGAAAACAATTATGATCTTAGGCCAATTTTAAATGAGAAAAACCGCATTTTGGGACCAAAAGCGTATGTTGCGATGTGGTGGGGAGATGCTGTCATGGTGGGGTCTTTTATGTTAGGTTCAAGCTTGATCCCGCCATTTGGTAAGTTAAATTTAACACAAGCGTTTCTCGCACTGATTTTGGCTAATATACTTGCTGCCTTGTTATTTGCATTGAATGGGAGAGTAGGGTGGAAACATGGAATTCCGATGGTTGTTCAACTCCGTTCTTCTTTTGGGCCAGTAGGAGCTAAAATTCCTTCTTTAATGAGGGCGATACCAGCGCTATTTTGGTATGGGGTACAAACTTGGCTTGGAGCTCAGGCGTTAAATCAAATTTTTATGGATATTATAGGCTTTAGCAATGTTTGGCTATGGTTTTTTGCGTTCCAGGCGTTACAAATTTATTTATCTGCTAAAGGGATAAAATCAATTAAATGGATCGAAATTTTTGGATCAATCGTTATCATGCTTGGAGTTGTTTATTTAATTTTCCTATTCCTATCTACGTTTGGTTTTGAAGTAAACCAAACAACAAATATTGAGGGCTCATGGGGAATACCATTCTGGCTTGCCATGGCTGTTTTAATTGGCCAGTTTTCCGCTTTGTTATTGAATGTCTCAGATTATACAAGATATTTCCCACGAAAAGCTTCTGCCGGAACTTTTGTTGGAGCACATATTGTTGGAATTGTTCCACCAATGATTTTACTTCCTTTTGTCGGTATTCTTGGAGCTGCAGCAGTAGGAATTTGGAATCCAGTTGATATCATTTCAGAACATATCTCTAGCTTATTCGCAAGCATAGTGATTCTATTGTTTATTGCTATAGCGCAAATCACAACAAACTTGGTGGCTAATATTATGCCTCCAGTACTTGTGGCTATGGACCTTTTTAAAATTTCATGGGAAAAAGCTTGTGTCATTGTTGGAATTCTAGGCGTTTTTACTTGCCCTTGGTGGATTATGACAGATTCAACCTTTTTAACATTTATTTCAATTGTTTCAGCATTTTTAGGTCCAATTTTTGCTGTAATGGTGGCTGATTTTTATTTAGTCCATAAAGGGAATTATAATGTAACTAAGTTATATGAAGAAAAAAGTTTGTTTACCGCTTTTAAAGGTTGGAACCCGGCTGCTCTTATTTCCATTGTAGTTGGAACAGCGTTTTCTTTTATAAATGTCGATTTATCCTGGCTCCTTGGTATTATTCCAGCTGCAATCGTTTATATCGTGCTAATGAAATTCTGGGTTATGAAGCATGAAAGTTATGTAAGGGAAGGAATGGAACAAAGTTTCCAGAATTCTATCTATTTTGCAAACGAAGAAGATGTGAATGTATCTTAAAAAATGAATAGGTGTTAAATACCTATTTTGATAGACATGGATCTTTATAGAAAAACTTCTACCTTTTTATTTAGATACTATTGTAGATAGTAAAGAGCTAAAAATTTTTAGTCAAAGGAGTAATAAACATGGGATTTTTAGATGTTATTATTAAAAATGGCAAAGTGGTCCTACCTAATGGTGTTAAAGAAACAGATATTGGAATCAAGAATGGGAAAATTACGATTATTAATAAAGGTATAACTGATAAAGCGGACTTTACATGGGATGCTGAAAATCAATATATCTTTCCTGGAATGATTGATGTACATGTCCACTTTAGTGAACCAGGGAGAGAACATTGGGAAGGGTTCCATACAGGTTCGATGATGATGGCAGCCGGAGGATGTACGACTTATTTTGATATGCCATTAAATGGAATTCCTTCAACCGTTAATCAAGATGCCCTTTATGAAAAAGCGGAGTTAGGAAATAAAAAATCTTTTGTTGATTTTAGTTTATGGGGTGGGCTCGTACCTGGAAATGAAAAAGAATTAGAAGCTCTTGCCAAATCTGGTGTGATAGGATTCAAGGCTTTTCTCTCTACAACAGGAAATAAAGAGTTTGAGGCAGTTGATGATTTAACTTTGCTAAATGGAATGAAAATCATCGCTAAACTTCACAAAGTTTTGGCTCTTCATTCAGAAAGTGCTGCGATAACGAACTGGTTAAAAGAAGAGATAGAAAAAGAAGGTAAATTCAGTGCAGATGATTATTTAGAATCTCGTCCGATTATCGCCGAGGTTGAGGCCGTAGAACGTGCTATTTACTATGCAGAACTAACTGGTTGTCCTCTGCATTTTGTGCACATAAGCTCAATAAGAGCCATTGAAAAAATCGAGCAAGCGAAACAAAAAGGAATGAATATAACGGTTGAAACTTGTCCACATTATTTATTATTTAACCATGATCATTTAAGAGAATTAGGTACTATTGCTAAATGCGCTCCACCTTTACGCGAAAAAGAAGAGCAACAAAAATTAATTTCTCTATTAATCGATGATAAATTTGATATGATCTCTTCAGATCATTCCCCATGTCCTTATGAATTAAAAGATCCTAAAGTTTATAATCTGTTTCAAGCATGGGGAGGAATTAGTGGCGGACAGTTTTCATTACTGTCGATGATTGAGCTTGCATTAAATTATAAAATACCATTTGAAACAATAGCAAAATGGACAGCTTCGGCACCAGCAGAAAGATTCGGAATTTCTGATCGAAAGGGCAAAATTGCTGAAGGAGCAGACGCTGATTTAGCGATTGTCACATTAGAAGAGTTGCATACAGTTACGGAAGAAAACTATTATGCAAAACATAAACAAAGCTTGTATATAGGCCATACTTTCCCATGCAAAGTCGTAGGGACTTTTAATAGAGGAAACTTAGTATTTAAAGATGGAAAAATAGTGGCTCAGCAGCCCGATTCCGGTTGGATGAAGTTCAATACAGTACTTTAATGGCTGAGATAGGAACATATGCGTCAGATGTTAGAAAGTTAATGATAATCATTGGTTGGAACAATCAATTAGGTTTAATGTCGACAGTATTTTTCGCCGCTTATGCTTTCATGCAAATACCCACTGGATTTTCAGCTGAATTAGTTTGGGAGAGTTAAAGTCTTAGTTTGATTCTACCTCAACATTAATAAAAAGCAATTTATCTAAGGAGGGAAAGTAGGATGAATAAAGCAATTGTAGGGAGTAAGACAATGGTGGTGAGTCCCCATTATCTGGCATCACAAGCTGGAAATACAGTACTTCAAAAAGGAGGAAATGCATTTGATGCAGCAGTAGCAGTGAGTGCTTGTCTTGCGGTGGTATATCCTCATATGACAGGACTTGGTGGTGACTCTTTTTGGCTTACATATAGTGTGAAAGATCAAAAGGTCCGTGCTTATAATGGAAGTGGTCGTTCGGGTTCTAAAGTAACACGTGAAGTGTATAAGGGGAAAAGTTCAATACCGAATCGTGGTATAGAAAGTGCCATTACCATACCTGGAATGGTGGATAGTTGGGATGCTGTGCTGAAAGAGTATGGGAGATTATCGTTAGGAGAAGTGTTAGATCCAGCCATTCAGTATGCATTAACAGGGTTTCCTTTTTCAAAGGATCAGCATGAAAATACAGTAAAAAATGTTGATATGTTGCGGAGAGATCCTGATGCAGCATCGATTTACTTGCCCAATGATAGAGTACCTGATACAAATGAAAGGTTTGTACAAACTGATTTAGCCAAATCTTTAAAAGATCTTGCAGTAAATGGGAGAGATGGTTTTTATAAAGGAGAGTTGGGATCTCGAATTATTTCGAGTCTTAAAGAAAAGGGTGGAGTGCTGACTGAGGAAGATTTTACTGATCATCAAGGTATGTGGACTGAACCTCTTTCAACGACATATCGAGGTTATCATATGTACCAGGTTCCGCCTAATTCACAAGGATTTGTAGGTTTAATGGCTCTTAATATATTAGAAAACTATAATCTTGCTTCTATTCCGGAGGGTTCTTACGAGTATTATCATTTATTAATAGAATCATTAAAAAGAAGTTTTCAAGATCGCAATAAATTTTTAACTGATCCAGATTTTCACTCAATTCCATTAGATAAATTACTAAGTAAATCCTATGCTCAAGAAATGGCAAGCTCTATTCAATTTGGTATTGCAAAGGATATTCAAACAAAATCAGTAGGTAGTGACACAGCTCATGCAGCTGTAATTGATGAGGAAGGTAATGCTGTATCTTTTATTCAAAGCCTTTACTTTGAATTTGGGTCAGGGGTTGTTGCGGGTGATACCGGGATTATTATGCAAAATAGAGGATCATTCTTTTCTCTTGATGAGTCACATGTTAACTGTCTTGAACCAAAAAAGAGAACCTTTCATACACTTATGCCAGCAATAGCATTAAAAGGTGGTCTACCTCGAATTCTCTATGGTACTCAAGGTGGAGAAGGGCAACCACAAACACAAACTACGATCATTACTAGAATGATTGACTATGAAATGAATCCTCAACAGGCAATCAGTGAACCTAGATTTGTCTGGGGTAGAACCTGGGGAGCTGAGACCCAAGAACTAAAAATAGAAGGTCGAGTCTGTCTTAAAGTAATTGAACAGTTAGCAAAGGCAGGACATAGTGTAAATAGAGTGAATGAACTAGATGGCGTTATGGGGCATGCAAATGCAATCTTAATTGATGATCAAGGCTTTGTACATGGGGGGGTCGATCCGAGAGGTGATGGAGCCGCTATTGGAAGGTGAAATTTAAGTATATTTTTATACATGATAATTTTGAAAGGCTTTCATCATTTACCTGTTAATATTATACTCATACTATATATTCTTAAAGGATGGGTTTTAGAGTTGCTTACAGTTAATGGAAGGATGTCGTATTCCGATATCGGAAAAGAGCTAGATTTATCTAGAGTGTCTGTGCGTGAACGCGTAAATCAATTGATAAAAAATGAAGTCATTGAAAAGTTTAGTGTAGTTATTAATTCAGAAAAGATGGGAAAGAATGTTTCGGCTTTTTTTGAAGTCGATTGTGAGCCTGGTTACTTAGTAGAGGTTGCGCAAACGCTTGCTGATAATCTCTGTGTATCAAGTTGTTATCAAATGACTGGTCCTAGTACATTGCATATGCACGTTTTAGTTGATGACTTTAGTGCTTTAGAAAAGTTTATTAATAATGAGTTGTATTCACTTGAAGGAATCACAAGAGTGGAGAGTCATATTTTGCTTCGACGCTTTAAGAGTCGTAGTGGATTAAAATTATAGAATACAGGGTTCCAAACATAAAATTATTTTTTATAAAGAAGAGGTTGACTCAAATTTTAGCCCCTTGTTTTCAATATATAGTGTCAAAAATAGTAAAGCACTATATAGCATTGAGATAATGAGGTTAAGTTGAAGAGTCAGTCTCTTCTTTACGTTTAAAAAAGTTAAGTTACTCCTATAAATTTATCAGTTGATTATATAGAAAAATATTTTTGTTTACTATAAAAAAACCAAAATAGCCTCCGTTTGTTAGTTGTTATTGTTTTTCTTATTAACAAAAGGAAGAATAATTATCATGATATGTGATTTTGAATCATAATGATGATAATGCCAGAGATTTTAGTGAAAATAATAACAGATTGAAAAAGGAGTGGGGGAATATTAATATGAATCACTTAAAAACAATAATTGTGGTGAATTTTTCAAAGTAGTAAAGATTAATGAAGTACAAAATAAAAAATAGTGGTATTCCGATCTTCTTTAAAAAACTAAAAAAATAATTTTGTAAAGGGAGATAATATGAAACACCTTCAGTTATTTTTAGCATTTTTCCGTGTTGGTATATTGGGTTATGGTGGAGGTCCTTCATCCATACCACTTGTTCATAAAGAAGTAGTGGAAAAGTATAAATGGATGAATGATGATGAATTTGCAGACGTACTAGCATTAGGTAATACGTTACCTGGTCCAATTGCAACAAAGATGGCTGGTTACATCGGCTACAGAGTAGCAGGAATTTTAGGCTTGATTAATGCAACTCTTTCAACAATCATTCCGACAATTATTTTAATGATTGTTTTATTAACGACAGTATCTTCCTTTAAAGACTTCCCTTGGGTACAAGGGATGACTGCTGCAGTTGTACCGGTTGTTGGGGTAATGTTAGCTGTATTGACATGGGATTTTTTTAAGAAATCAAAAGAGTCTCTAGGGTGGGTTAAAGCAATTTCGTTCATTACTTTAAGTTTTTTGTTAATGGAAATATTTGGATTACACCCTGCTATTTTAATTTTTGGTCTGTTACTTGTTGTACTCTTAAAAAAGGATAAGAATCCAGAGGAAGAACGTGCTATAAAAAGGGGGAGTGCATCGTGATCTATTGGGAAATATTCCTAGCCTTCTTCATTCCGGGAATTTTAGGTTACGGAGGTGGTCCTGCTTCAATTCCTCTGATTGAAAATGAGGTTGTAGACCGATATGGTTGGATGAATGTAAATGAATTTGGTGAAGTGTTAGCCTTGGGGAATGCACTTCCTGGGCCAATTGCAACAAAAATGGCTGGTTATATTGGATATCAACAAGGTGGTGTTTTAGGTGGGTTTATTGGGGTTTTTGCTACAGTTGCCCCATCACTTATCTTGATGATCGTACTATTAGGCTTTTTATATAAATACAAGGACTCACCAAAAGTAAAAAGAATGACAAACTTTATTAGACCGACCATTGCAGTATTATTAGGCTTAATGGCATTTAATTTCTTTTTTACTTCATATACGGATACGGGTATATGGCAAACCCTTTTGTTAGTTATCCTTAGTTTTTTCTTATTAGAAAGGTGGAAGGTTCATCCTGCTCTTGTTATTGTTGGGGCAATGGGGTATGGAGCGTTTTTCTTAGCATAATGATAGTAATGAAAACAAATTAGTGGCGATACTACAACTGTAGTATCGCTATTTTTATTGCTTAGGAAACTATAAAATTCTTGTACTGTGGATAAGCGCTCGACATCCAGTGCCTAGCCCCTCGAGGTCATAAGCTATTCATGACTTGAAGGTAAAGAACATCTTCTATTCATGAGTGTCTTATTTGCCCTAGGCTGATCAAGGCGCTGCCGCTTTTGTTCTTTTGAATGAAATAAAAATTCGGGTAGAAAGAGCATAGCTCCGTCTACCCGATTGGATATATGTTAAAATAGGTAAGTGAAAATGTGAACGATTAAACCTTTAAAATTCTTCTAAGTCTCATTAATTTTCGTTCAGCTTTTAATTGAGCATTTTTTGAACCGAATAAGAAGTTAAAAATCATTGAAATCACCTTCAACTTTCATCATAATAATAATCTATAATGAAATAGTACCACAGATGATAATCAAACTCAATTGTTTTGGTATACCAAATACCAAAAAGATGATATAATTTTAAAAAACATTTTTTGTGAAGAAAATCTTTTAAAATAGTTCGAAAAATACTTAGAGTTGGTGATGTTATGTTCAATTATCTGTTTATTTGTACGATTTTTTTATATTTAATTGCTACCGTCTTTTCACTATCGAATCTTAGCGTCCTTATCTCTTACATCTGTTTTATCATTGTGATCGTAACGTTTTTTAGGGCGAAGAAATTGGTTCAGGTATTAGGTAGTGTCTTTCTATTACTTGGATTCATGATGCTTTGGTCAAGTGATGAAAGTTGGAGCGATTATCTATTATCATTTGGTCCCATGCTTGATTTACTTACACTTTTTACATTAGTCCCAATATTAGCGTTGCCTATTAAGCTAGGGGAGTACGCTGAAGGAATACAAAGTTTGATTCAACGCTACGTAAATAAATCAAAGCATCTCTATATGATGACTTCTAGCGTAGCATATTTTTTAAGCATTTTTATGAATGTAGCCTCAATACCAATGACTTATTATTGCATAAGACCTGCTCTTGCGACTTTTCCTTTGCAAAATAAGGAACGTTTTATGAGTAGAGCCATTACTCATGGTTTTGCAATGCCATTACTATGGTCGCCAATTACCCCGGTTGTAGGTGTTATAATTAGTATGACCGGAGTTAGTTGGATTTCGATTTTGCCTTATGTTTTACCATTAAGCTTTCTAGGGGTAATCCTGGATTGGTTAGCGGGATCTATGTCTGCAAGAAAAAACGTAAATAGTAAATTACATAATCAATACTCATCGAATGAAATAGCAGCGACGATTGAAAAAAGAGAAACTAGTTTAAGAAGACTTTTTCATATTTTAATTGGAATTTTCATGTTCAATATTGCTATTTTAATAGCGGAATATTTCTTTCCATTCTCATTCCTTGTCATTGTTTCGTTACTCGTTATTCCAATTTCTTTATGTTGGTCGTTGTTGTTGAAAAAAGGAAAAGAATTTAGCTTTGAATTAAAAAACTATTTTAACGGTATTTCTACTAAAATGTCAGATCAATTTTTTATCTATTTAGCGGCAGGTTTTTTTATTTCAGCGATTAAGTTATCAAAAGCAGATAGTCTGATCAATAGCTGGATTATTCAATACAAAGATGTAATAGGAATTGAATTCTTTTTAGTTTGTGTACCAATTATTCCTGTTCTTTTAGCATTTATTGGATTACATCCAGCTGTAACCCTCGCATTAATGGCAGGATCGTTAGACCCGAGTGTGCTCGGCATTTCTCCTCACATTTTAACGGTTACAATGCTATTGGGTGCTGTTTCTGCATTTTTAATAGGACCATACAATACGACCGTTGGATTAATGTCAAACATAGTAAAAACAAGCTCGTACAAAGTATCAAATTGGAATATAAAATATACAATTACTTTTATCGTGTGCGGGTTAGTTTATGTATCTATTTTAAGGATCATGATTTAGCTAATTCCTCGGAATAGCATTCATAACAATAATGTGTGAAAAATTCATCTAAAAAAATCTCCCTCCATATACACTCTGGAGGGAGATTTTTTTAGATGAAGAAATCGATTAACTAGCTGCTTTATCCGATTTAACAAGCTTTGAATATTTAGAATCATCACTATTTCCAGAAGCTTTTACAATCTCGTTTAATTCTTCTTGCGCAGCTTCAATCGTGTTGAATGTTTCAAAAAACTTGACGCGAATCTGATTGATATATTCCTTGCCTTCATAGGTTTCATGGAGTTTTATTTTACAAGAATCATCTAAAACCTTTGCAATCGTATACTTTGCTTTAATCTCATTAAAAAAATAGAAATGGTATGTTTCTATCGGTTCTAACCCGTTACCATCTAAAACTGTTTGAAAAGTGTCTTTATTTGTTAAAACAATAAATTTATCCATTAAACAACACTCCTTAAATAAATTTGGGAATTTCAAAGAAATGAATTTAATAAGTATTAAAATTGATAACAATTAAAGAATAATAAGCACACCTCCTACATTTGGTCTTTTGTATACCATTTATATTTATTAGTTTATAACAAAGAAAGCATTTCTACAATGACTATTTAGAAAATTTAGTATTTTTATAATTGTGTATATGATTGAGAGAACAGAATTCGGTTCTCTGTTATTTGGTCATGTTACTTTTTTCTGTTGGTTTTAAAGGATGTAGAATTTCTAGCCATGGATTGTTGAATAAGTCTTTAGTTTAATTACAGGGTGATGTTTGACCAAGAGAAACTTTCAAAAAGAAGAAGATGTTAATGAATGAAAGTAGTTTTAAACAATTTTGAATTTTCGAAAAACAAAAAATAGGAAGGAATACGAGTGTCTCATAGTGAATATAGTATCATGGAATATATAAACATAGTTCCATGAGGTCAAAAAGAATGCAGTGGTGATGCTTTTTGTACAAAAAATAGGGGGAGGGGAAGTAGAAAAGGAAATAATATATATTTCAGCAAAGTCTAAATCAAAATTTGAGGGTTAACTTCTGTAATATTACTTTTACTTGATGTCGAAACTTGTATTCTAGTAATCTTTGAAATTGTAAACGGTTTCATTTATACTAAAAATGGGCTGGATAACATGTGTGGCTGTCATAATATTTGACATCTCCATACAATTGTTGGGGAATAAGGAAAATAGTTGGTTAGAATATCTTCCGCAAATTATGATTATTTTACATTCCCTATTTATAATGAGCCTAATAGTTACATTATGAGATCTATTATAGAATCTTTGGAGTTTCATCATCTAATAGAAAAAGGGTGGGAATGATGAATTTAGAAAACCTCTCAGAAGTATGAGGTTATTTGTCTGAATGTTCAAAATTCTTATAAAGACACATTCATAATGGACTATTACACGAATTTCGTAATAACGGGAAGGTGATCAAATAGAACAACAAAAATATTCCTTAAAGTCAGAGTGATAAATGTAAAGTTTTAATCAAACCAATAGAGGTGAATCATATGCCAAATGTACGCTTACATGTTAACGGGACAATTGTTGAACAAACTGTAAAGGAAAATGCCAATCTAGTTGTTCTAGCCGGTATACGTCAATTCCCTGAACTAAAGTATGGTTGTGGAATGGGGAGATGTACAAAGTGTACATGTAAAATCATTAGTGGCGGGGAACAGTTAAATGAACCGAACTGGAAGGAAAAAAAGATGCTAGGAGAAAAAGTGGAAGTAGGATATCGTCTAGCGTGTCAATTAACGATAGTAGAGGATATTGAGCTATCACAGGAAGAAACAATTCCAAGGAAACAAAAGCAAGAGAATAGAGAGATAAAATCTCGCTAATTTTTTATTGCTGCTTATTGGTATACAAAATACCTGTTATATAAGCAGGCGATAACTAAATAAAATAAAGCCATTGCTCGAAAAAGGAGGGACTTGAAATGAAACTCTACGATTTAACTGAAATGACCTGGGAGGAAGTAGAAATTGCATTACAAACAGTAAAGTTAGCAATCATTCCAATCGGTGCACATGAGCAGCATGGACCTCACATGGTTGAAAGCTGTGATGCAGTTCTTGCAACAGAGATGGCAAAAAAACTTTCTGAAAAACTCTATCCACATGTTCTAATGACACCAACTGTTAACATGGGAGTTTCACAGCACCATATGAACTTTCCAGGAACAATTACACTGCAGCCAACAACACTAATCGCTATTTTACGAGATATGGTGTCTTCCCTCAATCACCACGGAATTTCAAAGTTTTTATTTTTAAATGCTCATGGAGGAAACCAATCGACCTTAAATGTCGCTAGTACGATGCTTACAAGCGAATTGGATGTTGACATTTATTTTTCAAAAACAACGGCTTCAGCCAAAACAGCAATCTCTGAGCACATCACATCGTCATTATTTGGTCATAGTTGTGAACGAGAACTTTCTGAAGCATATTATTTAGCCCCACATCTCATCCGTCCGAATAAGATTACAAAAGGTGACATTAACTACGGAGAAAAATGGGAGCACCTTAGACCAGGGAAAGCAATTCAAGGTTTCTATCAATACGAGGAAATGACCTCAAATGGATGCATAGGAGATGCTACAAAAGCTAGTAAAGAAATTGGAGAAAGAATTGTAGAAGAGGCGTTAAATAATCTAGAAAAAGAGTTATATAAGTTATTGGATTTGGAAAGGGTATCTGTTCATTAAAATGACCATATAGGCTTGAGGTAAATGAGTCTTTATCATTGAAGGGGTGAAGATTAGTGGAGTTAACTGCTGCTCATTGGGTTTATGGTATCGTGACAATCGCTGTTATTTTGACAATGTTATTTCGTAAAGGTGTTGTGTTGCCTACAATAATAGGAACGTTTTTAGTTGCATGTATTTATAAATCATCTATTGTTGGTGGTTTTCAGGCAATATTTAATGCAAGCTTGGTCGCTGCCAAGGAATTGTTTAGTATCTTTTTAATCATTACAGTTATGGTTGCTTTGTTACGATCCTTAAAGGACATTGGAGCAGACAAGAAAATGATTACTCCTATTGAAAAGGTAATGAAAAATAGGTACATCTCATTTTTCGCCCTTGCTGCGACAACGTTTGTTATATCATTGTTTTTCTGGCCTACTCCTGCAGTGCCATTAATTTGTACACTATTATTGCCGGTAGCAGTTAAATCTGGTATATCACCAATGTTTGTGGCAATGATTGTATCGATCGCTGGTCAAGGAATGGCACTATCGTCTGATTACATTATGCAGGTTGCACCTGGGTTAACAGCTACGGCCGCTGGGATTGAACCAGGCCCATTAGCAGATAAAGTATTAATTCTATCACTTATTACAGGTGGAGCAGCGTTAACGATTGCTTATTTTGCTAATCGCAAAATGATAGCCAAGCCCAACAGTAAAGAAGCAGCAGAATTTTTAGAGCAATATTCGAGAAGTCAAGAAACAAGATTAGATGGTGAATTAGAAGTGGCCGCGACGTTAGAAACGGCAAATGTTAATCCAAATCGAGAAAAATTAGGGAAAATATTTGCAGTAGTCGTACCTATTTCATTCTTGGCTTTAATGGTTTTTATGTTTGCAACTTCATCTGGCGGCGGTTTTGCAGGTGGGGATGGAGCAGCATTTGTAGGAGGGGTTGGAACAATATTATTAGCACTATCATGTGTGGCGTTTTGGCGTAAAGATTCATTAGATAAAATTAGTGATCATTTAGTAGATGGTTTTGTGTTTGCGTTTCGTGCAATGGGACCAGTCATACCAATTGCCGGTTTCTTCCTTTTAGGTAGTTCAGATTTCACAGGTTCAATCCTTTCATTATCTGATGAAGCGGCGAAGCCAGCCTTCTTATTTGATCTTGTCCAAGCAGCACAATCTAATATTCCAGAAAGTGCATTTTTCTCGGCATTTGGTATTTTAATTGTAGGTATTATTACTGGATTAGATGGTTCGGGCTTTTCAGGATTACCATTAGTAGGTTCACTATCAGGGGCAATGGCTAGTAGTACAGGACTTGATGCTAGTACATTAGGAGCAATAGGACAAATGGGATCTGTTTGGACTGGAGGAGGAACGATCATCGCATGGTCTTCTTTAGTAGCAGTTGCTGGTTTTTGTGGTGTATCAGCTCTTGAGCTTGCTAGAAAAAACTTCGTTCCAGTTATAGGCGGTTTAATTATTTCAACGATCATTGCTCTATTAATTTGGTAAAGGAAATATTTTTTAAAAATTCAAAAAAATGTTCGAAAATGGGTTTACGAATCAAATAGAATAAGTTATGATAATATCAAATGGTATACCAAATACAAAGTGTAGATTTAAGGTCATAGAGTTTTTTCTTTTAAAAATAAAAGAAAAGGGATCATGTACATATGAATCTATTTTATTTTTAAAAGAGTTTGGTATACAAAATGCAAAACACTTAAAAACTTTCTTATCAACTAAAATTATTAGGAGGAGATTTATATGACACAATTATTATCAAAAGATGAATTCCGTAAAGAGTTAGAGGAAGCAATCAAAGGTAACCATAGTCAAAAGGCTCCATTTACAATAGCTTGGGCAGAAGGAAAGTTAGAAAGAAAACACTTTGCTAGATGGGCAGAAAATCATTACCACTATGTTGGACCATTCGCTGATTATTTAGCTTACATTTATCATAACACTCCAAACATTCCAAAATTTGAATCAGCTAAAGACTTTACATTACAAAATATGTATGAAGAAGAAATTGCAGCTGATCGTCACACAGACCTATTAATTCGATTTGCAGAAGCTTGTGGAACAACTAGAGAACGTGTGACAAACCCAGAAAATATGGCTGCAACAACATTAGGACTTCAAAGCTGGTGTTATGCAGTTGCTGCGAGAGAAAACTTTGTGGTTGCTACAGCAGCACTAGTTGTCGGACTTGAATCACAAGTTCCAGATATTTATCGTAAACAAACTCCTGTGCTTCGTGAAAAATATGGATTTACAGATGAAGAAATTGAATTCTTTGACCTACACATCGTATCAGATGAAATTCATGGTGAACGTGGATTCAAAATTGTATTGGATCACGCTGATACTCCAGAATTACAACAAAGATGTTTAGAAATTGTTCGAACAGGTACAAAAATGCGTCGAATGTATATGGATGGATTGTCTAGGGAATATCTAGCAGATGTAGATGCTCTAGTAAAATCATAATCACTAAAATATGAAAATATTGTATATTGGCAGTTTCCGAATTTGGAAACTGCCACTTTATTAACAGAAGTATAAAGGTCTGAAAGGATGATCAACTTGTTAACGGTAAAGGTCGAAACATATAAAAACTATATAGGTGGAAAATTTGAAGAATCATCAAGCAATCAAACCTTTGAAAGTATCAACCCTGCAAATACAAAAGATGTTGTTGGAGTATTTCAAGCATCGAAGGATGAGGATGTAAAAAAAGCAATTGAAGCAGCAAGTAATGCTTTTCCAAAATGGACAAACACAGCTCCTTCAAAGCGAGCAGCAATCTTAAATAAAGCGGCAGATTACTTAGAGTCTAATCTTGAGCAGTTTGCACAAGAATTAACTCGAGAAGAAGGAAAAACAAATGATAATGCCAAAAACGAAGTTGCACGTTCTGCTCAAACGTTACGTTACTATGCTGTAGAAGGTCAAAGTATAACAGGTGAAACTTTCCCAAACGATGATGGCAATATGAACGTATCTACAGAAAGAGAGCCTTTAGGTGTCGTATCAGTCATTACACCTTGGAATTTTCCTCTATCGATTCCTGCAAGAAAAATAGCACCAGCTTTAATCACTGGAAATACCGTTGTTTTTAAACCTTCTTCAGATACACCTCTTGTTGCATATCGACTTGTAGAAGCATTTCATCAAGCTGGCATTCCAGAAGGGGTTATTAATTTTGTGACGGGTAAGTCTTCTGAAGTTGGTGATCTTCTCGTTGAACATCCTGCAATAAAAGCGGTGACGTTTACTGGTTCAACTTCAGCTGGAGAGCATATTCATAAGAGAGTTTCTTTTACAACGCGAACTCAAATGGAGCTTGGCGGTAAAAATCCACTAATTATAATGGAAGATGCTGATCTTGAAACTGCAGCTACACTAACCGTTAACGGTGGTTTTTCTCTTACAGGGCAAGCTTGTACTGGAACGAGTCGAGTCATTGTCATGAAAAGCATAAAAGAGCAATTTATTAAAAAATTAATTGAAAAGACAAGTGCCTTAAAAATTGGTGATGGTTTTGAAGTAGGGGTCAAAATAGGTCCATTAGCAAATGAGAAGCAGTTGAAAAATGTATTAAGCTACATCGAAGTTGGGAAGGAAGAAGGAGCACAGCTTATATATGGTGGAAACCATTTAACTACTGATCACTATCAAAATGGATATTATGTACAACCAGCCATTTTTACAGATGTTCTTCCTTCAATGTGTATCGCAAAAGAAGAGATTTTTGGTCCAGTTATAGCAGTCATTGATGTAGAAACGTATGAAGAAGCAATCCAAATAGCCAATGATGTTGACTATGGACTATCTGCTTCAATTGTGACAAATGATTTGAAAACCGCACACAAATTCACGAAAGACATCCAAGCTGGAACAGTAAAAGTAAATCGGACAACAACAGGAAACCTAATCAATGCTCCATTCGGCGGATTGAAAAAATCGAGTACTTCCACGTTCCGAGAATCCGGTAGAGCTGGACTTGACTTTTTTACACAAATAAAAACGGTGTATGTTGGCTACTAATCTGTATAACGGAGGACTAGACTATGAAACAAGTATTAAAAATAGAGCTAGAAGAAGCAAAACTAATGATCGAGGCTGCCATCAAAAAATCAAAAGAGATCGATGTATTAGAAACAATCGCAGTTGTTGATGATGGCGGGCATTTAATTGCACTTGAACGAATGAATGGAGCTCGGATCACAGGACCTGAGATTGCGATTGCAAAAGCATTTACTGCTTCTGGGCATAAGCGCTCCACCCATTTGTTTAATAAAGAACCAAATGGACCTGCTTTACCTGGGAATGAAGCATTTGGTATTCAGCTTATGATACCAGGAAAGTTTGCGATCTTTGTTGGAGGATTTCCAATCGTCGTAAATGGTGAAGTAATTGGTGGAATTGGGATTAGCGGTGGAAATGGTGAACAAGACACAGCAGTTGGGACTGCAGCACTTGGTGCACTGCAAAAATATCTAGAAAAAGACGGTTTATCTGTCTTAACAGACGCTGATATTAAAAGATAAACCTTTTCCAAAGAAGTAATTGTATGTGATCTATCACTACATATTGACGTGACGAATTGGCAAAAAGACGCGACAAGGTCCAAATAGTAAATTCAAGGATTGGCTATCTGATCGATTTCTTGAATTTACACTTTTTGTTCTTTTGCCGCGACGTGTTTTTGGTATCAAAAGAAACGATCAAGATTATTTTTCTTGGTCTTTTTTTGTTAGAGATTTAATTTACAACGGCTGAAAAAGATAAACTACGGACTTTGAGTTAAGTTTTTCTTTTCCTAAGAGATAGTAGTGATAGAAGTAAAATTCCAGAAAACTTCGTAAAATGGTCAAAACGATGTTCCTTTTCTAGAAAATTTGGTAAACTCAGTGGAGGCAATATAATATTACGTTTAAGTCAATCGAAAGTAGGTGGGGATTCTGTCAATGGACTGGAAAGAAGAAAGTTTTTTATCGATTCGAGAACATGTATATAGATTTTTAAAAGAAATGATATTAAATGGTGAATACAAACCGGGTGATCGATTAATTGAAAGAGAACTAGCAGACAAGCTAAATATAAGCCGAACTCCGATACGAGAAGCATTATTCCGACTTGAATCGCAAGGCTTCGTGAAAACGGTGCCAAGGAAAGGTGTTGTTGTATCAGATGTATCAGAGGCAGAAGTAATTGAAGTATTTACAATATTATCATCCTTAGAAGTTCTTTCTGCTAAATTAGCAGCGCAAAGATTAGATGAATCATTACAAGCTGAATTCGATGAAAAGATCGAAGAATTAACAGCATTAGAAGAAGGTACAGAAGAGGAATTTGAGAAAAAACATACCGAAATGAATTATTTGATTTATAAGTCAGCAAAAAGCCCAAGGCTATTTGACATTCTTTCTGGACTTATCGATTATATACATATGTCAGCAAATATGGGATACGAAACACCAGGAAGACGAAAAGAATCATTAAAAGAACATATCGAAATTATGAAGGCAGTTCGAAACAAGGAAGTTGAAATGGCCGAATTCTTAACAAAAATCCACATTGAAAACTCTAAAAAAGCTTATATTAATTATATTGAAAAACTAAAAGAAAAAAAGAAGAATAATAAAAGCTAAAAAAGGCTGTACATACATTTCAGCCTTTTTTAGCTTTAAACAGTATAACAATATGAAGATTTTATTAAATACCTCGAAAACCGACTAAGCACAGATTCTTCCCAATCAGCGTTTGCCACTGCCGGAAAAAATTCCACCACTACCTAACATTTATCCTCCATTGAACAGGTTTTATACACCATTCTTCTGGATATTCAGTAAGCCCCGCAACACTTTACCTTCTTATATACCTACAACAGTTGGTGAAGTGAAGTTTTTTAATACTTTACAAATGCTCATTGCAACAATATATCCAGATTTTGGGTTCGTCTTTGAAGGAGTGTTTTGTACAATCATTTCGATCTCTCCGAAATGTCCTTTTGCAATGATTTGATGAGTATTATTTTTTATTGTTGGATCAACATAAACGTGTACATTTGTATGCTCAAAACCAATGCCTGCAAGTGCTAGTGCAGCAGATACATTCGTACTTTCAGGAAACATTTTTGAGGATTCTCTTGCAGAACCTTTATAAATTAGATAAGGCTCTGTTATAGTTTCTAAATCAACCAAGCTTTCAGCTATTGTTCCACGCCAAGCGTTTGGTGGTTTTCGTGTTACGAGTGTAATATCATCAATGTCATGTAAAGCGGCAGCTGAGATTCTATCTAATCCAGCGATTGCAGCAGAAGGAATAATAAGCTTACGATTATGTTGTTGAGCTGATTCTTCTAAGACTCGTAGTAAATCTGGATCAGCAAGAGATCCTGCCGATACAACGATGAAATGGCTTCCTGATACTAGTGATTTTCTAGCGTATTGATGGACGGCTTCATGTCCAGCGTTTTCAATCACTACGTCTAAGCCAAGGTCCAAGAATTCCTGGATTTCATCACAAATTATAATGGATGAATCGATCGAATCAATATATTTTTCTTTATTACGAACTAGAATAGCCTTTAGTTGTACATCACCAGCTTTGTTTTCTTTTATGTACTTTGTAACATCTTTTCCAATTGCACCATATCCTATCATCCCTACTTTTAACATGTTTGTTCCCACCTTTATTTATTCTAATGTTTATTTCCTTCAATAAAGAAAGAGACTAATAGTAAAAAAAACAGAATTATCAAAAATATTATTTGGTATACAATAAATTATACATGAAGCTAATAGATATACAACCTTTAATACGAATTTTCTATTAATATATCGCTATTTTTTCAATATATATATTGTCAGAAAATTTCTAATATGGTATATTGTATACCAAGAAGGTGAACTAGAGAAAAAGGAGAGGATAAACATGACAACAATTAACTTTGCGACGAGTGGTAAAGTATTCGAAGTACCTGAAAATTCTAATATATTGAGAGTTTCCTTAAGACACGATGGCGATCTACCAAATCGATGTGGTGGAGGGATTTGTGGAACTTGCGTATTTAAAACGGAAGAAGGCGAACAATTCCTTGATAACGTGAAGATCCAAGAGCGAAGAAAGCTTGGAGAAGAATGGTTAAATAAGGGGTACCGCTTAGGTTGTCAAACATTTGTTTCAGGAGGAGACGTTTCAATTTCTTGGGATGAAGAAGTAACGAACGTAGTGAAAAAAAGAAAACCAGATCGATATAATAATAAAACTGAATCTGCTATAAAGTGATATGAATCAATCATAGTTAAAATTCTTTAGGATGGAGTGATTGAGATGTGGGTTTGTAAAACACATGTTAAAGAAGCATTAGGTAAATTAAATATCCCTCATTTTTATTCAGTGCCAAAAGGTATTGCAATGAAATGCACTCTCTGTAATAATGCAGCAGTTGCTAATATGTTTTATACACATCGACCACTTTCATATAAAGATAAGAATAGTAAAAGAAAACCGGAATATTCATAGAACCTAAAATGATAGGTTTTTTCAACATAAAGACATTAATGGCGAGAACCTCTTCGTTTGGATATAAAAAATAATTGGAAGGATGGAAGTATATTGGATTGGAGCATATTTTTCCTTATTGCTCTAAAAGAAGTTTATTTAGAATTTTTGTCACTACCAGGGTTTTGTGGAACACTGTCGAAGTGCCAGGACCAAACTGTTAAATAATTATTTGAAAGTTTTAACTAAAGAAGTTGAATCTTTATACCATTAAGATAAACGCAATGACTGCGTGAATGTAATCCAGTCATTGCGTTTATTTATTATCTACAGATCTTTATTCTATTGTTGAAAATTGCCCTTTCCGGTGCATACGTCATTGAAATCCGCCGGGAATTGTTTCCTAAAGGGCATCTGCCCCCTTCAACAAAGGACTCCTGCCCTTCTTTAAAACTTCATTTCTATTAAAAGCATTTAATGGAACAATCCACATTCTTCATTTTTTAATCCTTTAGATTTTTATAAATCGGTTTATAAACAGTATAAAAGAATTGTAAGCGCTTTCCAAGTTCATTTTTTAAATTTATTGAAATCGTTTATCTCTACTAGACTTGAAGATCAGCAGGAACTTTTGGGAAGTAAGCAGAATTTGAATAATGAGGGGATTGGATTGAGAAAAGTTGGAGTGACACCGTATTACGAGCAATGGGTTTCGTTATTTGAGGAAGAAGCTAATAAATTACATGATATCATTGGTTCCGAAATCATACATATTCATCACATAGGTAGCACGTCTGTAAAAGGGCTAAAATCAAAGCCTATTATTGATATAATGCCCGTGGTTAAGAATATTAGTCGGGTTGATGAGTTTAACGCAGTAATGGTCGCTATTGGGTATGAACCAAAGGGAGAAAACGGGATATCTGGACGTCGGTATTTCCAAAAAGGGGGAGACAATCGAACTCATCACATCCATATTTACGAATTTGAAAACCTCCAAATTGAACGTCATCTTGCATTAGAGATTACTTGCGAGCAAATCCTGATGCAGTAAAAATATATGGTAACTTAAAAGAAGAATTGTCCCAACGTTTTCCCTTTGATATAAATCATACATCAAAGGGAAGGAACAGTTAGTCTTGGAGATTGAACGAAAAGCAATGGCTTGGTATCAAAGCTCAACTCATAAGCTGAAAGATAATATTAATCTTTAGTCCAGTAGGAGGAAAGTATGTCGTTTAATCCATGTATTAAAGTGTACAAACTAATGTTAGGTTTTGATAGAGTATGGTTTTTTACAGGTGGTTGGGCTATTGATCTTTTTATTGGTAAACAAACAAGATCTCATCAAGATATAGACATTGCATTATTTAGAAATGATCAACATAGTTTGAAAGAATATCTTAATGATTGGGAATTTAAAAAGGTTGTTAAAGGTGAATTTTTATCTTGGGAAGATGAGTTTTTAGAGTTACTTATTCATGAGGTCCATGCTAGTAATAAACAAAATGGAAATAAATTAGAAATCCTTTTAAATGAAACAGATAATAAGGACTGGAGATTTAGAAGGAATATGAGTATTTAAAGAGGACAAGAATCTTCTTGGAGTTATACTGATACGGGAATACCATATCTTAACCCTGAAATAGTACTTTTATATAAAGTTAAAAACACAAGAACAAAAGACCATCAAGACTTTTTGATGGTTAAAGATTATTTAGATAGTGAACAGAAAAAATGGCTTGGAAATGCAATTAATTTGCATGAACCGGAGCATAAATGGCTTCAATATATTTAGATAAATATTAGTTTTCCACAACAATAGAATAATTGGAACGACAATTATGTTAATTCATCTTACTCATCTAGTTGTTTTTCAATTAAAGGGCGCGATTGTGCAATAAACACTTAGATTAAAAGCACCTGCTTTCAGCCAGCATCAGATGGTTTTTCAATAAAAAGGTGGGGAGATGGGCTTCCTTGCTTCCTATAACTTCGATTATATTAAGTTTATTTCTTTTAAGCTCAAAATTATTCCGATATACATCCGACAATTAAGAAACGTACTTCAATTCCTCTGTTAATCGTAGGAATTCTCTTTTGTTTCTATCTCGTAAGGACTGGTCGATTTTCCGTTGGATTTTCTCTTTTCGGAAATCAAGCAGAGCCTTGTCTAACACCATTTCAGCAAATAGAGAATCTGTAACATTTCCTTCAGGTTGTGGTAAATTAAGTAAATTCTTTTCCGTAAAAAATCAACTCCTTGACCTTTCTTCTATTATACTAACCATTTTCATACAAACATTTAAATTGGTAATCCGATACAGTAACAAAAATAATATCATTTATTCTTTCTACTTGATGCAAACTGATATATAAAACTAAGAGGTACATCCCATAAATTGTTGGTAGAATGGCGGTACCCCTAGTATGAAAATTACTTAAAGTCAGTCGGATTCTAATACAAGAAATCTATTAAACACAGAAACTAAAAGTGAATACTCAATGCAAAATTAGTTAACATAATAATGACGATTTTTGGAAGTTGTAAAAAGCCAATCCCTTGAACTATTTTTATTAAAAGTCAAGATTATGATGAAATGACTTGATAACAAAGAAGTAATATTTAATGTCACACATTATATAAGGTAAAATAGAAGGATAGATAAAAGCAGAACTCTATTCGCTTTATCTATCCTTTTTTGTACTACATATGACCTCATTTACTACAACAACATTAAGATTTTACTGCGATAAAATAGGAATTTCGTTATTCAACAAAAGCGCATGAGAGCGGATATCACTCATCCTTTTTTTCTTCATCTCTCATAGAGTCATTACTTCACCCTCAGATTTCACCGTGATATTAACATTCATAGCCAGACTTTCAACGTGGTTTTCAACCTTTTAAACATTTTTTTATGTTATGTTAATGACTTTATTTCATTTGGTCTTTAAGCTTATCTCATTGGGAACATCCTCAGTATAGACAGGCACAAGGCTGATATTCCGACCTCATTTAGTCCATTGAGTGTTATGATAGGAAAATTTAATAGCTTCATTATATTTCTACCGTAAATAATTCCATTTATTTTTCTTAATCAATTTTAATTCTTTAAGCTTTTAATCGCTTCAATTTCGTTATCAAAGTAGTTTTATTTCAAAGATTGTAGCTGGCAATTTGTATCTTCCTTTACGGTATACTCTATTAAATAAGAGTATTTCACTTTGAAAATGCACCCTGAAAATTGATAAATAACCAGAATGCGTTTCATCCGAATTGCAAACGTACATTCTTTCTTTCTGGTTTGATTACAAGTACAATGTCATTTTTATGTGTAGGAAATCATAAGATTAATATGATCAAATCAAAGAAATTATGGAGGAGACTTATGAAAGCAATTGTATGCACAAAATACGGACCACCAGATGTTCTGCAGCTCAAAGAGGTAGAAAAATCTTCTCCCAAGGACAATGAAGTACTGATAAAAGTTCATGCGACAACAGTTACATCAGGTGACTGTAGAGTTCGAAGTTTCGAAAGTCCTATCTTGTACTGGATCCCCATGCGAATAATCTTAGGTCTCAGAAAACCAAGAAAACCTATATTGGGGGTGGAGTTAGCAGGTGAAATTGAAGCAATAGGCAAAGATGTAAAACGATTTAAGAAAGGTGACCAGATTTTTTCGCTAACTGGGATGAGGTTTGGTGCTTATGCCGAGTACACCTGTCTACCTGAAGACGGATTAGTGGCAATCAAACCGTCCAATGTGACCTATGATGAAGCCGCTGCCGTTCTTTTTGGTGGAACTACGGCATTGCATTTTTTTAGAAAAGGAACTATCCAGCACGGACAAAAAGTTCTTATCTATGGAGCTTCTGGAGCGGTAGGGACTTCCGCGGTACAGCTTGCCAAATACTTTGGGACAGAAGTTACCGGGGTATGCAGTGACGCAAATATTGAATTGGTGAAATCGCTGGGAGCCGACAAGGTAATTGATTATACGAAAGAGGATTTTACGAAAAGAGAAGAGCGTTATGATATCATCTTTGATGCAGTTGGGAAAAGTTCGAAATCAAATTGCAAGAAAGCACTAACTCCGAACGGGAAATACGTGTCAATTGAAGGGCAGGGGATAGCAAAGGTACGTACTGAAGATTTAATTTTCCTCAAAGAGCTTATTGAGACAGGAAAGATAAAATCGGTAATTGATAAACGCTATCCGCTGGAACAAATTCCCGAGGCTCATAGATATGTAGAAAAAGGACACAAAAAGGGAAATGTAGTAATAACTTTGGATCATAATAACAAAACCTAACAAAGCTTTGCACTTGATCGTTAATAAATTAGAACCAACTGAACATCCATTAGCCATAGAGCAAAGAGAAGGAATAACATTTGAACGAATAAAGCAAATTGCTGAAGAATTGTGTGAGGACCAATAAAAATCGAACTTCTTCAATTATAGGGCGCGATTGTGGAAGTACCTTTAGATTTAACGACTTTATTGTATTTTTAAGTTCGGTTAAGTATTTTACATCAAAAATTAAACAACTTTATTTTAACCCCGTCCCTACTTAGAACGGGGTTATGCGTGTTTGAGGTTTTAAAATTAAATAACTTTATTATCACTTTATAAATTTTTATTAATTTCTATAGTTTTATCATTAGAAATTTCAAATTTCGCTTTTTGATATAAATCGATCTAAAGTTTATCATGAGAAAAAAGAGTGAAAAAATGGAGAAACGAATTTCATCAACCTACTATATTGATTGCAAATAGTTTAATTTGATTATTTCTAAAGTATTAAAGATGCTATTTTTTACATAACAAACATTTAAAGATTCAAAACATTGACACATTAGCGCATATAAGCTAGCAATATGACTTCTACAGATACTACATGCTTTTTTGCTTTGGAGGAAATGAAGGAGACAATTTTTTATGGATTACAAAATGTTTAAGGCTATCAGCTTGCGGGTCATTATGCTACCTAATAAAGGTCATTTTTAATTACTTTGCTAATAAATTAAAAGTTCCGAAAGAGCTTCACATAATTTAAAGGGGATTGGTGAGAATAAAAACTGTTTTGAAAATACTTTATTGGAGGAGTTTATAATGGACAAAGGTACAAAAGAGAAAGTTGAAAAAGTTGCAAAAGCAACAGCTGATGTAGAAATAGCAAGTGAATTTGGAGCTTTTAGAAGTCAAATCAATCAATTGCAATCTGAATTAAATCGATTACAACAACAAAATCAACAACAGGGACAACAACAAACTCCACAACCAAATCAACTTTTACAACAAATTAACGCAATTAGTTCTCAATCTTACCAACAACAACAACAGGCCGACCAACAATTGCAACAAGGTATACAGCAGGCTATTCAAATTTTGAATCAAGCTTCTCAATATGTTCAAAGTAATCGAGCATTGGCTCAGATGAATCAAGCCGTAAACCAAGCACAACAGCATTTACAACAAATGTCCGGGGGGCAACAACAAGGTCAGGGACAAGGTCAACAACAGTTTGGTCAACAACAACAAGGTCAAGGTCAACAACCAAACCAAATGAACATGCAACAACCAGTTCAACAACAGTTCGGCCAACAACCAAATCAAATGTACATGCAACAACCAGGTCAACAAGACCAATTTGTTCAATAAATCTAGAAGGGTTTAATTGTTAAGCCTAATGAATCAAGTAAGAAACTCTATATATAATTATTCTTATGTATTGAGTTATTTTTTTTAGTCCAAATAAATCAGGGTAGTAGAAATTTTTGCTGCCCTTTTTTAAAAGAAATAAAGTTAACATTTCACCCTACCACAGACCTTGATGCTGTGGTGTTTTTCATAGGAGACAAACATTTTGTAACTAATCTTTTTTGATCAACACCAACAATTGGGGGATTTTAAAAGTAAATATGGAAGAAAGGTTCGACCAATCTTAATTAAGTAAGAGAGAAATTTCGGGATTGTGGAAATCCTAAAAACGATGTTAAGCTTTTATTTGTGAGGGCTGCCACGATGTTCGTAAAGTTCCGTACGGTGTAAAGGTCGTTTCTGTACTACTTGTTCTGTGGGTGAGAGTGCGGAATGGGGTCGCTTGCTTACAGAGGATGTTCATTGAAAGAAAGAGGATATTATAAAATATAGGGTGTCTTTGATAAAGGCTGTTTTCGCAAAGATAGTTGCTTTTCGTAAATAACTATACTATACGGATATAGCCTATCTTCGTGCTCTTTTCGCTTATATAATGAAAATATAGAAGAAATGTATTCAAGGATTTTTAGTACGATTGATAGTAATACCTAACACTTATTTGACTAACGGATGCTTTATTAAAAAATTATTGAAGGTGATTTAATATCATGAGTATAAAAGTTAAGCTTAAAGATATTATTGAAGAAATGGAAATACAGTTTGAAGAGTCACGTTCGTTACTAATATTAAAACGAGTGAAATAGTGTTAGTAACATTAGAGGACTTGAGAGCTGCTGAAGATGAAAAACCAAGATCATTTACTTGAATGGGAACAAGAAAATAGAATGGTTGCTATTGATGTTGTTGAAAACTTTGAAAATTACATAGAGTTACCTACAAAATATGAAGTTAATGAATATGAAATCATGGAAGAATTTTGTCTGTCTATTAGTGATCAACGAAAGCAAGATATCTTATTAAGATTAATAAAGGGAAAAGGTGCCTTTAGAAGATTTAAGGACAAAATAATAGACTTAGGAATAGAGGACCAATGGGACGGATATCGTGACGATTGTTTTAAACAAATTGCGATAAAATGGTGTAAAGACAATAACGTTAACTATATTGAATAAACAGAATGCGATTGCTAACAAGGTGATCGCTATTTTTTGTTAAACTAGAAGCAGTTTAGTTTAATAAGAAAATATTTACACAAAAAAATAAGTGGTAATATAAATAATGAGAGGAATGATTTTATAAGTAAACCAGAACTCCCATATATTTATAATTGGATAACTAATCCAGTAATGAACCCACTCGTTTGTTAATTGTTCTTGTAATCCTTTTAAATGTTCAAGTTCTGCACTTTGCCACCACTCATAGTATTTACCCCTTTAAATTAATAATGTAGTGAGTACTAACCATGCAAACAACTCTTATTCGTCAGTATGGACATTATATACCCAACACATGATTGTGATTTAGCTAGCGGTGATTGCAAAACGTTTGTGGAACGCATCATTAAACCGATCGATCTACTTCATCTAGTAGGTTTGCAAGAATCATACTGTTCTCTTGATCTGCATCAAATTGTACGGTATCGTCAAAATGAAACAGCTTAAAGGAATTAGGAAAAGTTTCTTGCATGTATTTGACGAATGCTTCTATATTATCTCCTAATTCATCATTACGGCGAAACTCCATCACAATAGAACGAAACTTATGTAGTGGCAGATCACATTGAATATGATAAGAATGACTTATACCAAAATGCCCTTCATCAGAACTATAAAGGTTGTATATATAAGACAAACGATATCACTCCTTTCTTTCTTCTTATCTTTCCTAATTTGGAGAAATTTATTTAAAGGGTATTTTTCATAAACAACAAAGCTCCACTTTAATTACTTGGTGCTCCTGGAGGATAGTAATATGGTGGAACTTTAATCCATCCATGTTCTCTCATTTTAGTTTTAACATCCATCCCATAAATTGCTTTTTCAGAATGAAATCTAATCCACATTAGTCCTATATCACTTCGGATACACTGACTAATGTTACTTGAACACATTACAATGTTTGTTGCTACCTTAGCAGAAATTAAATTAGCGATTTCTGTATCAGTTGCCTTTACACCAAGTGGAACACTATTAGGGTCTGAATTTGGCTTATGCCCAGAGGTATCAGGTAAGGCAATGCCTTCTTTAATCATAAAGTCTTCCAAGATTTTTTTTTGATGAATACTCAGTTTTATGCCATCTTTTATAAGTTCAATAAGTACATTATCAGTAGTTGTATTTAATGCAGATTCAAGCACGGGAATTTCCTCTGCTATCGCTGTATAGTAAAGCCAGCATCCCATAGCTTCACCTATATGTAGTTTTGATTTAGGTTCATTGTCAAATCTGGTTATAAGGTAATCGAATAATGCTTCTACTTTGTTCGGCATAATAGCACCTCTTTTTATATAGGGTATTATTATATTTTCCTATTTTTGGGTTTTTATGCAAAATATGTTTCTGGATGAAAAGGAAGCATTAGGAAGTAATGCTTATAAAATGGAATGGTGAAAAAATTTTATTGGATGAAGATTCAGAATCTATTCAAATAGAGAGTTTGTTTTTAATCCAGCTTTTGTTGTAAGTTAAACATGAGCATTGAAGATACCTGCAGTGCCGATGGGAGATACAAAGCGAAGCAGTGGGTTTGCACTTTTCGGGTTTAATTGATATTACTGGTGATAGTATAAAAGAATATATAATTGGTAGTACAATTGGTGCCTCGGCAACTTGAAATTTTTAAGTGGAATGAAAAATCATTCAAAAAGTTAACTGAAATCCTTATCATAAAATTGACTTTTTAAACGTAAATCATAAAGTAGGCTTAGGAGTTTGGCAACGGTATATGGCAGATACCTATTTTGTAGATGTAACGAATTAAGTAAAAGACTTGAAGAAAAGGAACAGAACTAAAGGTTGGCGTTCCTTGACTATGTAATACTGCCCTTTTTTTGTTGAAGAATCCCTTATGTCAAAAAAAGAATTTAAGTTTATAGAAGTAAGTATTAAAAGTGTGTAATAATTACCTTGATAACTAGAAACTAGTTTGGTATAATATTCTAAATATTAAATACATTGAAGAGGAATAGTAGGATTTTTTAAGCGCTCAGAGAGCTGTTGGATGGTGTGAAACAGCCGTAGATAAAATCCGAACTCGCCTTGAAGTAGCTCGCTGAAATTGAGAAAGAGTAAGTAGAGACGGAGCCTAACCGTTACAGTAGGAGGATATAAGGTATTTTGATACCCGTATCTGTCAAAGTGCATACCGTTCGTTTCGGTATGAATTAGAGTGGTACCGCGTAAGATGTCAACAGTCTTTCGTCTCTATAGAAATAGAGATGGAAGGCTTTTTTGTGTTCCAATTGCAGATATCTAAAGTAAGTATTATTGAAAGGGTGGTCATCAAAATGAAAAATTTCGAAAAGTATTCAAGAGGTTATTTTATGCCCCCAGTTACAAGCATGAAATGGGCTGAAAAGGAGTATATTACCGAAGCGCCTACGTGGTGTAGTGTAGATCTTCGGGATGGAAACCAAGCATTGGTCGTTCCCATGAGTCTAGAAGAGAAGCTAGAATATTTTCAATTGCTTTTGAAGATAGGTTTCAAGGAAATAGAGGTAGGCTTTCCCGCCGCATCGGAAACAGAATATACCTTCTTGCGCACATTGATCGAAGAAGATTTAATCCCAGAAGATGTGACCATTCAAGTTTTAACGCAGTCAAGAGACCATATTATCCGAAAGACGTTCGAATCACTTCAAGGTGCGAACAAAGCGGTGGTGCATCTATACAATTCAACCTCTGTGGCACAGCGTGAGCAGGTTTTTAAAAAATCAAAAGAAGAGATCATCGATATTGCTGTAACGGGTGCAGAACTTCTTAAAAAATATGCAAATGAAACCGAGGGGAATTTCAAGTTTCAGTATTCACCGGAAAGCTTTACAGGTACAGAAATAGATTTCGCACTTGAAATATGCAATCGGGTGCTTGATGTATGGCAGCCGACGACTGATAACAAGGTAATCATCAACCTGCCAGCTACGGTATCTATGTCCATGTCACACGTTTATGCAAGTCAGATTGAATACATGAGTGATCATCTAAACTACAGAGAGAATGTCATCCTGTCACTTCACCCGCATAATGACAGAGGTAGTGGTGTTGCAGATGCAGAGTTGGGATTGTTAGCTGGAGGGCAGAGAATCGAGGGAACACTGTTTGGAAATGGGGAAAGAACAGGCAATGTGGACATTGTGACACTTGCTCTGAACATGTTTTCACATGGAGTGGATCCTGGACTTCATTTTGAAAATATTCAAGAAATCATTGCAGTATATGAACGCATGACAAAAATGAAGGTGTATGAAAGACAGCCATATGGAGGTAAACTTGTATTTGCTGCTTTTTCAGGCTCACATCAAGATGCGATTGCCAAGGGAATGAAGTGGCGTGAGGAAAACGAATGTGAAAAATGGACAGTTCCTTATTTGTTGATTGATCCAAAGGATATTGGCAGAGAGTATGAAGGAGATGTCATCCGAATTAACAGCCAATCGGGTAAAGGAGGAATCGGTTATCTGCTTGAGCAACAATATGGGCTTGATCTTCCACCAAAAATGCGCGAGAGCTTCGGATACATTGTAAAAAATGCATCAGATCGTCAGCAAAAAGAGCTTAAGCCTAATGAAATATATGACATTTTCATTAATGAATATGTCAATATTAAAGCTCCAGTCGAGTTTGTCAATTACCGATTTACTCAGCATGATGATTTCAAAACCATCGTAGCTATCAAGATAAATGATGAGGTTCAAGAAGTAGCAGGTGAAGGGAACGGAAGACTAGACGCCATCAGCAATGCTCTTCAAACGAAACTTGGTATCAAATATACAGATTTGGTCTATAAGGAGCATGCTCAAGAAATAGGCTCGGGATCAAACGCAGTATCGTACGTAGGTATAACTGCTCTGGATGGTACTGTGTATTGGGGCTGTGGGATTGACGTGGATATAATGACTTCTTCTGTAAAAGCTTTGTTTAGTGCTGTTAATAAAATGACTGACAGCAAGAGGCTTTCAAATGAAAAAGGATTTTCCTTTACAAACAAATGAGCGATGAGTAAAGGGAACGAGATGTAGTTAACCAACAACCATTCCCCAGCTTTTTGCTACTCCAACTGAAATAACGATAAAAGGGCAGTTATAAATCTAATATGATTTAGACTGCCCTTTGTTTATTTTTATAATACAGCTTCGGATAGTAATCACAATATTGGCAAGTAAATGGACAATAAACCCTTGAGTTTGGGTCGAATAATGGCTAAATCGGATGTGAAAACGCCCTTGTGGAAATAAATAGGTGAACAAAGCTTTTGACTTTGGTTTGATGAGCAACTTTTACGCTTGAAAAGCAACAATGTTTGCGAAAACAGCTTTTCCTTAAGAATTTTCAGGAAATAGATTTTCAGTTAGTAAGATGGTATAGTATGTGACGGTACCAATGAAGATAACACCATTATGTTTTAAACGATAAAGAGGAAGCTGACAATATGAATTCAACAAATTTTTATATAAAAACATGGCAAAAAGCTTTAAGAGCTGAAATCATGCACTTAAAGACATACGGAAGTACTAAATATTTTGTTAAAAATGGAGAAATAATTACGAATGATGGGACATTTACGTATTATTTTGATACGGCTTCTCCTATACGTATTCCAATCGGCTCAAGTATAAGAATGGAATCTGGGAAATTAACAGTAAACGGCCGAATCCTCTCTTCAGAAGGGAAAAGTGTGATCGTTTCTCTTGAAGAATCGTTAGGGAACTATCTAAACGAATTATTTCTACTACATGACCCTTGGGAGCTTTTAGATCAACTACATGATCGCTTAGATGAAATAAAAGAAAGTAAACGAAAACGAGCTCGTATAAAAAGATTGATGAACCCTTCTAACGAAGCTAAACACCCAACCGATAACATTAAATCAAATGTTCATGAGCTCGTGTTAAGAAGTAAATATAATCCTGTTACCTTTGTATGGGGACCACCTGGTACAGGTAAAACCTATACACTTGGAAGGGTAGCAGCAAACAAATATTTTAAAGGGAACCGCGTTCTCATTCTATCACAAAGTAATCAGGCCGTTGATGTTCTAATGACTGAAATATCTCGGTTTGTAGATAAAAAGGGGCGGTTTCGAGAAGGGGATTTGTTGCGGTATGGGTCACAGTCTGCTATCGTCTCTGAATCTTCCCTTACAACAACTGAGCTTATTAAAAAACGACATCCAGACTTAAGCGAGCAAAAACTAAGTTTGCAAGAGGAGCGAAGATTAATAAAACTTGATCTTGGACGTTCTTTTAGCAGGCGAGATTCAGAACGCTTACTTGAGATTGAAGGCAAGCTTGCCAATGTACTAGAGAAAATACGTCAAAAAGAAATTCAATTTGTGAAAGATGCCGATATTATTGGCACAACTCTTTCAAAGGCAGCAAATGATCCGACCATTTATGATAAGGACTATGATCTTGTCATTGTCGATGAAGCAAGTATGGCCTACGTTCCACAGGTTGGTTTTGCTGTATCATTAGGACAACGTTTTATTATATGCGGAGATTTTAAACAGCTTCCGCCAATTGCAGCAGCAAGAAATCCTCTTGTGGATGAGTGGTTAAGAGAGGATATTTTTCATAAGGCCGGGGTCGTAGATTGGCTTAACGACGGAAAAAAATTACATCCTCACTTGTTTCTTTTAAAGGAACAAAGACGAATGCACCCTGATATTTCTTCGTTTACGAATCAATATATATATGATTCTCTCGTAGGTGATCATGAAAATGTGAAAACCGCAAGGAATGCAATTGTTGAAAGAGCCCCATTTCCTAATCGTGCTTCTGTTCTTTTAGATAGTAGTTTTACGGGAAGTCATTGTCTCCGTGAAAAAACATCAAACTCAAGATTTAATTTATGGCAATTACTCCTGACCTTTCAGCTTATTCAT
This sequence comes from Bacillota bacterium, assembly GCA_051750265.1. Classification (GTDB taxonomy): domain Bacteria; phylum Bacillota; class Bacilli; order Bacillales; family Bacillaceae; genus Metabacillus. The sequence goes on along the minus strand of JBNJJO010000019.1, from coordinate 44,918 downwards.
GAATCCTACTTAGCGGGTTCTAGATCAATAGGCTATGTAACACCCTATCGAGCTCAGGCTATTTTAATGGAATCCTTATTATCAGACCTTTATTCAACAGAGCTTCAAGACTCTGACATAATCTCAGCCACTGTTCATCGTTTTCAAGGCAGTGAACGAGATGTTATGTTGTTTGATACCGTCGACAGCTATACTCAGGATCGACCAGGTATGCTCTTAATTGGAAAAGATAGTGAACGGCTAATAAATGTTGCTATTACAAGAACAAGAGGAAAATTCATTCATATTTGTGATCATCATTTTATTCAAACAAAGGTTTATCGAAATAAAACGATTCGCAAGCTCGTTGATCATCAGTTTAAACATGAGCAGGAAGTATTACCACATCAAATAGGTGCTTGGATAAAAAATCAACATCCAAAATTAACTTGGATACACGCTAAGAAACTAGACTTTATCATAGAGGATATTCATCAAGCAAAGCACTCGATATTTTTAGGCTTGCCGTCGGGGAAAGAGTTAACAAATGAGTGGAAGAACATTTTGAACAACAGAAATGACAAAGTCTCGCTTACTTCCATGACAACTGAAAAGATAGAAAACGTAAAGGTTGATCAGGTTATTCATCAATCTGTCCCATTTCCGTTCATTATAATTGATCATCAGTATTTATGGCTAGGGCTGCCTGTCGAAGCTACAGTTAACGTGAGACCTCCATACGTAGCTGCTCGCTTATCCTCAAAAGTTGTCATCGAATATTTTCTTTCACAAATTATGTAATTGCTTTTTAAGCAAAACGAATATGACGTATTCACGCCACCACTTCATATGAAGAAATAGATAAGTTGTACTTTAACATCAACTCTAATATGGTGGCTAGACGCAGCAAACTCTATATTTGTTTATTGAAGCTAAATTCTTCTATTTTAGAAATAGGATGGTTTTAATAATAAGCTGGCGGAGTTACGTCCCCATTTCCTACAAACAAAAATACCGCCTATTGGCGGTAAACCCACCCTTAACTTGTACTAAATAAATTATGGGAGTCATAGAACTAGTATAGCTATCTAAGTTTTAAACAGAGTTTTGGAGGGGGAAACTGTGGGGGTTTCATTAGTAGTTTCTGTATTTTTCTCTCTGTTAACAGGGGCCTGTCTGTCTATTTTAATCACTAAATGGTTAAAGGTAAAAATCGAATATATTTTATCCCTTTGTGCAGGAGTGTTATGTGGAGTTCTTTTTTTAGAATTGATTCCACACAGTTTTTCAGATAATAAGGTTGTCCCTGTGTTTCTTGGTATTGTGATAGGGTTGCCATTGATGTTTATCATTGATAAACTCATGCATAATCATTCTCATAATGGAGTAATGGATAAAACAGCATCATTTTACTTTCTCATCTTAGCCATCACTTTACATAATGTTCCATCAGGATTAGCTTTAGGAAATCATGTCGACCATGAGGGGCATCTATTTCATTTAGTTGTGTTTCATCACATTCCAGAGGGTATGACCTTAATGATGATCTATTTTGCCTCATGTCTAAAAATACATCACTTGTTAGCTTCTTTTGCGTTTCTAAGTTTAAGCTTAAATGGTTTTGCTCTTTTGGGTAGTATGGTTCCAATTAGTAGTGGTCATTTTTTAGGTATGTTACTTGGTGTGGCTATTAGCACAATTGGGTATGTAGCAATTTTTGAGTTGTTTTTTCCTTCATTAAAAAAAGGTTTTGGATCTTATCATTGGCTAAGTTTGTTGACGGGGATATTTATAGCAGGAATCATCTTAATTATTGGCTAAGATTGACAACGGCCGATATTTTTTTTACAATCAAGTCAGATAATATGAACATATACTCATGTATTAATATATACTAACACAAAGAGGGTGTTTTACGATGGATGAAGCATTAAATAATGAAAAAGAACAAACTGAACAGCTTGATGAAGAAACACTTTTTATCGTCTCCCAAACATTTAAAGCATTAGGTGATCCAACAAGGATTCGGATTTTACACTTATTGTCACAAAATGAGCATTCGGTTAATGAAATAGCCGAAAATCTATCTCTGATGCAATCAACAGTATCACACCAGCTAAGATTTTTGAAAAATTTACGTTTGGTTAAGTATAGAAGAGAAGGGACAACATTATATTATTCACCCGATGACGATCATGTGATGAATGTCTTACAGCAAACGATTCATCATGCACTGCATCATTAAGCTTTTATTTGGAGTGAAGCAAAATGAACGAATATAAAGTAAAGGGTTTAACATGTGCCAACTGTACAAGAGAACTACAGGAAGAAATTAATAAGTTACCTTCAGGGGAAACAGCATCTTTAAGTTATAATTCTGGAAAACTTAAATTAGCTAGTACAGTTGACATGAATAAAGTGAATAAGATTTTATCTTCAGATGGGGCATATATCGAAAACGATGAAGAGGAAGGGCACCATCATGAGCATCATTCTGGTGTGAATTGGATCGCTCTCTTATCAATTTCCTTATTTTTCTATATCGCGGCTTTTATCACTGAGCAATGGATAAATGAATATATTGCAATTGGATTATTTCTTGCTGCGACTGTTTTAAGTGGATACCAAACCTTCTTAAAAGGCTTGAAAAACTTAGCTAAGTTTAAATTCAATATTGAAACGCTCATGACAATTGCTCTTATCGGTGCACTTGGTATTGGCGAGTGGAAGGAAGGAGCACTTGTTGCAATTCTTTTTGGACTTAATGAATATTTAGAAGGCTTAGGAATGCAAAAAGCCAGAAAATCAATGGAAAAGCTTCTAGAGATTGCTCCAAAAGAAGCAACTATCCTTGAAAATGGTTATGAAAGAATTGTAAAAATTGCATCCTTGGAAGTAAATCAAATTGTCTTAGTTCGTGCAGGGGAAAAAATTCCTTCTGATGGTATTGTGATCGAAGGGAAGAGCTCTGTAAATGAAGCGGCAATTACAGGTGAATCAATGCCAGTAGAAAAAGCAATTGACGAACCAGTTTATGGTGGAAGTATAAATAATGAAGGCGTTATAAAGGTTAAAATTACGAAAGCGTATGAGGACTCGTCTTTAGCAAAAATTCTTCATCTTGTTGAAGAAGCACAAGAGACGAAGACACCAACTGAATTGTTTATCAATAAATTTGCGAAATACTATACACCTTTAATTATGGTGATCTCTGTAATGGTGATGGTTTTTCCACCTCTCTTATTCAAAGCTAGTTGGGGAGATTGGTTTTACCAAGGCTTAGCCGTATTGATCGTAGGCTGTCCATGTGCACTTGTGTTATCTTCACCGATTGCGATTGTATCAGGTATTACAAAAAATGCTCGAAATGGGATTCTTATCAAAGGCGGGGTTTTTTTAGAGCAATTAGGTAAGATTACAACCATTGCTTTTGATAAAACGGGTACACTGACAAAAGGGGAGCCATATGTAGAGGATCTTGTGGAGTACGATCCAACATTTTTGCAAATTGCTACCTCCATTGAAAAGTCATCATCACATCCAATTGCTAAAGCGGTTATGCGAAAAGCAGAAGGGTTAACGTTAGATGAGCCTGATGAAATATCCACAGTGTCTGGTAGTGGAATCATCGCAAAGATGAAGGGGGAAACCTATTATTTAGGCAATGAAGCACATGTACACCATCTTGAAGTAACAGAAAAAGTCAAACAAGATCTTAAATCCTTTAAAGAGTCAGGAATGACATTAGTCATCTTAGCAAATGAAACAGACATTCTCGGTATAATGGGAATCTCTGATCAGGTTCGTGAGGAAAGTGCTTCGGTTATTTCGGATCTTCATTCTGCAGGTATCAATAATACGATTATGTTAACTGGTGACCATGAAAAGACAGCGGAAAAGGTAGCTGAAAAAGTAGGTCTAACTTCGTTTTTCTCAAGCCTATTACCAGATGAAAAAGTAGCAAAAATAAAAGAGCTTTCAAAAAAAGAAAAGGTTGCAATGATTGGTGATGGAATAAATGATGCACCTGCACTAGCTACAGCTGACTTAGGAATCGCAATGGGCAAGGGGACAGATAGTGCAATTGAAACAGCTGATATCGTTTTGATGCAAGATCATCTAGGTAAGTTACCATCAGCGATAAGATCTGCTAAAAAGGTTAATTCGATTATCAAACTTAATATTACTTTAGCACTAGGGCTAAAATTAATTGCTTTATTATTAACGATTCCAGGGCTCTTAACACTTTGGATCGCGATTTTATCAGATATGGGAGCAACGATTTTGGTCACGTTAATTAGTTTAACTGTGCTTTATGAGAAAAAGTAAAAGCAAATCTGTAGATTATAGCGAGACATTAAGAATGCACGCAAACTAAGAGCGTGCTTTATTACAATTATCAGTAATGATAAAATTCTTGTACTTTAGGAACGTTTTTAAATCCAGGACCGTTCTCCAAACCACGAAGTATATGACTGCAAGTGTAGTATTTAAGTCATGTGTTTCGATTTTAACCCAGCCAAATGCATAGGTGGTAATTAAAAATATAGAAAAAATGCTAATTAGCAGGAAAGAAAGACCACATAAAGAGGGAGAAGTTTTATTTTATCTCTCTACATGTGGTCTTATTGTTATTTTTTTAAGAAGCTTCTTCAATGTTATTAAGTTGTAGAGTTCTTTGTAGTTCTCTTTTTTCCTCATTGTTTAAAGGGACCAGTGGTAAGCGAACATCTCCAACATTTATCCCTCTCATATTTAATGCTGCTTTTACCGGTGTTGGGTTTGGTGCAGCAAACAATGCTTTCATAATTGGGAGAAGGTTTCGATGTGAAGAAGCAGCACCATTGACATCACCATTTTTAAAGCTATTGATCATTTCTTGCATTTCATTACCAATGATGTGTGATGAAACCGAAATAATTCCCGCTCCACCGATGGCTAAAATTGGTAATGTTAACCCATCATCGCCACTGTACACCGTAAAATCATTTGGTGTTTTGCTAATGATCTCTGCCATGGCATCTAAGTCGCCACTTGCTTCCTTTATTGATACAATATTGTCAATCTTTGAGAGACTAACAATTGTCTCTACTGACATGTTTACAACACTTCTTCCTGGGATATTATAAAGCATTACTGGTAATGATGTTGTTTGGGCAATAGCTTTAAAGTGTTGATATAATCCTTCTTGTGACGGCTTGTTATAGTATGGAGTAACAAGCATTATACCATCGACTCCTGCTTCTTCTGCAAGTCTAGTTAATCTGATAGAAGCTTTCGTGTTATTTGAGCCAGTACCAGCTATGACTGGAACTCTACCATTAACAACTTGTACAACAAATTTGAATAAATCTACTTTCTCTTCTGTAGTTAATGTAGGAGACTCACCTGTTGTACCAGCTATAACTAATCCATCAGAACCATTAGCTATTAAATAATTTACTAAATTTTTCGTTGCGTTAAAATCAACCTCACCATTATGATCAAACGGAGTAATCATTGCTGTTAAAACCTGGCCGAAATTCATAACTTCACACCCTTTATATGGATTTTTTAAAATTAGAGGGGGTCAGGGCCATTCAAAAGTAAACGCAAAAAAAGCAACAACGAGGGATTCGCTGTTGCTTAGAAACAATATGTATTAAAAATCGTTCCCGCGCGAAAGATAGCCCTCCATATAGTTTCCTATATGACAGTCCAGTATTTATTCAATAACAGAACCAGCTTCAAGAACATGAGATTCTATCCACTTCGGCAAATTTCCCTTTCCACAATAGTCATTGGATCTCATTATCCTCACATTGTGTACTAATGTCTTTGCGCCTCTATCCTCACTTCAAAAGGTATTGAAGTAAGAAAATATTTAGTTGAATGTAATATAACAGAAGACTTGTTCTATTGCAAGGGTTATTTAGAAATAAAGAGTAATCGATATGATTTTTAGAAGTTAGGAGACTTTTCGAAACTTTTAGTGTCGGCTTCCTTGCTTCGAAGGGAGAGATTTTTAAACATTCCGTCTTACGAATTTAATTTAATTAGACCATCGTTAAAAGATTTTACAGTCAATACAACAATCATGACTTCGTAATATATCAATATCATAAGCCTAAAAAGTAGAAAGAACGTTATACATAATGAATCTTTTATCTAAGATTCAGCAAGCAGGATCTTTATTCTAATGAGGAGGGTGCCTATTTAGAAGGAGCTTTTCTTTAATAAAGATGCGCCTATTATATATGTACAATTGAATCTTTTATAAATGGCTATAAGTATGATGTTTTTAGAAATATTCCTTTTCCAAAAGCAAAAAATAGAGCCTAAATGAAAAACTAATCTTTGTTATTATATTACTCCCTTCTAAAATTCATGGAGGACATGAGAGCTTAAGCAGAATTGGATGGTGATTACATATGAAGGAAAAGAATATGCTACAAGAAGTAGATTTATATAAGCCAATTCAGAAGTATTTTTTACGTGAAGGTTATGAGGTTTATGGTGAAGTTAAAGACTGTGATATGGCTGCAGTAAAAGGCGATGAATTAGTAATAATTGAACTAAAGCTCACGTTAAGTGTTGATCTACTCATACAGGCTACAAAACGGCAACGGTTAACAGATATAGTTTACATTGCGATACCAAAACCAAAATATCGTTTAAATTCTAAGCGTTGGACAGATAAATGCCATTTAGTTCGAAGATTAGAGCTAGGATTGATTGTTGTTTCATTCTCAGGGAAACGTGCAAAAGCAGAGATTATCTTTCATCCTACTCCGTTTTATCGCAGTAAAAGTATGGGGCAAAACAAGCTAAAGCGAGATACAGTAATGACAGAAATCAATGGCCGAAGTGCTGATTTCAATGTTGGTGGAAGTAATCGAACGAAAATTATGACTGCCTATAAAGAAAATTGTATACAAATTGCATGTTACCTTGAAAATTTTGGTTCATTATCCCCGAAGGCTTTGGTTCAAATGGGAACTGGTGATAAAACTTCATCCATTTTAACGAAAAACTTTTATGGTTGGTTTGAAAGAATCAAGAGAGGTACCTATGTAATTAGTGAGAAGGGGAAACAAGAGGTAAAGAAGTATCCGGATCTTTTGAATTATTATTTAGAAAAATTAGGATAGGCACCTTCGAGAATCCTTAAGTTATATAGAGTATGATCAAATCAATTAAGTAGGAAAAAAATGATATTTATCTTCTAACGCGATAACAAATAAAAAGGTGAAATCTGGTGGGAACATCGACATGAGTTATTTTCAAACTAGTAGAGGACTTATCGTCGAAGTTACTATAATTAGGTAGGTACTATTAAAACGATAACAAGGAAATTATGTATGAATTCATAAGCAACGATAAATAATAAAGTAAGAGTATAAGGATGACTTTTTTACCATATGTGATTTAATCATACATCATTTACAATTTTACTTTTTTTATTTCAATATAAAAAAGCCGATTTGTCTAAGCATTTCAAGTATAATGAACATATTCAGATTTTGCATATGATATTTCTTTGAGAGAATCCTATATAAGTCGGATAATACAAAAAAACGAGGTTAATACATGAGTGAAAGAAATTTTAAAGATTATAATTTAAGCGATGAAATAAGCAGAGCACTTGATGTGTTAAAATACGAAACTCCCACAGAGGTTCAAGGTGAAGTAATACCAAGAGCATTGGAAAATCAAGATCTTGTCGTAAAATCTCAAACAGGCAGTGGCAAGACTGCATCCTTTGGTATTCCTATTTGCGAAATGATTGAATGGGAAGAAAAAAAACCACAAGCATTAATTCTGACACCAACTCGGGAGCTTGCTGTTCAAGTTCGAGAAGATATAACGAATATTGGAAGGTTTAAACGGATCAAAGCTATGGCTGTTTATGGAAAAGAACCTTTTGCGAAACAAAAGGAAGAATTGAAACAAAAAACTCATGTAGTCGTCGGTACACCTGGCCGTGTAATGGACCATATCGAAAGAGGAACCCTAGTTTTAGACCAAACAAAGTATCTTATTATAGATGAAGCTGATGAAATGCTTAATATGGGTTTTATCGACGAAGTAGAAGCGATAATAAAAGAACTCCCTTCAACTAGAGTAACGATGGTATTTTCTGCTACATTGCCTAAAGATGTTGAAAATCTCTGCCATAAATATATGAAAAATCCTAATAATATTGAGATTGCTGCTACCGGGATAACAACGGGAACAATTGAACATAGTTTAATCGAAGTGAAAGAAGAAGGAAAGATTTCACTTCTTAAAGACGTAACAGTCATTGAAAACCCAGAGAGCTGTATCATTTTTTGCAGAACCAAAGAACACGTCGATACAGTGTTTACCGAATTGGAAGAATCCAATTATTCTTGTGAAAGACTCCATGGAGGATTAGAACAAGAAGATCGGTTTGCAGTTATGGATGGTTTCAAAATGGGAAATTTTCGTTATCTTGTGGCAACAGATGTAGCTGCGAGAGGAATTGATATTGATAATGTGACACTTGTCATTAACTATGATGTTCCAATGGAAAAAGAGAGCTATGTTCACCGAACAGGAAGAACCGGGCGTGCTGGTAATAAAGGAAAAGCGATTACGTTTGCAACACCTTATGAAGGAAAATTCCTTAAAGCAATTGAAAAATACATTGGCTTTGAGATTTCTTCAATGGAAGCTCCTAGTCATCAAGAAGTTGCTAGAGGAAAAGCCGCTTTCGAAGAAAAAATCAGTGGCCGCCGAGTTGTTAAAAATAATAAAACTGCACGAATAAACAAAGATATCATGAAACTCCATTTCAGCGGCGGAAAAAAGAAGAAGATTCGAGCTGTAGATTTTGTTGGAACTATTGCGAAAATCCCTGGAGTAACAGCAGATGATATTGGAATAATAACCATCCAGGATAATTTATCATATGTTGATATTCTTAATGGAAAAGGCTCGTTAGTCTTACAAGCCATGGAAAAAACAACAATCAAAGGAAAGAAGCTGAAAGTTAGCACGGCGATTAAGTAAATTAATTCTCAACAAGGACGATTATGCTAACCATAATCGTCCTTTATTATTTTCTAAGTGAATCTCTTGAGAGAATTTTATTCAAATAGCCTGTACTTTAGATAATGGAGTTAAACAGACATTTCTATTTACTAAAATCTCATGAAGTACATGAAATCGCAAATGAAACAGCAAATCAAAGACAATAAAGAATTGCAAAAGCGCTTAATTGAGTTAATGGAAGAACATGACCTTGAGAAAAACTTTGCCCTTTAAGGCTTAGTACCATTCAGAAGTTGATAAAGGCGGAAAGTATTATAGGAAATAAAGAATTATTATAAAGATGGTGATGCATGTTGTATGAATTTTTCAATCAAATAAGTAATCTAATGACTCAACCTTTTTTAAATCTTGCACGTAGCTTTGAGAGTATACCAATCTTATTTGCTTTTTTTCTAGGAATTGTCGGGGCTATGGCGCCTTGCCAGTTCACAGGTAATATTGGAGCAATTACTCTTTATGGAAATAAATCACTCCAAAAAGAACTTGCATGGGTTGATGTTTTCTTTTTCACTTTAGGAAAGATTGTTGTGTTTACAGGATTGGGACTGCTTGTTTGGATTTTGGGTAGGGGGTTAGAATCTCAACTTATATTATATTTTCCATGGTTTAGAAAAGTGATTGGTCCGATGTTTACCATTGTGGGTATATTCATGCTTGGTATAATAAAGTTGAAATGGACGATTAAACTATTGGAATTACCAAAGAGATTTTTCAAAAAAGGAAAAATGGGTTCCTTTTTAATGGGAGTCAGCTTTTCGTTAGGCTTTTGTCCTACCATGTTCGTTTTATTTTTTGTTACACTAATGCCAATTGTTCTTTCAACGTCATATGGGGTTGTTATGCCTAGTCTGTTTGCAATAGGTACATCTCTTCCGTTATTTTTTCCATGTTTTTAATTTGGTATTACGGAGCAAGTGGTGCTGTGATGAAAAAAGGGAGAAGGCTTGGATTGTATATTCAAAGACTTTCTGGAGTGATCTTGGTGGTATTAGGGGTATTGGATACAATTACCTACTGGACAATATAGGACTCTTCATATTTTCTTCAAATATATTTGGTGAAAATAAATAGTTTAGAAGAGGGAAAAATGATGAAACAAATTAGGGTATTAATTGGAGTATTATTATTTTCTTAATTTAATCCAATAAAAAGTGTTTAAGCTCACAATGGCATCTATGAACAATTAAATGTTTTAACAATAGACTTTGGTGGAGGAAAAGAGATTGAGAACGTTGAAGTTACATTATATATGCCACCTCACTACAATGTAACCTACAATGCATTCAAAGTGGATGATGGAGTATTTAAAATTACGGGGAATCTCCACCTTCACGCTGGATCAATGGGTATGAATGTAAAGGCAATAAAACATAATGGAGAAGAAGTTAACTTTCCTTTTAAAATTGTTATACCAAGGGAAATGAGATTTAATGAATAGTGGAGTAGAAAGTAGATGATACGGCTTCCTATCTTTTGTTTTTGCATAAATTTTACATATTTGAATATTTAAATTGGACGGTAGGGTTATTGACTTGTTAGAAAACATGTGAACACATGTTCAAGATAGTAACAATTTTACTTTTAATCATAAAAAGTTATCGAAAGCATGACTTTTAATTTAAGAGTTATGGAATCTCCTATTGAGTAAATTTTGTAAGAGGTGAAAGAATTGTGGGGAAATGGTTTGCTGAAGTGTATGATTTTCTTATGTTCCCTTTGGAGCGAAAAGGACTTAGAAATATTAGAAAAAATATAGTGAGGAGGGCAAAAGGAAACGTATTGGAGATCGGTTCCGGTACAGGTTTAAACTTCCCTTACTATGAACAAGCAAATAGGGTTATAGCCATCGAACCAAATCATTTAATGAAAGAAAAATCGTTGGTAAGAGCTAAGAAAGTTGATATTCCAATTGAGATTCTGGTGACCAAAGCAGAAGAACTTCCTTTTGCGGATAATTCATTTGATTCTGTGGTGGGGACACTGGTTTTATGTACGATTCCTATTCCATCTAAAGCATTAGCAGAAATTAGACGGGTCTGTAAACCGGACGGAGATGTTCTCTTTTTTGAACATGTTCGGTTAAATCGTCCACTTTTAGGTCGGTTACAGGATTGGTTAACTCCTGTATGGAAACACTTTTGTGATGGTTGTCATTTAAATCGAGATACACTTGAACTAGTTAGAATAGCTGGGTTTCAAGTAAATCATATAGAGTTTTATTGGAAAAACATTTTTGTGCAAATAGAGACTATAAATAAAAAAGATGATTTTTGATAAGATTTAAAATGAGGACTAAATGTCCTGTTTTTTATATTTTATGTATCAAAAAGGGGTGTTTATAAATCCCTCGGTTTTCAAAATGCTAAGAAATTATCTAAGAAATTAAAAATTTGGCCAGATTAATCCTCAACAAACGGGCAGTTTGTTGAAGAGGGAGGAAATTATAATAAGCCTTACTATACAAGACTTTATCGATAAACTTGTATAGTAAGCCATATCTTTATATAAAAAAGGTACTGTCATTTACAACACAATTAGTTAATAAACACGAAATAGAATCATTTCCTTTATTTACTCATTTATCTCTAAAGTAATCCCCTCAGTTTGAAATCCAATGGATGTTGATAAATCAACTACATCGATGGTAGCAGTAACATAATCATAATTTGATAAAACTTCCTGATCAATTTCGTCTAATGGAAATTCTAAACGCTCATTCGTTTGATCTGTTGTAATCTCGTAAAGCTCAGAGGAGACACTATTATCTTCGGAATCTTCTATATCATGAAACTCAAGATTTAATCGATAAGCTACATTTGGTTTAGAGGAAATTTTATAAGATAGCTTTGAATCCTTCCATTCCGATACCTCAGGAGTACGAAGTAACCGATCTTCATCAATTTTTATGCCACTTTCTTCTTCAAGGTATCTGTGAAGCTCACGATTTTCTAATACATTAGGTAGTTCTTGATTTTCATGCTCTGTGCGCATATAGAAGGCTTCATTACTATAAACATCGTTACCATCAGCCTCATTTGTTGCCCCATACAATAAAACGTAATCATCTGCAAAGATTTCCTGTGGGTAGGAATCATGGTTGTTTTCATTATAGTTCCAAAAAGCATCCCATCGAAGTTCAGAGATAGTTAATCCACGTACAGATTGCCACTCTGAAAAGGGGAAATGATGTGATGGAAAATAATGATAAGCAAAATGATGACCATATTCATGTGAAAGTGTCTCTCGATATTCAATTGGTTCCGTGTACTTATCACCTTGATAAAGCGTAATTGTACTAGTGAGTGAATGATAACTTCCTTTCGTGAAGGCAGAGGAAAGAGAATCACCAATCACTTTTACTTCCTGCAAACGTTTTAATTCTTTACCATGCTTATTTTTTTTCAGTTCTTGATACAATTCTACTAATTTGGGTTGATCCCATTCCTCGGAATAACTTACAAATTGAATTCCCTCAGGAGATTGATAGGAAGCAAGATATTGTCCGTTTAACCGATTTGAATCAAAGCTGACAAGAATCGGAAATGCTAATACTAATATAATAAAATACTGTCGTATTTTAAGCATACATGTCACATCCTTGTCGTTATTTTAACATGTATGCTTGAAAAGGTAATTGGTATCATTTGCTTATATTCTAAGGGAATTATAAATTTTAAGAATGAAAGGAAGAGTAGAAGAAGAAAGAATTCGATTTTTATAGTTATTACAATAATTGTTAAAATTTTCATCAAAAAATTTTTAAAAAATAGTTTTCAAACAACATTTTTTAGTGTATTATATTAATAATCAGAAAATACAGAAAACTAAATTGTGAGGTGCTTTTAAATGAAAATTGTCAACATTGCATTGGAAAATCGTCTTGAAACAAATCCTTTTGTTCACTATTTACAAGAGGGGGATCTTCTTTACAAAACTGAAAATGAACTCATTTTGAAGCATTTACACGAGTTGCCACAGGATTTTATGGAAATGACATTATTTGATATTGATGGATGTGGATGTGTGTATGCCTTTTCGCATATAACCGATCATCAAGTTGGGGATATTTATACAAAAGCGGCTATTTATAAAAAAATATAACGATAAATAACCAGGCCTGACTTTCATAAGTCAGGCCTGGTTTCATATGAACCCCTAGAAGGAAGGTCGCTTTAAGCTGCTTGTTTAAAGCATTCGATTTAATTCCGCGATTTTTGTAACTGATGCCTCTTCATATGACTTTAACAGGTGGATGAAAATATCTGCAGTCATTATTGCATCATTTAAAGCATGATGTCTCTCTCTTTCCGTAATACCTAATCTGTCAACTAAATCATCTAAATAATTTCGTCTGCCAGAATATAAATCATTTGCTAACACATGGGAATCAATATATTTAGGTGAAAAACAGGGAAGCTGCCATTGTTTGATCACCGTTTTAATGAACTCAATATCAAATGTAGCTGGATGGGCAACTAGAATGCTACCTTTACTATAATCAAGAAATTTTTTTAATCCTGTTGGAAAAGAATGTGCTTTCTCTAGCTTATCATATGATAAACCTGTTAGTTCCTCAATTGTTTTTGGTATTTTATTAATGGGTTTTATTTCAGTGTAAAAAGCTTCATCATATTGAATGCAAAAGTCTTTAACCTTTATTGCACCAATCGAAAGGATTTCATCACCTATATCAGGAAAAAAACCTGTCGTTTCCAAATCAAAAATAGTAAATGTACACGTGGTTAGATCTTTTTTTACTAATCCAACCTGACTTTGAATGAATTCTTCTATAGATTGAGCTGCTTGTTGGTATTCTGGTAATTCGACCATCTTACTGACGTGATATTTTAAAAAAATTTGATCCCAGAGTAAATATTTTAAAATCCTTAAATCACTTGGCAAAATGTACTACACCACCCGATTTCGATTAAAGCTGATCTTCGTTACTTGCTGCATTCGATGTGCAACTTGTAATGCTTCTTTAAGCTTCGTTCGATCTTCTTTTGAAAGCTCATAAACATCAATTTCATTTGTTACTTGTTCATTTTTTGCTAGCTCTACTAAATTTTGTTGTATACGATAATAGTGTAAATAATGTAAAGCTGTTTTTGCATTTTCTACATCTCTCGGGTGCATTGCTTGGAGTTTCTTTAATGCATCAAGCCTTTTTATCGTGTTTACTTCATTTACACCGTATTTTATCGCGTTAATTCTCGTAGAATAGATAATTTGCGTAAGGCCAGTTTTTTTAACATTAATAATTTTTGATTTTTGTTTTAAATTCATGAGTCCAAAAGGATGAGTAGGTATTTTATAACGAAGAGAATCCTTCATTAAGAGTTGCTGCAATGTTTTTGAACGTTTTGCTTTATCCGTTAGAAAGTCTCTAATTTCCTCAGCTAATGAAAAATCCCCATAAATTGGTCTGAAATCATAAAATATTGTAAATTTTTGGATTTCTTCTGCATCAAGTTCATTTTTCCAAGCTTGAATCTCCTTTTTCCATTCTGATAAAGACTTTCTCCATTTTTCTTCCCTAGCCATTATTCCGCCAGTGCATTCAGGAAAGCCTAATAAGCTAAAATGGTGGTTTAATTTTTTTGTGAAATGCTTAAAGTACACTTGAATCGCGTTTCTGTTCGGCAAATGCTCATAATCATTTAAAATCATTCCATTATCCTGGTCAGTACGAAAGCCTTGTTCATGTCTAGCTTGACTTCCCATCGTAATAAAACAGTAATTAATAGGTGGAGTGCCAAACCCTTCGGATTTCATTTCATTTTCTGTAATTTTAATGATTTGCCTGTGTAGATTATCATTATGATTTGTGATTACTTCAACAACCTCATAAGCATAGCTCTTTTTTTCTATTAAGTCTTGAACAAATGATTTTAGAGTTTCGTTTACTAAAGGTCCCTGGGTAAAAAGAGAATCTACAGTTTTTGAGTTTTTAACATTAAATGTTAAATCTAGATAACTAGAATCTTTAAGGTTTAGGAACGATCGACTAGACAAAGTCCCAATTACTTTTTCATTGTGTACGACAGGTATAAACTCACTTGCCTTATTTTTAATGAAGGAAAGGGCTTCATATGCAAATGCATCAGCTGCAACAGAAGAAGGTGAAACATCCATCCAATCCTTCACTTTATTACCGGTTGGCTTTTCTATGACGTAACGTAAAATCTCTTGATTTGATAAAACACCCTTCATTTTAGAGGGAGTATCACAAACGATTAATCCGGATACACGCTTTTCTTGCAAAACACTAGCTGCATTTTCCATTGTTGATTGTGAATGAATAAAAATGGGGGAATCCATTAACGTTTTGACACGTGTTATTAATAGATGTACATTCTCTTCATCCTCTTGTGTAGCTTTGGTTTTCATCTCGTTATACAATGATTTTGTTCGTTCTCCAATGCTTTCCCAAATCACTTTGGAAAAATCGTTGTTACGAGTCATGATTTCAAAAAAATGACGTTTGTTGAGTTTAAAGACAGTACAATCCTCTAAAGCTTGAACAGAAAAATTCAATTCACCACTTGTAAACATCACCATTAATCCAATGATGTCACCAGGATAGTAATAGCGAAGAGAAAATTGCTTACCATTTGTTTGATGCAATATATTTTTAGCAAGCCCTGAAACAAGGAAATAAAGATCTATATCCTCTACAGATACATCCTCATGAAACATAAATTCATTTTTTGAAAAGGTGGATTGCTTAGCTTTATCAGTCATTTCTTCAAGCTGATATTCAGTTAACAGTGTAAATGGGTAGTAATCTTTTAATAAATGGTTTAATTCAGACAGAGCGATGTTAGACACCACCTTTAATGATCATGTATACTTTTACGGTAACATAGATTGGTACTAAAGTTAAAGGGTTAAAGGTTACATAGAGTTAAACAGTTAATGAGCAGTAATTCTCAAAAGATAAAGGAAGGGATTAGTTCATTAATTGTAGAATGCTTTTAAAGAAATAAATAAGGTTTCTCAACAAGAAGGGAGTAAGACATGAATAAAATTTTCAAGATTGTTCAACTTATGTTCGTTTACATAATCTTAGTAATAGTCGGCGGGTGTGGTGCATCAGGAGAAGATCAAACTGGTGATAAGGAATCAAAACCAGAGCAAGTGATTGAAGATAATCCAATTGCGACAATTATTATGGAGAATAATGATGAAATAAAGGTTGAACTATACCCGAATATTGCGCCAAATACAGTGAATAATTTCATCTCACTTGCAGAGTCTGGTTTTTATGATGGAGTGATTTTTCACCGTGTCATACCTGGATTTATGGTACAAGGTGGAGATCCAGAAGGAACTGGTGCTGGAGGGCCTGACTACAGTATTAAAGGAGAATTCACATCAAATGGTTTTGACAATGAGATGAAGCATGAGCGAGGTGTGATCTCGATGGCACGTACTCAAGCACCTGACTCAGCAGGATCACAATTCTTTATCATGGTTGCTGATACTAGCAATCTAGATGGTGACTATGCTGCTTTTGGAAGAGTAACGGAAGGAATGGAAGCAGTGAATCGTATTGTTAATGTTGAAACAGATCAGCAAGACAAGCCACTAGAAGAGCAAAAAATGAAACAAGTGACAATTGAAACGTTTGGAATAGATTATCCGGATCCTGAAAAAGTAGAGTAGTATCTTATCAATGAAACTCCTATTTGTCATGTAGGAGTTTTTTTATAGACTCTTTTTTTGATGTATATTTCTTTACTCTTAAACAAAGCTATTGATAAGATATGGGTAGAATCTCGAGTTATTGGAAGGAGTAATAAAATAGATGCAAATTGAAGTTTGGTCGGATATTATTTGTCCGTTTTGTTATATTGGAAAACGTCGTTTAGAAGTGGCGCTTTCTAAATTTCTACATCGTGAAGAAGTGACAATTGAGTATCGTAGCTTTGAACTTAACCCAGATGCACAAATCAATTATGATGAAGATAATACTGAGCTTTTAGCAAAAAAATATGGTACATCAAAAGAGCAAATCATCGCTATGAACCAACAATTAACTGAACAAGCAAAAGAGGTTGGGTTAACATATCACTTAGATAAAATTAGACCAACAAATACCTTTGATGCTCACCGATTAATCCAATTTGCAAAACAAATTGGGAAAGAAAATGAAATGGTTGAACGATTATTTAAAGCATATTTTACAGAAGTAAGACATGTAGGAGAAGCGAAAACCTTAATAGAAATAGCCGTAGAAGTAGGCTTAGATGAGCATGAAGTGCAATCATTGTTGAATAGTAATCAATTTGAAGCAGATGTTCGTGCTCAAGAACAAGACGCACAACAAATTGGTGTTACAGGTGTACCATTTTATCTTATTAATCGTAAATATGCTATATCAGGTGCTCAACCATCTGAAGCTTTCCTAGAAGTGATGGAGAAGGTTTGGCACGAGGAACAAGAAAGATAAACCGTTTTTAAATGAAATGAATTGGCCAAAAAACCCGTTAAGTATGTAAAATGGTTTTTTTTGATTTTTCAACTCGTGTTTTCTTTTCCAGCTGGCTTTATAAGGGTTTGTGAGATAAATCACATATTCGAATGAGAAGTTTGTATAAGATTAATTCACAATCTTTATACAAAGTAGGTGGGGAAATGAAATTACTATTACCAAAACAACATGGTGCATGGGCGATGCTCATAATCCCTTTTATATTAGGGATTGGAGCAGGCGAGTTTACGTTCACGCATATTCCATTATTTATAGGCTGGTTATTTTTATATTTAGCAACCTATCCAATGCTAATGTTTGTAAAAGGAAAGAAAAAGTCATTACATTTAAAATGGTCTGTTTTTTATCTATTCATCGCCCTAATTTTTCTTATAACTGTCCTTATGTCTGAATGGAGAATCATTATGTTTGGCTTGGCTATGTTACCTTTTTTTCTCATTAACACTTATTTTGCGAAAAAGAAGAAGGAACGTGCTTTTCTAAATGATGTAACAGCCATATTAGCATTTTGTGTAGGGGGAGTTGCAAGCTATTATTTAGGTACAGGTTCATTTGATCAAACAGCACTATTTAATGCATTTCTATCATTTTTGTTTTTCTTAGGTAGTACTTTTTTTGTAAAAACAATGATACGAGAAAAGAAGAATCAACCATTTCGATGGTTGTCATGGAGTTATCATATCTTGATACTTATTTGTATTCTATGGTTAATTGATCCAAGCCTGATCGTTCTTGCATACGTTCCCAGCGCGATCCGAGCATTCGTTTGTAATGGTCTAAAACTAACCATAATGCAGGTAGGTATTTGGGAAATTATCAATTCAGTCTATTTTTTAGTCGTACTATTACTACTTATATAATAGTAGAAAAAAACTTCCTTATGTACAGCAAAGGAAGTTTTTGAACGTTGATTTCGCGTCTAGCCGAAACAGGATGTACAAGTTGTTGAGTAAAAGAATAGGCTAACAACGATATCAACCAATTTCAGACTTTTATCAACCAAATCCCAGAGATTATCATCCGACTCTCATGTTTTATTGTCCGATTTCCTTGTTTTATCAACCGAAATCATATGGATATCGACCATACAACAAATATCAACATATTTCTTGGTCTCCACACGTAACAAGGCACTTGGGCTTTTCTAATTCTTTTTAGCTTAAAAGTGAATGAACCTGTTCAGCTAGCTGATTATATTCAGAATAAAGTGTGGTGCCTTCTTCATAAATAGCAGGAGTATCAGAGTTTTCAATTGGCTCTTCGATCGGAAGCTGGCTTAACAAATTTGTATGAAGGATATTTGCTAACTCTGTACCTCCGCCTTTCCCGAATAAATAGTACAACTCTTCCTTATCTTTTGGTTTGAAATAAGCCATATTTTCGACGACACCTAGAATATCATGTTTTGCCTTTAAAGCCATAGTCCCAGCACGTTCTGCCACATGTGCAGCTGTCATATGGGGTGTGGTAACAATGATCTCTTTGCTTTGTGGGATAAAGTGATGCATATCAAGTGCGACATCGCCTGTACCTGGCGGCATATCTAAGAGGACATAATCTAACTCACCCCACATGACATCTTTGGAAAAATGTTCGACCATCTTTCCAAGCATTGGACCTCTCCAAACAACCGGTTCATTATTTTTTATAAGGAAACCCATTGACATCACCTTGACCCCATGTGATTCAACAGGAATGATTTTTCCATTTACGGTTTTCGGCTTACTTTGCAAATTCATAATCTTCGGGATACTAAATCCATAAATATCGAGATCTATTAAAGCAACTGTATTCCCCATTCGTGCTAGGGCAATCGCTAAATTTACAGACACACTTGATTTCCCAACTCCGCCTTTTCCACTCGTTACTGCAATAACATTACCTAATAACATTTCCAACACCTCATAATCGTTTTTTCCAGAATATAATTTCTGAGAGTAAAAAAAATAATTTCTGTGACATTCTTCACAGTCATATAAAATGACTTCCTATACAATGATGAGAGTTAATAAACAAACATCTTACAAAAAGACTAACAAATAAAATAATCAATATATGTAATAAAAGTCACAGGGGGATAGAGCCATGAAGGCATTTGAACGCACTTTTTATTCAAAAACTAGTAAATATTCATTTTTTGTTATTTTAATTCTTTTATTCTCTGTATGGATCGGTACAGAAAACTTTTTACATTTTGACATGGCGTTAATGGGCTACTTGATTTCATCCTTCATTTTCGCGATAGGGTTAACGATTCGCATGTGTGCTTGGCTGATCCGTCCTGCTACGAAACAGGTTGTTAAAAGAAGTATAAAAAATTTAAAAACAAAAAAGAGAGCAAAACGAAACATCATTTCCATAATAAAAACAGCTGTTGATAATATTTTTCTTCAAAAATTTATATTTAAACGTGGAATCTATCGTGGTATTACACATTTCATGATTGCCTGGGGGTGTATTGGGTCATTTGCCATCACATTCGGTCTGACATTTGGATGGATGCATTTCGAGTTAGTTGACCCAGAAACGTATGTGATCGTTGTGATGGGCATTGAAACAATTCAAATGGCAGCACACGGTATTTTCGCAGAAATGGTCTATAACGGTTTGAATATTACGGCAATGATGGTGTTAATAGGAGTCTGTATGGCTCTTGCCAGAAGAATTGTGAATCAAGATGTAAAAATTACACAAAGAACTGAGTTTGATATTTTCCCTTTAATTTTATTGTTATCTGTAACACTAACAGGATTAATCTTAACTGTTTCATATTCTCTTTTAGATGGATGGATGCATCATTATTTAACACTTATCCATCAAGTTACTGTAGTCGTTCTATTGATTTACTTCCCATTCGGAAAGTTATTTCATTTACCGATTCGCCCGCTTGCAACTGCAGTTCCGATGAATTATCAGGAACATGTCAGAATTGATACAAGACCATGTAACCGTTGTGGTGAGATCTATAGCTCTGATGATCAAATTACAGATGTTCAAAGCATATTAGCTGTCCAAAGCTTTGATCTAAAACTAGAGGATGGCACATTTTTATCGGATTACTGTCCTGCATGTCGCAGAAGACTTCGTGTCATGAAGCAATTAAATATGGAAGACCCAATACAAACTGAAACGAAACCTGTTCTAACAATGAATGGAATTCACATGTCAGGTTTCGGAAAAACACGAACAGATGATTATTATGATCTACCTAATCATGTACAAGAGGAACTACAGAAAAATAAAGATAAAAGGGGAGACGAATAATGAGTAAATTTATTGCAAAAGAAGGCGTGAAAAATCTTCATAAACCAGGTGAAAAACTTATTACAACCCATTGTTGTTACTGTGGTATGCAGTGTGGCATGCATATCCGTGTCAATGAAAAATCAGGAAAAGTGGTCGGAGTTGAACCGAGATATGATTGGCCTGTTACAAACGGTAAAATGTGTCCAAAAGGGGTAACAGCCTATCAAACGATTGAACACGAAGACCGTATCTTAAAACCACTTATTAAGAAAAATGGAAAGTTTGTTGAATCAACTTGGAAAGAAGCTCTTGATTTAATTGAGAAAAACTTTAAAAAGCTTCAACAAGAAAGTGGAAAAGATGCAGTCGCTGTATTTGGCGGGGTATCAATGACGAACGAAAAATGCTACCTCGTCGGTAAATATGCACGTGTTGCTCTTGGCACTCGTTTTATAGATTACAACGGTCGTTTCTGTATGAGTTCAGCAGCAGGTGGATTCTTAAGAACATTAGGAACAGATCGCGGTTCTACATTGCCTTGGCCTGAATTAGAGCACACAGATTGTTTCTTTATTGCAGGGTCAAATACAGCTGAATGTCATCCTACAAGTATCCAATGGCTATGGAAGGCAAAGGACAAAGGGGCTAAATTAATTGTAGCTGATCCCAGAGAAACACCGACAGCTCGTGTAGCCGATGTTCATTTAGATTTAAAACCAGGTACTGATTCAGCTTTAGCCAACGGAATGCTCCACATCATTGTGAAAGAAGGCTATGTGGATGAGGAATATGTAAGAGAACGCTGCAACAATTATGAGGAATTAAAGAAAAATGTAGAAAAATTCACACCTGAATACACGTCCAAACTTACTGGTGTATCCGTAGAAAAAATAATTAAAGCGGCACATATTTTCGGAATGTCCCCACGCTCTGTCGTCATGTTTGCACGAGGTGTCGAACAGCAATCAAAAGGTGTCGATAATGTGGCTTTATATACTTCAATGGCATTACTTCGTGGTCAAATTGGAAAGTTTGCTTCGGGTGTTGCGACATTTACAGGCCAAGGAAATGGTCAAGGAGGTCGTGAACACGGTCAGAAGGCGGATTTACTACCTGGTTATCGTAAATTAACAGACCCTGCAGCTGTTGAGTATGTTTCAAATGTGTGGGGAATCGATCCTAGTGAAATGCCAAAGCCTGGTGTTTCTGCTTATGAAATGTTTGACGAAATTGAACAAGGAAACATTCGCGGGATGCATGTGATCTGTAGTAACCCAGCAGTTTCTGCTCCAAATCTAGAATATATCTGGAAAGGCTTTAGAAAATTAGACTTCTTAGTTGTAAGTGATTTCTTCCTATCAGAAACAGCACAATTTGCTGACGTGGTATTACCTGCAACGACTTGGGCTGAAGATGATGGAACAACAACGAATTTAGAAGGCCGTGTAATCCGAATTCGTAAAATTAGAGAGCCGCTAGGAGAATCACAACCAGATTGGAAAATCTTAAGTATGATTGCGGAGAGAATGGGACGTGGACAATTCTTCCCATATAAGGATGCTAGTGAAATATTTGAAGAATTCCGCATTGCGACAAAAGGTGGGAAAGCTGATTACTACGGAATTACTTGGGCTCGTATTGACAAGGAAGATGGTGTATTTTGGCCATGTCCATCAGAAGATCATCCTGGAACACCAACAATGTTTACTGAATCTTTTGGTACACCTGATGGAAAAGCAAATCTTGCTTGTATTGGTTGGCAAGATGCTGGGGAGACACCAACAACACAATACCCTCATTTCCTAACAACAGGACGTGTTGTATTCCATTATTTATCTGGAAATCAAACGAGAAGAGTAGGTTTTCTTAACGAACAATGTCCAGAACCATTTGCAGAAATGCACCCTGCATTAGCAAGTAAGTATAATCTTCGAGATGGTGAGCAAGTGAAGCTGATAACTCCAAGATCTCACATGGTTGTGAAAATTCGTATCACAAAAGCAATACGTAAGGATACTGTTTTTGTTCCATATCATTGGGGTGAGGATTTAGCTGTTAATCAATTAACGAGTGATCACTTAGATCCATATTCAAGAATGCCTGAATTTAAAGTTTGTTCGTTAAAAATAGAAAAAATGTAATTACAATTAAAAGAAAGAGGTGCTTTCATCATGAATAAAATCATGTATTTAGAATTCGAAAGATGTATTGGTTGCCGAGCATGTCAAGCAGCATGTCGTGAATGTGGTGATCATGATGCAAAAGAACGGAACTATGTGGAATACGTTGACTTTACAGAAAACCGCCAAACATACCCAATGCTTTGTATGCAATGTAAAGATCCAGCATGTGCGCGTGTTTGCCCGGCAAATGCCATCCAAATTACAGATGAGGGAGTCGTATTATCTGCGATGGAGGAAAAGTGTATAGGGTGCCGGAACTGTACATTTGGTTGTCCTTTTGGTATTCCGAAGTTCGATTTTGAAGAGAATAAAATGTACAAATGTGATATGTGCTATGACCGTTCAAAGCACGATATTGCTCCTATGTGTGCATCTGTTTGTCCTAGTGATGCCATCCGGTTTATTGATTTCGATGAAATGCAGCAATTACGCAGGAAACGTTCACAAATGAACTTAGTTGAAGGGAAAAAACCCCAAGAGGGAAGTAAGTGGGATTATGTACCTGAATTCTTTGGTGTATACACAGAATAAATTAGAATGGAAAGGGAGTAGACAAAATGTCTAATGATAAGCAAAAACCACATGAAAAAGAAACAAAGAGTGATATGATCAATTTAGTAGACAATTTAAATAGAGTATCCGACCTGAAATTTAATCGTCGTTCATTTTTGAAATCAGCTGTTGGAGCTTCCATTACCCTCGGGATTGCTACTTTGCCTTTCTCTGGTTTAGCTTTTACTAATAAAAAAGACAAAACAAATCGAGTAGTGATCGCAAAGCTTGCAGATGTACCGAAAGATAGTGCAATCAATTTTAATTATCCAACAGAAGATGAACCTGCCATTTTAGTTCATACAAAAGAAGGGAAATTAAAAGCCTATAACAATAAATGTACACATCTACAATGTCCGGTTTTTTACGAAAAAGAAGAGTCTGTGTTACTATGTCCTTGCCACCGAGGTTTCTTTAGCGTTGATAATGGTCAGCCATTAGCTGGTCCTCCACAAAGAGAACTGCCGCTTATTGAGCTAGCGGTTGAGTCAGGTACAATCTATGCAGTGGGGAGACAGATACGACATGGGGAATAAATCCTACTGGATGATCATTTTTATCACTTTGATTGTAAATGTCGTGATGCTACAAATGACGATAGAGTCTTACTTCGGTGAGGAATATAAACACGTTTGGACTTTTAGTAGTATAGCAAGTATTTCGTCTATTATTTGTTTTATTACATTTTTACGGTGGAAGAAACAAGAGTATAGATAATTTAAAGTTAAAGGAATACAGATAACAAACCCTAGTTACATAGTTGAAGCTACTTTGTATGTATTCCGATACGAACTATTGAACATAATGAGGATATCATCCTTTATAAGGAGGAAGCATTCATGAACCATAACAATGATTACGATCGCGACCATGATCGTGAAGACGCTTTAACACACGATTCGTTAAGAAATGTACTTGAGGCATCATACAAAATAGAAAATGAGTTAATGAGGCAGTATGTAATGACTGCGGAAAGAATACACAACAATAAAGAGCTAAAAGATCGCTTGCAAAATTTTGCGCAAGGGAACGCCAAGCGTACAAGTCAGCTAGCAGATGAGTTGAATCAGCTAAAAAACCAGGAATAGGTAGGAACCTACTATCTAATAAAATTGACCTATTCGAACGATCGAATAGGTCAATTTTATCGAGAAGTTTGAAAATTAATGTTTAATAAATAATTAAATATTTATTTGGACTCAGCTTTGTCTTTGTCATTTTCTTCCATATTAAACCATAGTGGATCATTGTCATCAACATCACCATTATAGTTAATTAGTATCTCTTCTCCCGCTTTTATATCTGTGTAAGCAAAGAAGTCAAATGTGTGGTTCGCAAAGTTAATATCATAAGTTGCATTGGGCTTATACGAATGGTTGAACAGCATGCCATATCCTAAGAGGAACGCAGTGTGGTTTTTACCGTACTCAAACGCGTAATCATCAAGTATGGTTTTCTCTATGAAAACATGCTGGTCATTAGGGTAAGGGAGGACTGGTGCTTCATGTATTAGCTCACCTTTTGCTATATCGCGTGTTGCAAATACACCTCTATTGAACTCCCCATCGCTCAGTTTTGAAGTCTTTATCTCAATCATATTAGTCACCTTCGCGTTCTTTTCTATTTAGTAGCTTATCCTCTTAAGCTTGACATTTGATAAAGAATAAAGCAACTGTTTTCATTGATCAATTTAAGAAAATATCCCTTTGTGGTTACTTTTGGTAAAAAGAGGAAGATTAAAAATGTTCATAATTTGTTAACATATTTGTTGTAACGTAGATGACACACTGCTTTTATATAATTTCTCTTAATTTTCGAGTTTGACAATCTATAAAAAATTACGCTAATATAATTGTCTATTAACCCACGACTCATTTTCTTAAGGGATATGACAATTCTCAATATATGAGGTGAAACAATGAATTTAAAATTTTTTACTTGGATAAATAATCATTTGAATTTTTTTCTTATAGCAATACTGTTTCTATGGATTAAGACCTATGTTGCGTATAATGTAGAGTTTAGTTTAGGTATTGATAATTCGATGCAAGAATTTCTTTTATTTCTTAACCCTGCAAGCTCAGTGATCTTTTTCTTAGGACTTGCTCTTTTTTTTAAGGGGAAAAAATCTTTTATATGGATGATTGTAATAGATTTCTTGCTTTCATTCATATTATATGCAAATATTGTATATTATCGATTTTTCTCGGACTTTATTACACTTCCTACACTGACACAAACTGGTAATGCTGGTGATTTAGGACAGAGTATTGAAGCATTATTAAGACCGTATGATGTTTTGTATTTCTTGGATACGATCATTTTATTTCTATTAGTATTGACTAAAGTTGTAAAACCAGCATCTGTAAAAGTAAAAGCTCGTTCTCTAGTTATTGTTTTTACTGCTGCTATCGCCTTTTTTGCTGTGAATTTAGGGTTAGCGGAGACTGATCGTCCGCAGTTATTAACAAGAACATTTGACCGTAACTACATTGTGAAATATTTAGGTATGTATAATTTTACGATTTATGATGCAATCAAAAGTACAGGTGCCTCTGCACAACGTGCAATGGCAGATTCGGATGATATTACAGAGGTTACCAATTATACAAATGCGATTTATGCTGAACCTGATCCGAATTACTTTGGTATAGCAAAAGGAAAAAATGTTATTTACATTCATTTAGAATCAGTTCAAAATTTTATCATTAACTATAAACTGAATGGTAAGGAAGTTACACCTTTTCTTAATTCGCTTACAAAAGATTCTAGTACTTTTTACTTTGATAACTTTTTCCATCAGACTGGTCAAGGAAAAACAGCTGATGCAGAATTTATGCTTGAAAACTCTTTATTTGGATTACCTCAAGGAGCAGCTTTTTCAACAAAAGGTCAAAATACCTACCAAGCAGCTCCAGCTATTTTAGGTCAACAAGGTTATACTTCTGCTGTATTCCATGGAAATACTAAATCTTTTTGGAACCGCAATGAGATCTATAAATCATTAGGTTTTGATAAGTTTTTTGATTTAAGTTATTATAATGCAAAAGACGAAGATATTTTAAATTATGGGTTGAAAGATAAACCATTTTTTAAACAATCTATGCCAATGCTAGAATCTTTAAGTCAACCATTTTATACTAAGTTTATAACAGTAAGTAATCATTTCCCATACCCATTGGATCAAGATGAAGCAACCATAGAGAAGCATACAACAGGAGATACTTCAGTAGATAATTATTTTCAAACTGCTCGATATTTAGACGAAGCCTTAGCAGAATTCTTTACTTATCTTAAAGAATCTGGATTGTATGAGAACTCAATGATTGTTATGTATGGAGATCATTACGGGATATCTGAAAACCATAATAAAGCTATGTCTAAAGTTTTAGATACAGAAGTAGGCGATTTTGAAAATGCTCAATTACAAAGGGTCCCATTATTTATTCATATTCCAGGTGAAGATGGGGGGATCATGCACCAGTATGGAGGGCAAATCGATTTAATGCCAACTCTACTTCATTTACTTGGTGTGGAAACAAAAGGGAATGTACAAGTAGGTACGGATTTATTCTCCTCAGATCATCAAGAAGTAGTACCATTTCGTAATGGCGACTTTATTAGTGAAAAAGTCACTGGATTGAATGGGAAATATTATGATACAAAAACTGGAGAAGCGGTAGAGAAAAACGAGGAAATAAAACAATATGAACAAATAACTCAAATGAAACTTCAGATGTCAGATAAAATTGTAAACCAAGATCTGTTGCGTTTTTATACACCTGAAGGATTTGAGCCAATTGACCCTTCAAATTACGATTATACGAATCATGCTGATTCCGAGATCATAGAACAAAAAAATAAATAATTAACTTTTATTGCTGTTAGGAGATTATTTCTCCTAACAGTTTTTTTTATCTAGGAATGATAAAAAACTGTGGATAACGTATCAATAAAAACACCTTTACATCCATTACCATTCATTCGTTGGCTTGATTGATAGGTTATTTCCTTTATACGTTTTTTCGCCGAAAAGGGTGATTAACGTGCATTCAATAATCGTTGAGGTTAGCTTATCTGATTTATACCCTACGAACATTCCTGAGACAAGTTCTCTATCACTTTCATCGGTTACTCGGACTTTTTTTCCTTCTAACGAAGTCAGTTTGGCCCCTTGTAAAAAACCGTACCAATTCTGCCAGTTTGAGACAATATAGGCTCCCTCACCATTACTTGTGTAACCGAGTAAACTCTCACGATCATCAATCTTAGCCTCAAGCTTTTTCATTAATGAAACGATGATTGTATGAACAGTTGTATACTCCTCAAGATTTAAACCAGGCGAAAACAGTAACTTAAATGAACTGTTGGATGAGTCAATAGACGCCTCGATAAGCTTTTTATTTTTAACATAATAAATATAAACATTTTCTTCAAAACGAAATCCGATCTCTTCAAGGGAAGATCCTACATTTTTTGAATGTAAAAATAGTAAAGTAGCAGATAACATGTGGTTTTGCTCCTTTTTGTCTTTTGTCATTTATAGAAGAAAAAGTTGCATTTCAACCAAGTGAACGAACTTTGAGAAATGGATTTATTTTCAAAAAAAGCTGATGACTTTATCAGAAAGACTCAGCTCTTTTTGAAGAATCAATTACTCATCCTTTTTTCTTCGGATATATCATTAAATTGACCAATATAATATTTAATTTCACCAGCATCATTGCTTACTTCACTTATCGTCAACCACTCAGGATATATTTCACCATTTTTTCGTTTATTTAAAATTTCAC
This sequence comes from Bacillota bacterium, assembly GCA_051750265.1. GTDB lineage: Bacteria > Bacillota > Bacilli > Bacillales > Bacillaceae > Metabacillus. The sequence continues at coordinate 16,611 of JBNJJO010000019.1, read as the reverse complement.
CCTGCCAATATCCATCCTTTTTCACTTTATCCCATAGATCCTTGTAGAAAGCGTGACCATGATGACCTGATTGTAAAAGATTTGGTTTCTTTCCGATTGCTTCTTCCAATGTGTATCCAGTTACTTTTGTAAATGCGGGATTTACTTTTTGGATTACTCCATCAGGATTCGTAATCATTAATCCTTGAGCAGTGTTTTCAATTATTTTATTTTCTAGGCTAAGTTTTTCTTGATAGTACATCCAGACGACAATCACAAAACTTAATAAGGCAAATTCAGATAATGCCATAAACCCAATAGCATAGTGACCTGTTATATTAAAAACAGTTGTTAAGACAAGAGGGGGGAAGAAGCCTCCTATACCGCCCATAGCAGCGACAATTCCATTTACGATCCCTGCTTGCTTAGAGAAATAAAGTGGAACAAGCTTGAAAATTGTTCCGTTACCAATACCTGCGCAACATGCTACAGTTAGTACTCCAATTGTGTAGAGTTCCAAAGTAGGGGAGAAGGATAATAACACTCCTGAAAATGTAAGCCCTGCAAATACTAACATTAAGATAAAGTAGGTATTAAATTTGTCTGCTAACCATCCACCTACTGGTCGTAGGATTGTAGATAATGCAATAAATCCAGCTGTGCGCAAACCAGCGTCGACAGGATCAAGGCCAAAATGATTCACTAGAAAATTTGGTAAATAAATCGTAAATGCAACGAATGCACCAAACGTAATGAAATAAAATAAGCATAAAAACCACAACGTCTGATTTCGATATACTTCTTTGATTTGTTTCATTATAGGAAGATTTACTTTTGGTTCTTTTTTGTCACCAAGTAAAAAATTAAATAAAGCAAATACGATTAATAAAACTAAATAACATCTAACAGTATTGCCCCAGCCAAATGAATTTGCAATGATTGGTGCAGAGAAAGCAGTAATGGCTGTTCCTATATTACCTGCCCCGTAAGTACCATTAATAAAGCCATGTTTTTCTTTCGCATAATACTTGGGAAGAGAAGTGACCCCGATTGAAAACGTAGCACCCCCAACACCGATTAACAATCCTCCGATAATCAAATCAGTTAATGAATTAGCATGACTAATGTAAAAGACCGGAAAAATCAAAATAAGAAAACTGATCGTAAATGTAACTCGTGCACCATAACGATTTGTATAATACCCTAATGGTACTCGTAATAAGGACCCTAAGATGACTGGAATGGCTGTTACTAGTGCAATTTCTTGATCTGTTAACCCGATATCTTGTTTAATGTTCGGCATTAATGAAGAAATAAGGACCCAGACCATAAATCCAGCTGTTAAACTTAACGTTTGAAGAGGTAATTGTACTTTTTGACTCTTCATGGTTTGCTCTCCTTTCAAACATACGAATAATTATTTTCGATTATTTGGTGTTATAGATGTATCTTATCAAAAAGATTTTTTTCTGTTTGTGAAGAATATCACAGCATTGAAGTTATTTAATTAGAAAATGAATTTTGATATTATAAAAAAAACTACCCAGATTATGAAGAAAAGGGTAGCCGGATTTTACATTAAATTGGTAACGAATCAACTTATATACCTTGGGAAAAGGATATTGTTTTCTAAGTGGATGTGTTGAAGCATATCATCTTCCAGCATTTCAAGACGGTTATAAACTAAGCGGTAGGTACCGCATGCTCTTTCAGGTAATTGATAATCATTAGTAACCTTTCGAATTTGTTTTAAAATGTCACCTGCTTGGTCAGGATCTTCCACTAGATCCTTAAAGATAGGAGTTAGATCTTGTAAGGACTGTTCGGACATATTATTTTCATGTTTAATAATTTCTGGAAATACAAATTTCTCTTCTTTTTCAAAGTGTTCTTCAATTTCAATTTTTAAATCATTAAATAATGATAAAACCTCTTTAAGGTGTGGGTGGCTCTCACCGTGAACAAGAGCAACTTTATTAACATACGGTGTCATTTGTTTTACTTCAGAAGCAGTGAAGTGATGATGTTCAGAAATAATATGGTTTATTAGTTCTTCTGAATGAACTTCTCTCCAATCTTTATTATCATCTGAGCGAGAGTGCGCTAGATAGAATTGTTCCATCTCTGCTATCACTTCTTCCTCTTGTAACTTTCTCTCTGCAATTGCCTGTTTAAGAGATCGTGTTCCTCCACAGCAAAAATCTATTTTATATTTTTTGAAAAAGTCACTTGATTGAGGAAAGGCAGCAACAATTTCACCAACACTTGTATTGCGATCAATTTTTTGATTATTCATTTTTTTGCACCTCCTGAGTGTAGGATACAAGATTCGAAGGTTAAAGTATGTGTTTTTTATCACATAAAAACAGTCTAATTGTGGATTTTCCAAAATCATCGGGAAATTGTCCTTTTTATTTTGAAAAATATTCTGGAACTTTTTTCAAAATTAACCTAAAATTCGGAATACTTCCCAACTTATTGACCATTGTAAATCTATGTTATAAGTTAAGTAATGGAGAATAATGATCGGGGGGAAGTCTATGAATCTTATAAAGAAGCTTGTCTTTGTCTTAATTGGACTTGTTATTACTTCATTGGGTATTAAAATATTATCAGATAGCTTGCTAACATTTGGTGGAACCGCGGGTATCGCAACAATATTTACTTATCTAACCAATATATCTTGGGGAGTATTATTCTTTATCGTTAACTTGCCGTTTTTCTTTATTTCCATTCAAGAGCTCGGAAAATGGTTTACAATCTCAAGTCTATTATCAATTACTGGAATATCCTTGCTACGCGAGTGGTTTGATCTTTTTATTCCTACTTTTGATATGAATATTGGTGTAGCGGCTATTATCGCTGGTCTACTTATCGGTTTTGGAGTTACATTTGTCTTAAATAATGGATCATCACTTGGTGGAATACACATCTTAGGATTGTATATAGATAAGAAATTTGGTATTAATAGAGGTCTTGTTTTATTCGTATGCGACTCTTTCATTATTTTATTTGCCTTAGCAATGGTTGGATGGTTCAAAGCGTTTCTATCGATTTTTTGCATTTTTATTGCAAGTACGATTATTGGCCGTTATAAAAAATCACCGATTAAAGAAATGCAACGAGATCAAGAAGATCGATTGGTTAGCAAAGGATTACATTCATAAAAAAAGTAACTACGCTAGATTGGAAACATTTTAGAGTAGTATTTTTATTGATTCTCGTCTAATGTATTAAGTAGAGGGAGAGGAGATAAAGTGAAATATTCTACAGTGAACCAAATAATAGAGAGTTCGGATTCAATTCAAGCTTTAACATATTTGAAAGATTTATGGTATGCAATGGAAGAAGGTTTTTTTGCTTTATCACTCGACTATGAAGGGTTTAAGCGACAATTCATGCATTTAAGAGCAAACGCGCCCCTTAATTGGAGATTGGATTGGGATGGAAGTCAATTTTCATTATCGAAAGAAATCGTTAATCATTCTGTCATTTCTATTATTGCACAATCAAATGGACAAATAATATACAAGTTCTCATGAAAAATCCCGGAAATTTATCTGGGATTTTTTTTGTATAATTTTATATTATTAGTGGAATTTTAAATTTGGCTTCAAAAAAAGTCTCTAGGAGGAAAAGTATTGCAGAATCAAGCAAACATCGGTGCTCATGAAATCATGGATTGTCATGAAGTATTAAGTTGTACAATCAACGGAATTAATCAATTTCAACTTTACCAACCGCACTGTCAGGACCAAGAGCTTAAAAACATTTTACAAAATCAACTTTCATTTATGACAAATGAATACAATGCGCTAGTTAATGCTCTACAACACAAAGTGAATATCAGTAGTTTACCTAGTGTAAAAACAAGTATGAGTTTTACTCCTAATTATGGGATGAACAATAGTGGTGTAGCAGAATCACCAAATGCTTCAATTAATCAAATGAATGATCGAGACGTGTCTTCTGGTATGTTAGGGCTTCATAAAGCATCTGCTGGGTTAAAAATGCATACAGCACTAGAATGTACAGATCCACAAATTAGAGAAATGATGATTCAAAGTGCTAAAAACTGTGCAGATCAAGCATATGAAATATGGAGTTATATGAACAAAAATGGTTACTATCAAGTGCCAACGTTTGATCAAGCTACAACACAATCAATTATTAATAGTTATCAGCCGAGTACTTTATACAATAATCCGCAACAAACAAATTATTAATTCATAAAAATGGAGGTCTACCAATGCATACACAACAGCATGCACTACAACAAATAAACGAATGTCGTCAAACTGTACAACAATTGATTCAACAAACAGAGCAAGGAAGTCAACAATATAAACAAATGCTTCAACAAGAACAACAAAACGTTCAAATGCTTCAACAACTATTACAACGTGAACAGCAGGCAGTTCAAATGGTTCAACAAAGTTTGCAAGGTCACAACCAAGCTATACAGCAATGTCAACGTATATTAAACACTTGTAATCAAATGCAACAAGAAATTTCGCAAACATGGTCAAATAATACGGTTCAATCTTTCCAAAGAATGCCTAACCAATCACAGCAGCTTCCAAGTTACCAAAGTTATCAGCAAAATAGACAATTTATTCAACAATAATGATATGAATAGGGCTAACGAGTGAGTTTTAATTCGTTAGCCCTTTTTTATTTAGGCTCTTTTCTAAAAGTTTGTTGCTCTAGGACCTGTAAAAATCGGCATTTGGATTTTTACTATACTCTTTAAATCCACATTAAAAGAATATTTGGAAGTAAATGAGCGAAAAGAGCATGAAGACAGCTTAAATACGTAAAGTAGAGCTATATACGAAAACCACAATCTTTGCGAAAACAGCCTTTATTTTTATAAAACGATACCATTGACATATTCAAAACAAAGATCAAAACACTCCTGTTGACATACATAATGATAATCATTTATAATTTATCTTGAATTCGAGATTATTTTAATTGAGATATAATTTGAAGGGTATTATACAAATAGGAAGGAATGTTTTTAATGAATTTAAAGCCACTAAAGGGAATACACCATATATCAGCTCTTACCGCAAATGCAAAAGAAAACTATCATTTCTACACGAAAGTATTAGGTTTAAGATTAGTCAAGAAAACTGTAAATCAGGATGACACATCTGTTTATCATTTGTTTTATGCAGACGAAAGAGGAAATCCTGGAACGGACTTAACGTTTTTTGAAATTCCTCATGCAGGCAGAACATACCCTGGAACAAACAGTATAACGGCTACATCGTTACGTGTGCAGGATAACAAGGCGTTACAGTATTGGAAGGATCGATTTGAGCAGTTTAACGTTGATCATGACAAGATAAGTAATGAAAGTGGACGATCTTCACTATCATTTCGTGATGCAGAAGGGCAGCGTTTAATACTCGTTTCTGATGAAGAAAACCAGGGTGTATCAGGTGGGAAACCTTGGGATAAAAGCCCTGTTCCTCAAGAGAGTGGTGTTGTTGGACTTGGCCCCGTACACTTAACTGTTTCACGTCCCGAAAGAACAATAAAGGTTTTAACAGATTTGATGGGTTTTCGTGAAAAAACGGGTTACACAAGAGATCAAGATAAAAAACAAGTTCGAGTCTTTGAAACGGGTGAAGGTGGTACTGGAGCAGAAGTGCACGTAATGGAAGAAGAGCAGATGGGCCGTGAAAGACCAGGACGTGGAAGCGTTCATCATGTTGCTTTTCGAGTGGAAGATGTAGAAGAATTAAATAAATGGGTAGAGTTATTAAATGCAAATCATTTACCTAATTCAGGTTTTGTAGAACGTTATTATTTCCGTTCTTTATACTTCAGAGAGCCAAATGGTATTTTATTTGAACTTGCAACAGATGGACCAGGCTTTGAAGGGGATGAAGACTTCGACCATTTAGGAGAAAAACTTGCTCTACCTCCATATTTTGAGGGACAACGTAAAGAAATTGAAGCTCGTTTAGAACCATTAGAGACGAAGGAATAGATAGGGGGATAAACATGCAACACATTTTTATTGAAGGCAAAGATAAAGGAGCACCAACTTTACTATTACTCCACGGTACGGGTGGAAACGAGCGAGATTTACTACCAATAGCTGAAATGATTGCACCGAATGCTTCGGTTCTAGGGGTAAAAGGTAATGTCCTTGAAAATGGTATGCCTCGTTTTTTTAGACGATTATCTGAAGGTGTATTTGATGAGGAAGATTTAATTTTTCGTACAGAAGAATTAAACAACTTCATTTCAGAAATGGCGAATCAATATCAATTTGTTCGAGAAAAAGTATTAGCGATCGGTTATTCAAACGGGGCAAATATTGCTGCTAGTCTCTTGTATCATCATGAGAAGGCATTACATGGCGGGATTCTTTTACATGCAATGGTTCCTAGAAGAGAAGTGCAAATCCCGGATCTATCAAAAACTCCCATTTTTATTGGAGCTGGAACAAATGACCCATTAATACCTCAAGCCGAAACAAAGGAATTAGCTGAAGCTTTAAGACAAGCTAATGCGGAGGTAACCGAGCATTGGGGGGAAGCTGGTCATCAATTAACGAGAGATGAGATCATGAAAGCCAAGGAATGGTACAATCAAAACTACGGAATTAAATAAAGGTGAAAATACGCTTGGAGCAATTCAAGCGTATTTTTTTAGATTTTAATAACAATGTTACAAACTATTAATCGGTGCTAAACATTGTTCGGAATCATTTTTTGGTGAATTCACAATACTTGATACAGGATACGCATCCATCAAATCAGTATCAAAGGGTACTAGCAATGATTTTAGTTCTTCGGTGTTATGGAAGTCTCTATTTAACCAACGATCATAAGCTGTAGGTGGTAGAATGACTGGCATTCTATCATGCACATCTTTTGTTAGTTCATTTGGTGAAGTTGTGATGATTGTGCAAGTATATAGCGGTTTTTCTCCTTGATTCCACTGTTCCCATAGACCAGCAAATGCAAAAGGACGTCGATCTTTCATAATAAAACGAAATGGTTGCTTTTCTTTAGCTTGTTTTTTCCATTCGTAAAAGCCATCGCTCAAAATTAAACACCTTTTATTCATAAAGGGTTGTTTAAAACTTACCTTTTCATCAAGTGTTTCAGCTCTTGCATTTATCATTTTGTATCCGATTTTTGGATCCTTTGACCAAGGTGGGACTAGACCCCAACGCATAGAAGTTCCTACACGTTCGCGACCATTTGAACCAATGACTAAAATGTTTTGAGATGGTGCTATATTATAACGGTAATTGAATTCATCATTGAGGATGAATTCAAATTGTTCTTGTAAAATAGATTGGTCTGTTGCTAACGAAAAACGGCCACACATGTTTTTCCCCCATTTTTTGTGATTAGATTTATATTTGCCTAATTAAAATGATACAGGAAATTGAATGGAAATAGAAATTTGATGTCCAGGATTTTTCAATAACAGAGTAGTTGATCTTTACATATAGTAAAGCAAACAGTAATGGAGGTGTTATTATGGGTGGCGGAGCTGGTCAAGGTTACGGAGCAGGATTTGCTTTAATCGTTGTTTTATTTATTCTTTTAATAATCATTGGTGCTTCATATATTGGATACTAATTTTTAAACCATTATTTTATTATACAAAAGCCCAATTATCAAATGATAGTGGGCTTTTTGTCTGATTACTAAATAATATATTCAAACATAGAAGCAGTGATTAACGGTAAGTTGTAGATTGTCCATAGTAAGAGCAAATTTCTTTTCTTTTTTAGAAAAATATAGCAAGATAAAAGTGTACAAAAGAGGGGAGTGTTCAAGCTGAAAAACTTGCAAAGCACTACAACATTACATAATGGTATTGAAATGCCATGGTTTGGTCTAGGGGTATTTAAGGTAGAGGACGGAGCTGAAGTTATTCATTCAGTTAAAACAGCTATTGAAGCAGGCTATAGAAGTATAGATACTGCAGCTGTTTACGGGAATGAAGAGGGTGTTGGGAAAGCAATTGCAGAATGTAATGTACCTCGCGAAGAATTATTTATTACAACAAAGGTTTGGAATGCTAAACAGGGCTATGAGTCCACTTTGGTAGCTTTTGAAGAGAGCATGAAAAAGCTTGGGTTAGAATACTTAGATTTATTTCTTATTCACTGGCCAGTTCCTAAACAAAATAAATTTAAAGAAACGTGGAAAGCGCTTGAAAAGCTATACAAAGATGGTCGTGTTCGAGCAATCGGTGTAAGTAACTTTAAAGAACATCATCTAAAAGATTTAATGGATAATTGTGAAGTAATACCAATGGTAAACCAAGTAGAATACCATCCACGATTAACACAAAAGGGTCTCCATGAGTTCTGTAAGCAAAATGGTATCCAACTTGAGGCATGGTCACCCTTAATGCAAGGTGGCTTATTTGAAGAACCGACACTAAAAGAAATTGCACAAAAATACGGTAAGTCTACTGCACAAGTTATTTTACGGTGGGATTTACAAAACGAAGTTGTGACAATTCCGAAATCAATAAAGTCTCATCGTATTCAAGAAAATGCGGATATTTTTGATTTTGAATTAAGCTCCGAAGACATGAACAAAATCAATTTACTTAATCAAGATAAACGAGTTGGATCAGATCCTGATGTGATGAATAAAGTATAACGAATGTATAAAAATATTAATAGTAAAGGCGGCTGAATTCAATTGTTCAGTCGCTTTTTTATGGACAAAGTAAAGAAGAATAAGTTTTTTATCATTAGTTTTTGGTGTTTATCCCCTGAGCTACAAGATGAACCACTATGGAGTAGAGAATAGTGAAAGGCAACTCGTTATCTGTCGAACGGCCGATATTTTGTATTTTCGGTTGATATAATTATCATTTCCTTTTCGGACAATATAGAAAAAAATTGGACTATAAAACGGGCTAACCAAACAATAAAACGTAATTTAAGGACAATAAGTCATTTTTCCGTTTTTAGCTCATGGATCATAGCGACGAATTAGATTAATAGCGAAAAAAGAAACTGGAGCGGTTGTCCTGAATTTTTTGTTACTAGGTAAAATGAAAATGATCATAAATATAAACTGGCATATAAAATGAGTTAGATGAAAAGATTAATCTGTAAGAAAACATCAAAGGGGGCAATGAGCCAAAATGGCAAAACCGTTAATCTGTTTGATCTTTTTCGTACTAGTCAGCTTTTTTTTAATAAAAGAGGACCGAACGATCGCAATAGTGAATGATCATAATCCTGTATTTGCTCGCCAGTTAAATGAACTACTTAATTATCACCCAAACTTACACGGAGCCATTGCTGGGGTTAGTGTTCGTTCAGCCTCTTCCGGTGAATTAATTTATACATATAATGGTGACACTCGCTTAACACCAGCATCTAATATGAAAATATTCACTGCAGCAGCAGCTTTATCAACATTAGGTCAAGATTATACATTCCAAACTGAATTACTAACAGATGGATCGATAAAATGGAATGTTCTAAATGGCAACTTATATGTAAAAGGAAAAGGAGACCCAACGCTTCTACCCGAAGATTTTAATCAGTTCGCTAAAGAGTTGAAGGATAAAGGCGTTAAAATAATTAGTGGCAATTTAGTAGGTGATGATTCCTGGTATGATGATGTTCGCTATTCTATAGATGTTCCATGGAGTGATGAAACTGCTTATTATGGTGCACAAATTTCTGCATTAACTGCATCACCAGATAATGATTTTGATGCAGGGACAGTAATTGTTGAGGTTACTCCTGGTGAAACAACGAACCATAAGGCAAATATTACAGTAAGTCCAAAAACAGATTATGTTCAGATCATCAATGAAACAAAAACTGTAGCAGCTGAAGGTGAAAATGATATCAGTATCTCCCGGATTCATGGTACTAACGTGATAAAAATTGAAGGGAAAATTCCAATTAATGCTACTAAAAAGAAAGAATTGATTGCAGTTTGGGAGCCCACAAAATATGCGTTAGATTTAGTTAAACAATCTCTGAAAGAACAAGGTATTAAGTTACTTGGAAATATAGAAGTAGGAACTACACCTCGAAATGCTAATTTGTTACTCTCCCATAGTTCTATGCCTTTGTCAGAGTTGCTCGTTCCCTTTATGAAATTAAGCAACAATAGTCATGGAGAAATTCTTATCAAAGAAATGGGTAAAGTCTTTAAAGGAAAAGGAAGTTGGGAAGATGGGTTGGAAGTAGAAAAAGTTGCATTAGCAACTTTAGGAGTGCAAACGAAAGCAATAGATATCAGAGACGGATCAGGCATTTCACATATTAATTTAGTTCCAACAAATGAAATCACACAATTGCTTTATCATACAAGGAATATGGAATGGTTTCCCACATTATTATCCTCATTACCAATAGCAGGCTCGAACGAAAAAATGATCGGTGGGACGTTACGTAAGAGGATGAAAAACATTTTATTAAAAGGTAACGTGAAAGCAAAGACAGGTACTCTTACAAGCGTTAGCTCCCTATCTGGTTTTGTAAAAACAAAAAGTGGCGAAACGTTAGTTTTTTCAATAATACTTAACCATTTAAAAGATGATACGGAAGGAAAACAAATTGAAGAACAAATCGTACATATTCTAGCCAACACTGAAAGATAAGACATGTGAACTAAAAATATAATCAATATATGAACCTGAACCTGCTTTTTTCATAGTGTCTTTTTCTACACTAAATAACAAAAAAGTGCGCACTTGCTACATAAAACTTATTAAAGAATAATAACGATATAAATCAAAATTATATTTTCAGATATAACGGGAGGGATAGCTAATGCAACTTAGAGTTTCGGCAGTTCAATATCATCTTCATACAATAAGTTCATTTGATGAGTTTGCTTCACAAGTTGAACATTATGTAAAAATTGCAGAAGAGTTTCGATCAGATTTCGTACTATTTCCAGAGTTTTTTACAACACAATTAATGTCCATAGGTGATGAAAATGGAAATCCTTTAACTATAGAAGACTTACCGGACTTTACACAACAGTATCATTCTTTGTTTAAAAGTCTCTCAATAAAGAAGAATATGCATATTATAGGAGGAACGCATGTTATTCGAAAAGGAGAGAAGTTATATAATGTGGCCCACCTTTTTTATCCTAATGGAAGGATTGAAGAACAAGCTAAGCTTCATATAACTCATACAGAATTAGAAGAATGGAACATGAATGCTGGTGATGGTCTTCAAGTTTTCGAAACAGATAAAGGGAAGATTGCTATGCTTACATGCTACGATATTGAATTTCCAGAAATCGTTAGGATGGCTAAAGCTAAGGGAGCCGATATTATTTTCTGTCCTTCCTGTACGGATGATCGCCATGGATTTTACCGAGTACGATATACAAGTCATGCTAGAGCTATAGAAAATCAAGTATATGTGGTGAATTCTGCTACCGTTGGATCACTTCCAACTATCGACTTTATGAGGTTAAACTTTGGACAGGCAGCTATTATCACTCCGAATGATATACCATTCCCACCAAGTGGTATTTTAGTAGAAGGTGAAGCAAATCATGACCTGATCATAACAGCTGATCTGGATTTAAGTTTGCTCTATAAAGTTCGTTATGAGGGCTCTGTTACTACTTGGAATGATCGTCGAACAGATCTGTACACAGATTGGTAATTCTCATAAATTAAATGTTTTTAGGAGGATTGGCATGTACAAAAAAGAGTTTTATGTTTTTGATCAAGACCAACCTATCAAAGCTATTATTCGCAATTATCAAGAAAAGGATGTTCATCAATTAATACAAATACAAGAGAAATGCTTTCCACCACCTTTTGCATCTGATTTATGGTGGAATAAGGAGCAATTACAAAATCATATAAAATTGTTTCCTGAAGGCGCTCTATGTGCCGAGATTAATGGTCAATTAGTTGGTTCAATGACCGGGCTAATTGTTGATTTTAATCAAAAAAACCAGCATCATTCTTGGGGGAGTTTTACAGATAATGGTTACATTCGCAACCATAATCCTGAAGGAAATGCACTCTATGTGGTAGATATAAGTGTTGATCCTTCATACAGAAAGTTAGGTTTAGGAAAATGGCTCATGCTTTCAATGTACAATGTTGTAATTGAAAAAGGATTAGAGCGATTATTGGGTGGCGCTAGAATGCCTGGTGATCATAAAAAGGCAAGTGAAATGACTGCTGAACGATATGTTAAGGAAGTCTTAAAAGGGGAACTAAAAGATCCAGTCATTACGTTTTTACTTTGATGTGGAAGAGTGCCGGTTCATGTTATACCTAACTATTTAAATGATGAAGATTCATTGAACCATGGGACTCTCATGGAGTAGGAAAATCCGTTTATTAACAAGTAGATTTCGTTAATGCAAGCAATAGATTATTTAGTAATCAGCTTAATACTGAATAAGGCTGATTTTCTTTTCATAAAAATGGGTATTATATAAATGTTCAAGAAAGTATCGGTGATGTAATCATAACAAATCAATACATACATAAGGGGGAAGTTGGATGAAACTAACACCAGAGCAACGGATCCAATTACACGGCTTCAATAATCTTACTAAATCGTTAAGCTTTAATATGTATGACATATGTTTTACTAAAACAAGGGAAGAGCGTGAGGCATATATTGAATATATTGATGAACAATACAGTGCTGATCGATTAACAAGTATATTAAAGTCCGTTACAGAAATAATTGGAGCGCATGTTTTAAATATTGCTAAACAAGATTATGTACCACAAGGAGCAAGTGTGACGATCTTAGTATCGGAAGGACCAGTAGTAGAAGTACCAAATGAATCTTTTGATGAATCACCAGGACCACTACCTGAAGCAATCGTTATGGGGCTAGATAAAAGTCATATAACAGTTCATACATACCCAGAATATCATCCGAATGAAGGTATCAGTACATTTAGAGCAGATATCGATGTATCTACTTGTGGGGAAATATCACCTTTAAAAGCACTAAATTATCTAATCCATTCGTTCGATACAGATATTTTGACAATGGATTACAGAGTTCGCGGATTTACAAGAGATATTAAAGGACAAAAATTATTTATTGATCACGACATTAGTTCCATTCAAAATTATATACCTGATGAAGTGAAAAATCTATTTGATATGATTGATGTAAACATTTATCAAGAAAACATTTTTCATACAAAATGTAAGCTGAAAAAGTTTGATTTAAATAATTATTTATTCGGTTATTCAAAGGATAAATTAAGTAAAGATGAACAAGAAGTGATTACAGATAAATTAACAAAAGAAATGGATGAAATTTTTTATGGGAAAAATATGAATTGAAGCATTGTTCATTAAGAAAAGCGCAAGCGCCTTGGTCAGCCTCTCGAGCTAGAGACAAACACCAAAGATAAATGCTACCGTTCAAACAACAGGGGGATCGGTTGAAAACCTTCGTTTATTAGAACAAGGAAAAGTCGATTTGGCATTTGTAATGTCTGATGTGGCCCTCTTTGCCTACGATTGAAAGGAAGTATTTCAAGAAAAACACCGTGATTTACGTGCTATATCAGGCTTGTATTTAAATTACGTCCAGATCGTTACATTAAAAAATAGTGAGATACACTCTGTAAAGGATCTTGCAGGAAAAAGAGTGGGAGTCGGTGCTCCTAATAGCGGTGTTGAAGTAAATGCGAAGATGATACTGAAAGGCCATGGGTTAGGCGTGGATGATTATGATCCCTACTTTCTTTCTTATAATGAAGCGATGGAACAGTTGAAAATAGGTGAAATTGATGCAGCCTTCGTTACATCTGGTTTGCCTAATGCCCCAGTGACTGAACTCTCTAAAGCAAAAGAAATATCCGTCATTCCTATTCATTTGAATAAGATGCAAGAAAAGGAGCAGTTATCCTCATACTTTAAGGAAGCAAAGATCCCAGCTGATACTTATGGCAACAAAGAACCGATCCCAACCATCGGCATTCAAAATCTATTACTCGTCAGAAAGGACCTAGCAGAAGATGTAGTATATAAACTAACATCTATTCTCTATCAAAATCTATCTCAACTCCAAAGAGCACACGGAGCGATGCATCAAGTATCCTCCAAACCTTCAACACCTGTACTGCCGATACCACTTCATAATGGTGCCAAACGCTATTACGAAAATGGGGGTCAGACCCGAAACGAGATAGGGGCCTGACCCCTGTGCGATATTCCATATTTAACATGTCTTATTCGAGTAAATCCGAGGTAATTCCAAAAACGGTAATACAGATAGAAAAAAATAGAAAAAATTGCTTAGTTGGAGAGCGAAGAAGCTCTCCAACTAAGCAATTTCTAGTTCTAATTCCAGTTTTCCATCTATAAGGTGAGGCGGTTCTTCTAAATCAATAATGTTATCGCCAAATCGCTTGATATGTTCCATAAGATAGGGACTGAGCGCACTAAGATCGTCGGGTCTACTTAATGTCCTTCTCGCCTTATCTGACGTATCGCGCGGTCAAACCCACGGCGTTTTGAAAAATAACCGCGTTTGCAACCAGGTCTTACCCGATACAAACTTCTTAGTACGTGGAAAGAAGTGGCAGTGGAGACCGTGTTTATACCGTTACCTATAAAGCAACCGATAATGTCGGAAACACAGTTACTACTTCTCAAGATATTGTGGTGAAACACGATAATTCCAAAAAGTAAAAATAAAAAAGGGCAGTTATACCTGAATGGTATTGCTGCTTTTTTAATTTATTTTTGATAAAACCTTATTAAGCTCCCTCAGTTAGATACATTTATCTCTCGAATATACCCCTCTGTTGTGTCGATGAAAGAATGCAAACATCCGCAACTCGGTTTTTGTCGATTCATTCGACAATCTTCGGCTAGTGACAGGTCTCTCATGCTAATGTTAGGAGCTCATTGTCGACTCTTTTGACGGAATATTTCAATTTTTCAAACTAGTACGATTGTTCTGAACCGCTCATAAACATGAACTTTATAAAGAAGGACCGTCACGGAATCCTAATTTTACTGGATTTTCATGACAGGTCCTTTTCGGAGGATGAATCAAAACGGCGTTTTTTACCCTGTTGATTCATCCTCTTCTTTTTAATCTGTTAGACTTTATCCAAAGACTTGATGCTCTTGTTGTTTTTACGTTGTTAATCACGGTATTTTTTAAAGCTTCTATTTATTTATATGGAGCCGTGATGGGACTAACCGATTTGTTTAAACTAAAAAACCACTAGCAAGTTCTTTTACCTACAGGAGGAATCCTTGCAATCGACTTTTTTAGGGCATTAATTCTTTATAGTTTTCAATACATTAATAATATAGTCATAATAGAAAAAAGCTTTCTAACAAGTAATCAAATTTTATATTTATATCAACAAGGCGAGGATTTCTAAAAACTAAAACACTGTTCCTAGTGCTTATATATATCACATTGTGAAGGAATTCACTTAAAGTAACGAGTGCTTGAGTTAAACAAGACATAGTACTTAAGATCTTCAACAATCGGGCGCCATTATGAAGTAACTAAGCCGAATTTCTCCATGTTATAAGCGTGAAATACGGCTTTTAATATTGATTCTGGATTCAATCTTAGACAATAAAAAAGGAGCTCAACGGCTCCCAATAAGTGAGTTTAACGCTTTTCTATTTTTCCAAAGAAGACTAATGAATTCCTCACCATTTATTTTGTGTTCCTTCAAATCCCAAAAAAATTTATTTTTTCTGTGAAAAGTAAATTTCCCATTAGGATAGCTTATAAAGGTGATATAACCGTTGTTTTTAGTATCCTCCAAGGAAATGTAATGTTTTGTTCCGTCCCACTTTGAAAAAGCTTGGAAATCGTTTATGAAGTTTTCAACGTCAGCCTTTTTTCTGATAACCATGTGTCTACTCCCTTCAATTTTTTATTTTTATATTCGATTTAACAGTTCTATTTTCCTGCTTTTGAGGGTCAGTTTTTATCTTTAAATCTTGTAAAAACTAAGGGGAAGACGGTGCTTTATATTTTTGATAGGTTACGAACCATCGGTATTATAACGTTGATCCTAAAGGATGAGAATGTGCGGGACCTTAATTCTCTGGCTGCCACGGCTCAAAGTTGAGAAGTGAACTTTTATACAAATCTTAATTCCTGTCATCATCCCTATAACGATTAGACTGTCGAGTTTGTTATTCACGCAAAATAAGTATTAAATAAAAGTGCAAAATATCTCGGTGCAACAGTTTACCGTTTTATATCGTTGCAGCAATGCTCCTTGGTTCAGAATAAAATGCCTTATTGAAAAATTAAGTGTTAGTATGGAATAACAATACGAACTCTGCAGTACTTTAATATTCTTATAGCATAATCATGCCTATAATTAGCAATTAACGGCTTGCTGGGCACGCCATAAAGAAAGAGCACAATTCTTACTGCAGAATTGCGCCCTTTTGCTGAAGATGAGATTATGACGTTGTGTTTATTTAGAACTTACCGCCTTAAAAGTACCTTGTTCATGGATTTAGGATGCAGGTGTTAGTATAGGACTTTATTCTTTTTACCAACTTTATTTTTAAATCAATGTTAACAGTTGTTAATAGGCTAGTTGGTCAAGAAATTGACAAAAATAGCCAATTGAAGCTATTCAAGAAGCGCGATCCTCTAAT
>JBNJJO010000018.1:0-103013 GCA_051750265.1 Bacillota bacterium | reverse complement strand
TTTACGGCAAGATCAATATCTTCTTTCTCAGCTTCACTTACGATTGCTAATAATTCACCTGTTGAAGGGTTAACAGTGTTAAAAGTCTTTCCAGATGCTGAAGGCACCCATTCGCCATTGATAAAAAGCTTTTTTGTCCCGTTCAAAAACTGAGCCACTTTCGGTTTTAATTCAATGCTTAACACTTTTTCCATTTTTATTCCTCCTTCTAATGGTAAAATCGTAACCACACTATTACTTCTACCCTCTTCGTGAAAACCCTTTGAAAATAAAAAACAAACTATTAAAATTTAGGTACTAAACCCCCACTGATGGAAGTCTCTCTTTATATACTTTTGACAATGGGTTTGATTAATGACGGATTTGCCACTTCGGACGTTTATTTGGAGAGAAAAAGCTATCTCTTTTCTTTCTTATATTCAATCTTTTTTCACAAATCCAGTTTGCCGCTTCTACAGTTGTAATATTTTCGTTTTCTGATTGTTTAAGAACCTCAAGAATGGAATGATAAATGGTTTTCGTTTTACTCAATACTCGGCTTTTGTTCGGTCCATATAATTCATCCGCTACTTGGATAACGCCACCACTATTTACAATATAATCCGGTGCATAGAAAATTCCTTTTTCTTTTAAAATTTTAGCATGGCTCTCATGAAGAAGTTGGTTATTTGCTGCACCCGCAATTCCTTTTACTTTAAGTTGATTAATGGTTTGATCATTGATAATGCCCCCAATAGCACATGGAACAAACACATCCGCATCCATTCCATAAATTTCATCACCCTTGACAGCGATAGCCTTTCCACCCATTTGTTTTGCTTTTTCTACTAATGTTAGTACTGCTTCGTCAGAAACATCTGTTACATATAAATCTGCCCCATGTTCTAGTAAATGTTCGGCTACTTTAAAACCAACTTTACCTAATCCTTGAACAGCAAATCTTTTTCCAGTTAAATTTTCGTGTCCCCATAATGTATTGGCAACTGCCTGAATACTGAATAAAATTCCAAGAGCTGTAGGAATTGATGTTTCACCGCCTCCACCGTACTCCTCTGGTAAACCGGCAATACAGTTTGTTTCTTTATGTGCATGTACGAAATCGTCTAGGACAGTCCCCATGTCAGTTCCTGTATAAAATCGACCATTTAAAGAATCAATAAATTGTCCATATGCACGGAATAATTCTGGAGTTTTATCCTTCATTGGGTCTCCAATAATAACACCTTTTCCACCACCAAAGTCATTATCAGCTGCAGCATTTTTATATGTCATCCCTTTTGATAACCGTAAAGCATCTTCTAAGGCTTCCTCAAATGTGTCATAAGGTCTCATTCTCGTACCGCCTAATGCTGGGCCAAGGGTAGTATCATGAATTGCAATGATGGCTTTCAAACCTGTTGCCGGATCATTACAGAATAATACTTGTTCATGGCCTTGAATTTTTGTAAACATGTCGAAAGAACCTGTTGATTGTATATTTGTATTTTCTATTGGTAATGTCATTTTCATTTTAATTCTCTCCTAGTAAGATAGTAAGTTAATTAAGTTATTAACCTTCCATTACATTTCTTGTTATTTCAATTGTCTTTTCAACAGTTTCTATTTCTTTTTCTTCTTGCAAAGGTGCCAAACCGATTCCGGTATAACCATAGATAATCGCAACAACAGGTGTGATCATACTAATAAAGACAAAAGGAACATATTCCATACCTATATTTAAAGTGGACATAATAAAGGCTCCTGTTACTCCCCATGGAATCATTGGATGGATAATTGTGCCTGCATCTTCCAACGTTCTAGATAAATTTTTAGGATGGAGTTTTACCTTTTTATAAGCTGATTCAAATAACTGTCCAGGTAAAATGATGGATAGATACTGTTCACCGACAGTTAAGTTAATGCCAAGGCAAGAGAAAACGGTTGATGTGATAACATTCCCCCTGCTCTTCAACATTTTTTGAATTCCCTCAATAATGGAATGGGCTATCCCAACTTGTTGAATGATTCCCCCAAAAGCAAGTGATATTAAAATGAGTGAAACCCCAAATAACATACTGCTTAGCCCGCCTAATGAAAGTAAATTATCAATCGCTTCTACACCTGTTTCTGAAACATAGCCATTATGTGCTGTTTCCATAATGGTTCCAATCCCTACATTCGGAACAGTATAAAAAGTGGTTAAAACCGCTGCGATTAAACCAATCACAAGTGATGGAATAGGACTCATACGTTTTACAGCTAGAATAATGATTAACAATGGTGAAACGAGTGTGATGGGTGTAATCATGAATTCATCATATAGAACATTAATAATTGTTTCGATTTGGCTACTATCTGCATTACCCTTATCCATAAATAATCCGATGGAGGTAAAGACAGCCAATGTAATAATAAAACTCGGAATTGTTGTCCATAACATATGTTTAATATGTTCATAAATATTTACTTTTGCTGTTGCCGCTGCAAGGTTAGTTGTATCTGAAAGAGGAGAGATTTTATCTCCGAAAATAGCTCCAGAAACAATAGCACCAGCTGTTATTGCTGGAGAAATGCCTAAACCGTAGGCAACCCCCATTAAGGAAACCCCGATAGTACCCATTGCACTCCATGAACTTCCACAGACTGTCGAGACAATCGAACAGATCACCACTGTTGACACTAAGAAAAAGTCAGGAGATAAAATGTGTAAACCATAATACGTAATCGTTGGGACTGTTCCATTTAGAACCCATACTCCTATTAATATTCCAATTAAACAGAGAATTAAGATGGATGGTATTCCATAAAGAATCCCTTTTGCCATGGCACTCTCCAACTCTTTCCATTTATAACCCAATGTAAGGCCATAACAGGCAACGAAAATCGCTGCAACGACAATCGGAATCTGAGGTGCAACACCATAATGAAGAATGCTTACACCTAACAAAGTAATAACAATTAGTACAACTACGATCGAGGCTAGAAATGAAGGTTTTTTCATTTATCTTCTCCTTTATCTTCTTTATGAGAGCTGGAACCTTAAAGATTACAATGGCTTCTTCCGACAGAAAGCGTTTACAAATAATCAAAGACATTTGCAACTTTCTAGTTACACTACAACCAATATTATTTATTTGCTACTTCGGTTCATTACTTATAATTTAAATATAGAATATTTTTTCTTGCTTTACTTTTTGCCACCCATTTTTATTGAGTGGCACTTTTTTATAAATGGAAGGAAGATCATTATTTTTCTATCTAACAGGGTTAAAGAACGAAACTTATTTTGGGGCCCAACTATATTTGTAATTGGAATCTTCCAAAGTATTAGCCTGTTTTACCACTCTCAAAGGTCTGAATGTGTCAATCATAACCGCCAATTCCAATGTTTCCTTTTTGCCTATACTCGCTTCAATGGTTCCAGGATGTGGTCCATGTGGAATACCTGAAGGATGTAGAGTGATTGAACCTTCTTTTATTCCTTTTCGGCTCATAAAATTCCCCTCTACATAATAGAGAACTTCATCACTATCCACATTACTATGATAGTAAGGTGCTGGGATCGAATCAGGATGATAATCATATAGTCTAGGAACAAAAGAACAAATAACAAAATTATGTCCTTCAAACATTTGATGAATTGGTGGCGGCATATGAATTCTGCCTGTAATTGGTTCAAAATCTCTAATATTAATTTTCCATGGATATAAATATCCATCCCAACCTTCAACATTCATTGGATGGTGGCTTAGAAAATGAGAATGAAGAAATCCTCTTGATTTGGTTCTTACTTCAAAACTTCCTTTTTCCGAAAAAGTTTCAAGTGTTTCCGGTCCAAAAATATCTCTTTCACAAAACGGGCTATGTTCAAGAAGTTGACCATGCTTATTTCGGTAACGTTTCGGTGTTGTAATCCAATTGTTTGTTTCAATCACTAGAAGCTTGGTTTCCTCATTATTAGGTACTACTCTGTAAATAGTTCCAACCGGGATGATAATATAATCTCCTGGTCCATAGTGAATAGTTCCAAACATACTTTCAACTTTCCCGGTACCATAATGAACAAAAAGTAGTTCGTCCCCTTCGCTGTTCCGGTAGTAATAGTCCATACTTTCAGTTGTTTTCACTACTCCGATTAGCAAGTCGTCATTACCAAGAATGAACTGTCTTCCGCTAACAGCATCGCCACTCTTGGATTCAATATCTGTTTGAAAATGACGGTGACATAAATCTTTTTGTTCCTCGTATTCAAGGTGACAGTCCGCATAAGTTTTAGATTTTATAATTTCTGTGGGAGCATCATGATGATAAAGAATGGATTGAATACCAGAGAACCCTTTTGTACCCATGACTTGCTCACGGTAAAGAGACTTATCTTCTTTTCGAAAAGCAGTATGTCTCTTTCTAGGAATGTTTCCTAATCTTTTGTAAAATGGCATTGCGATTCCTCCTTGATGATAGATTAGTAGAAAAAAGGTTTATTATTAGACCTTAGAGTATTCTAGTGCAGGGAGAATACATCCAGTCACTTCACCAAATCCGATACGATAGCCATCTCCCTGACACCATGCGGTTAGGGTCAATTCATCGCCATCTTCTAACCAATTCCGCTGTTCACCATTATTCATTTGAATCGATTCTGATCCTCCCCATGTTAATTCCAATAAGCTGCCTCGTGATTCAGGTGTTGAACCACTAATCGTTCCCGAAGCTAGCAAGTCCCCTGTTCGTAAATTACAACCACCTACCGTATGATGAGCGATTTGCTGAGCCATACTCCAGTAGAGGTAGCGGAAGTTACTTTGACAAATTCGCTGCGGTGAATCCATCTTTTCTCCGCGGAGATGAACTTCTAATTGAATATCAAAGGATCCTTTTCCAGATTGTTGTAAATATGAAAGTTGCTTCACTTCCGGTTTAGGCCCATCCACTCGGAAAGGCTCTAGCGCCTCTAGTGGTACAACCCAAGGTGAGATCGATGTGGCAAAGTTTTTGCCTAGGAAAGGTCCTAATGGCTGATACTCCCAAGATTGAATATCACGTGCACTCCAATCATTCACAAGAACGAGACCAAAGATATGATCCTCTGCTTCATCAACCGGAATCGATTTTTCAAGATCATTGCCAGGGCCGATAAACCATCCCATTTCTAATTCAAAATCAAAGCGAAGGCATGGCCCAAAAATAGGCATGTCACTATCCGGAGTTTTCATTTGACCAAGTGGTCGACGAACATCCGTACCACTTAATACAATTGAGCTAGCACGTCCATGATAACCAACCGGTAAGTTTAACCAGTTTGGCATTAATGCATTCTCTTTCCCCCGAAACATCATCCCTACATTCATCGCATGTTCTTTTGAGGCATAAAAATCTGTGTAATCACCAATTTCTACAGGCAAAAGCATTTCAACATCCATTTGTTGAAAAAATACTTGGTCACGAAGGGTAGAATTGTCCCGAAGAGTTGGTTCATCAGAACTTAATAGGTTTTGGAGTCTTGTACGAACTGCACTCCATACTTTCCGGTTTGTCGACATAAATGCATTAAGGGTGAATTGTTTAAAAACTTCTTTTCCCTGTAATTCTGGGATATTTAAAAGTCCTGCCTCTTCTAAAACCAAAAGATCTAAGACGTAATCCCCTATCGCTACACCAACACGAGGAGAGCCTCCTTTTTTAGGTCGGAATACCCCATAAGGGAGGTTTTGTATTGGGAAATGAGAATCTGCTTTAACTTCAATAAACGAATGATTCATTTATATCCTCCTTCATGTTACAAAATATCTAATGCCTTCATGTCTTCGCGAGGTTCATTGAAACTACAACATCCAAATGAACGTAAGGATGAGTCACGAAGACTTTTAATATCGCTACTGGTCATTTTTAAACCACACCAAGAAATTTCATGGGGATGAAAGGTAAAATTGTTTACCTCTTCATCAGCGAGTATATTCTCTATCATTGGTAATTCAAGATGATGAAGATGGGTCAACATTCCTGCCACAAATACATTGATGAACCCATGCATTTTCGCGCCAATCTCTTCTCGATACATTCGAATTGGATGATGTAATCCAGCTGTGAATTTCATCGCAAGATTTCGGTCACTACACCCTTTTATTGCCACTGCCACCTGTCTCGGAGTTGGAAAAACATCAGCTTTTACGCCGCCAGTACGGAGTTTAAATCCTAAAGTCACCGGACTTTTGCTATTGTGGGCAGAAATAGCATCTAAAGATTTACATAATGTTTCTTCCCATTCAGCATTTAATGGTGCAGGGACCTCACAATAAGTTTGTAATCCACGTTTCATCGTTTCTTTAGAGGTTATATTTAATAGATTTAAGTCTGGTATATTAGAAGGTAAAGATATTTCCAAAGTAGGGATATGTACAACCTGACCATGTCGCTCCCGAAATAAATCAATTTTTTTCAAATTACCAAGTAAACCTTTATGATATTCTGCTAGATTACTAGATTTTATTCCCACTGCGGAAATCGTTAACGGCCGTTCGTTTGAAAACAAATTAATATATGGATCCAGTTCATCTAAACGGGATGTGTGGACGATAAACGGTCCAAGCATCCATGAATCCTTGCCTGTCTGATAAGAAGCATAGTTAAGAATTGCTTCCTCTAGGGTAAGACTTGTTGGTGGAAACATTCCTGCATAATCAATTAACTGATTCAAAAAGGGATATAGACTAGTAATTTGAGTGTATTGTAGTCTATCATCTAACATGTCGCTCCTCCCCTTTATTGGTTTATAATAAGATAATGCAGCACCATTATTTTACAAATTACCTCTACGAGCTTGTTCTCTCTCGATAGATTCGAATAATGCTTTGAAGTTCCCTTCTCCAAAACCTCGAGATCCTTTTCGCTGAATAATTTCAAAAAATACAGTTGGACGATCCATAATTGGTTTTGTGAAAATCTGTAATAAGTATCCTTCATCATCACGGTCTACAAGGATTTTTAGCTCACGTAATTTCTCAATACTTTCATCAATTTTGCCTACTCGATCTGTTAGCATATCGTAGTAGGTATCAGGAGTATCAAGGAATTCTACCCCGTTGGCCTTTAATGCTATTACTGTTGAAACGATATCGTTCGTTAGTACGGCAACATGTTGAACTCCGGCTCCGTTATAATAATCAAGATATTCCTCGATTTGGGACTTGCGTTTACTATCAGCTGGCTCGTTAATAGGAAATTTAATTCTTCCACCGTTATGCATAACTTTTGACATAAGGGCAGAGTATTCAGTACTGATGTCTTCATCATCAAAGTGAATCATTTGTTTAAAACCCATTACCTTTTCGTAGTAGGAAACCCATTCTTCCATATGCTCAACATTGCCAACAATATGGTCGACTCCAATTAAGCCTGTCTCAACTACAGGAAAATCAAAATCTGCTTTTTGATATCCTGGTAAAAACTCACCCTTATAATCATCTCTTTCAATCAATGTGTGAATAGTATCACCGTATGTTCCGATAATCGCTTTTTTAACCGATCCATTTTCATCTTCCAACACTTGAGGTTCCATGATTGAAATACCACCACGTGAAACCGCTTCTTTGTAAGCACTTTCAACATTATCCACCCGTAAAGCAATATCTTTCACACCATCACCATGTCGTTTTACAAACTCAGCAATCGGATGATCAGACCCAAGGGCACCACTTATTATAAAGCGAATGTTTTTTTGTTGAAGAACATACGAAACTTTATCTCTTTGGCCTGTTTCTAATCCTGAATAAGCAAGGGGACGAAAACCATATCCGTTGCATAAGTAAAAAGTTGTTTGTTTAGCGTTTCCAACGTAAAACTCAACATAATCAATATTTTTGATAGAGAAAAATTCCTTTTCTAGTACATTGTTTTCTAATCTAGTTTTATTTTGCATTATGAATCCTCCTTTTGTTTGTTTCCACTTTTTTCACTAATAAAAGCGTTTTAATCTTTTCAACAGTTGTGATTATAAAACAAAAAATATTATCGTGCAAAAACTCCCACTAAAACCAAAAAACACCAAAGCGTTACTATATTAAAGCGTTTTCACTTTGGTGTATGCGTTTGTATTTGTAGTTTTTTCTAAATATAATTAGTCCACAATAAGCTTAAAAAGGAGGAAATATTATGGAACGTATAGTAAAATTTTGCACCTCAAATTACATCAATGGATCCTATGAAATCAAGGAACTAGCGGAACAACACCCTAATATAACGATTGAAGAAGATTACTGTCTGGGCAATTGTGGGCAATGCATGACAGAGAGTTTTGCAATCATTAATCAAACACCTATAGTAATAGAAAAATATGAAGAACTCTTAGAAAAGATTGAGACAAAATAGGAGATTGACGAATATTGTCGAAAATTTTTATTTAGTTTTTTCAGAAAAATAGATAGTAGGCATTAAAAAGTCGAGCCTTTTATCACAGCTCGACTTTTTAATTCTTTGATAATTTGATTGTTTTATAGATTGAATCAATTCCGTAACCATAAATAATTTCATAAGGATAAATGAAATAAGAAATAATCGTTGTTATGAAAGCCGCTCCGAAAAACCCTTCCCATATAATGCTAGGATTTGCAGAAGGTACAACTTTCCTTTTTCCGAGATAAATCGAAATCACATAAGGACCTACTATTCGTTTACGAGGGTAAATTATTTGAAAATGAACCTATAAAAAAGTAAGAAGGGGAAATTCCATTCCCCTTCTTACTTTTTATTTATCAACCTTTATTTTACGTAAAAATTCTAGTCTTTGTTGTTTTCGAAAATGCTCTTTAACCATATAAGCTACACCTTGTTGATTGTTTGAACGAGTCACCCAATCCGCTGCGCGCTTTACTTCAAACGGAGCATTCCACATGGCAACGCCCAAACCTGCTGAAGTAATCATACCAGCATCATCTTCAGCATCTCCAATTGCGACTGTTTTCTCTAATGGAATATTAAGATGGCTAGCTAGAGCACGTAATCCGTTCTCTTTTGAAACACCCTTTTTTACGATCTCGAGCTTTTTCGGTTGATTTACTTTAACATCAATCATATCAAAAGCGTCAAATAGTAATTTTGCTGCCTCTTCCTTTTCATCTTCACTAGAAAAATGCACATCAATCTTTGTTGCAGATACAGGTTCATCTCGAAGAGAATCCCCTAATGAATCAACAAATTGCACTGGATAAAACATTGAATCAGATGTATTTAGGATTGATTTACTAAGTAAATTAGAAGCAATTTTTCTTCTATTCCCTATTGAAAAGCGTTCGTGCGTAATTCGGATATTACATTTGAAATTTTCAAGCACTTGAACGAGATTAAATGTCGCTTCTTCAGAAATTCTTTTTTCAAATAAAGGCTCATCAAGATTTTCAGAAATAAATGCTCCCCCGTGTGTAACTAATAAAGCCTCTAGCTTTAATACCTTTGCAAGCTTTTTCGCTGATTGAAAATGCCTGTTTGTTACAAGTGTCACATAAATCCCTTTATCCTTAACATACTCAATCGCTTCTTTCGTTGACGGTTGGAGGCGACCATTCGAACGAAGCAATGTTCCATCAATATTTAGTGCAAGTAACCGATAATGAGTCACTGTGGTTCCCCCTTCTACTGATGTCAAAAACCTATTAAGAGGTTATGTCCCTTTCAGAGAAAATAGAACAACTGTAGTGATATATGCGTTACTTTGTATGGGTTCTATTGGATATGTTGTTGAAAATTTGTGTGTTGCTACGAATTTTTAGTTCTGTGGTGTGGAACATGATAACTGTTAATTCGACTTTTCCACGGCGGCTTTCCGGATTTCTACCACCGCGACAGATTAATCCTCCATTGCAGGGATTTTCCCCTCCATTACTTCCACTTTATCCTCCGTTCATACTTCTCCACTCAATCTACTACCATGCCATACAAAACAAAAAAAAACAGAATAGAAAAAAATCCATTCTGCTTTCATAGTACGATGAAATTCTTATGTATTTTATGCTACTTAAAGACTTCCATACATTTCTTCAAGCGGCTTCATGATAATCTTGTTTAATTCTGTTACGACCATGCTTAAACGTTGCTCGGCTGCCATAAGTTGAGCAATTTTTACATGCTGCTGGACAAGTTGTACAGATTTTTGCGCTTGTTCGATTTCTTCTTGTGTAATTTCTTCTCCAGACATTTGCTTTTGTTGAAGGTTTAATTGAATATTACGGAAGTTTTCAAACATGTTGCTAGCTGCTTCGTCTGCATTGACTTCATCATAAAGATTCTTTAACGCTTTGAAATCGTCACTTTCACGTAAGGCTTTCTCTAAATTGTATGCAACATCATATAAGTTTTTAGACATATGATGAGCCTCCCTTCTAGTTTTGACCCGTAGGCTCTTTCTACACTATAACAAACTATGTTTAAAATTTCACTTTATGCTTATAACATCATCACAAAGGCCGCTTGAAATCCACCAATGATCCCACCAAGAAGTACTCCTAGATACGTAATCATTTTAAATTCCTTTCTTGAGATTGAAAGGATCATATCTTCTAGGCGTTCAACAGGGAACGATTCTACTTGTTCACGAACAACTTCCTCTAATTTAAGCTGGTTTAGCATTCCATCCAAATGTGAAACGAGGTATCCTGTTGAGATTTCAACAATCTTTGGAAGCCATTCCCCAATGATTTTTTCCTCATTTGGCTTTAAATAAACGGAGATAGGTGTTGTTAACAGCTTATCCACATTCAATTTATCTACGAGTGTATCAAGTAAATTGGATCCTTTTTGAATAAATCCCCACTTTTGGTCTACATCCTCAAGCGTCATTTCTTGAATGTTTTTCCATTCCCGATCAATTAATGCACTAACCAGGTATTTCGTTTCTTGATTTCTTAAAAACTTAATGACTTCTGGTTGAACTTTATCAACTAGATTTTCGTTTCCCAAAAACATGCTGATCATATTTCCAAGCATTCCTCTTGTTGAAAGAAAGTCTTCAATCATTTTACCAAGCCGCTGCTTTCCTTCGTTGCTCTCAAAGTATGCAATTCCTTTTTCAGTAATAAATTGTGCAAGCTTTGGAATAGCTATATTTACATCATCTAATATTTCTTTCGGTACAATTTGTTGAAGAGGTTTATCCTTGTTTTCCTTCACTACACCGTCAAATTTCGTATGTAAAAACTTCTTAAGTTTAAAATTCACTAGCTCAGATGGGTTTTCAACCTGGAAAGTTGCCATCAGCTGTGAAACAGTTTTTTCAGAGTTTGTAAACTTTCTAACTTGAGTTTCTCCCCAAGAAATTAGTTGCCCCTGAAATTGCGTTTGCATAAACTTACGCTTAATCCCCTCAGTTGTTAACAAATGCTCAACAACCACTTTACCCATTTGATTAGCAACATCCTGTCTTCTTTTCGGAATAAGTCCTGGTGTAAAAGGAACTCTTTTGCCAAACAAATAAATTGGCTTATATGGATGAAAAAGCATTTTTATTGCTAAATGATTCGTAATTCCACCTATTACTGCACCAACTACAATCATTATTAATACCATTATTAAATCGTTCATAACCATCTACCTTCCACGACTTCACCGATTTTGATTAATGACATAGGATGTTTATAGAACATCCGCCTATGAACATTATAGAGCTTGTCCGTACGGCGATCAAATGAGGGGTTTGTCGTGAAACACAAAATCATCGAAATTACACCAATATTTAATACATCTAGACCTTTTCTATGTGAAATGAGTGAAAAACTAAGACAGCATCTCGGTCTTCCAAAATATCTACATTCATTAAAAATTGGCTGTGGAATGCATACTGTGACCTGTCCAATCGTAATTATTAGAGAGGATCGTCTAAGTTTGTCTCTTAGTGATCAAATCCTTAATGACCTTAATCTACCTGCTCACTCATTGTCACTTCAAGGAAAGTTAATAGATCATAATCAGCTTCAACTTGGGCCTGTTATCGGTCTATTAACCGAAATAAAAGAAACAGAAAAAGGGATAAGATTTGGTTCAATTCATGAATTTTGTAAGGAGCTTGCTACATTCTGTGATTCAAACGGACTATTCTTTTATATTTTCTCTTTATCAACTTACAACAAAGATCAAATAAAGGGATATTACTTTAATCAAAATGAATGGAATGAAGCTGTCGTTCCGTATCCAGATGTAGTCCATAACCGTATTCATTCAAGAAAACTAGAACACTCTAAACATTTTTTACACGTTACGACTGATTTTATAGAAAATAAAGCTCCTTATTTTAATGATCGTTTTTTAAATAAATGGGAGGTTCACCAGATTTTATCTGCCAGTGAACATCTTATGCCCTATTTACCTAAAAGTCAGTTATTAGAATCAAAAGCCAATCTTGAGAATATGCTCAAAGATACAAAAGATCTCTTCATAAAACCAATTAATGGTAGTCAAGGGAGGCGGATTTTTAGAGTCATAGAAAAAGAAGAGGGAACTTATCTTCTTGATTTTACGACTTTCTCTGGTGAGATCAAAAAAGAATATGATAGCTTTCAACAACTGTTTTCCGCACTCTATCCTCGGTTAAAAAGAGAAGGATTTTTGCTGCAAGAAACGATTCATCTACAAAGCTTTAAAAGTCGCACACTTGATTTTCGGTTCTTATGCCATAAAAAAGATTTTCATCAATGGAAGGTTTCCTCAGCAGTAGCTAGAGTGTCAACCGATAACCAGTTTGTCGCGAATTTGGCACGGGGTGGCGAGCTGTTCCAAATAAAAGATGTTTTATATGAGCTTTATGGTGAAAGCGATGGTCTTCATCTACGAAAGCTATTAGCTGAGCTTTCGCTTGAAATTGTAAATGTTATTTGTCTTCATGCTGGTGGAGAATTTGGTGAGTTTGGGATTGACCTCGCATTAGATCAAGATGGTCATCCATGGATCATTGAGGTAAATACGAAGCCATCCAAATCAGAGAATGCTCTGAAGAAGAATAAAATTCGGCCATCTGCACGTGCTGTCATACATTATTGTATATTTTTATCCAAGTTTGATGAGTAGTAGATTGTGTATTACTAAAGAATGGAGTGACAATATTGGAACCAGTAACATTAGGTTTTTTAATTGTTAATAAAAATCATGAGAATGGATACGCTACTGAGCTTGCAAAACTTAGTTCACAATTTAACATTCAATGCGTTAGATTTGAGCCTATGTCAATTGATCCTTCTTCATTAATGATTCAAGGAGAGAAATTTGACCATCAATCTCAGATTTGGAAAAGTGATTCGTTTCCTATCCCTTCTTATATTTATGATAGATGCTTTTATCATCGAAAACAAGTAACTCAAAAAAGCAAACCGATTGTTGAATGGCTTAAGAAAAATCCTCAAACAACATTTTTAGGATTTGGCTTACCAAACAAATGGAAAATCTATACCTCTTTACAGAGCGATCCTGTTATTAGCTGCTATCTTCCTAACACAGAACTTGTGCGAGATCCGACTCAAATTCTTCGCCAATTGAAGGTAGAATCTACTTGTTTATTAAAACCAGTTAGTGGTTCGAGAGGAGCCGGGATTATCGCAGTTAAACACACCTCTCAATCTATTACGATTACCTACCATAAGGGTCCAGATAAAAAAACAAAAGGTTTTCTTTCACTAAAGGAATTTTCGGATTGGTGTGAAAAACTTTTACAACAGCAATCCTACCTCCTTCAGCCACTACTTCCACTACTAGACACTCACGGTTATCCATTTGATATTCGGTTATTCCTTCAAAAAGATGAAAACGGAAGCTGGCACTTAGTTGGGAAAGGTGTTCGTAAGGGCTATTACGGGTCGTTCCTCTCCAACTTACACAGCGGTGGTGAAACATTAACATACGAAGACTGGTCCTCCACCCTAACATCATCGCAAAAAGTATTATTAGAGGATGAGCTTTGTACGCTTATTGATCATTTACCAACCTTACTAGAAGAAAAATGTGGCCGACTATTTGAAATCGGCGTTGATATTGGCTATGCAAAAGATGGTTCAGTATGGATCTTAGATATGAATTCTAAACCAGGTAGGAAAACACTTACTGAAACAAATCCTAAAGCAGCAGAACAACTCTTTAAAGCCCCATTAGCTTATTGCCATTATTTAGTTAGAAAAGCGGAAGCGCCTTGCTCAGCCTCGGGCAAATAAGTCACTCATGAATAGAAGGTGTTCTTTACCTTCAATTCATGAGTGGCTTAGACCATAGAGGCAGTCAAAAACGCGACGCCCTGTCGCACTGACTGCACTTGCACTTCCTGTGCTTCGAGGCATCGGCGCTAGAGCTAGACAGTAAAACAAGTCCGCCAAAAAGGAGTCGAAATAAATGAGTAAACTTTATTCCATTCTACCGACAAACTTATCAGATCCTAGAATTCACTTACCGATTTCTACTATGAAATTCGGACTTATCGATACAATATCATTCGGAACTTTTTTGCTTCCATGTGAGGTTAAATATAATGAAGAACTTGAGAATTGCATACGAATACCTCAAGAAATGTCAAATCAATTAATGCTTCCTATCGATGGAAAAACACATCTCCTGTTCCATGATGGTACATTACACTTAGGTCCCTTAATTGGTATTTTCACAGCTGGATTTACAGAATCCATTCTCCGCCCTATTGGTGAGCGGTCTATATTTTTCGCTAAATTTTTATCAATTGATCAGTCAATTGGACTTTATACATTCGTGTTTGGTGCTCACCATATTAATTGGGAGGAAGGCACAATAGCTGGCTATATTTATGGTAAAAACGGCTGGAAACAGGTGAAATTCCCGTTTCCAAATGCTGTATACGATCGCTTACCAAATCGGCGCATTGAAAATCATCAAGCACTTAGACTCGTTAAAAAGCGTTTAACAGATGAATACGCTATTCCATGGTATAATCCTGGCTTCTTTAATAAATGGTCCATTCATAAGCTTCTTATTCAAAACACTCAAGCAGCAAAGTATTTGCCAGCTACTTCCCACACTCCTACTATTAGCCAAATGGAAGAAATGCTTTCTTCCTACCAAAGCATCTATTTAAAACCTGCAAATGGTAGCTTAGGTCTAGGTGTCTATCAGCTCATGTATTCACGTGAGGATAATCAATACTATTCTAGATATCGAGATGAAAAGGAAATCAATCGATTAAGAAAATATCCTTCGATTGAACATTTCTTAAAGGCATCCTTTAAAGACAAGCTTCTCTCTAGATATTTAGCCCAACAAGGCATTAAGCTAATTCGTTTAGATGGTAAGCCGATTGATTTTAGAGTTCATACAAATAAAGACGAATATGGAGTTTGGAAGGTAACCGCTCTTGCAGCAAAAGTAGCAGGAAAAGGAAGTGTAACCACCCATTTAAATAATGGTGGTGTTGTAAAAACACTCGAAGAAATTTATGATGATCCACAGGAAAGAGTTAAAGCTTTTCATGACCTAACAGAGGCAGCGATTATCTTAAGCAAAAGTATTGACGCCAAAATCCAAGGGTTTATCGGTGAGATTGGTTTTGACTTAGGAATTGACCAAAACGGAGAAATCTGGATGTTCGAAGCAAACTCGAAGCCTGGAAGATCGATTTTTTGTCATCCAGAACTTAAGGATGCAGATATCCTTTCACGCAAGGCTTCTCTTGAATATGGTTTATTTTTATCAAAGAAAGCGATTTTTAATCCTGAGGATTTGATACATGAGGAAGTTTAATTACTTCCCCCTTGTTGGGATTCTTACGAGTAAAGGTAAAATAGAAGATTCTTTTCGCGGAGATCTTTCCGTTTTTAAGTCTATCCAAAAAGAACTTATTAGGATTGGCGGCTTGTCCTTTATTTTTACAACAGAAGGTGTCAATGAAAACTATGTTTCAGGATATATCTTATATGAAACGCATGAAAAATGGGGGAAGATCTCCTTCCCTTTTCCTGACATCATCTATAATAAAGTTTCTTCTCGAAATGAAGAAAAAACCAATCCATTCCTAACACTTTATGATTTTTATAAACAAAGAAATAAGCCCTTCTTTAATCCGAGTTTTTTTGATAAATGGGATATCTATCAGACTCTCTCCAAGTCAAATCAACTATTACCTTATTTACCTAAAACGTGGGTTTATACAAATATGAATGATTTACTGTCTAAACTAAACACCTATCATTCACTATATGTTAAGCCAGTAAATGGTCATAAAGGAAAAGGAATTTATAAACTATCATTCGATGGACTGTACTATTACATTCATAGAAAAAATAACAGGATTAAATATTTCCATTCTGATTTTGTGCATTATGTAGGTAAGCTTTTAAAGGAATGTCCATACCTCCTTCAAATGGACATCCAAACGGACAAAATCGACGACTGCAAATATGATTTAAGAATCCTCTGCTTATATGACAAGGGATCCCATAAAATTTCCGGAATCGGTGTTCGAAAAGCTGCCGAAAACTCGATCATCACACATGTTCCTAATGGTGGAGATATTGTTTCTTTTCAACGTATTAAGCATAAATATTCTGACCAGCAGTTAAACTGGTTAGCCGAAACAGTTGGTGATGAGTTAACAAAAAGCTACGGTTTTCTCGGAGAATTTTCAATGGATATTGGTTTAACACCCGATGGAAATCCATACATTTTTGAAGTTAATTCAAAGCCAATGATATTTGATGAACCTGATATCCAGAAAAAACGTGTAACGCAATTAGTTGGAATGTTTAGGGATTTAGCGAATACTACCAAAAATAGGTAGAAGGAGTTTTCATCTTTTCGCCGTATTATTCCTATGAAGGAAATGGAGACGGAAATTAGATTTAGTATTGTTCAATAAATTTTTATAGAACTTGTACCGTTCATACCGCCATATTGGAGTAGGGCTTTTAACAGTACTTTCGTTTTTCCTTCATTTTAAATGGTGATGTTAGTACAACATAACCGTCTCGTATAATAGGAAAGGAGAGATAAGGTTGATAACACATTTTCAATACAAATCATTATTTAAACAAGCAAACTTACCTGGATGGCGAATTTCCTTTTACTTCAGAGGAACTCATTATGACGGCATATACCATAAAAATGGACAAATTGAATGGGGATCTGTGACACCTCCAACGGAAAATGAAACAGACATTCATTCCCAAATTCATGAATTAATGCTTTTTCATGTATACGAATAACAATGAATGATAGAAGTACCTCAAGCACAAACTAACGTGTATGAGGAGGTTTTAAACAATGAAGGAAAAAGATGAAGCAGTAAAACAAGATCTCAATTATGAAGGGAAAGACGAAGCTTATTTAGATATAGACCGCATGATTAATGAAGGCTTATCAGGCGGCTCTGTTCATATGAGAGAAGACACAACAAATATTGAAGAAGCAAAAGATCTTGTAAAAGAAGAACCACCACATTGAAAAGCGGAAGCGCCTCTGGTAAATAAGACGCTCATGAATAGAAGGAGTTCTTCGCCTTCAATTCATGAGTGGCTAGTCCATAGAGGCAGTTAATACCGCGATGTCCTCATCTCTTGACTGCACTTGCACGTCCTGTGCGATCTAAGGCCTTAGGCCCTGGAGCTAAATACCAAAACTAAGTACAAAAACCTTATACTTTCCTTTTTAAAAATAGGCTGTTTTCGCATAGATTGTTGCTTTTCGTAAATAACTATACTTTACGGATATTGCCTATCTTCGTGCTCTTTTCGCTTATTTACTAAGTTGTACTCTCTTGAAATTGCTTATAGTTTCTACGATAAAAATCCAAAAGCCGATTTTTATAAGTCTAAAGCAACAAACTTTTAGAAAAGAGCCTAAAAATAAGACTACAATTTACATTGCAGTCTTTTATTTTCACCCTACCTTTACTCTGATTGCCTTTCAACTCGCATCTTCCCTTCATCCCCCTGACATGACAGAGAAATAAAACCACATAGACTTTCATGTAATGCATTTCTTTTCTATAATGAAAGAAAGAATCAATGCATTAAAGGAGCATCTCAATGTTAGAAAATCTAATGCAACATTTCAAAGAAGCAATGACCACTATATATAATCCAAATGATTCAAGGTTTGAGTGGTATCAAACTGAGTCTGGACAAACCTTTGGTATTCTTAAATCTGCGATAGCTGAAAAGGAAAGAGAACTTCTCTCTTCACTATTTCAACCAGTTTCAATGAAGAATGAAGATAACTTTACAGTAATCCAACGTAAATGGTATGATTACCTATTTTCAGAACATAAAAATATTCAATCCCCTCTACCATCTGAACAATTAACACTTCGTTTCTACTATTTTTATTTAAAACAAACGATTGATGATAAACAAAACTTTGAGGAAGCTATTCAAGGAATTATTAATTCAGATCTTGTCATTTGGTTGAGTTTTTCTCACGGTATCATTATTGAGGAAAAACCATCGATCACTCTTGAAATTGAATCATTAAGACAAGTAAGCGATACGTTAACAACTGATTTTTATGTTGAGCCATATCTTTATATTGGTCAGCTACAAAAAAATGATGATAACTTAAAAAACAAATTTTCCTTAGAGCAAAGCTGCTTCCAAACTTTGCACCGTTCCTCTAATCGAGAAAAAGCATTAACTTTCTATGAGGCATTGCCTTTACTTATCATGAAGGCGCCTTCTAGTATCAAAAAAGATATTCTTTCTAATCAATTAATAGAAGCAATTGAGGACAAAGAGCTTCATCAAACAATCGAGGCTTTTTTACAATCAAATTTAAATGCTTCATCGACTGCTAAAACACTATTCATTCATCGTAATAGCCTGCAATATCGATTAGAAAAACTACTAGAAAAAACAGGTTTGGACATCCGTACGTTTTCTAATGCAGCATTTGTGTTCCTTGCGATCATTCTTGTTCGTCATGAAAACTAGGATAGCGTTTACAAGTTGCACAAAAGGAGCCTATCTTTTTTCGTGCAACTTGTACGTTTACTTTACCCATTGAAATCCCTTACAATTAAATCAAGATAAAACGCTTTCAAAAATGAGGAGGAATTAAAAATGGCAGAGTTAAAACTAGATAATATTTATAAAATTTATGACAATAAAGTTACGGCTGTAGAAGATTTTAATCTTCACATCCAAGATAAAGAATTTATCGTATTCGTTGGTCCATCTGGTTGTGGTAAATCTACTACACTTCGTATGGTAGCAGGATTAGAAGAAATTTCTAAAGGAGATTTCTTCATCGATGGAAAACGTATGAACGACGTTGCACCTAAAGATCGTGACATCGCGATGGTATTCCAAAACTACGCTCTTTACCCACATATGAACGTATATGATAACATGGCATTCGGATTAAAGCTTCGTAAATTACCAAAAGACGAAATTGAGCGTCGTGTAACAAATGCAGCTAAAATCCTTGGTCTTGAGCAATACTTACAACGTAAACCAAAAGCATTATCTGGTGGTCAACGTCAGCGTGTTGCATTAGGACGTGCTATCGTTCGTGATGCAAAAGTATTCTTAATGGATGAGCCTTTATCAAACCTTGACGCTAAGCTTCGTGTACAAATGCGTGCTGAAATCACAAAATTACACCAACGCTTACAAACAACAACAATTTATGTTACACATGACCAAACAGAAGCGATGACAATGGCAACTCGTCTAGTTGTACTTAAAGACGGTATTATCCAACAAGTTGGATCTCCTAAAGAAGTATATGACAAGCCTGAAAATGCATTCGTTGGCGGATTCATTGGATCACCTGCAATGAACTTCTTCAAAGGTAAGCTTACAGATGGTAAATTTACATTTGGTACAACTTCTGTAACTGTTCCTGAAGGTAAAATGAAATACCTACGTGAGCAAGGCTATGTAAACAAAGATATTCTTTTAGGTGTTCGTCCTGAAGAAATCCATGATGAGCCTGTATTCATCGAAGCTTCTCAAGGTACAAAAATCACTGCGAAAATTGAAGTTGCTGAGTTAATGGGTGCAGAAACAATGCTTTACTCTGAAATTGATGGTCAAACATTCGTAGCACGTGTTGACTCTCGTACAGACGTAAAACCTGGTCAATCACTTGAATTAGCTTTAGACATGAATAAAGCTCATTTCTTCGATGTAGAATCAGATCAAAGAATTCGCCCTGCTGGTGAAAAATAATAGACTAAAGCGAAGCCCCTCGTTCTTAATGAACGAGGGGCTTTTGCTTTTTTTAAAAGATATAGATAATATGAAACAGAGTCACTCTTTAATTGCATTTGTTTCTTGATGCTCGCAAGTTGGACAAAAGTAGTAATGCATGCACTGATGACCTTCTAATGATTCGATATTACCGTCAAAAAGCTTCATCATATCAATATCCATATATGCACTATAGTCATCAAGATAATCAGTGATCTTCCCTTTATCCTCCATTATGGTTTGGCAATTAGGACATTGTATGATTTGCGTTTCTAGTCCATTACATAAAGGACATAAATCCATCGCTCCATCCCCTTTAATTACTTCATATTTCTAGAATCTCTCAACATAATTTCTTTTATGTAACAAAGTAAAAAAACTAGTAAAAATTACCATTTTAAAAGTGCATATAAACGAAAGAATCATCCATAATATTTAGTAACAACGATGAAACATCGCATGCTCAACCAACAAACTTTAATGAATGGGTTACGCCTAAGTAGGCTATGAAACCTAAAATGGTAGTCATAAGTTTGGTGCAAATCCAACTAACCCAACCAATAAACTATTATGAGGAGATGAATGACAGATGGCACAAAACAGTTCAAACAGCAATTCGTCTAACCAACTAGTAGTACCAGGTGCAGCTCAAGCGATTGATCAAATGAAATATGAAATCGCTTCTGAATTTGGTGTAAACTTAGGTGGAGAAACTACTTCTCGCGCTAACGGTTCTGTTGGTGGAGAAATCACAAAACGTTTAGTATCAATGGCTCAACAATCTATGGGCGGTTTTTCTCAACAATAACAATTGAATACATTGGCTAGAAAGGGCTGGCACTTTGTGTCAGCCTCTTTGCTATTTAGAAAAGCGCAAGCGCCTTGAACAGACCGACAGGCATAAGAAGCTACCTTTAATTACGGAGTAACTTATGACCTAGGAAAAAAGGGTTTTGTTTTTTCCCTCGAGACAATCAAAAACGCGACGTTAATCGTTAATTGCTATGCCTAACACTGCAGGTTCTGTGCTTCGAGGCTATAGGCCGATGGAGCTAGACTTGAAAACTAGGTGTCAACAGCATTCAATCTAAGCAATTTCATATGTATCAAACAAGTCTATCCGACCATATATTATAAAAACGTACATGTGTTTAGCGTTGACAACGTAAAAATAGATAATCTTCTACTTTCATCTCTTTATAGCGGTGTTTAGAAATCATGTTCGTTTCAAACAATATAAGGAGTGATATTTATGTTTGATTGGAAGCTCGTTGGTTTTGTAGGCTATACCTTATTCCATGAATATGTTGTTCATATACGTTTTCCTCAAATGTATTATTGGGAGCAATCAAAGAAAAAGCTATAATACATTTCCCTTTAAACGTATGTTTATTTTATTGCTGACAAAACAATGTCAGCTTTTTCCATTACCGCATATTTATAACACCCTCTAATAAGATTCCTTTCTTTTCTTATTTCATTCATTCAAAACAAATATTTCTTTTCTAAAGGCTCTGTTAGGACTTACTGTTGATTTTGGCACTTTGTTGATTGGAACACGGATACGTGAGACTCCTGCGGGAGTGCGAGTCCAAGGGAGACCCCACAGGTGCAAAGCACCGAGGAGGCTCCCGGACCGCCCGCGGAAAGCGAACGCCTGCAGCGGAAATCAACAACCAAGTTTAACAGAGCCTTTCTAAAAAAACCATACCTAGGTATAAGGTATGGTGAATTTTTGTTTGCTTCTATCTTCAACTAGATTGCCACCCATTTAGTTGTAGATGATTTTAAACAACTATTAAATAACGTAACTAATACATAATCCAATTGATAGGAGTATCCCAAACACGGTATTTGTTTGAGCAGTAGCTTTCATAGCTAAAATCATTTGAATGGGAGATTTCACACCACTAAAAAAGCCTTTCAATGCCTGAATCGGTTTTGGAATGCTCAGAAAAACAAGTAAGAGCCATGGGCTCACAAAACCAATGATAACGAGTCCAATAATCCAAACATATGAAATTAAAAACAATGTTCCTAATAAATAAACTGCTTTTTTTCTCCCGATTAGTATAGCTAGTGTGTTCCGTCCACCAATCGTGTCTTCTTCAATATCTCTAATATTATTGGATAAATTAATAGCTCCTACCAAAACTCCAATTGGAACGGATAAAAGAATGCTTTGGACATTTAAAGTCCCTGTTTGAATATAAAAGGAAATTAATATAAATGCTGAACCCATACACAATCCTGCAAAAAGTTCTCCAAAAGGTGTATAAGCAATAGGTATTGGGCCACCAGTATATAAATATCCTATTGCCATACCTAATAGACCAATTAAGGCCAACCACCAGCTACTACTTATACATATATACACACCGATTAAAATGGC
Organism: Bacillota bacterium; assembly: GCA_051750265.1. GTDB lineage: Bacteria > Bacillota > Bacilli > Bacillales > Bacillaceae > Metabacillus. Next base: position 80,468 of record JBNJJO010000018.1, on the reverse strand, counting down.
AATACTATATGAGCCCAAAGCCAACCTTAATACTGTCTTTGGTTTCATACCGTGGCGTACAATAGCCCCACCAATTCCTACAGAATCTTCAGTGTCTAAACCTCGTTTAAAATCATAATATTCATTAAACAGATTGGTAGCAATTTGAATCCATAAACAAGCAAAAAGCATTGCTATAAAAAGTAAAATATTAATGTCTACATAAAACATTCCTAATACTGTCCCAATCAATACTGGAACAAAAGATGCCGTTAGAGTGTGGGGACGAGTTAATTGCCACAACACTTTGCCACTACTTAATGTTCCCATGTCATGTTTACTATTTGTTTCCATAAAAACTTCCTTCCTCGAACAAGTAATATACTTAGTTAACTAAATATATTATATAACTAATCCTTTACTATTGTCTGTCAGATAGTATTTTCAATCTTTACATAAGGTCAGTTCATTAAGAGAAATTCGCTCAGACCACAAATAAACAAAAAGCAGTAAGATTTTACAATTTAATCCACTGCTTCTCTCTTCTTATATTTTTTACCTATGCAGACACCTAAAAGAGAAAGGCATCATTTAATCCTGACCTTCTTCATGCGTTATGAAATAATGTATATGTATCACTTACTCTTCAATCTTGACAGCCGTTCCATAAGCGATTATCTCAGATGCATTTTGCATAACAGCTGAAGACTCCAATCTCATGCATACTATCGCGTTTGCACCTTTTGCCTGCGCATCTTCAACCATTCTTCCAATTGCCTTTTGTCTAGCCTCTTCCATCATTTCCGTATATTCTTTTATCTCTCCGCCAACAATCGTTTTTAATCCTGCCATAAGATCTCTACCAATATGTTTCGATTGAACTGTACTTCCTCTTACAAACCCTTTGTATTCCTTAGTTACTTTACCTGGTACTGATTCAGTAGTCACGATAATCATTTTTATCATCCTCCTTTTTCTCATCAATTCTAGATTTTATAAACACAACAAGCAACACAAGTAATGATAAGAAATAAACAAAAAATAATCCAATAGCTATTGTTATGTTTATAAACAAAAAGATAATACCGGTAATCTGAGTGAAGACTGCAGTAATCATACTAATGTATTTTACTTTTTCCATCTTCAACTTCCTTTCTCTTTCACTACTTTTACTATATCTTTTTTTAGAGAAAAGATGAATGCTTTTTTAAAAAGGCTCTTTTCTAAAAGTTTGTTGTTCTAATACTTAGAAAAAATCGGCATTAGGATTTTTTCAGTGGGACTTCAATCATTATTTAGTGAAAATTTTAAAGTGATTTATGGAAAAGAGCACGACGCATTACTAAATAAGTAAAAAAGTACATTATACGAAAAACAACAATCTTTATGAAAACAGCCTTTAAAAGACCGTGTCTTTACCAAGGGACTATTTAACCATTTTCACTTCATTGAGTTTTCATCTCATCGAATCGAGGTATGTAATCAACAAAATACAAATTTATGAACACTTGTTCTTTGGAGGTAAAAAGATGATTAAATTAATGACTTTAAACATACGTTTGGCGAAGCAATTAAGAATTAATCAAGTATTAAAAATAAATCAATTAACTAAATCATATGCAGGAAAAATTTATTTACTTACTAAAAGCAAAAACGTGATTGATGCTGCTAATTTCCCGTCTTTAATCACCTATTTATTAACAGTCAAAAATGGACAGGTCTTGGATATAATTATCGATGGTCCATATCCACAGCTGAAATTAAACGATCTAGAAGATATTTGTTCGTCAACAGCTTTTAAAAAGCGTGAGCAAGTATTACAGTCCGCAATGAAAGTGAAAATTTAATTGCCTAATACATCCCCTTCTTATTTATTTTTCAGTTTTTAACTTGATATCTTAATATTTGACAAGTACCGTCGATATACCTAGTAGAGACATTTATTCGAAAACTAATAAAGGGGAATATTCATGGGCATCCTTTCTTTTAAAAAAGATAAAAAAACAACATCTATACTAAATAGTCAGAAAGATCATGAGCTTTTAAAGGATGTTGTATTAAACATTGATGAGCCAGCACTACAAAAGCAAATAAAATTGATTGGGCTTACAACAAATGACTTACTCCTTTCCCTAAAACTTCAACCATATATTGAAGCAAACATTGACGAAGTTGTTCATGCGTTTTTTTCTTCCTTTGAAACGGAAAAAGCACTTATTGATATCATAAATGCGTATAGTTCAGTTGATCGATTAAAAACAACACTTAAAAAACATATTTTAACTATGTTTAATGGACGTTTTACTCATGAAGATGTAAGCAGTATTAGGAAAATTGCCCACATTCATGTAAAAATTGGCCTTGAAGCAAAATGGTATATGGCGGCTTTTCAGCAGCTTTTCACTTCAGCCATCAATACAATTGAGCCACATATCACAACAAAGCAAGACATGCTTGAAACCGTTCAAAGCTTATCTAAGCTCTTTAATTTGGAACAGCAAATTGTGTTAGAAGCATATAACAATGAATATGCAGCCGTACGAGCTGAAATTGAGCTTAAAAAACAACAAATTCGTACTGAAGTACATCAAGTAGCAACACAATTAGCTGACGCGAGTGAAGAAACAAATGCCTTTATTCAAGAAATACTTGCTCAGTCGAAAGAAATTGCCTCTTACTCAATTGGTCGCTTGGAAGAAGCATCTACAGCTGAAGAGCAAGCACATAATGGAAAAAAAGATTTAGAAAAACAAAATGAATTAATGACCTTTATTGAAACAAGTACTGTAGAAATCCTAAAACAAATGAAATCGTTGGAACAAACCTCAGAGAAAATTAATCATGTTGTCTCCATCGTTACTTCTATTGCAGAACAAACAAACTTATTAGCGCTAAACGCTGCAATCGAATCAGCACGAGCTGGTGAATACGGAAAAGGCTTTGCCGTTGTAGCAAGTGAAGTTCGTAAACTAGCTGAAGAGACAAAAAATTCGGTTCAAGGTGTTTCAAGCTTAATTACTACTATTCATACACAAATTGATAGCATGTCTAACTCTATTAACAATGTTGCAGAACTCACATCGAAGGGCACAACACAAATGAATGATATGAACTCGTTCTTCGATACTATTTTAGAAATCATGAATAGCAACAAACAGCAAAGCGAACAAGCTAAAATTGATTTGATGAACTTTACAAATGTTATAAATGATGTATCGAAATCAATAACTCAAATTGCTGAAACATCTGATAGCTTAAAAGTTATGGCTAAAACAATGTAATTATTTTTAAGTAAGACCGGTATTAATAGAAAAGCTGTTCTTATTTGAATACCAGTATAGGATAAATGAAATTATAGAAGCATTAAAAGCAGTGAATATTATTCTCACTGCTTTTAATGCTTCTAACTATTAATAAATTCATATAAAACAATTTCCCCGTATACTGGATCAAATAGCTTGTTTGATTTAAATTCAGCTACTTTTTTAACCTTGTATTTTATTTTTATTCCTTGTGCCTCAAACCCTTTTAATACATGATCCGTAACATAAGTTGTTTTATCCCGATACAACAACTTATCCTGTAGGAAATAATCATAGGTGTAAATTTCTTTATAGGAATAGGTAGCTTGAAAATAATCCATTATTCTGGCTTCCTCCCAAGTATAAATAACAAATGGTTCTGTTTTACTTTTCTGTTCTAAAAAATTAGCTAGTTGGTATGTAGCAGGTGGCTGTTCATATTGTTCTTTTATTAGCAGTGTTCCAGTGTAAGTTTGAGCAATTGTAATGAAAGCAATGATCAAGTATATGAAATTTATGTACTTAACTTTCGTTAATGGAATAAATAGTACCAATAAAGCAACAATAACAATTGGTAAAATATGCCTTGGTTTGTCTATATTTTGAGCGAATAACACCCATATAAAATAAACAATTCCCATATAGCGTACCCAAGGGTGTAAGTTATTTTTTTGAAATCCTCTATTTATTATAAAAAGTACAATAAGTGAAGAATATAGAATGACGAGTATAATGGATGTTGCGCTAATGCCTGTCCATATCAGATTTTCAAAAACCAAAAGATACATTCTCTCATAAAACGGAATATTTATATCACTTGTAGCGGTCCCTCCCCATTCAGTAAAATGTCCGATAACAAATGAAAATGCAAGCTTTAGAAAAGTGACAATTCCACCCTCAGTCCATGCTACTCCGATGACCCAGATTAGCTGAAAAAAGGTAGCTAAAGTGATATAAAATAGTAATCTGACATGTCGATTCACACAAGTAGATTGTCTCCAATCCCTCAACCATAAAAATAGTATGCCAATTCCAAATGGCAGGTATGACAAACGAATACCTGTTAGAATACTAAAGATCAATAAAGGCAAGACTTTGTATGTTACCTTGTTAGATTCTGCAGCCTTTTGCAAACTCCAATAATACCAACATAAAATAGCAAGTGCTGCCCCTTCAGACATTGGCTGAGTCACAAATACCACCACATAGCTAGCTGTCATAATAACGGTTACTAGTAACATAGCATCTATTTTAGAGCAATTTCTTCGGCAGATTAGATAAACTGGAACAATAACAGTTAACATGAGTAAAATATTAAAAACTGCCAATGCTTTTGCAGGATTATCTATAAATTGATGGGTAAACATACCACCTAAAATAAAGTAAGGGTAACCAGGGAAGTGTGGTTGCATGGCTAAAAGGTCATATCGAGATAACGCTAAAGCAAAATCGACTGAATCCCATGTTCCTGCATATGGACTAGCAAACCGGAACATATTAACGTACATTACGATAAGAGAGAGTAAACATATACTGCAAATAATATAGATGAAAATGTTATTTTTTAAAGTACTCATATAATCTCCATTTTCTATAATTGAAAAAGCACAAGACTTATTGTCTTGTACTCGCATATGAATTAATGTCTTTTTCATTTTCTTGTTTGACTTTTTTATCATTTTTTCCATACTTACTTGTTATTATTAAATAGATAACAACAAAATAACCGATATAAGCCAATATTTCCTCGATCGAAGGCATTGATGAATAACCAAATAAGGCCTTTAAAAAGATCCCGACATCACCAGATAGAAGCGGTGCATTCCCATAATCTCTTAAATAGTGCTGATAATCAATCGGATGCTCCGGTAAAAGCCATGTTATATTGTATACATGTGGCATCACACTACCTATTATTTTTATATCTTGTAGCATAGAAATACCTTGAACAATTAATCCAGCAGCAATTAAGATAATGAAAGCTCCTGTTATTCTAAAAAATGTTTTTAATGGAACACGCATTGTACCTTTGAAGAAGAAGTAGCTAACAACAGCTGCAATGACAAGTCCTGAAATTGCTCCCCAGCCCTGCATAGCAGCACCAATATTTCCTCCAGTAATCGCAGCAAAGAAGAACACTGTTTCAACACCTTCACGTAAAACAACCAAGAATGAATGGATGACCATCCCAACAACATTTCCTGTTGAGATAAATGTGTTCATTTTCCCTTCCATTGTTCTTTTCATATCCTTACTATGTTCTGCCATCCAAAATACCATTTGGGTAAGTAAGATTGCTGATATGAATATAATACTTATCTTTAAATACATTTCACTTCCCATTGCTGCAAATCCAGTAAATACAACTTGGAATAGCATGGCAACACCTATGCTAGCCAGTACAGCTAGAGCAGCTCCTAGCCATACAAATTTCGTATATTTTGGGTTGTTTGTTCTCTTTAAATAAGTTGTAATAATTCCAACAATTAAAAGTGCCTCCAGCACTTCACGAAACGTAATCAGCAATGCTTGAACTTCCACAAAGTCTTCCCCCTCTACAAGTGGAATCTATCTTCTTTTCCGAACGGCATATACAACAACACCAGCAATAACTAAAACAAGTACAATAAGAGGTAACCAGTTTTTTATTTTGCTTAAATCTGTCCAATCCTGACTTTCACCAGCATCTTGATTATCTTCGTTAGCATTTTCAGAAAAATGTCCCACTTCTAAGCTTCCAAGTTCAAACTGTTCTTGTAATTCTTTCAAAATTAACTGTTTATTTTCTTTAAATACATTTGGGTCCGTTTCTTTTTTACCTACGCCAAAAAGACCCGGATTACCTAAGGCTACTAACGATTCATCAAATTGATCTTTTATTTTTTGATCTAGAGATTTATCTTTTTCTGCAACAATAGGTGACAACGCCTCATATGTAGCAAAGGCTTTTGCAAGTAACTTTTTGCTTGTATCATATTCCTCTATGTTTTGTTCAATATTTTCCATACGTCGCGAAATGTTTAATACAAGAATTTTTTGCATATCACTTATAATCTCATCTTTATTTTCTTTTTCAAAATCCTCTAAGATCACATTAGACGGTTCTGGTCCCATATGCATATCGATTTCTTCTTTTACAGTTTCATATATTTGATTTGCAGCTTTATAATTTGCAGGATTTTCAGCAAGTTTTGCTTGAATCTCTTTATAGGCTTCAGCTACTTTTTCTTCATTTGGATCTCCATAAGAATAAGCATATACCCCATTTGGCACGATAACCGAATGGCCTAGAAACAATAGTAATAGTAAAAAGAACACAAACTTTTTCAAATGCGTTTCCTCCCTAAAAACAATGATAATGATTATCAAATTCAAAGTCAATTCGTTTTCTAAAATTTCAAAAAGTTTAATTCAAGAACACTTCTCATTCCCTTTGCTAACTATATGTGAGCGGTAATCGATATCTACCCTTTTCACAGGCTTTTTCATTTCTTTAATAATGGCTGGAATAACTCTACTTACATACGCATTAAATTTAATAAACGAATCACCTTTTGTTCGGACATGATAATGAATCGGAATCTCCTTAACTCTAAACCCTTTTCTTACTAGATTTAGTGTTATGACTTGGGCATAGTTATAATCATGAATAATTTCTGCATGCTCAATTGCTTGCTTACTAAAAGCTCTCATTCCTGATTGTCCATCATAAATCCAACAACGTAGTAAAAGTGCCTGTATAAAAGTAAAGCAATAATTGCCTAAACGACGATGAAGCTTCATACCATTTATTGTTCCTAGGAAGCGTGAACCCATCACATAATCTGCTTCTCCTCTTAAAATCGGCTCTAATAAATCAGGAATCTGTTCGGCAGGATATTCATTATCGGCATCAATCATTACTGCAAGGTCAGCACCATGTCTCTCCGCTTCTTCTAATCCTTTACGTACTGCAGCACCTAGTCCCATATTTTTAGGAAATTGATAGATATAATCCGCACCGTGTTCTTTTGCTACTTGAATAGTAGAGTCAGTGGATCCATCGTCAATGACTAGAATCTTTACTTCTATAGTAGGATTAAAGTAGCGGGGTACTCGACTAATCACTTCCCCAATAGATTCTTCTTCATTATGTGCAGGTAAAAAAACAATTGCGCGTTGTTTAATCATGCTGGTCTTCCTTTCTTATTGCCTCTAATAATACTGGTCCACGACTATGACTAGGAAATGGAGCCCCCAAAAGATAAGCAATCGTTGAAGCTAGTGAGACTAAACTATGTTTTTGATCAATTCGTTTTTCATTTTCGATGTTAGGGCCGTGCATAAAAAATGGAACAAACCGTTCTCCTTCATCAAGATGGCCATGCCCCCCTATTCCATCTGCTTGTCCATGATCTGCACATACAATTAATGTTGTGTTATTCATTTTCCCGTGTTCTTCTAGCCATTCAACAAATTCCTTCACATGTTGATCCGCTTCTTCTATTTTTTGGATATATTCATCATAGAGTACACCACGGCTATGGCCTGTTTGATCCGTACTTATTAATTGAACGATTAACAGGTCAGGATCCTGCTCTTTCATGATTAATCTTGCTCTTTGCATGATATTATGATCAGCTACATCATTGTGCATGACTGCAGTAACTGTCTCTACATCATCACCCATTGAATCAACCAAATGAGCAATTCCTAACAATCTTCCTTTTTTCCCAATTTTCCGAAGTGAATCAAAAATACTTTCCACTTTGATTCCAAGCTTCCATACCATATTGGACGTAATACCGTGCTCAAATGGATAGGTTCCAGTGAACATAGAGGTAAAGCAAACAACGGTACGAGCTGGATAAACAGTTTCCATTTGTGAATACTCCGTACCATTTTTTCGTAGATTTTTTAAAAATGGTGTATTTGCTTCTTCAAATCGTTCCTTTCTCATTCCATCAATTACAATGACAACTACCTTCTCACTTATGGTCTTACTTTGACTTTCTGTATTATTTGTAAAAGTCTCTATGACTTTCGGTTTCCAATCAAATAGATAATGATGAAGGATAAAAGCATATACAAAAATCCCTAGATATAAGAGCGCTAATGTAGAGAGTTCAAGCTCACTAAAAGTAATACCAGAATGAATTTGAGAGTAGAGCATTTCCCATAATGTTAAAAGAAGTAAAAATTTAGGCAACTGTTCTTGAGCATTTCCACTTGTAGAATCACTATTCTTTAATACCAACTTCCAAAAGCGAGTAAAATTCAGCCATGTCGTTCCAATCCTCAAATGATAATAAATCGTTCCCCAGAAAAAGACAGTAAAAAAGAAATATAACCCTAACGAGAAGGAAATAAGAACTAAATTTACATCTCCCCAAATCATGACTAATGCTACAAAAGGAATCCATAAGTAATTTCTTAAAAACAGTGGGAAATCATAGTAAAAATATAGAATTAATATAGGGAGAATCAATAAAAAACTTAAAAATAAGGACAGCCAGACAGTTGCGTTCATTAAGTGTCCCAAATGGAAAAGAAGCATTGTACCGGTAACAAAGATCGGAGTGAATGGTTTTCCTTCATTTAATAAATTCCAACAACGAGCTGCGATTTTTTCAAACTTTGATGCTTTTTTCAATCTGTCTTCACCTCTTTTTTTGACAACCAACTACGTATTTGTTTAAGACTTATCGGATCTTTTAGTAGTACATAAGCCCCCATAATATAAGAAAATACAAATTTAAAAATATGACTTATCAGTGCAATTTGATAGGCCTCATCCCAACTAAACTTAAGCTGGGTGAGAGTAAATGCCATAGTTGTTTCGTATGTTGCTATCCCCCCAGGAAGAAACTGAAAAACTTGTCCCCCGATTGTCATACTGTTTACCCAAACAGATTGTATAAATGATACTTGCTGCTGTGTTACATGTGTGATGAAATAAACAACAGAAGCCTCTAGAACCCAACTTAATATGATAGCAAGAACTATAATAAAAAGATAACGACGCGTTAAAGCATTGGTAAACATCTTTACATGCTTCATGACTCGCTCTGGCTTATATTTGAACACGACAAATACAGCCAAAAAACAAACGATAGAAAGTAAAGTCACCCATAGTATCGGTAGATCTATTGCAAGAGATTTTGTCATAGTAATCAGACCCATACCCGAAAAGACTAAAACCGTCAAAAGATCAAAAATACGCATGACAACAACCGAATGTGTAATCTCCTCAAGTTCCAAATCAGGTCGTTTCGTTTTTAAGAATCCGATACGAACAAGATCCCCTACCTTTATCGGTACTAGATGATTAATAAATAGGCTATACCACAAACCATTTAAATAAATTTGCATCGATGCCTTGTCTTTCAAATAAAGCTTCCAACTATAAGCTCTGAGCAAAAAGGAAGTAGCATAAAATACTGCTGTCAATAAAAGCAGGAATGGATTTGTAACGAAGGAGATTAAAGTATAGGTTATTTTTTCTAATTCAAAATGATGAAACGATAAATAAACAAAGCAAATGAAATAAATAAACCCAATTCCTTTTATTAGTATCCTATTAAATTTCATTTCTAGCTGCCCACTCAACTGTTTGTTTGATCCCTTCTTTGAAAGAAACTTTCGGGTTAAACTTCAGTAAGCGCTGTGCCTTTGAAATATCTGCCCAAGTGGAGTCAACATCTCCCTTGCGAAAAGGCGCTTTCTTAACCTTCATTTCAGGAAAAAAATAGCTTAACTCATTTAATAATTCACTCATTCGGATAGGATTTGCTGACCCTAAATTAATAATTTCATTTCCTTCTTTATAATTGAGAGAAGCTGTTATCCCATCAACAATATCTTCAATAAACGTATAATCCCTTGCCGTTTCTTCACCAAATACAGAAATTTCCTCATTACGTCTTAATTTAGAAATAAAGCTGGTAATAGCCATATCTGGTCTTCCCCACGGTCCATATACAGTGAAAAAACGAAGAATAGTCATTTTGAATCCATAAAGGCCACTATAGGCATGGCAAAAGGATTCCGCTCCATATTTTGCAGCAGCATAAGGTGATACCACTTTTCCATCAGCCATGTATTCCTTTAACGGGAAATTCTTTTTGTTCCCATATACAGAAGATGATGAAGCAAATATGACGTGTTTTACTTTTGTTTCTCCCGCAGCCTTTAATACATTTACAGTTGCTTTAATATCGTAATCTATATAATCAAGAGGTTTTAATAAGGAATTTGATACACCTGGAAGTGCAGCTAAGTGTACAACAACGTCAAATTCATTTTTCTTAAAAATGTCATAGGTATCCTCATAATTCAAAAGATTTATTTGATAAAATTGAAATGTACCTTGTTTTTCAATTTCTTCAAGCTGTTTTTGCTTAATACTGACATCATAATAGGAATGCAAGTTATCAATGATCGTAAGGTTCTTTTCATTTTGTAGTAACCTTTTAGAGAGATGGCTACCAATAAAGCCAGCTCCTCCAGTCACAAGTATGTTCAACTAATTCACCTCGTACTAATACTGAGAAAAAACCTTGTGATTGACAAGGTTTTTTCTGATAAAAATATTATTTAGCTTTTTCAATGATTGTATTTAGAGTAGATTGTAAGTCAGCCATTAATGCATCAGCTTCTGTTTTTTCCTGAGCTTTTGCTGCTTCCAAGTAGGCTTGAGCTTTATCTTTTAAAGCAGAATATTGCTCTTCACCTAAAAGTGTCTTAATATCTTCCCCAATTATGTCGATAAATAACGCTCCCTCTAATGCTGTAATGACTGATTTATCTTCTCCCCATGTTTCAACACTTTCCTCGTATTCATGTAGAGCCACATTTGAGAATCCACGAATGAAAGCTTTATTTATCCCTGATGGATCTAATGTAGAAACATCTGTTTGAAGATCAAATTGTGATTGTATATATTCCCCTTCTTCTTCTGAGTGCTTCACGATATAAGGATATAAAGCTTGATAGAATGCCCAGCCTTCTGACTGTTCAATAACTGCTTCTTCTTTATTTTCTTTAGCAGCATTTGCTACTTTTGTCGCATATCCATTTGGAACAGCACCAGTAGCAAAGTAGAATGTTTTCATTAGCGTTTTATCAATTACTTGTTTACCAAGTTGAAATGCTAGTTGGTCATCGCTTTCGATAGCCGCATCTATTTCAGAGAATCCACCAGCAATAGCATCAACCATTGTTGTTCCATAAGCAGCATCACGCTTTTCTACAGTACTTTGTAAAATTGCATAAAACACTTTTGCTTCTTCTACTTCTTCTTTTACAAGTTCTTTGTTATCCCAATTTTCGGTTGCTTCATTAAATTCGTGACGCATGGTTGTAAAGAAAATCTTCTGCATCAATTTATCAACCATTTGTTTTACTACCACTTTATCCATTGTTCCGTCTTTTCCAGCCTGTAAAGCGGTTGTAATGTGCTGATCAATTGTCTCTCCATTTTCTTCATCACGCTTTTGAACAAGTTCTTGAAGATTTGTTGTATATAATTCAATTACTTTATCATAATCAACCTCTTGGCCTTCTTTTGCCTTTGCCAGTTCATCAACTGCTTCTGTAAATACAGCAGCGTAATCTACTTTTTCTTCTTCAGAACTTTTAGTCTCTTCTTGTTTTACTTCAGTATTCTCATCTTGCTTCTTTGGTTCACTTTCTGAGCTTGTACTTTCTGTATTCCCACAAGCTGATAATGCTAACGCTGATACAACAAAAGCCCCCATAATCTTAACCTTCAATGACATAGTAAATCCCCCAATAGTTATTTTGATAATGATTTTCATTTATGATAGTTTTCATTATAAAGAGAATGATTATCAGTGTCAATGCACTATCCAAACGTTTTTTTATAATAGTCTTTCTATTTCCTCTATGTAAATCGCACTCTAAGTATTTCAATAAAATGATTGTACAGTTAAATTTACTAAAAAAATCCCATGAACACATTCTTACTATCCCCTTAAACAAAGCTTTTAACTTAAAATCTACTAGCTTGAAAATTCAGAATACCTTTAAAACAATTGACATAATTTATTAGATTGATATAATACTTTTGTACAAAAAAGCATAAAAGCGTTTAAGTTTTAAAGGAGCAATTATATGAATAGCAATAAAGGGACTTTTTACTTTAAAGAAGCAGTTTTCATTTTACTTCTTATATTAGCCATTATTTTTACGAGTTTATTTGTATTTAAAACAGAACCACACTTTGCTTTACTTAATTGTTTGGTTGTTGTGGCTTTTCTTGGGTTGATAAAACGTTATCCATGGAAAGAGTTAGAAACCGGAATGATCAAAGGCATCCAGAGCGGAATACAGCCGATTATAGTCCTAGCTTTAATTGGGATCTTAATTGGTGCATGGATGAGCAGCGGAACAATACCAACAGTTATGTTTTATGCTCTAACAATCATCAATCCAAGCTATTTACTGATTACTTCCTTATTTTCTTGTATGGTCATATCAAGTCTTGTCGGAAGTTCCTTTACTACGGTAAGTACTGTTGGAGTAGCTCTTATGGGCGCTGGAATTGCAATTGGCTTACCTGTCCCGTGGGTAGCTGGTGCGATCATTTCCGGTGCTTGCTTTGGTGATAAGATGTCCCCAATGTCTGATACAACGAATTTTGCATCAGGGGTCTCATCCGTTGAACTTTTCACCCATATTAGACATATGACAAAAACAACCATTCCAAGCATTCTTATTACAACGATTCTCTTTTTCATACTTGGCCGAATGACACCTATCCATTCAGCATCACTTACTGAAATGACACACATGATGAACATAATAGAAAACCATGTTCAAATAAGTAGTCTTACTTTGCTATCACCGCTATTGGTTATCGTATTAGCGATTCGAAAAGTACCAATCATACCAGCATTAATCGTTGGAATTATCACAGCAGGTATAACAGCAGTAGGATTACAAGGATTGACGTTTGGAGAGTTTCTTCATGTTTTACAAAACGGTACATCCTTCACAATCGAAAATGAGCAGGTTGTAAACATGATGAATCGTGGTGGCTTACAATCAATGATGTGGTCGATTTCACTCATTCTGATTGCTTTTGCTTTCGGTGGATTACTAGACGCATTAAACATCATTCCAGCTCTCTTAATCGGTTTGATTGAACGTGTTAAAACAAAAGGTCAGCTCATTCTTTCAACAGCTGCATCCTCTTTTGGGGTGAATTTATTAACAGGCGAACAATACTTATCCATTCTCATCCCCGGTCAGTCTTTTAAAGGCTTATATGACAAAATGAATCTTGAACGCAAATACATGTCACGTACACTTGAAGATGCGGGTACCTTAATTAATCCTCTGATCCCTTGGGGCGTAAGTGGTGCCTTCTTTGCGCAAACGCTTGGTGTTCCGGTAATTGAATTTTTACCTTTTGCATTCTTCTTGTATCTATCACCGTTATTTTCGATCCTTTTTGGATTATATTGTAAAAATAAAACCATTGCTTAGTTTATTTGATGTTTAATAAAGGATCTGACACTTGCAAGTCAGATCCTTTTTGCTTTCTCTTTACAAATTTCTATTAATCTAGATAAATTTCGACAATTAGAAAGTATTGGTTGATTAATTTGCATGTGTGCATTATCATGTAAATAGAATCATTTAACTACATATTGACAGATTCACAACCACCAAAACTATATATTGTATCTTTGCAAGTAATAGGTGCCTATTAGGCTGAAAAGGGAATCTGGTGTAAATCCAGAACTGTCCCCGCAACTGTAAGTGTGACGAACTGAGATAGCCACTGTACACCAACGTGTATGGGAAGGCCTCATAGTAGGACGAGCACAAGTCAGGAGACCTACCTAGAGCTTGCTAAAGTTTCAATTTCTTCGGGGACTGAGAAGACGAAACGATAGTAAGTAATAATGGGCTTTTTAACTGATTTATCTGCCCTATTCTTCTTATCTATCGTTTTATTCGCTTAGCCTCAAGCAAGTAAACGAACAGATGGAGGAATTATTATGAATACAACAACTACACCTATCATTTTTAATAGCAGAAATGATCAAGAAGCATTTGACAAAAACAAACTTACATCATTTATTCGCAACATACATCAACATTTCCCTTCACTACATTTAGACGATTACCTAAACAGGATCCATAGCACCATTCTCCAAAGGGATTCGTATACGTCTGAACAACTCACAAATTTACTTATTTTAGAAGGACTATCTAATATTAATGAACAAGAGCCTGAATGGACATTTTTTTGTGCTCAAATCTATTTAACAAAGCTTTACAAAGAATCAGCTGTTAACAGAAGATATGACAAAAATCTAAAATATGGTAGCTTCTATGATTTAATCGAGACATTAGTTTCAAAAGGTCTTTACCACTCTAAACTTCTTGATCTATATTCAAAAGAAGAAATTGAACAAGTTGGCACATTTATCCAACCGGAAAATGATAAGTTATTTACTTATATAGGTCTTCGAACATTAGCAGACCGCTACTTAACACGAGATTTTTCAAAGCAAACATTTGAACTTCCACAAGAACGGTTCTTAATCATCGCAATGACACTTATGGCGGAAGAAAAGAAAGATAATCGCCTCGAACTTGTTAAGCAAGCCTATTGGGCAATGAGTAATCTATATATGACAGTAGCTACTCCAACATTATCAAATGCTGGAAAGCCTATAGGTCAATTATCTAGTTGTTTTATTGATACGATTGATGATAGCTTACAAGGAATTTTTGATAGTAATACGGATATTGCTAATCTATCAAAATCAGGCGGTGGAATTGGCGCATATTTAGGGAAAATCCGTAGCCGTGGAAGTGATATTAAAGGGTTTAAAGGTGTTTCATCAGGGGTTAAATGTAGCCCTCTTGTAGCGTAAGTTACGAGTAATAAAGGTGGTCAATTGCGGGAAACTCCGAGTATCTCAAGGTAGGATACCATGCAGTAATGACATGGCGAACCCTAAAAAACCGAGAGTGCGGATAATCCGCAGCCAAGCTTCCTAATTTACTAGGTAGAAGGTTCAACGACTAAGTAGTTATAAAAGAGATTTTATAATTCGAACCACCTATCCACTTTCGTACATTAGGAAAAGTGGATAAAGATATAGTCTGTTCTGTACAGCGATGTGCAGAGATAGGCAGAAATGACCTATCCCTCTAATTTTTTAGAGAGTAACAATTAAGAATTCCATGGATGAAACAGCTTAACAATACAGCAGTTAGCGTAGACCAACTAGGACAGCGTAAAGGCGCAATCGCTGTTTATTTAGATGTTTGGCACAAAGATATCTTCTCATTTCTAGATTCAAAGCTTAATAATGGCGACGAACGTATGCGTACTCATGACTTATTCACAGGAGTCTGCATTCCAGATGTCTTCATGGAGCAGGTTGAAGCTCGCGCTGATTGGTATTTATTTGACCCACATGAAATTCGTCAAGTTATGGGTTACAGCATAGAAGATTTTTACGATGAAGAAAAAGGAATTGGAAGCTTTCGTCAAAAGTACTGGGAATGTGTTCATAACGACCAACTATCTAAAGAAAAAATTCCAGCAATTGAAATCATGAAACGAATTATGATTAGCCAATTAGAAGCTGGTACACCATATATGTTCTATCGCGATGTAGTAAACAGACAAAATGCTAACTCACACCAAGGGATGATTTATTGCAGCAATCTTTGTACAGAAATCACCCAGAATCAAAGCGCAACAACAGTTGAAGAGCAATTTACAGAGGACGGAAAAATCATTACTGTTAAAACACCAGGTGATTTTGTCGTATGTAACCTCTCCTCTATTAATCTTGCAAAGGCTGTAACAGAAGATGTTTTAGAAAAACTCATTCCTATCCAGGTAAGAATGCTAGACAATGTGATTGATTTAAATACTATTCCTGTTCTTCAAGCAAAGCTTACAAACGAGAAATACCGTGCAATCGGTCTTGGTACATTCGGTTGGCATCATTTATTAGCTCTTAAGCAAATAAAATGGGAGCATGAAGAAGCCGTTCAATTCGCAGACGAGCTTTATGAAAAAATATCCTATCTTACGATTCAAGCAAGTATGGAGCTCGCAAAAGAAAAAGGTTCCTATTCAGTGTTTGAAGGTTCTGATTGGGAAACCGGTACATACTTCGAAAAAAGAGGCTATTTTACAAGCGAAAGTAAATTAGATTGGAATTCATTAAGCGAAGCAGTTAAGAATCATGGAATTAGGAATGGCTACTTAATGGCAGTTGCACCAAATGCATCGACATCGATCATTGCAGGAAGTACGGCAAGCATCGATCCAATTTTCCAAAAGGTTTATTCAGAAGAAAAGAAAGACTATAAAATTCCAGTTACAGTTCCTGATTTAAATACAACAACAACTTGGTTTTACAAATCAGCATATTTTATTGACCAACAATGGAGCATCAAGCAAAATGCAGCAAGACAACGACATATCGATCAGTCTATCTCCTTTAATCTTTATGTACAGAACACAATCAAAGCAAAAGACTTATTGGATCTGCATATGACCGCTTGGAGTGAAGGATTGAAAACAACCTATTATGTACGCTCAACTTCTAGTGCAATCGAAGAATGCGATTCCTGTGCTAGTTAATAAGAAAAGCGGAAGCGCCTTGATCAACTCCGACAAGCTAAAGACTCTCATGAATAGAAGGTGTTCTTTACCTTCAATTCATGAGTGGCTTAAGACTCGAGGCAGTCAAAAACTAGGGCGGCCTCATCTCTTGCCTGCACTTGCACTTCCTGTGCTTCGGAGCCACGGCGCTGGAGCTAGACACCCAAACTAAGTAAACACTTATTCTTCTTAAGCGTAGAATTTTTAAGCAGTCTAACCAGAAAAATTCAAAAGGAGTTCAAAAATTGGAAAACACAACCTTAATCAAGCGTAAAATCATTGACGCTACCGCTCCAAACCGTTCAACCGCGATCATCAATGGAGAAAGCTCGAATATTTTAAATTGGGATGATGTCACTTTCCCATGGGCATATCCACGTTATAAAAAAATGCTAGCAAATTTCTGGACGCCATTTGAAATCAATATGGCTCAAGATATTAAACAATACCCCAATTTAACAAATGATGAAAAGGAAGCCTTTTTAAAAATAATTGGGCTGCTTGCGCTTTTAGATAGTATACAAACCGATTATGCTGGAAAAGTCGCTGACTACATTACAGATTCAAGTATCAATGCATTAATGATCATTCTTGCTCAGCAAGAGGTCATTCACAATCATTCCTATTCATATGTACTCTCAAGTCTAGTACCAAAGCAAATTCAAGATGAAGTTTTTGAATATTGGAGAAATGAACCGATCTTAAGGAAACGAAATGAATTCGTAACAAATGGTTATCAATCATTTGCCGAACAACCAACAATTGAACATCTGTTAAAATCGATTGTTTATGACGTCATTTTAGAAGGGCTCTTCTTTTATTCCGGATTTGCCTTCTTTTACAATCTAGCACGTAATCAAAAAATGGTCGCAACGAGCACGATGATTAACTATATCAACCGTGATGAACAAATACATGTCGACTTATTCGTTCAAATCTATAAAGAGGTTTTAAAGCAATACCCTGCATACGATACAGAAGAGCTTGCTACGTTTGTAAAAGATACGTTCATTCAAGCTACAGAGCTTGAGATTGAATGGGGACGATTTATTATTGGTAATAAAATGGATGGAATTAATATGCAGGATGTTGAAGATTATATTAAGTTTTATGCAAATGTCCGTTGTCATCAACTAGGCTATGATCGCCCTTTTGAGGGATACCGTACGAATCCTCTAAAATGGATTAAAGCCTACGAAGAAGTAGATCTAGGAAAATCCGATTTCTTTGAACAAAAATCAAGACAATACACAAAGGTAAACCATGTAGATAATGGCTTCGATGACTTATAATTTGATTAGAAAAACTAGGCTTGTCGCCAAGTCCTAATTGCGAAAGCCTTAGTTTTTCTTATACGATCATCCTTAGAATATAATTCTGATAATATAAAATAACAGATAAACAAACGTTTAATTAAGAAAAGGGAGAGTGCATTATACAGCATCACTCTCCTTCTTTTTACTCTTTGTCTTTTTCTTTATCATCTAAAAGCTTAGCTTCATTAATTTCCTTGTCTGTCTCTACCTTTATACTTTCTTCCACTCGGATTCGACCTTTTCCCATAAAGAGATCCCTCCTCCCGAAAGCTTACCTACATTATAAGAATCTCATATTAAAAGTAAACATAACAAAAGTACTAAATGTAAGGAGTACTTTAACTTTCTAAAGGATACAGTTACTATTTGCACCCCACTATAATCACTTATCATGGGGTCAGTCATGATCTAAACATTAATTCCGCTAAAGCCTTTAGAAGCATCCATTCTTTTATTTTGGCTCTTTTCTAAAAGTTTGTTGCTTTTAGAATTATAAAAATCGGCTTTTGGATTTTTATCGTAGAAACTATAAGCAATTTCAAGAGAGTACCACTAAGTAAATAAGCGAAAAGAGCACGAAGATGGGCTATATCCGTAAAGTATAGTTATTTACGAAAAGCAACAATCTTTGCGAAAACAGCCTTTATTTTACAATCATTACTGGACATTCAACACGTTTCGCTATCTTATGACTCACACTCCCTAGAACCATTTCCTGCAAACCATTAAGACCGCGACTACCTACCACAACTAAATCAAAATGCTGATTATTTGCATACTTTACAATTTCTGGGCCAGGTTCACCCTTTAGCATTTTTACTGTAAAACTTACATTTTGTTTTTTTAGTATTTCCTCAGTAGGTCTAATCTTTCTCATACGCTTTTCTAGAAGCACTTCCTTGTTTCCTTCTGATAACACATCTGATTTAGATGTTGATCCATCTACAACATATACGACTGTAATGATTGACTCAGGGTTCATTTTTGCTATTCCAGCCGCCTTAATAGCAGCACGTAAAGCATGTTCAGATCCATCAGTTGCTACTAATATGTTTTTGAACATCTTACCCCTCCAAAATCTTTACTATTATTTTATAACAGCAGTTGCTCCATTAATATAAATTTAATATTGCAAATTTCGGCTAAAAACGAAGAAATTTAAAGATATTAAAAGAAAACAATCAATTAATGCGCTTACATAGAATTATTAATATTCGTCATTCGATGGTATAATCATGACCGTTAATAACGGACCCGGCTTTCATGAGAGTTGAAAGTCATATATCTTTTTACACAATTAAATATGAAGAAAGAGGTGCTGTTTTGAACACACAAACATTAAAACAACAGTGGTTTGGAAACATACGTGGAGATATTCTCTCAGGTATTGTTGTTGCATTAGCACTAATTCCGGAGGCAATTGCGTTTTCCATTATCGCAGGTGTAGATCCAATGGTTGGATTGTATGCTTCATTTTGTATTGCCGTCGTTATTGCCTTTCTAGGCGGTAGGCCGGGAATGATTTCTGCCGCGACAGGTGCAATGGCATTAGTTATGGTTACTTTAGTAGCTGACCATGGGCTACAATATCTCCTTGCAGCGACTATTCTAACTGGGATCATTCAAATCATTCTTGGCGTTCTCAAAATGGGAAGACTCATGAAGTTTATTCCACGTTCTGTTATGGTTGGTTTTGTAAACGCCCTAGCTATTTTGATTTTCATGGCACAATTACCTCACTTTATTGGTGAATCATGGGTAATGTATGCAATGGTAGCTGGTTCATTGGCAATCATTTACATTATGCCGAGATTTACGAAGGTAGTTCCTTCACCACTTGTAGCAATAATTGTTATGACAATCTTTGCAATTATGTCAGGAGTTTCGGTTCGGACTGTTGGAGATATGGGTGAATTAACTCAAGCTTTACCACTATTCTTAATCCCTGAGATTCCGATTAATCTTGAGACATTACAGATTATTTTACCTTACTCATTCGCTTTAGCTCTTGTAGGCTTATTGGAGTCTTTATTAACTGCTCAAATTGTTGATGATATGACAGATACGGACAGTGATAAAAACAAAGAAGCAAGAGGTCAAGGTATTGCTAATATCGTGGCTGGTTTCTTTGGAGGAATGGCTGGTTGTGCGATGATTGGTCAATCAGTTATCAATGTTAAGTCTGGTGGCCGCGGAAGATTGTCAACATTAGTTGCTGGTGTATTTCTGATGATTCTAATTTTATTACTAAATAACATCTTAGTACAGATCCCTATGGCAGCTTTAGTAGGTGTCATGATCATGGTATCGATTGGTACATTCGACTGGTCTTCACTAAAAAGGCTACACATCATGCCTGTTACAGATTCAGCTGTCATGATTGTAACAGTTGTTACTGTTGTTCTTACACATGATTTATCAAAAGGTGTACTTGCTGGGGTTTTACTAAGTGCAATCTTCTTTGCAGCTAAAATTTCAAAAGTACATGTCGTAACAAAACTTGATGAAAGAAACCACAAAACATACAATGTAAAAGGACAATTGTTCTTCGCTTCTGTTACAGATTTAGTATCAAGCTTTGACTTCAAAGAAGAAATCCAGCATGTCGTCATTGATTTTAGCCATGCACACTTATGGGATGATTCCGCTGTAGGAGCCATTGATAAAATAGTACTCAAATTTAAACAGAACGGTACAGATGTTAGTATAATAGGACTTAATAAAGACAGTTCAACACTTGTAAAAAAACTTGCTGTTTATGATAAAGCGAATGCTAAAATGGCAAATCATTAAAAAATAGATGCAGAGCTTGATCGTTTTGATCAGGCTCCTTTTATTTCTTAAAACACTCAGATCTAACAGAGCATTTTTTAGTTTACTCATTTGATGATGATGTGTTACCAGATGGTGAATCTCCTTTAGACAAAAGATGGAACGATTGCGTTAATATTAATGCCAATAGTTGAAAGGAAATCCTCTCAACAGCTTTAAATTGGTTGCTTAGATATTTTTTTATTTTTCTGCTGCTCTCGTTGTATTTCTGGTAATGTTCTTACATATTTATTCATCTATTCAACAAATACTTAACTTAAATAATATTTCGTAAGAGAAATAGTAGCAATACTGTTTATAGTCCGATTCCTTCAAAATTGCAATGAAAAAAATGGTCAAAAATAAGGCTTACCAGAATGTAAGCCTTACATAATAAGATGTTCTTTCATTAATTTGGCCGAAGGCTTTTATACTTTTTCACTAAATAATAAACACTTGCCATTAAAATAACGAAGCTAATAATCGGTATAAGATAAGGACGAGCAACCTCTTTTATATACATCCAATTGCTCCCTAACTCAATCCCTAAATATAAAAAGAAAATAGTCCAAGGGATCATCGCCGCAACGGTATATAAGGTGAATTTCCATAATGACATTTTTGCGATCCCTGCAGGTATACTAATCGCATGTCTTACAACTGGAATAAACCTAGCCCCGAAAACAACACCAGAACCATACTTTTCAAACCAGGATTCTGCTAAATCTAAATGATGCTTTTTTAAAAGCAGGAATTTTCCATATTTCTCGAGAAAGGGTCTACCCCCATAGCTACCGATCCAATATAAGATTAACTGAGCAATCGTTCCGCCTATAACACCTGCAGCAAATGCTCCTAAAAAACCAATCTTTCCAAGCACGATTAAGTAGCCACCATATCCGAGAACGATTTCACTTGGTATGACCTCAAGCATTAACCCTAATGCTATTCCTAAATACCCAAGACTTGTCAGCCATTCTAAAACGTTCAGAATCGCTTCCTCCATTTGTTCACACCCTTACTCATTTTTTAAGTCCAAGCAAATCTTGTCCTTATATAGGTATGAAGGAATAAAAGGAATTAGCCCTATTTTCAACCCGCAAATAAAAAACTATGTAACAATCCACAGAGTTTCAACAATGTTAATGAATATCCTTTTTCTTAAATCTTCCTCCCCGAACCTCTGCAATGTTTGCAACTGCTAAAAAGGCTGACGGATCTAAGTCTTCTACGATTGATTTTAGTTTTGCTTCCTCTAACCGTGTAATAATACAGAAAATAACCTTTTTATCATCTCCTGTATATGCTCCTTCTCCATTCAGGTACGTTACACCTCGTCCTAGTCGAGCTAATATTGCATCTCCTATTTCACGATGCTGCTCACTAATAATCCACGCTGATTTCGATTCATCAAGTCCCTCGATAACAACATCTATTGTTTTGAATGCGACGAAATAAGCAATTAAAGAATACATGGCTCTGTTCCAACCAAAAACAAAACCGGCACTTCCAAGAATAAAAATATTAAAAAACATAATAATTTCGCCTACAGAAAAAGGCAATTTCTTATTAGCAAGTATTGCTAAAATTTCGGTTCCATCTAACGATCCACCATAACGAATAACAATTCCCACACCAACTCCTAGAACTATACCTCCAAAAACAGTTGCTAGAAGGATATCCTCTGTAAATGCTGGAACAGGATGCAGTAATGCTGTAGCAATAGATAGTACGGTGATTCCAAACAAAGTAGATAGTGCAAATGTCTTTCCAATTTGTTTATATCCTATGAAGAAAAATGGAATGTTTAATAGGAAAATGAACAAACCAAGATTCCATCCTATTAAATGAGATAAGATAATCGAAATCCCGACAATTCCTCCATCGATCACCTTATTCGGAACTAAAAAGATCTCTAAGCCTACAGCCATTAATACTGAACCAATAAAAATAAATAATACTCTTTGAAAAATTTTAGATTTAGATAAACCTTGATGTTTTTTTATTTGGTTTTGCACTTCCATTGGAATATCTGTCATAAAACTCCCCCTATTTTGATGTCTCTATGTTTATATAATAATGAATAATATCAACTTATTTAAATTATTTCCCATTCTAGTATAACGTAAAAACACAGAATTGTGGATTGATACGCTTATTCCTACTTTTTATCTTCTAGTCCCCTAATACCAAGTTCACCGTAAGTTCAAAAAAGCTTGAGATCGTTCAAATACGAACGAACTCAAGCTATTTTTATAAGGATTGTATTTCATTCACACTATTATTTTCTTGACGTTTTCTCATCGTTCTTTGTTTCAGCTAAATCATTTCCAAAGTCTTTGTCGGTATTGATTGCATCACTTGCTTTTTTCATTTTTTTTTGTTGATTTTTGTGACTATCTCTTTCAGCCATTTCCTTTTACCCCTTTTCTTAAAGAGAATGATGTAGTGGTGTTTTCACGCGTTTATTGTGCTCAGTTAGTGGAAAAAAATTCGTTTTACCATAGAAAAAGACAGAGAAGCTATTCCAGGTGAATA
Organism: Bacillota bacterium; assembly: GCA_051750265.1. Lineage (GTDB taxonomy): Bacteria > Bacillota > Bacilli > Bacillales > Bacillaceae > Metabacillus. The sequence continues at coordinate 56,874 of JBNJJO010000018.1, read as the reverse complement.
TTGCTCCTTAATTAAACAACTGCCACCCCAATTGTTGAAGATAACTATTAATCGAATCACATCACAGAAAAAATGTTATATCCAGGGATTTGTCATAAAATACAACTATTAGAAAAGAATATAGAAACAATACTTTAATCTTCGGAGGAAACCAGGTATGACTACAAAATTAACTTCTGCTGAAATAGCCTGTATTTGGACTGACTATATGAACGATAGCATGTCCAAATGTATTTTAGGCTATTTCCTAAAACATGTAGAGGATATGGAAATCTATTCTATTGTTCAATTTGCTTATGACATTTCATCTACTCATTTAGAAAAGCTTACTCATTTTTTTCAAGAAGAAAAACTACCATTGCCTACTGGATTTACAAGTGAAGATGTAAATATGAACGCACCTCGTCTTTATACTGATATGTTTATGCTTACATACATAAACCATATGGCAAAAGTAGGCTTACTTGGATACGGTGGATTTATTGCCATGAGTGCTAGGAAAGATATAAGAGTCTATTTCATGGAAGGACTTCAAGAAGTATCCGACCTTTACGACAAGAGTTCAGATGTTTCCCTTTCAAAAGGATTATTTGTTAGAGCTCCATATATTGCTTATCCAACCCAAACCGATTATGTAGATAGTAAAAAATATTTAAGTGGTTTTTCTCTTTTCAGCAAACAGCGCCCATTAAATTCAATTGAAATATCTCACTTATTCATGAACATCCAAACAAATTTAATAGGGAGTAAATTTGCACTCAGTTTTGCTCAGACTTCACCAAGAGAAATTATTCAAAAATGGATGTTAAGAGGAAGTGACATTTCAAAAAAGCATGTTCAAGTATTTACAAAAACTCTTTTAAACAATAATATACAACCGCCAGTTTCATCAGATATTTCTATCAGCGATTCGACTACACCACCATTTTCAGATAAATTAATACTATTTCATATGGCATTGTTAAGCACAGCGGGGACAGGAAACTACGCGACTGCAGCTGCTGCTAGTCAGCGAAGTGACCTCGTAATAAATTATGAACGGCTATCACTTGAGATTGCTCAATATGCGAAAGATGGAGCAGACATCATGATTAATAATGAATGGCTTGAGCAACCACCAGGAACAATAGATAAAGAGCAACTCGCAAGAAATAAGAACCCACAAAGTTAATTCTACTTATTGTAAGAAAGCGACTCTGAGGCACCCACAACAATCCACAGCCAACACAATTTAAGTTAATATAATTAAATGGTCTGTCCCCCAACAGACCATTTAATTATTTATCTGCTGGGTAGATTAATCCAATTTGTTTTCTAGCATCCTCTAAAATTTTTGCTGTTATAAAAGAATTTTGCTGGGAATTTAGCTCTGATTGTTGTTTCTTCAGGGTAACTAAATGAACAAATTCCTTCGCCTCATAAAACATGCTATCAGAATCTTGAGACACTGAAATATCCTCAACTGTTCCGTCTTTATAGTGTATCTTTACACTTTCTGGTGTATGAATTTTATCAATAATAATACTTCCGTTTTCGCCTTGTATTTCTGATGGCACATATGAATTTGTAATTTTAGAATACATAATAACGGCATCCATATCATCATAAGTTAGCAAGATACTTCCCTCACCATCTACACCTGAATCAAGCATATAGCTTGTTGCTTGAATTTGCTTTGGCTCTCCAAACAGTGCGACAGCTGGGTACACACAATAAATCCCAATATCCATTAAAGCTCCATTTGAGAATGTTGGATTGAATGCATTTAAGACGATTCCTTCTTTATATTTATCGTAGCGAGAAGAATATTGGCAATAGCTTGCAAAATAGCGTCTTACTTTTCCTATTTTATGTAGATTTTCTTTTATTGTCAGAAAGTTTGGTAGAAAAGTTGTTTTTAATGCTTCCATTAATACAACTGAATGCCCACTCGCAACCTTTACCATCTCACTAATTTCTTTCGAATTGGAAGCCATCGGCTTTTCACAAAGAACATGCTTACCATTTTCCATACAAATAATCGCTTGAGATGCATGCAGCGAATTTGGACTCGCAATGTAAACTGCATCAAATTCTTTGCTTCTAGCAAATGTCTCTAATTCTGTATATGTATGCTCTATATTAAATTTGTTGGCAAATTCCTCTGCCTTTTCACTTGTTCTTGAATAAACTGCTGTGAGTGTAAAACCCTCAACTTTGCTTGCAGCTTTAATAAAACTTTCTGTAATCCAGTTTGTACCGATAATCCCGAATCGAACCATGTAAATCCCTCCATATCTACTAATCCTCTTGCAAAGTATATCTTTTTTTCGATTAAAGAAAAAGGAAACAATACATTTTTCAGGCGAATGATTATTATTTCACCCCTTTTAGTACGTTTTTATAATTATTTCGCCGAAAATATGTCATAATAGATAATTGAGTTATCATATCCAGCACTTACATATAAAAATAAACTAGTAGCAAAGGAGATACAAATAATGAAAAAATTAATCGCAATTGACCTAGATGGGACATTGTTATCATCTAACATTGATATTTCAGAAGAAAACATTCAAGCTATTCAAAATGCCCAAAAAGCTGGTCACATCGTAATGATTTGTTCAGGTCGTGCACCAGAAGATATTAAAACAGTCATCGATAAAACCCCGCTTCAATGTCCAGTAGCAGGAAGCAATGGCACAATGGTAATTGCTGATGGAAAATTATTAAGTCAGATCTCTATAAATAAAGAAATCGTAAAAAGCGTTGCTTCGATCCTGGACGAAAAAGTATTCCCATACAAAATTTATACAAGCCATGGGATCTTTGTTGCTTCAACCTGGACAGAGCGTATGCTTGCATTCCTAGAACAAAATCCTGTAATAAGTAAAAGCTTATCTCCAAAAGAATACAAATTAATGACTGAACAACCTAAAGAAACAGATTCTATTAAAATATTCGATCAATTAGAAGATGTTTTACATATAAAAGATATTGCCATTCAAAAATTCTTTATCCCGACAATTACAGGAAAATCAGAACTCATTTCCACTCTTAAAGAAATTGAAGGCATTTCAATAACAACTTCAGGTCCATTTAATATCGAAATTATGGACACAAATGGACATAAAGGAAACGGTGTTCAAGTTATGGCGGAGTACTTTAATATTCCTATTGAAAACACTGTAGCGATTGGCGATAATTTCAACGATGTTCCAATGCTAGAGGTAGCAGGGCTCTCTGTTGCCATGGGAAATGCAGACCCATCAGTAAAAGAAATTGCTGATGTTGTTACATTAACGAATAATGAGCATGGGGTTGCTCATGCGATTGAAAAGTATGTGTTAACAAATAGCTAAACAATATTAAAAAGCTAACAAGGTGTATTCCTTGTTAGCCTTTTTAATAGGCAATACTTATTCTATTTCCACCCTTTTCCTTAGACATGTATAAAGCTTTATCAGCACATTTAACTAACTAAAGCTAGCTCCATTGTAGTAGATGGAAAGTGCGGAATTCCAATTGAGATGGTACTTTTATGATCTTACCAGATGTATTTAAAGGGATACAGCTCCACTGACACTCTAATTTGTTCAGCAATTTCCAGAGCTTTAAAAATAGTACAGTTAGGAAGAATCACACTAAATTCCTCTCCCACATTACGACTCAGCTATCAATCGGTCTTGTATGACTCAGCATAATTCTAGTTAACTGCTTAAGTACCTCGTCGCCTTCATTATGAACGTATGTATCATTTACTCTTTTAAACTGATCAATATCTAAATACAAATACTCTGCAAAGTATGGTAATTATTCACGTAGAGGATTTATTTTGGGAAGAATATAGGTGGGTAATAAGGGGCAATTATGCTGAAACCCAGATGAGCTTCAGCATTAGGTAAATTTATGTTAATTTTCGGATTCAGCCACACGTTTAACCCGGTCGACGAATTCAGAAACTACTTTATCATTAGCTAATAATAAAAATAGTTTCACAAACCATTTTAGAGCATTGTTCGTCGCTGTGTATGAAAAGAGCGTTTTTTGATCATCTAGTTTCTTTAATTCATAAAAAGCAGTAATTTCGAACATATTTGCAAGAGTAAAACCAACCTTAAGTTTTTTTCTGTTAGGTTCGTCTACATATTCTAATGTTTCAACATCATACTCCTCAATACGCTTTCCCTCTTTATATTTTTGACGGTAGATACTGCCGACCTTTTCATCTGTGATTTTTATCGGTTTGTTTTCTATTACTTGTGGCATAATTTTTTGCATGTTCTCTAAATCCTCAAATAATTCCCAAACTTTCTCAATTGGAGAACTAATTTCTATTTCTTTCGTCCATTGTTTCATAGTAGACACCTCTTTTTAAGTTAAAAGCTTTTCGCGAGCTATGTCATAAGTCACTTTTGATTCTATTTTTATATAAGTTCTCCCCTTTTATCAAAATTCCTTTATAGTTTAAATTTAGTTTACAATTTAGGAAGGTTTATTTCTGACTAATTTATGGTTTCCGATGTATTATTAGGGGATTCGGCCGAGGGTGGAAATAATATTTCATTGGCTCTTGATTTAAAAGTGATGAAGTAATCGAGAAATACTATCAGTCTCTCAAAGAAAAAAGAACTGTCTTAATGGAATGACAAGGGGAGCAAGATTTGCAAAATCTAGCTAGAAATGTGATTATGTTCATGGATTATTGGAATGTTGGAGTTAATTAAGTGTTTATTACTATTTCTTTTTTTGTTCTAGCAAGTAGCTGAAATTGGTGGAGGTTATCTTATTTGAGGCTGGGGAATTGATCGAAAAACCCCAGATACATATGATTGGGTTGGTACGTTAATATGCACTTAATAGGTGTCTCTGTTATGCTATTCCCATCAAGGCAATAGAAAAAGGTAGTACTCACTGACTACCTTTTTCTATACTTACTTAACAACAATCACTAGCTCCTAAGATAACAAATCCAGCACCTTCAGCTGTTTCCTCTTTATCTAACGTTAATCCTTCAACAGATTTTAAAACTTGAGGATCAAATGAGACTTGAATACCATTAATTGTTTCAACGATATCTGTCTCTTCAGGAGAATCTAAAGATAATCCCCATTGTGGGCCGCAGCACCCAGCACCCATTGAATAAAGTCGAATACACTCGACTCCACGCTCTTTAAATATACCTTCTAACATGCTTTTAGCATCGTCTGTAATATTCATTTCTGCTCCCCCTTTTTATTTATTAAGCAGTAGGATACATTTTTCTTACTATTTCTTTTAGTTCGGGTTTTATCTTTATTTTCGGACGGATTGATGTTGCTTTTTCCTCTGCTTCTTCAACTGAATTTGCCTTACCTAAAGCAAGTAATGTACCAATAGCTACTGTTCCAGTTCTGTTACTACCCCCACCACAATGGAAAAAAACTTTATTTCCTTCATTATAAGCAGTAACAACATTTTCTATTGCTTCCTTAACAGACTCATCTTGTTTGTCTGCATCATCAACAATTGGACTGTGTACACGATTATATTCTGACTCATTATTTGGTGCTTCTGCTCTTAAATCAAATACGATATCAGCATATTCATTTTCCATCACGTCTTTTACGTCATCTGCTCCGCCAATAAATATGCGATCTTTAATCAATTCTTGATAATTTTTTATTGTCATTTTTAAGTCACCTCTGTGTTAGATTTGCAAACTCTTTAATCCCGTTATATCCTAACTTCTCTTCACTAATCCAAGGAATAATCGCAGACTTAATCCCTAGCTTGTACTTTATTTTTTGAATCCATTTCTTTTCAGATTCAGCTCGTCCCATTAAAATAGGATCTATCGTTTTTGTAGCAGCTAAACTTTGATTAATTACCCACCATGTTGGTAAAATTTCTGCACGTTTTAAATCCTCTTGTAACCTTTCAGCTTCCATTACAGGCGTTGCTTCAGGCAATGTAACAATAACAACACTAGTTTCGTTTGGATTTCTTAACCTTGGAAGTAGCTGTCTTACATTCTCAGGAACTTCTCCTGTTGAGCGAGCCAATTCTTTATGATAATTCTGTGCAGAATCCAATAACAACAACGTATGACCTGTTGGCGCTGTATCAATAACAACAATTTCTTGTTCTGATCTCGAAACCACTTTAGCAAAAGCATGGAAAACGGCAATCTCTTCAGTACATGGTGAATTAAGATCTTCTTTTAAATAAGCAAGACCTTCTTCGTCAAGTTCTACGATTGCCTTTGAAAGGACCTCTGACTTGTACTTTTCAACTTCTTCCGATGGATTGATCGAACTAATTGATAAGCCTTGAATTTTTTCCTTATTATCAAACAAATAGTCTAAGTGTGAAGCTGGATCAGTAGTTGTGAGATGAACCTTATGTCCCTTTTCAACTAGCCCAACAGCAATTGCTGATGCAACGGTTGTTTTCCCAACTCCACCTTTCCCCATCGTAAAAATAATTCTCTTATTTGTTGTTGAGAAATCATTTATCACGGCTTCTAATCCATTTAAGGATTGAATTTCGTCATGCATTCTCTGATCCATTTCTATATCTAAAGTTGATTCTTGTTTAAAGAAATGTCGAAGATTTTCAATCCCAGTCAAGGAATAAGAAACAAATGGTAGAGAATAAATATCGATTCCTTTAAGGTAGCTAGGAATTTGTTTCAGTGCATATTGTTGCCTCTCATAAAAAGCAGTTGATACCCCATCCTCAGGCAAATACACTTGAAGTAACCCATTCATAATAAGAATTTGATTTCTTATTCCGATTCCATTCAATTCCACTGAAGCACGCTTCGCTTCAGTGAGAGAAGAGATCTCTGGTCTTGATACCAAACACAATGTGGTCATAGATGGATTAGCTAATGCTTTTATAGTTTTTGAATAAAGATCTTTCTTTTCCTCCAAACCTGATAACGGACCTAAGCATGAGGCACCGTGTGTACTTTCTTCTAAAAATCCACTCCAAGCCGTCGGAAGTTGTAACAGCCTTAACGTATGTCCCGTTGGTGCTGTATCAAAGATGATATGATCATATTCATTAACAATGGATGGATCCGCTAACAAACTTGTAAACTCATCAAAAGCAGCAATCTCTACGGTACAAGCACCTGAAAGTTGCTCCTCCATGGTTGTAACAACAGAGTCAGGTAGCTTTCCACGATATGGTCCAACCACTTTTTCCCGATAGTTTCTTGCGGCTTCTTCTGGATCTAAATTGCATGCATACAAATTAGGAATATTCGAAACCATTTTTGGTAAATTCGTTAAATCAATCTCTAAAACATCTTGTAGGTTTGAAGCTGGGTCAGTGCTTACTAGCAAGACCTTTTTTCCTTCATCTGCTAATTGAACTGCCGACCCACAAGCCGTCGAAGTTTTGCCGACTCCACCTTTTCCAGTGAAAAATAGGAATGGTGTGTTGATTACTTGTTTCGGATTAAATGGTTGATACATTCTATCCCTTCTTCCTATTTCATTACAATGTCTTTAGATCGATTGACAAACGCATTTTTGGTTTTTCGTTCAATTCTTCTGTTTTCACATCAAACCATTCTGCTAATTCTTCATTTGTTGGATATACTCCAACTTTTGTAACCTCATTATTAACAAGACTCACAGGTAGTGCATTAGGACCTCGTTTGTTAAGTAACTCAGTTACAGCACTATTATCTGCAAATGCTCCAGGCTCACTTGTAAGGTTGTATCTCTTTATATTGAAGCCTTTTTTTTCAAGTGAATAGACCGCTGATGCCACACGAGTTAATTCAGGATCAACACTTGGTCCACACACACCGGTTGAACAACACATTGCAGGATCAAAAATTTCAACTTTCATGACAGTCATCTCCCAAATCAAAAATGAAAGCCGTGAGAAGATCTCAAGGCTTTTTATTTGTTATTCACCAGTCTTTGAAAAACGTTCGATTCTCTCACCAATTTCATCACGAACACGTTGGAAAAACGCCCATTTCTCTTCTTCTGTTCCTTCCGCTTTTGCTGGATCATCAAAGCCCCAGTGTACTCGTTTAATATGTGGTGGTGTTACCGGACAATTGTCTGCTGCATGACCACAAAGAGTCACAACTAAATCAGCATTATTTAGAATTTCCGGATCAATTACATCTGACGTTTGATTTGAAATATCTATTTCTGTCTCAATCATAGCTTTTACAGCATTCGGATTTAGACCATGTGCTTCAAGTCCAGCACTTTTCACTTCCCACTCATTGCCTAAGTGTTTTTTCGCCCAACCTTCTGCCATTTGGCTTCTGCAAGAATTTCCAGTACATAAGAAGTAAATTGTTTTTTTAGACATGTTAGTTGCTCCTTTTAAATTAGATTAATGAATAATTAGTAACCAAATATATAGTCCAACTAGTGTAATGAACAATGTTGGGATGGTTAAGATAATTCCAGTTTTAAAGTAAGTACCCCAAGAAATTTTCACACCTTTTAGTGATAAAACATGAAGCCATAATAATGTGGCAAGTGAACCAATTGGAGTAATTTTTGGACCCAAGTCAGAACCAATAACATTTGCATAAATAAGTGCTTCTCTTATCACACCACTCGTATTCGTATCAGAAATAGCAAGCGCATCAATCATAACAGTTGGCATGTTATTCATAATAGAAGATAGAATAGCTGCAATAAAGCCCATTCCAACTGTCGCTACAAATAAGCCCTGTTCTGCTGTCACTTGAATTAAGTCTGCTAATACATCTGTTAATCCAACGTTTCGTAAACTGTAAACCACTACATACATTCCAATTGAGAAAAACACAATTGCCCATGGTGCACCTTTAATAACAGTTCTAGTATTGACTGCAGGACTTCTTTTCGCCATGAATAAAAAGAAGATCGCTACGATCCCTGCAATAATCGAAACAGGCATGCCAATAAATTCACTAGCGAAATACCCAATTAGTAGTATTCCTAAAACAATCCAAGACAATTTGAACATCTTTTCATCGCGAATTGCTTCAACAGGATTTTTTAATTGTGTTAAATCGTAATTTTTTGGAATGCTTTTACGGAAAAAGAGATATAAGACCAATATGCTGGCACCTAGTGAGAAAAAGTTTGGAATCATCATCCTTGAAGCAAATTCTACAAAACCAATTCCAAAAAAGTCCGCCGATACGATATTAACTAAATTACTTACCACTAAAGGAAGTGAAGTAGTATCGGCGATGAACCCACTAGCGATTATAAATGGAAATACCATTTTCTCGCTAAAGTTTAAATTTCTTACCATCGCAAGTACAATAGGTGTAAGAATCAGAGCAGCACCATCGTTTGCGAAGAAAGCCGCAACAATTGCACCAAGAATACTTACATAAACAAACATTTTAATGCCGTTGCCTTTCGCCGCTCTAGCCATATGTAAAGCGGACCATTCGAAAAAGCCAATCTCATCTAAGATAAGTGAAATAATTATAATCGCAATAAATGCTAAAGTTGCGTTCCAAACAATTGAAATTACATCAATGACATCTTTAAAATCTACAACTCCTACTAAAAGAGCTAAAATAGCTCCACCACATGCAGACCAACCAATTGATAATCCTTTTGGTTGCCATATGACAAGTGTGAGTGTGATTAAAAAGATCAATGACGCTAATACTATTGATGTCATGTTAAATCCTCCAATTATTCACACGAAATTCGTAAACCCTGTTCTTCTAATTCTTTTATTCTGTAATCTTGATTAGGAAGGTGCAAAAGTAGGTTTTGAACTAGTGGATAGTAATCACTGTTTTTATTTAAGGAGTAGATAATCCATTGCCCTCTTCTTGATTCTTTCACAACTCCTGCATCCTTTAATTTACGAAGGTGTTGACTAATGGCAGGTTGACTAGCCTTAAATATTTCAACAAACTCACAAACACAGCAATCATTCGAATCCAACATTTTCACCATAGTTAATCTTGTTTTATCACCTAACAGTTTAAGAATTACAGCAGCATTTTCTATTTCGATCTCTGTTTCCATGATTACACCTCCAATCATTATTCGTATATTACTATATAATAATTTACTTATATATTCAATAATAAAAAAGTTATAATCAAACACAATCCACCTATTTATACTATTTACTGTCTACCCTCTCAATATTCTTAATTTCATTAATCCATACTTTTTCTTATAAAGCTATCAAATATTTGTTAAACCTTTGACATTGAAATTGCAAATAAACGATAAATTTGATTCAACTTACGTACCTCAAACATCTAGTCACGTATCAGGAATAAGATTTATTTGCATTTCCCTTTTATTTAAGGTAACACTAAAGACAGCTTCCGAGTTGATATTTAATAATCTTCGAATCTCTGTCGGTATATGGACAGTTCCATTTTCACTAAAAACAGACCGATTTTCTTTTTCGTATCCTTCTTTATTCGTTAATACAATTTTTTTACCATCTATATATATATATATATAATCACCACATGCGAGATCTATTTCACTTCTGATACAATTTGGAATGTAAATCTGTCCAGTTTTAGTTAATTTCAATTTCTTCAATTTTTTCACTCCAGATTATATAGTTTATAAAAATAGAATATTAAAAAATTTTGAAGAAAATATGGATTTTCCAAATAACATTTTGACATGTTTTACATAAGCACTTTTCTTGAAATAAAATAAAAGAAGATATCAAGAATATAACCTCAGACATAAATGTAAACAATATTTCAAATCTGCATAATTTCTCAACATTTTCCCTTTAAAATATTCTTATAAACTAAAAGGTGAACAAGTATGAAAATCTCAATTAAGCTTGGCTTATGGTTCTTTGTTTGTATTTTCATCATCGAAACTTCTTCCATGATATATTTACATCGTAATGTAGTACACTCTCTTGTTAACCAAGAAATTGATTCATTGAAGGCAAGAGGAAATAGTCATCGTGATGTTCTAGAAATTTCATCAGATAAGGCTACTCTTCATCACATTGGATTAATGGAATCACAAACAGATACAGAAGTTGTAATTACTAATACTGCTGGAGAAGTAATGGAAGCATCTAGGACAATTGATGATGGTATGGAAAAAAGTTTGAATAAAAAAGTTCATGACATGCCAAAAAATGGACTTATATTACAATCTGACTGGCAAAAAGAAAAATACATTTCAACAGTTTCGTTTTTTGATGGAGATAAAGAAAATCAGGGATACGTTTACATGTTCAAAAGCACAGATCGGATTCAAACGTTTATCGCACAATTGAATAATCATTTTATTTTAGCTTCGTTCTTGATCCTATTTTTTATGTTCATTACGATTTTCTTTTTATCAAAAGCACTCACAAAACCGCTGGTCTCTATGAAAGAAGCAACTAGAAAAATAAGCAGTGGTGATTTTTCTGTTTCTCTGCCTGTTACGACTAATGATGAGCTTGGTGAATTATCAAAGTCTATTCAAACATTGGCAAATGACTTGAATTATTTAAAAAAGGAGAGAAATGAATTTTTGGCTAGTATCTCTCATGAACTACGCACTCCTTTAACATACATAAAAGGGTATGCCGATATTGGAAGAAGAAAGACTTTAGATGAAACTGAAAGAATAAATTACTTAAACATCATTCATGAAGAAGCAGATCATGTAAGTGATTTATTAAAGGAGTTATTTGAACTTGCAAAGATGGATCAAAATACGTTTTCCATTTCGAAAGAACAAATCAATATCAGTCTGTTTTTGCAATCGATTTATGGAAAGGTGCTACCTGTATTTAAAAGTAGAGGAATTCATTTAAAATACGATTGTGGTAGGGATTTTTTCGTTACCATTGATCCAGTACGCTTTGAACAAGTCATTTTAAACCTATTAGATAATGCTCTTAAATACTCGAAAGAAAATACAACAACTACTATTGAAGTCATGAAGGAAAACAATAAAAAAATACTCATATTCATTAGGGATCAAGGAAAAGGAATCCCCTCTGATGATTTACCATATATCTTTGACCGCTTATACAGGGTTGACAAATCTCGATCAAGATTAACTGGTGGGTTTGGTTTAGGATTGGCTATTGTAAAAGAAATAGTGGATGCTCATAATGGTGAAATTTCAGTAGGAAGTCAAGAAGGAAAAGGAACATGCTTTAAAATCCTATTGAAGGAGCAATAAAATGAAAACCGTTTTACTAATCGATGACGAACAAAGAATGCTTGATTTATTATCTTTATATATAACCGCCTATGATTATAAATGTATCAAGAAAACCTCAGGAAAAGATGGCATAAATTTCTTGGAGAAGCAAAAGGTTGATATCGTTATTCTTGATATCATGATGCCTGAAATGGATGGCTGGACAACATGTGAAAAAATTAGAGAGATTTCAAATGTACCAATCATTATGTTAACAGCTAGAAGTGACAAGGAAGATGTTGTAAAGGGCTTAAAAAAAGGGGCAGATGATTATTTATCAAAGCCTTTTAATGAACAAGAATTACTGGCAAGAATCGAGGCTGTGATTCGTCGATCTAGTGAGCAAGTAAAAGAAGAAGAAGCCGTCACATTCAAAGGTTTAACCCTAGATCAATCAACCTTTCAAGTGAGTTATCTTAACGAGGGAATTTCAATGACACCGAAAGAATTTGCCCTATTAGGCTTATTTTTGAACTATCCAAATAAAGTCTTCTCACGAGAACATCTGCTTTCAACCTTATGGGGACTCAGAGCAGAAACGGAAGATAGAACAATTGATTCTCATATTAGAAATATTAGAGAAAAGCTACGTCATGCGAGTTTTTCAGTTGATAAACATTTGAAAACAGTTTGGGGAATCGGGTATAAATGGAGTTCGGAGGAATAACAATGAATCCACTTATTGAAAATGAAAAAACAAGATAATAATTTGATTAATAAATAAGCATGGAGGTAACAATGTGAAATTCAATAATCGATGGTCTCTTTTATCTTCATAACTATTGTTCTAACAGCATGTACAGAAGGAGAGACAAAAAACTCATCTAACAATTCAGACATTTTTGAAGAAGTAAGCGATATAAAAATTGAACATATACATGGTATGGGATATGCAGAAAAAAAATCTTACAGTAATGATTAATTGATCTAAATACTGTAAGATTTCTTATTCGACAAGTTTATAAACAATGTCAATGTATATTTTCCCAATAATATTGACTAATGACATTTCCCAATACGTCAGCAGTACGATAAAGTTCTTCTAAATTGTTTTCTCCCTACCAATTTCAATGATTACACTATTAGGAAATAAATTCTAATTATTACGAAAAATGCAAATAGTAAAGTTGCTGCAAATTCACTCAGTTTGAAGAGAAATATGCTATAGTTTTTCTGGATTCCTTACAATATAGATATCAGCAATTTGATTGTTTTTCACATGGAAACAAATGACTGTTTTGATATTATCCTCACCCTTAACCAGCAGTCCAGTTTGACTATTCACATTAACCATTTTTACAAAGGCTGGTTTCTCATCACTGTGATTTTCTGCCAGCAAGTATCCGATAAAACGAACAACCAGATCTTTGGAATGTACAGGCCTTAAGGCAGCATACACTTTACCGCCACCATCAGAATAAAGAGTAACATCCTGACATAATAATTTTTCTATCGCCTGAATGTTTCCCTGCTGTAAAGCTAACACGAATGTCTGTATCACCTCATCTTTTTGGGGATCAAGCGCTGCTTCCTCCTCTTCATTTATCAGTGGAAATTTATTTTTCACCCGGCTAAATACCTTTCTACAAGTGGATTCGCTCCGAGCAACAATTTGCGAAATTGTGGCATAATCATAGTCTAGCACTTCCCCTAGGACGAAAACGACCCGTTCCATTGGTTTCAGTTTTTCCAGCAGCAGCAAAACGGCAAACGATACCACTTCTGCCTTCATCACTTCGGTTGCAGGGTCGTCTTCGTTTAAAATCAATGGTTCTGGTAGCCAGGGACCTGCGTAGACCTCGCGTTTGTGCCGAGCCGATTTTAGATGATCAATACATCTGTTTGTAACCATTTTACAAAGATAAGCCTTCTTGTTTTCCACATGCTCAATCGTTTTTTCTCCAGCCTGCACATAAACATCATGAACAATATCTTCTGCATCAGAAACGGTGCCGAGCATCCTATAAGCTATGGAAAAAAGCAATGGCTGAAACTGTGAATAGAGTTCCTGTAGCCACATCCTTACCTCCCTCACTCAGTTAACCAAACTGGCAAGATTCCATGTATACTCTCTTATTTTTTCTGCTAGTTTGCCTGAAAGCACGATATCAATTCCCCATTTTAGCAAGGTAATTAAAACGCTCATGAAAAGAAGGTGATCTTTACTTTCACCATAAGTGGCTAGACCCTAGAGAGGCCAGGCGCTGGAGCAGGCACAAAAACTAATTTAAAAAAACCACATAAATAAAGCCACTGAACACTCAGTGACTTTTCCTCTACCTTATAAATATTTCCTCGAAACACTCTTTCCATCGTACGAAAACAAAACAGGTTTATCTTCTAATACGCTCTCCATATGAACCGGTCTTCCCCAAAGCTGGTGCACATATGGTAGAACCTTTTCTAAATACTTAAGATCCAACTCAATGTCTTCAAACCAGTGTTTTAAATAGAGCTCATTGTTTTTTAAATAATCTCCATCATTAACAGTTATATAAGGAAATCCTCCATTTACCCGCATACTAACCAGCTGGTCACGGACCGCTTCCCATTGCTTATCAACGACTTTATAATCACGGCCTTGTTTCTGGAACAGATACATATCCTCGCGCAAGACAAGGTCCTTCGTTAAGTAATTGCGAATAAACGAAATATCTGATTCAACTTCACGTACCTCAAACATCTTTTCCCGACCTGAACCTGGTGTAGCACCAAAAATTTTCATCTCTTCGGTCGGGTTATTGTATCGATCCTCAATATCTTCAAATATTTTCAAGCCTAAGTAGTAAGGGTTAATACTCGTTTTAGACGGTTGGACGACACCTGCATTCAATTTAGCAAATTCAATTGATTCATCCGATGTTAAATCTAGCTCTCTGATGATGCGTTGATGCCAGTAAGAAGCCCAGCCTTCGTTCATGATTTTCGTTTCTAGCTGAGGCCAGAAATACAGCATTTCCTCGCGCATCATTGTTAGAATGTCACGCTGCCAATCCTCTAGCTCTCGACTATATTCTTCTATAAATAAGAGGATATCCTTTTCTGGAGATGGTGGGAATTTACGTTTTTTCTTGTTCAACGGACGTTGTGGCTGTGGCTTTTGATCTAGCTTCCAAAGGTCATCATAAGGTGATGCCTTTCTTTCCTCTTCCTCTTCGAATTCTATATCATCGATTGACCACGCTAGCTTCGGACGAACAAGTGATGGATCTATATGTTCTTGAATAGAAAGGACCGCATCTAAAAATGTTTCTACTTCTTGCCTACCGTATTCAATTTCGTACTGCTTAATTCGCTCTGCGGTTGCTGCCATGCTTTCAACCATTTCACGCTTTGTATTACTAAAGCGCGCATTATTTTTAAAGAAATCACAATGTGCTAACACGTGGGCTACAATTAATTTGTTTTGAATTAGGGAATTTGTGTCTAATAAAAAAGCATAGCAAGGATCAGAATTAATAACTAGCTCATAAATTTTACTTAACCCTAGGTCATACTGTAGCTTCATTTTATGAAATTGCTTTCCAAAGCTCCAGTGTGAGAACCTTGTTGGCATACCGTATGCGCCAAATGTATAAATAATATCAGCAGGACATATTTCGTATCTCATTGGGTAATAATCCAGCCCAAAGCCTTTTGCAATCTCAGTTATTTCTCCAATTGCATATTCAAGGGCCTTTTGATCAGCTTCTTTCATAGTCTCCCCCCTAAGCTATTCTTAACATAATGTATGAGCCTTGAAGGGAAAAGATGCTAATGAACAAGCTTGTGAAGACATCTCCTTTGAGGAGCATCATGTTAACTATTTCGCTTTAACAAAATAGTATAAAAACCAAACTGCATGATTTTGTTCATCCGCTGCAGCTCTACGAAATGATTCTTTAATAGATTGGTTCGTTGCCTCATCAGCAATATCTATTATCTTGAAGCCAGGTACTTATCCTATCAAGGTAACTCTTAATGGCAATGATCATGGGGTCCTTACTTATAATGAAGAGGAAAATGCATATAGCCAGAAAATCGAAGTAAGAAAAAGAATTAATACCGGTCTATTTCACATGATATAGACCGGTTTTTAGAATTGCTATTATACTTGTTGATGCTCTTTTAAATTTATAGAAGGTCCAAAGAATTCAAAGTGAATATTTTCTTCTTTTACACCAAGCTTTTCAAGACTCATGATTACATTTCTCATGAATGGAACTGGTCCGCAAACATAAAATGATGCTTCCTTATCTACAACAATCGTTTGAAGCTTGTGAAAATCAACATAGCCTTCTGCGTAAAACTGTATGTTTTCTCTATCAGACTCAGTTGGGCTTTCATATACGATATATTCTTTCCCATTTGGTAACAGATTTATTGTTTCAGTTACTTCATTATGAAAAGCTTGAACTTCACTATTTTTCGCAGCATGAATAAATGTTACAGTTCGATCTGTTTGCTGATCGGCAACTCTTTTTAACATACTCATCATCGGGGTAATTCCCACTCCACCACTAATTAGGTAAAGAGGAGCGTTTTTCGTTTCATCAAGAACAAAATCACCTGCTGGAGCAGTTAATTCAATTTCATCACCTTCATTTACTTTATCATGTAGAAAATTCGAAACCTTTCCTTGTGTGGATGGTTCTTCGCCTTCCTTTTTTACCGATATTCGTAAATGATTTTTTCCAGGTGCATCTGATAAACTATATTGACGATTAAGCAAATATTCTTCACCTGAGACGTTAAGGCGGACTGTCACATATTGACCAGGTTGGAAGGTTGGCGCATCTGAACCGTCTGCAGCCTGTAGATAAAATGAAGTAATTAACGAGCTCTCCTTCACTTTTTTCATGACTTTAAATGCTTTGAACCCTTCCCATTTTTGAGTGTTTGCTTCCTCATACATTTCATTCTCAATGTCAATAAACACTTGAGCAATCACTTGGTATGCTTCGCCCCATGCATTAATAACTTCAGGTGTTGCGGCAGCACCTAGTACATCCTTTATCGCCTTCAGTAAAAATTCACCGACAATTGGGTAATGCTCTTTCTTAACATTAAGGCTGCGGTGCTTATGTGCAATTTGCTTAACAGCAGGTAACAGCACTTCAAGCTGGTCAATATATGTGGCAGCAGCATATACAGTGTTAGCTAAAGCTGTTTGCTGACGTCCTTGCTGTTGATTCGCATGATTAAAGATATTCAATAACTCTGGATGTGCTTCAAACATAGTTTTGTAAAAATATGTGGTAATTTCGACTCCTCGTTCAGCTAAAACTGGTGCGGTTGACTTTACTATATTAATTGTATTTTGAGATAACATACTACCACTCCTAAAGAAGTATTATAAATATATCTTTATAATAGTACTCAACATGCGTTAAAGCAACATTTACAATACATCTTTAATAAAGTTGTCACATTTAAGCTCATGATTCAAGTTTTTGAAGGAATCTGTGGTAAGATAAAGTTATACTAATAATGTGAGGTCTTTTTTTCATGCGATTAACAAATTACACCGATTACTCTCTTAGAGTTTTAATATATTTAGCAATGAAGCCAGACAAAGAACTTTCGAATATAAAAGAAATTGCAGAGGTTTATAATATTTCGAAAAACCATTTAATGAAGGTCACATATGAGCTTGGCAAAATGAATGTCATTGAAACCATTCGTGGACGTAATGGCGGAATTCGGTTAGCTCATGCTCCAGAAGACATTAATATCGGAGAAATCGTCCGGAAAACGGAAGAAGATTTTTATATTGTTGAATGCTTTGACAATGATAAAAACCAATGTGTCATATCACCAGCATGTGGTTTAAAACATATTCTTAATAAAGCATTACTAGCATACTTCGAAGTTCTTGATCAGTACACGTTATCTGATTTGGTGAAAAATAAACATACATTACTAGGATATTTTTCAATAAAGAAAGAATAGGTTGAAATTATGTGGCATTACTTATTAGTGATGCCGTATTTTTTTATAGCGAAAGATCTATCGATAAACTCTAAGCGATAAAAAAAGTGCGAATTCATATTTGAATTGCACTAAAGAATATATGTAGATCTATAGCTGCAAACTCCTACAGAGAAAGCTTACTATAAACTAGGGGCATCCTCTACTTTTTCAATGTTTACTGTAATAAGCTTGCCTGTTTTCGGATTAAACACCACATCTACGTTAGCAACAAATTGTTCATCTTTTTGTTTCAATTTAACATGAAATACATCCTTTGATTCTTCTTCATTTACTGCCTCACGTTTCACGTATTTGTAATCTACGAGTTGTGCTTCAGGGTACTTTTCTTTTACAGCCGAAAGAGCAATGCGACTCCACTTTTCATAATCAATATCCTCTACATTCTGTTCTCCATATGCTTTTAATCCTGCTGTAAAAATAATTGTCAGTGCTACGAATGTAAGTAGAATCTTTGATAGTGATATCGTTTTCATATAAACCTCCATATGCTTTAGTGATGAAATTAATGTGCTCCTAAATCTGATATTTTATTCTTATTTAGAATATTTTCATCACTACTATTTCCCCTGCAAAAACTCACTCTCTGCATACTCAGCCATAATAATTCCTATTTCTTTATTCCGTTCCCACTCCTCATCTAATACTGATAAAGGTGGACTTGTTTCATTTACTGGAAAGCTTAGTTCTATGGTTAATGCTGGTTTTTTATATGTTTGAATAAACCAATCTGTAAAACCGCCTCCAATTGCATTTGTTGGCGGATAAGATATGTCATAGCCCGTTTTTTCTGCAACCTGTTCGATAAGCTGATAATCTCGCTGTATATGCTGAATTTCATTAAAATAATACCAATAAATCTCTCGACCTGAAGTATGGTACGAAGCAGATAGTAAGGGTTGAATTTGTTCAGTAAATGACAAAAGTGCCTTTGTTTCCTTTGCTTCTAAAGGCTTTTGACCTTTGTAATGGGAATAAGAAGCATATGGTTGATCTCCCTCTATTTGTTCCCATCCTGCTGGATATTGGCGGTTTAAATCCACACCTAAACCATTTGCTTTCCATCTAGAAAAGCTTTTTTTTCCTTCATTCATATCTACATAGACATCCTGTAGTAAGGGCGGTAATTCCTGTATCCCTTCTTGCTGTATGGTTACACCATCTGGATTAACCATTGGGACAAACCATATCGATATACGATCCAATATATTCAGATTATGGCCATATAATGTTTGATTTCTTTGATATGCCTTTGCATATTGTTCAATCATATTCATTATGACATGAGTTGTTAGCCATTCTCGTCCATGATGACTACCCGTTATAAGTATAGATCGCGAACCCTTTCCAACCCTTACAGCTAAGAGGTCTCTTCCAAATTCGGACTGACCAATTGGTTTCATTTCTAACTGATATGTTCTCGCTACATCATTTAAGCGATCCTTCATTCGCTGAAATGTATACATTTCAGCGCTTGCAACATTTTGATTATCTATTAGTAAAAAGACCACCAAAAAAAATAAGCAAAACCTTTTTATCATTATATGTATAACACCCTTTTTATTTTTTATCATTCCATCTTATTGCTTTTTTATAAGGGGAATGACTTCCATACCTACTCTGACAACAACACCAAGTTTTGCCCTGTAAGAAAAGGAACAAAAAACACACAATAAGCATATCTCCTTAAGAAGGAGGGATTAGGATGAACAGTGTTGATTATGATAAAGCCTTGTATTACACACATCGTTCACAGTGGGATAACCTACTCATATTAATGGTCCGCACAAAGGACGATTTTCTTTCAAAAAAGATAGAACTTTTTTTACATGCATATAACTTCGAAAATGACTACCAAGAAGTAGAAAAACAGTTATATTCATTGTTACGATATATTGATCATGCTGTTGAATTTCCAGAGATGGAATATTCTGCTCATCAGATGTAAGAACAAAAGCGCAAGAGCCCGTTTAGCGACGTATGGACTGGAGCGATCCGTATGAGATAAAGGAAACACGAAGAGCGATAGTGATTCGATGTTGACTTATCGTAAGGAGGAGAGCGAAGTTCACTAGTCGTTGGGCGCTGGAGCTGGATGTCATGTATCCACAGTACAAGAATTTTTTCATTTCGCTAAACGATTAGAAAAGCGCAAGTGCCTTGGTTAGCCTCGGGCAAATAAGACGATCAGTAACAGAAGGTGTACTTTGCCTTCAATTCCTATTTGGCTTATGACTCGAGGCAGTCAAAAACGCGACGTTAATCGCCACTTGCACGTCCTGTGCGATCTAAGGCCACGGCGCTGGAGCTAGACACCAAAACAAAAAAAGAGGCTGGAATTAGGATAGTATTTGCCATACTAACCAAATTCAGCCTCTTTTCTTATTTTTTTATCGATTGAATGCATCTGCATAGACTGTTAATTCATCAATTAATTGCTTAACAAGCAATGCTGGCTCTGTTTTGATTTCCTTTTTATCGTAATCAAAGCAAATTGGATCAAGCACTAATTGCTTTGGAATCGCATTAGCATAAACCCCTCGCATAACGGTTCTCATGTTATTTAATGCATTTATCCCACCTTTACCTCCACCAGCTACAGCTATTAACCCAACTGGCTTATGTGAAAACTGTTCACTACTTAAAAAATCTAATGCATTTTTTAAGGCACCACTCATACCACTGTGATATTCGGGTGATAATAAAATAACAGCATCTGCAGCTGTTACTGCATATTTTAAATCTTTAATTACTTGTAGTTGTCCTTGTTCTGCTTCTCCGTTAAATAATGGCACAGCCTGTTCACTTAAATCAATGTAATTAGTCTTATATAATGCTGCAATATATGATGCAGCTATTCTTGTTCTACCTGTTTTTCTTGGACTTCCGTTAATAACTAAGATGTTCACCTTTATCTACTCCCTTAATTTTCTAAATGTCCATTTTTCACTGCATATAAAGCAGCCTGTGTTCGATCTGAAAGCTGCAGTTTTGAAAGGATATTCGAAACATGTGTTTTCACAGTTTTTTCTGTTATATATAATGACGAAGCGATCTCTTTATTGCTCTTCCCTTTTGCAAGCTCGTTTAAAACTTCCTTTTCACGTTTCGTCAATTCTTTTAGCTTTGAAGATTCCTGATTTGCTCCCATGGACAAATGTTTCATGACATGTGAAGTGACTTTAGGATGAAGTTTACTCTCACCCTTCAATACAGCACGAATTGTTTCAACTAATTCATCAGGTTCAATATCTTTAAGCTGATAACCTGACGCTCCAGCACGGATTGCGGGTATAACATGATCTTGATCAGCATAACTCGTTAAAATAATAATTTTTACGGAATTATTACTCTCTCGAATCGCTTTTGTTGCCATCACACCGTCCATTTCTGGCATAGATAAATCCATTAATACAACATCAGGTTGTAGCTCTGAAACTAACTTTACCGCTTCTTTTCCATTTTTAGCCTCACCAACAACTTCAATATCCTTTTGTGTTTTGAGAAAAAATAACAATCCTCTCCGAACGACATGATGATCATCTGCTATTAATACTCTAATTTTAGGCATGTGTTAAACCCCTTTTTGCAATGGAATTATGATATCAATCATCGTACCCTTACCATGTGTACTTGTTAGCTTGAAGCTTCCACTTAATTTCATCACACGTTCTTTCATTCCTTTCAGTCCTAATGATGGAATGACAGTATGCTCATCATAATTAAAGCCTCTTCCTTGATCGCTAACAATCATTTGCACGGTATGCTTCGAGCGAGCGAACCTTAAGAAAACCTCATTTGTACCAGCATGTTTTTTACAATTATTTAATGCCTCTTGACCAATTCGCCATAGCTCCTCTTCTATATGGCACGGTAACGTACTAAAACCTGAAATATCTGATTCCATCTTCAATCCAAGCACAGTTGCATAATTTAGCAGTGCTGCCGCGATTCCATTCTCCAGCCCCTGTGGTCTTAGCTGCCAAATGAGTGCCTTCATCTCGGTTAACGCTTCCTGTGAGAGCTCTTGCATGTACGTAAGCATTTCCTTGATATCAGGCTGATCTGTCATTTCTTTCGTCCCTCGAGCAGTCAACATGATAGAGAACAATAGCTGGTTAACTGAATCGTGTAAATCCTGCGCTAGTCTGTTTCTTTCTTCAATTAATGCATGTCTTTGTTCCTTTTCAACTAGCTGAATTCGTTTTATCGCCGTTCCGATTTGAAAGGCAACAGATTCTAAAAGTGCAAGTTCTTCATCCGAAAAATGAGTTTTATTTGGGGCTGCAACATTTAAGAGTCCGAATTTTTCACTTCCTGCGCGCAATGGCACTGTTGCATGTTGAGTGATTTCGTTTGTCTCCCCCCATTTATGTTCAATGGCTTCTTCGATTCTTTTACATGAAATAATGTTAGCTGCCTTTTTTAATCGGCCATCCTTGTATCGATCAATACACCAGCAACCACCTTGACACATTGGCTTTTTGTGATTCCAGGTTAAGCCTGCTGGTAATAAATGATCTGCTGCTAATTCATACTCACCTTGTTCATTAATTAAGAAAATCCATCCAGTATCAAGCTCTATGACATGAAGTAATTCTTTTAATACATCGTTCAACATGTCTTTTACATCTGTAGCTTCATTCAATTTTTCAGCAATTATTTTTAGGGTATTTAATTCATATACTCGATTATCGCTTCCACTCATTCGTGCCTCTCCTAGCCCTTATGGTTTCTTACATTCATTATAGCAACTTCTTTCCTTCTAAAACCTTCTCAATCCGTATGATTTTTTTCTACGACTTTTGGAGTAGAAACACGAGGTAAACGTTAAGGCGTACGTTGCCTTAAATTATGGGGTGGCTGCTAAGCCTTTAGGTTGGAAAAGAGCATATTTACGCAGAAAATTATGTATCCTGCAAAGATGAAATGACTTATTGTCCGCATATCACGCTTTATTGTCGAGTTTGCCTTTATTATTGTCTACTTTCATTATTTATTGTCCTGAATCAGTTTTATATCAGCCGAAATCACAAAGATATTGACCGTTCGACAAATATCACCAAGTTTTTCAAAATTCCAGGACAACCCCGTTGTCGTTGGACGCTTGGACATGCACTCATTTAGAGTACATGAATCGTTTTCTAAGAACTAAAAGAGCGGACAATAAATATTGTCCGCTCTTTTAATCTTATTAACTTAATGCAGCAATCAATTCATTTACCTTTTCCATCACACCAGCTTCTAAAGCAGCTAGTTGTTGTTCACTTTGTTCAAGTGTGTTACTTTTCACTCCAAAGTAAAACTTTGCTTTTGGCTCTGTTCCTGATGGTCTTACACAGAACCATGAGTTGTCTTCAAGGATATATTTTAAAACGTTAGATCCTGGTAAATCAATTTTTCCATTTGTACCAGCTAGGACATCTTGACGTTCACTTGTTTTATAATCCTCAATAGTAACAATTTTTTTACCTGCTACTTCAGTAGGAGGATTTGTTCTAAAGGAATGAAGAATGCTTTGAATTTGCTCTGCTCCTTCTTTTCCTTTTAACGTGAGTGATTGCAAGCCTTCTTTGTAATAGCCATATTCATTAAAGATTTCAAGTAAGCCCTGATATAAAGTTAAGCCTTTCTTTTTATAAAAAGCACTCACTTCAACAGCTAGTAATGCTGCTTGGACCGCATCTTTATCACGCGCAAAGTCTCCGATTAAGTAGCCATAGCTTTCTTCATATCCAAACTGGAATTCGTATTGTCCAGTTCGTTCATACTCGTTAATCTTTTCACCAATAAATTTAAATCCTGTTAGCGTATCAATGGTATCAAGGCCAAACGACTTCGCAATGTCACGACCAATTTCAGACGTTACAATCGTTTTTAATACAACACCATTAGCCGGTAGTGTTCCGTTTACTTTTTTCTCTGACAGTAAATAATGAAGAAGTAATGCACCTGTTTGGTTACCAGTTAGCACAACATATTGATTCTCATTATTTTTTACTGCTATTCCAAGTCGGTCAGCATCTGGATCTGTACCGATAAGAAGATCTGCATCGATTGCTTCACCATCACGAATCGCCAATGTAAATGCATCATGCTCTTCTGGATTAGGAGATTTAACAGTAGAGAAATTTGGATCTGGTAGCTCTTGTTCCTTAACAACGATTACATTTTCATAACCTAGTGCTTGTAACCCACGACGAACAGGCTTGTTAGCTGTTCCATGTAATGGTGTGAAAACTACTTTTACATCGACTTCTTTTGAAAGAGTAGGATTAACAGAAATTGTTGCTAGTTTTTCTGTGTAGGCTTGGTCAATTTCTTCACCAATCATTTTGATAAGACCTTGCTCTTTTAACCCGGCTTCATCTTTAACTTCTATTAGCAATTCATCTTCCACTTTACTCACATAAGAGATTACTGTATCCGCTTCAGCTGGTGGTAATTGTCCACCATCTTCTCCATATACTTTATAGCCATTATATTCAGGTGGGTTATGACTAGCTGTAATAACAATACCTGAAAATGCATTAAGGTAACGTACAGCGAATGATAACTCAGGAGTAGGGCGTAACTCTTCAAAAACGTATGTTTGAATTCCGTGAGAAGCTAGTGTCTTTGCAGCTTCCATTGCGAATTCAGGTGACTTATGACGAGAATCATATGCAATGGCTACACCACGCTTTTTTGCTTCCTCGCCAAATGAATCTATGTAAGTTGCCAAGCCTTCAGATGCTTTACGAACAGTATATGTATTCATACGGTTTGTACCTGGTCCAATTTCTCCACGCATACCACCTGTTCCAAATTCTAAATCCTTGTAAAAGCAATCTTCTAGTGCTTTCTCATTTCCTTCAATTTCAAGTAATAGAGTTTGTAATTCTTGATCTAAGTCTTGCTTATTTTTCCAACGTTGATAGCTTTTTTCCCAGCTCATCTTGACCTCCTGGATTTGTTTTTTCATAGTATTCTCTTGAAATAACATTCCTATTTTATCATATTATAGGACTTTCCCACATAATTGTATTTCTACAAATTCTGCGGATTTCGGGTAGTTTATACTTTGATGTTATTTCAAGACAATTTTGGGTGCTAAGACCAAGATCAAACAGTAGAATAAACCTATTTTTTTACTTTTTTAATATATTTATTTATCGACAAAAGACGACTAACTCCACTAGTAAACTTTTTTAAAAGTACCTCTTCTATTTAAAAGCCATCGCTGCTTTTACAGCCATTTTCCAGCCACCATATAATTCATCTCTTTTCGAATCTTCCATATTGGATTCAAATCTAGCATCCATCTTCCATTGTGTTGCGATCTCGTTGCGGTCCTTCCAAAAGCCAACCGCTAGACCCGCTAGATAAGCTGCACCTAAAGCAGTTGTTTCATTTACTAATGGTCGCTCAACAGGTACATTTAATAGATTACTTTGAAACTCCATTTTGAGGGGAAATTAAAAATAATCACAATATATCTTAAATGTAAGTCATTGAAAACACTGTTGTATCAAGAGTATGAATCTGACAATAGATACTATAGTCAGATTCAAAAGAACGGTCGTAAATGTCATCGGTATAAGAAGAATACCGTCTTTGATATTCTAGGAGTTGTGTATGAAACGACGGTGAAGCATAGACAAGCTGCCTAGCAAAAAAATCTTGTTTTAAAAGGCTTCTTTGGCATACCAACTTTTCCATCACTCGCTAGTTTTGAAACAAGGATCATTTCGTATCTAGTAATTTATGTTGTTAGCTTGATGGGTATGTGGTACTACCCCTAATAAAAAAAAAACTGCACCTCCAGTTGTTAATTTTGTCTAACAATTGGGGTGCAGTTCATCTACCACACATTGTACATATAATAAATGCCAAATATCGTACTAACGATACCTGTGAAGCGCGTGAAGTTATGGTGAATGACTAACTTATTTTTGCTGAGTACAAAAGGAATTCCGATAATCGTTGTAAAGCAGAGCATACCAATAACGGTTCCTGCGCCAAAAGTCAACATATACAGAGCGCATTCCCATATTGTGTTCACCGTCGACATCGTTAATAGAACCATTGCCGCACTTCCTGCAAGACCGTGAATAAAGCCAATAATCATTGATTTTAAAAGTGGATACCACTTCCGTTTTTGCGAATGTACATGTTGATTGGAATGCTTTTTAAAAACTAGCAAACTTGTAATCCCGAGATAAACAAGCATAATGCCGACGAGAAATTCTAGCGACATCGACCATATTTCCGGAATTTCGCCTTTCATAAGAATGACGATCATTCCAACAACAAAAAGAGTGAGCGTATGACCAATCCCCCAGAAAACCCCTGCTAAAGAAGAATACCACCATTTTTTTGTGTTGCTTGCAATTGTCGATACGGCAATTACATGATCAGGCTCTAATGAATGTTTAATCCCTAGAATAAATCCTAAAAATAAAACCGAAATTAAACCGCTAACCATCTCTCCAATTCCTTTATCTATTATAGAAAACTCGGCGACTGCAGCGCCTTCAGGAGAGAAGATCCATAGTTGCACTGATATTTGGGACTTAAACTTGACCCACATGTCGAACTGACTTCTTCGCTACCAAGTTATACTTTACGTATAAAAACAGGTAGATCTACACTGTAAGTTTGAGCGAGTCTACCCTATCTTCCTACATGTTGTAATGCTGAATACTCTTCACCTGCTACATTGGCAAGAAATACCCATTATTATCAAACTTCATTTCAGTAAGACCCTCTACCACTTCAATATTGTCTTGATTTTTCACTTCATGATAAATTATTTCTGAAACATATAACTCGCCAATATGGAGTGTATTTGAAATACGGACAATTCTCGCATCCTCAGCATCAACGCCCCATGTAGCGCGAAGTGCTGCTTGTAATGCTTCACTGTCATTATCGAGAACAATTGGAATTTTTGCGCGGTCTAAAAATGTACTTGTGACAACATTTTCATTCATTGTTCCTAGGTCAATTTTTTCAAATAAACGTTTTGTCGTTAAGTCAGAAAGGCCAATACCGAGCGCATTTCCATGACTTGCTTCACTTAAATTTGAAGCAATTAAATATTTAATGCTGGGATTTTTCGGCTCCTCTACACCGAGAACGCGAATACGGCCGATAATGTTTGTATCCATGCCTGTGCCGCTGTAATTTTTGCCGATTTCATCTACAACTAAAATGTCCATTTCATTAATCGGTAAGCTCGGCATTAAGTCAAATGCTTTTTTTAATAGCTCTCTTTCACGCTCTTGAATTTGTTCAGGCTCGATCGCTTCAATAATCGCCGTTTCTTCATGAGCATTTTCAACAATGGCTACACCAAACAGTGTATTGGAATTTTTGATCGCAACTTTGCCGACTTCAGGCATCATATCACGAATTCCTTTAATACCATACGTGTGGAGCGCAAGCGCCTGTTTATGTTTTCCCATTCCAATAGACGCCATTTTTAAAACGCCGCTTTCAATGTCCTTTTTAAAGTCCGTATGCGGCTTCACACGGTTCATGACAATAATACCATCCGCATTGTAAGCATGTTTATCAATATAAACAGGAATTCCTGCGGACGTTTCACCAATCTCTATAACATCCATTGAAGAACGAATCACACAGCCTGTTGATCCCTCGGTTACACCTAATCCTTCAAGCACCTCAATTTGCCCTTCAGCTGTAGCACCGCCGTGACTGCCCATTGCCGGAATAATAAACGGTATGGCACCCCGCTTTTTAATTTCATCTGCAGTACTTTTTACGATTAATGGAATATTGGCTATCCCGCGGCTTCCAACCGTAATCGCAATCTCCATCCCCGGCTTAATTTTTTCATCAGCATTCACAGCTTGAAATTGCTCTGAAATAACTTTCGGAATATCAGTAATACTTTCGAATTGGAATTTTTGTCTTATTTTTGCGACTTTCGGAAATGACATCCTATTACACTCCTTTCAAAATGAAATAACAACATTTGTGTTGGTACCCTGTATGTATTAACAGCAAATTCTTTCTCTCTATTTCCTCTTCTAACAACACAATGAATCAGAATCAAATTTTTCAAGTCTGTTACTTTCGCATAACTTTTCCATTACTAATTGGTCGCTTAACATCGCCATCACTTCGCTCTCATAATTGAAAAAAGGATAGCAAGAGACGATTCATTTTGCCTCTTGCTAAACTCTTCCCTTATTTATAAGTTTGAGAAAGTATAACTTGGCAGAGAAGAAGCTGGTTTAACGCAGGACCAAGTTTTAGTCTCAAATATAAGTATTAGTGCACCTACAGCTCTGCTCTTACCTGAAGGCTTGGCAGTCACCGAGTTTTCTTTCTATAGTATTGATTATTTTGTTGGTGCTAATTCAATTGCCATACGAATTGCTTCTTTTAATGACAGCTCGTCTGCAATGTTTTTCCCTGCGATATCAAAAGCTGTGCCGTGGTCAACACTTGTACGAATTGTCGGAAGTCCAACAGTAATGTTAACACCAGACTCTAATCCTAATACTTTGATTGGACCGTGTCCTTGATCATGATATTGCGCGACAACGATATCAAAGTCGCCGCGTTTCGCTCTAAAAAATAGCGTATCAGCTGGAAGCGGCCCTACAACATCAATCCCCTCTGCCTGCGCTTTTTCCACAGCCGGGACAATCTTGTCTTCCTCTTCACCATTTCCAAACAGCCCGTTTTCTCCTGCATGCGGATTAATGCCGCAAACTGCAATTTTCGGCGCATCAATGCCTGCTTTTTGTAATGTTTCATGTGCAAGCTTAATCACCGTATACTGACGATCCACATTAATTTGATTCACTGCAGCAATGAGTCCAATATGTGTTGTTACATGTATCACTCGTAAACCAGGAGCAGATAACATCATTGCAAAATCTTTCGTATTTGTAAGCTCCGCTAATATTTCGGTATGACCCGGATAAATATGACCCGCTTTATGAAGTGCTTCTTTATTTAATGGCGCTGTACAAATGCCTTGAATTTTTTCCTCATTTGCATATGCAATCGCTTTTTCTAAATAACGAAATGCTGCATTTCCAGCTTCTACAGAAACTTGTCCCCACGGTAATTCTTCAGAAACAAGATCTAAATCAATTACATCAATTGTACCGAAATGGAACGCAGCTTCTTCAGGATTTGAAATGCCGTTTAAGTTAAGTTCTACATTTGTAACATCGAGCGCTCTTTTTAAAATTTTAAGATCACCAATGACAAATGGGCGGCAGTTTTCATAAATCGCTTCATCTTTTAAAGATTTTACAATAATTTCAGGTCCAACGCCTGATGGATCTCCCATTGTAATCGCAATAATTGGTTTACTAGCAGTCATGAACAAGTTCCTCCTTTTTAATTGTTACTTTTTTAATAGTTCGACTAAAAATAGCGAAATTTCTGGTATATAACTAATCACAAGAACATTTGCAATTAGAATGATTAAAAACGGAATAACCGCTTTTGATAACTTTTCCAGTCTTATCTTAGATATTTGCATCGCAACGAACAGGTTTACACCAAGTGGAGGTGTTACCATACCAATCGCCAAGTTTACAACCATAATGATCCCGAAATGAACTGGGTCAACTCCAAGCTGGATAGCGATCGGCGCTAAAATTGGCGCAAGAATAATAACTGATGCGGATGTTTCAAAGAACATGCCGACAATAAGTAAAAAGACGTTTACAATTAATAAGAACACGAACGGATTATCAGAAAAATTAATAAATGACTGTGCGACTGTTTGTGGAATTCGTTCTTTTGTTAACAGCCAGCCTAGAAGACCTGCATTACCAATAATCAACATAATAATCGCGGTTGTTATTCCTGATTTTACAAACACCGGAACGAGGTCCTTGATTTTAATTTCTTTATAAACGAAAAGACCGATAATTAATGCGTACGCTACAGCAACAACCGCTGCTTCAGTCGGTGTGAAAATTCCACTGTAAATACCGCCTAGAATAATCATTGGCATTAACAGCGCGAAAATCGCATTTTTAAATGCATCGAGGCGCTCCTGCAA
Organism: Bacillota bacterium; assembly: GCA_051750265.1. Taxonomy (GTDB): domain Bacteria; phylum Bacillota; class Bacilli; order Bacillales; family Bacillaceae; genus Metabacillus. The sequence goes on along the minus strand of JBNJJO010000018.1, from coordinate 26,712 downwards.
TGTAAAGTGTTCTGTTCCTTTATAGCCTCGTCTCTTTGAAATAATAATCGCGGTTACGAGTAACGAAAAACCGATTAAAAGACCAGGTATAATTCCCGCGATAAATAGATCCCCAATTGATACCCCAACAACAACACCGTAAAGAATCATTGGAATACTTGGCGGAATAATAACGCCGAGTGCACCTGCTACAGATTGAACGGCTGCCGCAAAGTTTACATCATAGTGTCGTGCCACCATTGCTGGAATCATAATTGATCCGATCGCTGCCACTGTTGCCGGACTTGAACCAGAAATTGCCGCAAAAAACATCGATGTAATAACGGTTACGCCTGCTAAACCGCCTGTCATGGAACCAGTGAGCGTATTCGCAAAGTGAACCAATCGTTTTGAAATCCCGCCTGTTTCCATTAAAGCTCCAGCCAGAATGAAGAAAGGAATCGCCATTAATGGAAACGAATCAAGTGATGTGAAAATCCGCTGTACAAGCACTAACAGCGGCAAATCACCACTCGACCAGACGGCAATTGTTGAAGCTAAACCAATTGAAAGGGCAATAGGAACTGTTAACAGAAACAGAATCAGCATTGAGATTAATAAAGTTATTGTCATAACTCATTACCCTCCTTTAGCTTCATAATACTTTCAATCATAACAGCCACACAATTAATGATCATAAAAATTGAACCGACCGGAATCGCTGAATAAGCCCATGCCATCGAAATATTCATCGCAGGCGATGTTTGCTTTGTTACGTTACTTACCATTTCAAATCCAAAATTCACTAATACCGCTAAAAAGACAATACAAATGAGATAAACGATTACATTTAAAATTGTTTTTGCTTTATGAGACATTAATTCTTTAATTGCATCGACTGATATTAATTCGAGCTTTCGAATCGCAAGCGCCGATCCGATAAAGACGCTCCACACCATAATGTATCTCGCTAATTCCTCTGACCATCTTAGAGAATCATTTAGAATAAACCTTGAAAACACTTGATAAAAAATGACAGCTGACATAACCATTAATAACAGGGCTAATACAACACCGAGTAACTTATTAAATTTGTCAATTGCATTCATGATCATACTCATTAATATCCTCCCCCATACAACAAGATGATGGGGGAGAATATCCCCGCATCTGTCTAAAGCCTAAAATTATTTAGCAGCACCTTGAATTTCTTTAATTAAATCAGCACCAACTTGATCCTCATATTGCTCATAAACTGATTTTGTTGCTTCTTGGAATGCCTTTTTGTCTACGTTTTCAACAATTTGCATACCTTGCTCTTTTAAGTCAGCAATCATTTCTTTTTCCATGTCTGCAACGATTTGACGCTCATATTCAGCACCTTCAGATGCCGCTTCTTGAAGCGCTTTCTTTTGTTCTTCCGTTAAGCTGTCAAATACTTGTGTACTTACTAACAGCGCTGCTGGTGAATAGAAATGACCAGTAAGTGTTAAATGATCTTGTACTTCATGGAAACGAGACGTTGAAATAATAGGTACAGGGTTTTCTTGTCCGTCAACTACCCCTTGCTGCAGCGCTGTGAACAGTTCAGTAAATGACATTGGCGTTGGATCTGCACCTAATGCTTTAAATGAATCCATGTGCACATTGTTTTCCATTGTACGGATTTTAAATCCTTTTAAATCTTCCGGCTTTTCAATTGGCTGTTTGCTGTTTGTTACATGGCGGAAGCCGTTTTCCCACCATGCAAGACCCTTTAGGCTTTCTCCTTCAAGATTCGCTAATAAGGTTTGGCCAACTTCACCGTCTAATACGTTGTATGCGTGTTCACGACTTTCAAAAAGGAATGGAAGGTCAACAACATTAATTTCTGGGGCAAAACCGCCAAGTGGACCTGTAGAGGTTAACACCATATCAAGTGTACCAACTTGAAGACTTTCAACCATGTCACGCTCTCCGCCTAATGAGCCGTTCGGGAAAATCTCAACCGTAAGCTCTCCGTTTGATTTCTCTTCAACTAATTCTGCGAAATGCTCTAACCCTTTGTAATAGTGAGAATCTTCCGCAAGCGTAATCCCAACTTGTAATGTTTTCGCCCCGACTGCAGCACCTGTATCTTCCGTTTGTTTTGCTTGTTGTTCAGCACCGCCGCATGCAACAAGAACACTTAAACTTAATGCCGAAACCACACCTAAAACTTTTTTAGTTAAGCTTTTCATCTTTTTTTCCTCCTCGACGTTTTAAATAGTAAATGTTGTACCTTGTCTTTTTTTAAACTTGCTTATTTAATTCTGTTAACGTTTGAAGGGCTTTCACAAGTGCCTGCTCCGTACCGAATGCACCTGCTTTTGTTACAAGTGGCAAACCATCAAACAAACCGCCGAATAATTGCCCGTACGGAAGTCCGTCTTCCACTTCACCGACAACCCGAATTCCTTTGCCATTTAATACTTTACATGTTGCTCCTGCAATATCTCCACCTGTTAAAACGGCACCCTGCACACTCTTGCTTTCAATTAATTTTCCAGCGATTATTCCGAGAGCATTGGCAATTGTGCTGCCAACATCCAAGTTCGTTAAACCGAGTGATTGTTGAATCGACTTCACCCGCTCGACCGCCTTACGATCGCGATTGGTTGAAACGACTAAATCACCTTTGTCTAGTAATGCTTCTCCCATTTTGACAGCGCGTTCAATTTCCTCTTGACGATCGACTTCATAGAAAAATTTATCTGGATAAATGACAATTTCTTCAATATTATTTTCCTTCTTTAACACTTGAATTTGCCGATGAGTAACGGAACTAATACTGCCGGCTACAACGAGTACAGGAAGCTGTTTATCATCATATTTTTTATGTGACGGAGCTTCATTATGCACCGTGTTGCAAAGATGATAAGCAATGCCCGCTGAACCTACCCAAAGCACATTCTCCTCGAGTATTTGTGCTGCTTCAGCAATTGTTTTCAACTCTTCATCTGTTTCTGCATCGATTACAATAACTTTTGAAGATGGCTCTAAAGATAACCTTTTCATTTTTTCAGCTAACTTTTCTTTCCCTTTTCGAACTTCATCAATTGAAATGAGTTCAACTTTCCGCTCACTCTGCTCCTGTAAAAGTTTTGGTAAGTAACTTTCCTTTACCGGGCAGGTGGGGTCATTTGCAATTTCTGTTTCTACTAACGGGACCCCGTGAACATAATGTGTTCCATTAATCGTTACCCGCTGACTTTTCGGAAAAGCAGGTATGACTAACGCTGTTTTAAATTTAAACACATCCATTACAGCATCAATTTCCGCTCCAACATTTCCCCTCATTGTCGAATCAATTTTCTTTAATACGGAAGAAACGCCTAATCTACTCAATTGTGTTGATAGCTTGTAAACAACATCGTAAGCATTGTCAGCTTGTAGTGCACGGCTGTCTGAATTTAAAACAATCACATCTCCAGTCATATGTGAAGTCAGCAATCGTGTATCAGAAAACAATACCGTTGTGTTTAAGCCTTGTTTTGCAAATTGCACCCCTGTATCATTTGCGCCTGTTAAATCATCTGCGATAACTGCTAGTTTTACCATCATCCCCACCCCCTTTCCTACTGCCATGACATATAAGTTCGTAATGAGTTTCTTTCATGCTAAGTTAGATCAGCCTATCTTATTCGTTCTATTTTGAAACAATTAAAAACGCTTACAAATTATATAATAAATGGTATCGTTGCATTTAGCAATGTTTTTTTGTTGTTTTTAAAAAATATTGTCAAAATTACCTAGAATAAAGATGATTATACTGTTGTATTTTTAATCACTTTTACTGTTTTCGTACACAAAAAAAGACACAAGCTTTTATTTCAGCTTGCGCCACAATGTCGAACGATTAATTCCAAGACGTTTAGCTGCTTTTGATTTGTTCATTTCTTCTTCTTCAAGTACTTTTGTAATGATCTGTTTTTCAATATCATTTAATGTACCGCTTATATCAATATTGCCAATTGCAACACTGTCAGTTTTCGGCTGCTGCTTTAATCGATGTATGACTGATCTAATTTCTTCTTTTTCTAAATAATAGGATTGTGATTGTAAGACAAGCTGTTCAATCACCTGCTTGAGCTGATCAACATTCCCCGGCCAATCATAGCCCAATAATTCCTGTAAGGCATCGTGCCTAATGCCGACAATTTGCTTGCCGTACTTTGTATAAAATTCCGAAATAAACACGTGTACTAAATTTTCAATATCATTTCCGCGCTCCCTTAGCGACGGAATATGAATGATCAACCGTGCTAACATATAAAATAAATCACGATCAAATGTACCATCGCTTACTTTTTGCTCTACCGTATCCTTTGATGACACAAGCCATCTCGGCATTTTGCCGTTTTCATTTTTCATAAAATGATAGAGCTCTTTTTGTGCACAAGAATCTAAGCGATCAATTCTTTTTAAATAAACGATTCCATTCGCGTTGTTTTGAAAAAAGTCTTCGTTTATTAAACTTGTTAACTGCTCTTTTTTCAATAAATCACAGTTTAGTGTGATGAATGGCTCATTGCTTCGTTTACTTTTTAAATAAATGGAATGAGCCACTAGATCTTTTCCATTTCCAGCTTCACCCATAATCCACAACGGTTCATCCATCTGACTATATTTATCAACCTGCTTTAGTACGTGCTGAATCTGCTTACTTTTCCCTGTAATAAGCACATAAGGAACCGCTGTTTGAATTTCAACAGCATACGCATCCCCATTGACAATCTGTTCTTTCATTTGGTTGTGAAATGCTTTTTCGAAATATAAAATAACGTTTTGTTGATTGCAGCACGTCGTTAGCTTCCACAACTGCTCATCAAGCGTAAGGATACTCGTTTGCTTGTTTCGCCTTAAAGACGTTTGCTGCACAACTTCTTTTACATCATGTGAGTTCTCCAGCTTTACCTTGTTCATTTCTTGATTAAAACGATCATTACCGTAAACGATTTTCCCATCCTTATCCATAACTCCGATGGCCCTGTCATCACAGTCAAAAATCGATTGATATAACGAAATATCCTCATGTAACCGCGCAAATAATCGATATACCCTTCTTGCTTCATCTAGCGATTCCAACACTGCCTCTTTCCCAGACGTGATAAGCACCCCGTTTAAACCTAATTGCTTCGCTGTTTCAACGGTTATAACATCACCAATAACGACTTCATATCCTTGTTTTTTCAAATTTTTTAATCGCTCTTCCACTTCGATATCATTTGAAATTGTCATCGTATTAATGTCTAAATCTAGAAGGTTACAGATCGTCGCAGCACCGTGAGAAATGTTTGGAAATCCAACAATTGCCGCTTTACCAGGAAAACCTTTTACAAGTGTTAAAATACGCAGGACATCATAGCCGGACACTTGAATATCAATGACAGGGATGGAGACAACCTCCTGAATCATTGACGCCGTACCACCGCGGCTAATAATCACATTATAACCGCTCTTTTCAGCATCTTTGGCAATATCAATTCCCTCATATAGGTTGCCGAGTTCAATATGCAGCTGAAAATCTTTAACATCTGGAACAATTTCTTTCATAATTTCGAATAAGCCCTCATAGGGGGCAACGACCAATGCTTTTATCATCATTTATTCACCTTCTGTTGCAAAAAACAACATATATACTTTTTCTAATCTTAACTTAACATTTTTTGCAAGTAAAGCAGCCAATGATCAAAACGCTTTTTGAAAAATATCGTTCTAGCGTTAAGTTTTATTTCACTGTCAAGTACTGCATTTCTAATGTAAAAAACCCTCCTAGCTTTTAGGTTCAGACTAACTCTGCAACTTTCTAAGAGGGCCGATGTTATTGATTACTCCCTATTTTTCCCCACACTTGGCTGTAAACCTCTTTTATCAAGATTTTATTTTCTTTAGCAATTTTACGGCAATCTTCATATTCAGGCGCGCTTTGAACAACATTCCCTTCATATAATCCTTGTTTTACCATTACTTCGCCCCAATCTGTGCTCACCTTATAAAACGTGCGCGCTAAGCGATGCACATTTAATGGGTAATAGCGAATGCCGAGTGTTGTTGTTTCAGTAAACAAAATGGTTTTCATTTCATCAAGTTTCATTCGTTCGCATAATAACTGCAGCATCACGCCAGGACGATTTTTTTTCATATAAATCGGTGTATATGGCTCCAGCCTCAAACAATTGCTCCATCACATACCCAAGCCATTCTCCTGGCATATCATCTAAGTTCACTTCAACCTTAACCATCTCGTTATCAATATGTCATCACGATGTGGAAAATGCTGCGACATATCTATTTCCGCCTTTACTATTAAAATGTTCCTAGTATAACCCTTAGTACATTCGGATGGTCAGGAAAGTCTTTTGTTCCTGCGCCGTATCCTATTGCTTCGACAATAAAAGAAGGCATCGTTCCAAACTCATTCACAAGCGCTGACAAAATCCCTGCGCCTGTCGGTGTTGTTAATTCCCCTTTAATATCGGTCCTATGAATAGGAATGCCTTTTAACACTTCTAACGTCGCCGGTGCCGGTACCGGATACAGCCCGTGGGCAATGCGAATCCGGCCATTTCCAACAGGTACAGGTGAAGACACAATTTGTGAAATACCCAATGAATCAATAAGAATGCATGTACCGACAATATCAATAATAGAATCAACCGCGCCAACCTCATGGAAATGAACTTTTTCAAACGGCATGTTATGAATTTTCGCTTCTGCTCTGCCGATCTTTTCAAAAATGTTAAGCGCCATCGCTGTCACATTTTCATGCAAATCAGCATTGTTAATCATTTCAACAATGTCAGAATAATGACGATGATGGTGATGATGATCATCATGACTTGCTTCATGTTGGGTAAGGATCACATCAAATTTCGTTGCCGAAACCCCTTTTTTCACAACCTTTTCCCATTTTAGATTATATTCTGTTTCTATATTCAGCTTTGTGAGTTCTTTTTGAAGTATATGAGGATCTCCCCCCATATCGATAAGCGCACCGATTGTCATATCGCCGCTAATTCCAGAAAAACAATCAAAGTAGAGCGTTTTCATTTTCATTCCATCCTTTAGTCTATTATCGTTTTACGATGATTTTTATGAATTAATGTTGCATAATAACCAGCACCAAAGCCGTTATCAATATTCATCACACTAATGCCTGGCGAACAGGCGTTAAGCATCGATAATAATGACGAAAGCCCTTGAAAATTCGCACCATAGCCAATGCTCGTCGGCACTGCAACAATTGGATTACTAATCAATCCGCCTACAACACTCGCAAGCGCTCCTTCCATTCCTGCGACCGCAATGGTGACCGTTGCGTTTTCAATTTCCTCAAGATGATGAAACAGGCGGTGAATACCGGCAACACCAACATCATAAATTCGTTTTACTGAAGCGCCAAATGCTTCTGCCGTAACCGCTGCTTCCTCTGCAACCGGCAAATCAGAAGTTCCTGCACAAACAACGGCAATATATCCGTTATAAAGAAGATTCGGTTCATCTTTATGCTTCCAAAATAGTGTTCGCGCAGATTTATTGTAGGAAATTTCTGGAACCGCCTTGATTATTTTAATCGCTTTCTTTTCATCGACTCTTGTAGCCAGAACTCGGTTCGTATTCTCTTTTAATGATAAAATAATGCTGATCATTTGCTCAGCAGTCTTTCCTTCTCCATAGACCACTTCAGGAAAACCAGTTCGCTTCTCCCTTTGATGATCTAATTTTGCAAAACCGATATCTTCAAATGATGACAGAAGCGCTTTGGCCCCATCTACATCTAAACGTCCATCTTTTACTCGGTTTAGGATGTCATCTAAACGAGTTTTTTCCATTTCAAACTCCCCTTTAGCTAGTTATTAAGATCTCTTTTGCCGCTAACATTTTGTTCATGCTGCCGCTCTTATAACCTTGAAGATCAAGTGTTACATATTGATAGCCAAATGATTGGAGCTTGCTCATAATATTTTTATGATTGTTTAATACGACCTGCATCTCTTCTGGCTCTACTTCAACTCTAGCAATATCTCCATGCGTGCGGACACGAACTTGTCTAATTCCTAATTGCTTTAAATAGTACTCTGATTTTTCTATCTTTGTTAATTTTTCTTGTGTAATTTTTTCTCCGTAAGCAATTCGTGAAGATAAACAAGCAAACGATGGCTTTTCCCATGTCGGCAGATTTAGTTCTTTGGAAAGTTCGCGAATTTCCTCTTTATAAAGATTCGCTTCTTGAAGCGGGCCGCGGACACCGTGTTCTTTCGCTGCGCGCACTCCTGGACGATGCTCACTCATATCATCCGCAATTAAACCGTAGACAACATTTTTGAATCCTTTTTCCTTTAAAATCGGAACAATCTCTTCAAATAGTCCATTTTTACAGAAATAACAGCGATTTTCATCATTTTCTGTATAACCAGGAATGCTAAGTTCAGATGTTTCAATCACTTGATGTACGGCGCCGATCAATGAGCCGAGCTGCCTAGCCTCTTCTAACTCACTGCTTGGATATGTTTCAGAATCAGCCGTAACCGCGAGAACGTTTTCATTCCCTAGAACATCTACCGCAACCTTTAATAAAAGCGTGCTGTCAACTCCACCGGAAAACGCAACAACGACACTTCCCATGTCTCGTATAATTTCTTTTAGCTTTTCATATTTTTCATGTAACATGAGTACCCACTCCTAACGTAGTCTTTGGGATTTTTCTAACCTATTCATCCTGTAAACATCTAATTTAATCACAGTAACCGTTTACAGAAATGAATATTAATGGTGTTGCAAAATTATTCTACCGGTGAATTAAAGTTTGATTGAATCACTCGATCACCCGTGCATTTTGCAACACTTCAATTATAGAATAATTTTCTCATAAAGTAAAAGAGGAGATTTAAAATGCGGGCGGTTTATGTAATAAAATTGCTTATTTAGGCCCAGTGACAGGGTGTGTAAACGCTAGAATAAAAGTTGACCACTTAAGCATGATTCGCTCATGCAAAAGTTGACCACCCTTAACACCCCATCCGGTATCATAGTGTTTGACTAGAACATTGTGATATCGGAGGAAAAGGAATGTTAAAGATGGCTAATATTGAGCTTATCAGAAAACTGCATTTTAAAGAAGGTCGACCCATTCGTCAGCTAGCCAAAGATTTAGGTTATTCCCGTCAAACAATTCGAAAAGCATTAGAAGATTCAGAGATTACAACCTATACTCGAAAGGCTCCCTACGCGAAGCATTCAGTAGGTCCTTATATTCCAGTCATTATCATTACAGAATGGCTCAAAAGTGACCGAACTGCTCCTACTAAACAGCGTCACACAGCTGCTCAAATCTACAGACGCCTGGTGAAAGAATATGAGTTTCCATCGGATTCGGATTTTGGATGCCATCCTGGGTGTAGTGTATAGGGTCCTACCAGCAAAATGCGGAAAACATACGACAAGGTATTTGTTTAGAAAATCAGGAGTTACTGAACATCTTATGGCTAAAGTATTTATAAGACTTTCCCTTATCTGTTGATGTTCAATAACTTATTTCTTTATCTATGTTCAGTTAATAGGCAAAAGATAAGTTTTGTTACGGTGTGGTTTTATGCGTGATGCTTGGTGGTATATTGAGAATTTCCTATTAGGAGCAGTACCTACAACTGTTGTTATTATTGTCGTTATGAAGGTGTTTGTATTTCTCTGTCAAAATTTCTCGGACAATCCAAAATATAAAGGTTAACGTCGCTCTTTGTGTCAAATATGAAATTTCGTAATTCCTTGTTAGAGAATTGCGCCCCTTACTTGAACAAGGTTTATTGAAAAAGGGTTTATCTGAGAAGCCTCTTCAGTGTTTTTTAATGTCGAAGAATAAGCCAATAACAAATCACAAATCCTAAAATGAGAGGTATAGCAAATGTGCCCTTGTATGATGCATTCAATGACAAACATGTCCTTAGCACAAATTTTTCTCATAATAGTGTTCCTTGGAATAGGATTTGCTATTGGATTAGCTCTTTTATGCGGTACTTTTTATTTGATTTTACGTTTTATAAAGGCAATTGAGAGGAGAAATGAAATCTGAAAAACCTATAAGGGGTAACGCTACTATTAGAGTCATTAAGGTGGCAATTGGCAAAAAAAGCGCCTCGTCTGTCGAATTGACGTGGGGTTCTCGAATAATATAAAAAATTCCAATGGTTATCAGCCGAATAATGCATGTCGAAAATGAGGGGGATACATAAGTTGGCTCCCCCAGCTTTCTTATGCGGCCATTTTACGGCATTCGTTTGCACACTCTCGGCAGAGCCTTCCACACTCCTGGCAATGAGTATCTTTGAATTTCTCGCATTCTGCTGCACATGCGTCACAAATCGTAGCACAAACTTGGCACAATGCTTTTGCATAATCGCTGTTTCGTGCCATGAATTGTACAGCCTGAAGACAAATTTCAGCACAATCATTCAGGAGTTTCAAGCATGTAGCTCTTGCCTGAACGTCTGGCTCTTGTAAACAAGCAGTAAAACATTCTTCACAAGCTTGGGCACACTTGATGCATGCCTGAATACAAGTGTCAAAAGTGGTTGGTGATGTCGTTAATGTTCCCATTTTTATTACCTCCAAAGTTTATTAATAATAATAAAACCATTTGATACTATCCCAAAACAAGGTTCAACTTATACATTGTGATTGTTCAAAGATACTAGAGGTATTTTTTGTTTAATTACGTCAACTCACCTGACAAAAATCATAGAAAACAATAGGAGCCTGAATAGCAAGCTCCCGTCTTAATAGAATTAATAAATTAATAAGCTTTACATTGGTTGAACACCTGATCCACCACAGCAACCACATCTTCTGCCACCGTGACAACACGGGCAACATCCACTTCCCTGACAGTGGTGACATCCACGCCCACTACAACAACAGCACATACCAGCACCACTACAATAACGACAGCATCCTACACCCTGACAACAATGACATTTGTGCACACACACACCTCCATAAGATAACTACACATAGATATATATATACGTGGTATTGGGTTTGAGCATGCCTATGACTATTTAAATTAATGATCTAGTTACGTTGAAAATCTAAATCAGCCATTTTTGTTCATATATATGTGAAGCTTACGGAAACGAATGTTTCAAAACATATGGATCACGAATCAATGGTCAAATATGTTTAGAATGTGCAAAAGATTGTCGTAACTTTGCGATGTAAAACAAACAAAAATAAACAAAAGCTGGTTAACAATTAACCAGCCCTTGTTTTCTGATTATTTTTGCATGTTCTTCATCATTTTCATGCAGTCTTTCATACTCATATCTTTTACTTTGTCTTTCATCATCTTCATACAGTCTTTCATACTCATTGTTGCACAATCTTCTTCACTCATTGTCATACAGTCTTCTTGACTTGTCGTTTTGTGTTCCGTTGGACTAGCAGCAAAAGCTGTTCCACCAAATGCCATTAATGCAATAATTGATGCACCAAAAATAACTTTTTTCATCATTTCTCTCCTCCATCATCTTGTCATGTTAATAGTAAACCAACAACCTACTACATCATTGTAGTAGGTTGTTGGTATTCAGTCAATGGTATACTACAAGATTGTAGTATTTAAAAATGTATAGGAGAGACCGTTTTCACAAAAGTGACATACATCCTATTAGGAAAGCAATGAAAAGAATAACAATGATAGACCTCATCCACTCTAACAGGGAAATGGGCGGACGTTTATATTTCCCTGTCAGAAGAACCTCAATCCTCGTATTCGTATCTTGAAAAGAATGGTTTTGAAAGTGTACCGTTGCAAAAGAAGAAGACGGTATATTTGTCATTAATTTGTATAATGCTGATGCAACAGCTTTAATTCCTACCTTATGAATCGCAAAAGTATCTGCTTTTATTTCTTTTTCTATCATATAGCGTTCATACAACTTTAGAGAGATTGGTAAGAATGAAAATACACGTGTTAAGCTAAACCATATCGATAGTTTAAACGGATCTCTGTTTTGACAATGATAATACTCATGTTCCAATACGGCCTCTAATTCATATGGCTGTAATAAGTCGATTAAACTAGTACTTACTAGAATTTGAGGATGAGTAAATCCGTACGTAAAAGCTAATGGTTGAGTAATATCTACGACCTGAACCTGTACAGAATATTTTTGTTGAAAGATCTCAATTACATTTGATTCGTAACAGTCTGTTCTATATAAATTTAATTTAGTAATATATTTTTTTGTCTTTTTAGACAGAAATAAAAAATATATAGTGGAACATACAATAAGAAACCCTAAAATAATCGGGGTAAATGTAATCAATTGATAACGCTGAATACTCCAACATTCCAACATCCTATCCATACATACTGCTATCGTTTGATAATGTAAAACAAGGAAAAATCCGATAAACAGGGTAATTACACCAACTAACCATAAAACGTATATATTTGAAACTTGAAATAATCGAGACATTATTTATCATCCTGCTCTAATTTTTGAATTAGTTCCTTCAGCTTATTAAGTTGATCGGGGTTATGACCAACAACATCGACAAACTGTGTAATAGCAATATCTCCGTAATGATTAAGGAGATGTTCCACTTGTTCAGAGGAATTTTGTTGAATGAGTTCATTTGGACTGTAATAAGGCTTATATACGTATCCTTTTCCCAACTTACTACGTGTGAGAATTCCCTTTTTATCTAATCGATTCATGATTGTCATAATAGTGGTATAGGCATAATTATTTTGCTTATTTAATTCTGTTAACACATTTTGAACCGTTACTTCTTTTTTAGACCAGATCACTTTCATTACTTCAATCTCCAACGGTCCTAGAATTTTTAATAATGCTTTATTTTCATAGTTAGTCATTTTACTCATCCTACTTTCGGAATACCTTATATGATTCCACTTAAGTATAAAAGAAATAAAGAAATATGTGAATGTATACTCTATTTATGTAAAGTCTACATAACTCTGCCCTTTCGTTTAAAATTGGCTGCCACAAATTGTTCATTGCTTTCATTAACACTTAAAATCTATAATATTTATAGTTTAGTGGGTGAACCCCGAAGAAAAGAGGAAACAGAATGTTACTGACGGTTAGTATTTCTTTAATCGTTTTATTATCAAGTTATGTTGTTTATTACACTTTTCGAAATAAGCATAAGCTTACCTGCATGGCTGGAATGATGATAAGTATGACAAATTCAATGATGGCGAGTATTGCTATTGGAACTATTTTAGGTACCCTTATACAAGATAAAGATTTAACCATACCTACAATTGTATCTGTATCAATAGGATTGATAGTGGGTTATATAACCGGGAGACCTGTTTCCCTTATGGCTTCATTAGACGGATTAACAGCAGGAATAATGGGTGGAATGATGGGTTCCATGTTAGGCGTAATGTTACAGCCGGAATCTATAGAGTTAATGATTTACTTTATTGACATTGTGTTTGTATTGGTAATCGTATTATTAATTCGAATAATAGATGAAGAAGCAAAGACAAACAAACAAGAAAGCTTTAATAAAAAACCTTTAGTAGCGAATCCTATTGTTTTAATTGTTCTGTTAATATTTATGGGTGTTCTTGTATTTACAAAAGGTACGTTATTTACAAATGCTAGTGAACAAACTTCAAATGAAATAGAGGACATAAAATTTACATCCACAAGTAGTGAGATACATGAAGTTTTGGTAACTCCTACTGCATACACCCCAAATAATATTGTTATAAAAGCTGGAACACCATCAATTATTAACTTTAAAACAGAAGAAGTTGGTTGTACTGGTATCATCTTATCAGAGGAACTCGGATTTAATGTTTCATTAAATGCAAATTCAAACAACTATGTTCAAGTTAAATCCCTCAAACCTGGGACTTATGAGTATACATGTGGAATGAATATGTATAAAGGTACAATAACTGTTGTAAAGTAAAACTAATTTAATTACTAATGCCCCTTTTAAAGGGGCTTTTTTAATAAACTAACACCCCGTTGCTTAAAAAGCCTTATTCCTTTAAATGGCCCTTTAGTGGAACAACATTGCTGACGTTTTTTAAACAACTTTCTTGTCAATAAAACTCGAACGGGTAGTTCATGAATAGAGAAACAGTAAAGAACATTTTTGTCCGGAAAACAACTTTTTTATCATCTATTGTCATTCAACAGTTACAACATAAGGCTTCTCTCAGTATTTTTTATTTTGAAATTAAAATTCGTCTCTGTAACCAAGCTTTAATGATTTAAATTTCTCTAAAGTATCTTTTGCTTCTATGTATCTTAGAATTTTAGGTACTTCTACCTTTGAAGAATAGACAATGGCTTTCGTTACTTTTGATCCTGAATGATTTTGAACTTTCTTTTTTGTTACCCCTAGCTGTTCAGTTAGGAAATTAGAGATAGAGTTAAGATATCGAATGAACCAAGGATATAAAACTGGGGTCTTACATAGTTCTTTTGTTTACTATAGCTCGTAGATAATGTGTGTCGTATACGAATATACGTTTTACAAAATATCTCCTCGTTAAAACTTCCCTTAGGATAAGGGCGATCTTCCGAGTTAGTTGGAAGATCCTTTTTTTACATTGTAATAATTTTAATTTATTAGTTGAATAGTCTCTAAAGAAACAAGAGTAATTCTGCATTTTTTCTAATCAAAATAAGACCTTGCTTCTTTAAAAAGAAGCAAGGTCTTATTTTGATCTTTATCTTTTTCTACATTCGAATTTGTATCCATTGGCTGCTTTAGCTGCACCACTATTGGTTGTTCCATTTACTCCTGAACTATCACGGCTATCAATTACCGGATAACCCTTATTAGCATAACACTTATTAATTAAATTCTGCTTTTCCGTATGATTGAAGTAAAGAGCTGTAAAAATTAATGCACCTGTTACTAGAATCGCAATAATAATTACTGGTACAAACCAAACAATATTTGCGTGAGCTAAATCCAAATCAATTTTCACTTCTTCTAAAGAATAACCGTTCGCTACAAGAATCTGATCAATGTCTTCATCAGTTAGTGATTTTAGAAATTTTTTCACTTCTTTAAAATCTTTCATTTCTAAGTTTGGATTTGAAGATAAAGCCTCTATTTCATTTAATACAATTTCATGATTTTTGACTGAATAATATGTAGAATTTGCAATAGCTTCATTTTTACTTTCCAATGCTTGAGCGTTTGTAACTGGAGTTAACAAACTACTAAATATTAATGCAAAAACTAATAGTACTGTAATAAGTTTAAGATTTTTCATGCTCTCTCCCTTTCTCTTTCGAGATTTTCTATTCTCTAACATTATTCATTGTATATTAATCTCTTAAATTTACTACCATTATTTTCATGATTTTCAAATTTTAAATCATTTTCCCTGAATTTACCATCTGTAAAGTAACTCATTAATACTCCTACAAAGTAAGCAGCTGCTATTGAAGAACCACTTTCTTTAACCTCATTTCCTTCGTTATCTAAAGTCTCAATATCAACACCTGGTGCAATGAAGTCTATCTTTCCAGTTGAAGAAAAAGAAAATAAATTATTATCGCTGTCTGCTGCAGCAATTGAAAGTATTCCTTCATATTTTGCGGGATAATCGGTATCAGTAGATAGAGTGTCTCCACTAGCAGCAACAACAATTATATTTTCATCTACAGCTCTGTTAACACAATTATGTAAAATTTCACTATCATTATTAAAACCTAAACTCATAGATATAATGTCAACGTTAAATTCAATTGCTTTATCTATCCCGTTGCAAACATTTTCAATTGAACCTAATCCTTTGTTATTTAATACTTGAATATCATAATATTGAACTATTTGATTCTCAGGGGCTACGTTACGTATGATATTATAAATCTTTGTTCCATGATTAAATAAATCGTTTGTTTCTTCAGTATTCGTAAAAGTATTATATTTTTTATGAATTAACTCCTCTTCAGTGATTCCACTATCCAGAATTGCTATTTTTACACTTGAATAAACGATACTGTCTTTAACTAAAAAATTATAAACAAGAATAGATAATAAAAATAAGCCTAAAAAAGAGGCAGATGCAATTAAAAAAACTTTTTTTTGATTTTTCATTAAAAATGCTCCTAGTTCTTTTATATTTTTGTTTTAAACAAAAAAAGTTGAAAAGAAGGTCTAAATGATTAGAACGTCTTTCAACCAAATAAAATGCATTAATTCCATTTAATTCCTAAATAGTATAATATAAGAATAAAAGGATTTAAACTTATTTTAAAATTAAAGGAGGAAACATCACTATGCTTTCTAAAATATCTATATCAGGAGTACAATTAATACTTTTAATAATGTTATTAATTGGTGTTTTGGCTTTATTATTAACGGTTTTTCAAAGTTATTTTAATTCTTCTGAGATAAATTTATTAGTAGAAAAAGCAGAAGAACATGATCTTGAATATGAATTAGTAATTCATAACCAATTTACTAACTCATACAGTTTTGAAGTTTCAAATGTTGAACAAGAATAAATAAAAAAAGTCGATTTACTTAAAAATCGACTTTTTTTGTTGTAATAGGGCTTAGCGTATAAAATTAATCAAAAGTGTATCACATGAAACTAAACATGGTAAAAAATATTCATACGATAATCTAGAAAAGGCATATTTTATTTTAAATTGTGCGTATGCTTAAGTATAATAAAAGGATTTAGAATCAATGTATAATCTATACAAATCTAGTTAACATAAAGTTAATCTTAAGTAGTACGCAAAAACGCCAAACCCATTGGAATTTATCAAGGGTTTGGCGTTTCTTCGTTATTATGGATTATGCACGATTTTAAAATCGTTGATTTATCAACGTTTTCGGCTTCTGAAGAAGCCTTGCAGTTGTATAAAAATTTTACTTCAAATATTTAAATAAGGATGAAAATAAAAGTCGATGGAAATAATCACAAACCCCTTTCACATCCTAATATCTATTTTTCATTTAATTAACTATTAGTTGTCGTTTTATTCAGCTACCATTGCGTCTGCTTTCGAAACAGGCTACCTCTGCATTAATATCCGTTACTGTTTTTTTCTACTGTTAATTCTGGGGTTTCTAAGCGAAAATCTTTGGCAATTGCAATACCCTCTGATGCAGTAATTCCAATAATATTTGTTATATCAATTATATTTATCACCATACACCAAGCCCTTCTTGTTGCATGACCTCATCAATGCTTTCGATTACTTGTACTGAATCGTACCCTTCGGCAGTGACTTTCACTTTTGCACCTTCAGGGATTCCAAGTGATATCACACCGATAATTGATTTCAAGTTAATTTGTTTGTTTTTATACTCAATAGAAACTTCTGAAGCACATGAATTAACTGTGTTGACTAATAATGTCGCCGGACAAGCATGAAGTCCTGATCCACTTGTAATGGTATAGATTTTTTCGACCATATGTAATCCTCCACTCTTGTTAACTTCTATTTATAACTACAAGATCAAATTTTTCTTAATGACGATTAAATTCTCCTTAAAACTCGAAAAATGGATACACTATTCCATTCCTAATCACTAATTAATGTAACATTTCGATTACCAAAAGTAGCATTAAGTAATCGAAACTGTACCGTTTTATTACTCTTGAATGTTTAACACGATTACTTTCTCACGAGTCATCGATTTGATGCTCCTACGTATTCCTTGTGATTTCATACCTGATCCTTTCACACCGATAAATGGGAAGTGGTCTGGACCGCGTTCTGTACGTCCGTTAATTTAAACGGAACCAGTTTCTATCTGATTGGCAATCACAAATGCTTTATTAATGTCACCTTCTGATCACTATAAGTTTTTGAAAATATTTGATACACATGAAATAAAAAGCAATACAGATAAAGATAACGATAATACTCCTGTTGCTTTATTAAGATATCCACCTGTTATATCTATAAATATTTTATTAATACCTATCCAAACTCCTACAATTAGTAGTATTAGATCATGTACATCAATTTTAATTTTTTCTCACTCCAGTATACTAATTCCTTATTACTAATTAGAAATATTCGAAATGATAATCTTGTTTAATGGGGTTGAAATAATAACCTGATTTTTTAAAGATAAGTTCATAATGCCAATTATCGGTAAAAAGGTTGGGTATCTCTTTAGATACCCAACCTTTTTTGTTATCATAACATTCGATAGTGGAAATAAAAAAGTAGTTATACAGCCACCTTTATTAACCCAAAGTATTAAATTATCATTTATAAATGACTAAAAAACGATCTCTTATAACAAACTCATCAATAATAACCATAGATGTAAATTTAATATCTATAATCTGCAAATCTTTGTGTTCTTTCAACCAACTGTTTAACTCTTCTGAATTTTCAAACACTTTAACCTGAATGGCTGAAGCAATAGCATTACATAAACTCATCTTAATCCTCCAAAAAGTAATTAAATCCCTTATAAACCAATAAATTATACTATATACCTAGAGAATGAATTTGTATATCTTATAATTTCTAGTTAACATAAAACTACTTATAGGCAATAAAAACCATCCGTTCACAATAAGGTTAGTGTTGTTTTTTGTTTTCTAGTTTCTCAATTTTGTTAAAACTTACATGAACGACTTATAGCAAATAAAATTAAAGCAATTCCCCTCTTAAGGAGAAATTGCTTATTATTTGGTTGAAATTAAGTCTGCCACAAGGATATAGCGCTCTGGTGATGCCCCGATAAAATCAAACGGGTAGCATGTGGAAACAGTTAATGTTGCTCTTGGTTTTGGTACGATTACTGTCCGATCGTCCTTGTCAACAATACGTACTTTTTTCACTTTATACGTAAATTCTCCCGCAGATGTTTGAACAACAAGCAGGTCGCCTTTTCCAACCTCACCCAGCTTGCGAAACACTGTATCACGATGCCCTGACAGGACTGAATTGTCATTTTCACCAGGCAAAACACTCCCTGCGAAATGTCCTACTCCTTTTTCCAGTTCTTCTTCATCTGTTCCGTGATAGATCGGAAGCTTTGCCTCTAACTTTGGAATAATTAGTTCCCCAATATTTTCCCCCTTTTCAGGACGTTCAGGGTAAAGAGGTTTCTGCTCTTGTTCTTTATTTTGTTCCTTCTCATTTGTCGCTTTCAAATCTGACTTTACTTTATAGTCTTCAGCGTCTACTTGACCTGTTTTAAATAGCAAATAGCCTGTTAAAAAAGTATAGGCATTCGTGCTTCCAAACCACAGACCAAACAAAATGAACGCAACAGATATGGAAAGAAGAAGCAAACGTTTTATGCGTTTGCTTCTTTTATTTCTTATATTTGTCCTTCTCATTTGTTAAATTCCTTTAGCTCTAAAACGTCGGAATATAGCAAAACCAACTACAACAAGTGCAAGTCCAGCTAATGCATTTCCGGCATGATCAGAAGCTGTCGTTGGAAGCTTGCCTCCTTTGACTGTTTTGACAGGTGGTTTCGCTGCTTTTGGTCCTTCAGATACTTTTTGATTTTTTGTTACGATTTCCTCTGCTTGCTTAATGTCTTTTCCAGTTTCCTGAATTAGCTCGGAGCCAAACATATCAGCAGTTAATAAAATATCAGCAAGAAATTCCCCTTGCTTGTTATATAATTCTATTAACAGATCATAACCGTTTGTTGTGTCCATAGTCATCAAAGTGTTAAATGATACTGCTTGTTTTTCACCATCTTTTACAAGATAATATTTTGTATCTACTTGGAAAAGATCAAGCATGTCACTAAAAATATCAAATAGCTCTGCGATTTGTTCAGCAGAAAGTTCTTCAGCAGTTTCAAAATCTTCAAATGCCATCATTCTTTCGCTAAGCTTTATTAGTTTTTCTAAAAAAGCAGGATCTTCGAAATCAAGAGTTTCAAGATGAGCAAACAGTTTCTCAAGTTCCTCATCTGTCAGACCAATCTCTGTGAAAAGACTATAAATTTCGTCTAAATATTCATCGCCGTTCACATAAAAATCTACAGCAAGTTCAAGATCTTCAATATATTCATAGTTTTCAATAGAATCGTCATTTTCATATAAAAACTGCACTAGTGCTTCTTTTGATTCGAATCCATAATCCTCAAGAAGTTGTTGAAGGTTGTCATCATCTATCAGGGTGCCTTCCCAGCCGTTTAAATAAAAGTCGACAAGTTCATGAAGTTCTTCAGAAAAAATAATCCATGTACCTTCTAATACATCCTGCCCTTCTTCTATATCACCATATTCAACAAGAAGTGTATTTAACTCTTCACGGCTCAAATCGAATTCTTCTAGTACTAGTTGAATAGATTCTTCCGAAAGAGGTGTTCCTAGCTCGTCCACAGACTCAAAATCTTCTAAATACCATTCTTTGCTTTCAATATAATCGATATAATCTTGCTTATCCCAGCCAATACCCTTTAAAAACTCTTCAAATTCTGGTTCGTTAGACTCAATTGCGTAAGTCATAACAGGTAAAACTCCAAAGCCAATAACAACAGCCAAAAGTACTGATAGTAAGTGCTTCATTCCTTATCCCCCTAGGTTTATTTATATAATTATCTAGAATATTATAATTCCAAAAGTTG
Organism: Bacillota bacterium; assembly: GCA_051750265.1. Classification (GTDB taxonomy): domain Bacteria; phylum Bacillota; class Bacilli; order Bacillales; family Bacillaceae; genus Metabacillus. The sequence continues at coordinate 6,129 of JBNJJO010000018.1, read as the reverse complement.
TATTTATATATAGGATTTTTTTACTATAAAAGTTTTTTTCGCCCCTTCACTGTAAAAACATGTTTAATGTGGATAGGGCTATAGTCCGAATAGGGGTAGCACCAGCAAAACGCGGATTTACAACGTTTAGGATATTCCAGTATTAAAAATCCCAATGTCTCAGTGATATAAATGAGACATTGGGATTTAATTATTCAACAATCGCGCCCGATTGTTGAAGATCAATATAGCTTCTATTGCTGGTTTTGCTCAATAAAAGTTGAGTTTTTTGATAGATGATGTAATCCTTCTTCGTCTATGATCTCTCTACATTTCCAAATGTAATTTTCATATTAGGTGCATTGGTTAAAAATATATTATTTTTAAAGATTTTCGATAAAAACAATTCATTTTCGTACTGTTTCCGTGCTTCTTCGTGATTCGCCCCACGGTCTACCAGATTACTTATAAATGTTTCACGTTCGTTAGGAACAGCTCCAAAGCCATCTTCACTGAGGGAATTAAAAAGTTCATTTAGATTTTCTAAATCAGAATTAGGATCTAGAAAGTTTACTTTATCACTAACTCTGCATTCAATATTCTTTATACCTAACTGACTTAAATAAACAGGTAGCTTAATGCCTATGTTTCCATCCTTTCCTTCAAGATGTGCATCTGCTTCAAATAGTTTTTGAAGTAATCCTAGTCGGATTAAGCTTGATTGATCATGTCCATTAATATGATAATTTGACATGTTAGATATCCAATGAGGTTCAAAACATATTATTCTTCCTTTATCAACTACACAATCAATCATCTTTTTTAGAACTTCTTGCGGATTAGTCATATGTAATAAAAAGGCATGACAAATAGCGATATCGTACTTTCGATCAAGATGAATTTTCTGTATATCGCCAACGACAAATTCTGTTTGATACGGAAGGTCTTTAAAAATTTCTTTTGCTCGATTTATTAATTGCACACCTGCATCAATACCAGTATACTTACTGTTCTTTGGAAGAATGGGTAAAAGCTTTAATCCCAAATAATCATATCCACATCCAAAATCAATAATATGAACAGGAATATTGATTTTCCATACTGATTTTACTAAAAATTCGATATAATCATCATTGTAATATAAGCCTCTTGTCTTACTTAAATAGTCGATCTTACTATCCCAATAATATTCTTCCATTTGATTTCATTTCTCCCTCTTCAACTCCGCGTTTAAGAAGACATACACGATAATTTATTAAACAGTTGCACGAACGATATAACGGGAAAACGTTATAGGTAAGCCTTCCGTTGTAGCATTTTGTTCGAAAATCTGCCTAATTTCTGATAAATTATCTTCTTTCAACGTTTTATATACACTTGGTTTCTGACCAAAACAACGTAGTTTTAATACATCAGTAGGGTAGTGCAAATATTCAATACTATTTACAACTTCAATCTCTGAATCAGAGAACTTACTTATTTCAAGTCTTTGCTTAATAGTGTCTAAGATTGGGGTTCCTTGAGAATTTTTAAAGAGATTAGGGAATAAAAGGGGTAATTCAATTCCTAGCTCATCACCAGGGTGAAGTCCAAGAATTTCCCCGCCTTTTTTAACCACTCGTTTAAGAGCAGGATATGCAGATGTTGGTCCCTTTCGATTGTATGCACAATCAAATTCCTCTGACTCAAAAGGCAATCCATGCTTTGTATTGCCCACAATAAAAGTTACATTTGACTTTTTATTTTCTTTTCCAGTTTCAACGAAGTTATTTGTAACGTCAAAGCCAACTATCTCATTTGCTATTGAACTGCATTGAATAGTGAATTCTCCATGTCCACATCCGACATCTAACACTTTTTTATTCTTTATTGTATGAGTTACTACTTCATCAAAAATGGACTCTCCGTTTGGCTCCGTAAGTGTGGAGTTCCACGAATATGTGTATTTACCTTGTAGTTTACCGAGTTGTTTGTACCACTCGATAGAATGTGGTGCTAACCAATCCGAATGATTTGACGGATCAATTAATTCCATATTACCAATCCTCTCCATACTTAATTCAAACTCTTAAATATTCCTCAAGATAATAGAAAATCCTTCTTTCCGTTAATTGAATAACTTTGAGTTTCCATTCACTTTCTAATGTTTCCTTCTCTTATTCAAGAACATTGCCCAAAAGCAAAATGAGCGCCATCCTTATTAAGAGGGTACTGCAAAAGTACAATTTTTTAAAAATGAAAAATGGTAAAAGAAAAACGAGCCTCCAGAATCGTTTCTAAGGCTCGTTTAGCATAAAGGGAGACATTTTTGTACCACCTAAAATCATTCATTTTTCAGAAACTACCACTTTTGCAGTACCCTCTATTAAAGGATAGCGCCCTTTAACAGAAAACTCGATTTCAAGATAATCTTAAAAGACATTAACAACGGTCTTTCGCTATTGCCCCCGTTCAATAAGCACATACCTTATTTAGAAAAGGTAACAATATTATTAATTAGATAAAGTCGTAAAGAGGTGTATTAAAGAGAATGAAAAAGATGCTAATAGCTTTTATAATATCCCTTGTTCTTATTACTTCTTTTCAAACAACAACCGTTTCATCAGATAAACCAACTCAAGACTCTGAAGAGCTTAGGTTACAGGATATGCTTATGAACATGCTTACTCCTTATATTGAAAAAGATTTGCATAACTATTATTATCCGAAGATTTTAAAGGATTTTTCACCTAGTGTCGCTCCATGGAAAATTGAAGTGATTGAAACAAGAAGAGTAAATGGCTTCCGTGGCTTCATATTGGAAATTAGATTTGAAATTGAGCCTACCGATGGTGGACACTGGGTTCCAATAGGGAAGGACCGAATGACCTATGAAATTTCTTCTGGACCTAGGGTTAAATTGATAAATCACACGCACCTAAAGACTTATGAAATACCACCCGAATCATAAGAACGGTCAACGCTTGATGTTAAGCTTCCCCTTGCCCAATTCTTCAATATGCAGAGAGCGATCACTATATTCAGCAATCGCGCCCTTTTGTTGAGGAAATAAATTTTGAGAATTTTAAATTGAAATAATTGGAAAGATAACAGATAGATTGGAGGTGAAAAAAGTGAAAAAGATTATTACTTTTATTATTTCATTTAGTCTATTAGTTATTTTAGCGTTCCCAACATCAGCTCAACAGTTTGAATATCCAGCTAACCAAGATAAATCCTTTAAAAGCGAAGATGAGTTCTATCAACAATTGAGTAAAGATGTATATAAGGAATTTAAAGATGCTACCTATAGTGTACGACGAAAAATATCTTATAAAGAAGTCCCTGATGCAATAATGACTTTCGAAAAGAAGACAGGAAGATACTTTGGACAACCAAAACAAGAACTCACTCCTTTTATACATCCAGAACGGCAAGTATATTTCTTTGCTTCTTTTGTTCAAACCAGAGATAAAGAGTATTGGAAACATACAATTATTGATGTAGAAACAAAACGACAACTTGAAGGTGGAAATAGCTATCACAATTATGAAAACCCTTATAAATAAAGTTCAAACGAAGACCACAACAAGAAATTTGTGGTCTTTTTATTGATCTATTCTGCTCCAATTCATTAAGAAGAGCACATTTCTTGCTACAGAAATGCGCCCGTTTGTTAAATATAGGTTAAGGTCGGGACAAATGTTTGTATTCCAAAATTTTTATATTGAAATCGTGATTACATAACTGCTTATTAAGTTTCTCACTATCACAAGATGGAGATATTCTTAATTTAACTAAATCCTCGTTAAATTCATTTGGATTATCCTTTAAAGGGACTTCAATCCTTACAGAAAGGTCATAAGAATGATTGTTATAGTAATTTATACCAACAATTCTTTTCCATTGCCAGTCAACCGAAGGATCACCCCCATACTCTTTTACAACTTTTTTATCAATAGATGGAAACACAATGTCTGCGATAATATCTTCTGTTGTTACATACAATTCTTCCTCTTTTAAAATAGGTTGTGCTTTAACAGTTTGTAAAGGGGTAAAAGCAAATAACAAAAGCCCAAATAAGATTATGTATTGTTTAACCATTAAGAGATTCACCTCATATTTACATTTACTCCTTATTCTTCACAATTTGTGATTCTTTATTAAAGCAAACATACACAATTGCTTAAATCTATGAAAAATGGTGCCATTCTTTTCACAATCGCGCCCTTTAATGGAATAACTAAAATATGCCTCAGTCTTAAATCAATTAATTCTTCTTCAACTAACGCACCAAGTGCTGTTTCACCCATTTGAAGAACAGTTCGATGGCAGAAGACATTTTCTGGCAGTCTTCCTAAAGAAACATTCCTTTTTTCTGTCTACTTTATTGGCATTTATCCAAATATGGGAAACACTATAAAAAGAGGCACTTCCATCGCTAGGAAGCACCCCAAAAATTAAATGACAAACGAAATAATTCAAGTGTCCGACTTGCAATTGAAACTTTGGAACAAAAACTACCACAAAAACATAGTTGAATATATTATTTATGCTCCTGGCGTTGGAGTGGCTCTGAATGCATTTACAGTCTTGTCCATAACAACCTGTGCATCACTTCCCGAATCAAGAATCGTATTTTGAAGCGATTCTTTTTCTACCAATACTGTTGTTACGGTAAGCGGCTTTGATGCTTCGGTAGTCAACAAAGCGTCGACTTGCGCAGAGAAACAAGAATCACTTATCTTGGCATGAACTTCCGTGGCAACAACATGATTATTAGAAATATAATTTCCATTACCCGAAACAATACGTATGATTACAGGTGTTGCACCTACCGGCTTGATGTTCTGAGTATTAATTACTTCAGAAAAGTGATTAGCAATTACAGAATTATTATTGCCACTGATATAGAGGAGACCATACAAATCATCTAAACCATTGTCTATTCCCAGAAAAGGAGTCCAAGGTTCATGGTCACGTAAAAAGTGATTTGAAGAAACCAAGTTTTCCGAACAATTTTCCCTGAATACCACCATTCCTGGATAAAATGAATGAAGTCTATTATTTGTGATACTGGAACGTGTCACACCATCAAAATAGATACTGCTCGCACCTCGTGGAAAAACATTATTCGCTGTAATCAAAAGTCCACCAAAATTTTGAGCGTAAATTGAATATCCTTTAAAACCGGCTCCTATCAAGTTATCGGTTATTTTTGAAGCCTGTCCCCAACCTCGTAGTTCTATACAGTTACCACATTCAGCTATGAAATTATCATGTATAGTCAGTGCATCTGCATGATAAATAGTAATTCCATGCTCTAAATACACAAACCCCATGCCTGTAATCCGAAATGAGTCACAAGCACTTGCAACATAAATACCCGTTTTCCCGTTAGTGTATGTGTTTTCCGGATTTGTTTCTCCTGAACCATCTTCAATAAAATGCAAACCATCAATACAAAAGTCAGAAAACTCTACCGAACTTATTCGGGGATTTCCACTTCGTTCAACATAAAATGCAGCTCCTTTATATTCCTCGTCATTTACTTCTAGGGGAATATCTACGAGTATGCGACTTCCTCCCGGCCACAATTCATGCAAATCCGCCCATTCATTCTCAGAAGTATTAAAACGAATACTCGAAGATGTAAACCCGTGTCCAGAACCCATAATTTTAAGATAACTGATGTCTATAACTACTTGACTGCCAAGATGATAATCTCCCGGTGGAATATAGATAACCGCACCCGGCTTTCCGCCTTTATTCACATCAGTGTCCGTTTGCCTACTTTTAATATCTGCTATAATGCTATTGATTACCTCACCAATATCCTCATACGGATTACCGACAGGCCACTCTGTTACGTCGTAATAATTTTTACTAGCCATAAATAAATTCTCCTATCAATTTAGTGTGTTTGTTCATAAACTACTTTTTCCTTGATATAGCTGGAAGTAAAGCCTTACGAATTCGTGCTTTTCCTGCAGCTTTTCTGAGATTCTCCTATACCTTTTGAAGCACCCGTTAAAATAAAATAATTCACTGTTCCATCTCCCATTTTCCAAAAGATATAGTTATATTCTCTGAATTTATATAAAATTCCTTTTATAATATATATATATCCAGTGTTTTTGAGAATTTTATTCAATTAAATGGCCCGTTTGT
>JBNJJO010000017.1:0-105917 GCA_051750265.1 Bacillota bacterium | reverse complement strand
ATTCGTATTCACCTTTTTTGGTTTAGGGGTTTTTATTATTTAATAAATGTAAACAAAAATCCAAATCCCTCTCAAGGTGTTCTTGCATAAGTTTTTCGGCTAATTGGCTATCTCTTGACTGAATCGCCTTGTATATGTCCTCATGTTCATCAATTAAAAATGGTCTGTTGAAGAAAATCACAGTACGTCGGAAGAGATAAATAATTTGACTGCATCCGATCAATAATATCGATCATAACCGGATTATTGCTTGCGTGTACGATAATTTCTTGAAACCGCTCATTGGCTTTCATAATCTCATCAAAAGTACCGCTTCGTCCAATATCCACACTATCCTTAAGTGCAAGTAACTCACTTTCAGAGAGATAGGAAGCGGCAATAATGGTGGATTAATCATCGTCGGTTCCCATGTCAAAAAAAGTGTAGAAAATTTCTCTTTATTTAGTAAACGTAACTTAATTATAAGTTAAAATTCACTTTATTTAAAAGAGTTTTTATAAAAATATTGCATGTAACACGAGACCGGTTTGGCAAAAGCACAAGACGCGGTAAAAGAGGCAAGTAAAAAGGTAAAAAACACTCCTTACCGTTTAGGGTATCATATTATGGCTCCTGCCCATTGGATTAATGACCCGAATGGATTAATCCAATGGAACGGTGAATACCATGTGTTTTACCAACATCATCCGTATAGTCCAAAAGGAGGCCCGATCCATTGGGGACATGCAAAGAGTAAGGATTTAGTTTTTTGGGAGCACCTGCCAATCGCACTTGCCCCTGGAGAGGATTATGACAAGAGCGGCTGTTTTTCAGGAAGTGCCGTAGATAACAATGGAAAATTGACTCTTATTTATACTGGACATGTCAACCTAGATGTCGAAACAGATGAATTTATTGAATATCAATGTATCGCCGATAGCAGTGATGGCATCCATTTCCAAAAACACACGAGCAACCCTGTTATTTCAGAACCGCCCAAAGAAGGGTCACCGCATTTCAGAGATCCAAAGGTATGGAAGCACGATGACAAATGGTATATGGTGTTAGGATTACTTCCGACAATCTCTCTTGGGTTATGGCATAACTTCGGTGGGGTTGATCCATATGAAAATGGTCGTGCGATGCTTCGTAGAGCGTTTGATTTAGGAATTACTCACTTTGATTTAGCAAATAATTATGGACCGCCAGCAGGATCGGCTGAGGAAATGTTCGGTTCTATATTAAAAACAGATTTTGCACCTTATCGTGATGAATTAGTGATTTCAACAAAAGCTGGATACTATATGTGGCCGGGACCTTACGGAGAATGGGGATCAAAAAAACACCTTATTTCTAGCTTAGAAAAGAGCTTAAAACGTATGGGTCTTGAATATGTAGATATTTTTTACTCGCATCGTCCTGATCCGAACACACCACTTGAAGAAACAATGAGTGCTCTTGATCAAGTCGTTCGTCAAGGAAAGGCCTTATATGTCGGGCTTTCAAGTTACAATCCCGAGCAAACCGTTAAGGCGATAAAAATCCTTAACGACCTAGGCACACCCTTATTAATCCATCAGCCAAAATACTCAATGTTAGATCGCTGGATTGAAAATGGATTACAAGATGTACTACAAGAAAATGGGGTAGGCTCAATTGCATTCTGTCCATTAGCACAAGGGATATTAACAAATAAATATTTACACGGTGTTCCCTCAGATTCAAGGGCAGCAAGCTCAACAGGCTTTTTAGGGAAAAATGAAGTAACAGAGGCTGTCATAACAAAAGTACAGCGCTTGAATCACCTTGCACAAGAACGCGGACAAAACCTTGCACAAATGGCACTTGCATGGGTACTAAGAAACGGACGCGTTACCTCGGCGTTAATTGGTGCTAGTAAATTGAGCCAAATTGAGGAAAATGTTGCAGCATTAAACAATCTAGAGTTTTCTAATGAAGAATTAGAGAAAATTGAAGATATTTTGAAAAGTTAAGGACTTGATTAACATCTTTTAATTTTAAGTAAATATGTTGACTTGATGAAAAACAAAAGGCAATACTGTATTGTCTTTTGTTTTATTTCATTCTTTCTCATCGTTTGTTTTGAAAAGCTAGGGAAAAGCCAAGTTGCCGTTTAAAGTTTACTCGTAAAGTAGCAGTTAAATTTAGTTTAATTTACTTAAAAACGAGTAATATTAATGTTAGGAGGAAATCAAATGATCAGAAAATGTGATCACAAGCAACTCCGAAAGGTCAAACAACCAGATGGTCCCACTTTAATCATGTGTGTAACTTGTAATAAGGTTCTTACGATAGCAAAGGAATAGAGATTTAATGCAGTGATACTTTAATATTTAATTATTTCATGATTAATTTGAAAACCTGGTTTTTTGGAGACGAATGGCTGTTTGTCACGTAACATAGGATACCAATCTTAAGAAATTTGTTCCCCAACGCAACATAGATTTTACGATAATGTTTTCCTTTTTCTTTAAGACGTTGCTGAAAGGGGGCTAAGTCCTTCGTATTTAGAAATATCGCCTATCTCACTATAAAATTCAGCTGCGATTTAACCCCAATTTTTGGAATGATAATAAAAGAAACCATCTGTTTGGATAAGAAGTATTTCCAATTCTTTTTCCAAAGCAAGAATGTTTTCATTGAATTTTTAAGGTCTTGAATCTTCATATTTAAGATGAGTAATTCAGGTGCTAACTCTTTTTTTGAAAAAGAGAGTGAAAATTCAGCTGCATAAAGTAACCGTTGGATCGTGGTATCTCTTATTTTTAAGTTATGCCGTCTAGAAAGTCTACGTAATTCCATCTCTCCTAAGTCTAGGACGGAATGAAGGTAGTGCTCCATAATGAAAAAAGGGGTGCTTTTCCTTAGAAATCACTAAAGATCTTCTGTGTTTTCCGCTTTTGTCCATCCATGTCAGTATATCCTTGAAATTCGTACCAAATATGGATCCATCAGTACTCTAATAGGGTTAGATCCATAAAAAAATATTACTATTGCTGAACTTGGCAATTCATACGACGGAGACGGACTGATGAATGTCGGTATAGATTTTCCGAAAACCAGAGAAGATTTTACGAGTATAATGTAGGAATTGAAAGTAAAGTGAGATATTCTTAGAGAGAAGTATAGAAACATGAAGTTGCGGGGGTAACAAATGTTAAAAAGGTCATCTATTTTTCTTTTAATTATCTTTATAGTGTCTTTGTTCTTAATAGTATATATATCTAAAACATTATCAGCTGAAAAACCAAATGTAACTGTTGTTTTAAAAGGTCTAAATTCAGAGTATTGGGAGCTTATGGCAGCCGGAGCAAGAAAAGGATTTCAGGATTTTGGTATAAATGGTAAAGTTATTGCCCCTCCCGAAGGAACAACTGTTGAGGAGCAAGATCGTTTTTTAGAACAGGTTCTTAAGGAAAGTCCTGATAGCTTAATTATAGCTCCTATTTATCCGAATTCTATTATTTCTGACTTAGAAGACTTTGTCGAACAGGAGATTCCTGTTATCTTACTAGATACTAATGTTTCTTGGGACGATAAAACCGCTTATGTTGGTACAGATAATGTCGCGTTAGGTAGAAGAGCGGGTGCGTTGTTAGGTTCGGAACTGCAGCCTGGGAATGAAGTTGCCATACTAGGAGTAGATACAAATAGTCCGGTAGCTTCTGACCGGATAAAAGGTGCTAAAATAAGTTTACAGTCTGTAGGAATTGAAATTGTTGCAGAAGGAGTTGATGTTTACTCAGAGCCTTTGCAAGTGAAAGAAGATTTGAAAACGATTTTAGACGAACACCCTAACCTTAAAGGAATAATCGCCACGAATGACGGACTAGCATTAACTGCTTTTTATGCTATTGAAGATCTGGGTTATAAAATGCCAGTCATTGGAGCGGATGGTATTAATGAAATGATTGAATTGATAGAAGAGGAAAAGCTGCCTGGAACAGTTGCACAAAATCCTTATGATATGGGATATTTAAGTGTCGAAGCCGTTATGAAAGTATTAAATGGTAAAAATGTTGCAAGGAATATCGATAGTGGAATCGATATTATCATTAAAGGGAATGCAAAGCAACGTTTCGAATTTCAGGAAAGAGTCCAAAGGTAATTAACTTAAAATTATTTCTATTAGCCTTAGGTTAATATTGGGATTGAGGATAGTGCTTCAATCAATATTCCTCATACTTTGGTCGGTGCGAGAAATTGGGTGTAGACTTTCCTTTTTTATGTAGTTTTTTATTTTATTCTTGTATTTTTTCTCTTGTTAGACAATTTTTTCACAGTTTAATAGATTTGTTATGAATAGAATAGAAAAAGGGCAGCAAAATTTTTGCTGCCCTTTTTCTTATTCAGAGTATCGTCAGGCAAATGCGGATTTATAACGTTAAGAAATGCAGCCTCGCATAGAAGCCTTCTTAGAAGGTTGAAAAGCGAATGTTTTATCAATTTATCTGTATCTGTCAAAAAGTACGCTTTATGACAGACGGATAACTCACTGTAATCACCATGTCAAAAAACCATAGCTATCAAATTAATAATATGAATAATTTTCACGCCATTGTCTACATAGAAATGAGTACATGGATGTTTTTGACGAAAGGAGCAAAACAAATGCACATTTGTCCACCCCCTTCATCTGCAATTATTTATCCTTGGACGCCGTTGGAGACAATGGAGAAAACTGAATACGATGTAATCATTGTTGGAACCGGACCAGGAGGAGGATCGGTCCTTTGGCGGTTAGCCGAGCAATGGGGAGATAACGGTAAACGAATCGGTATTGTTGAAGTCGGCGATTATATATTGCCGGCACATAAGAACGATCTTCCCGATTGGAAACCTGTGTGGGCCAATATCGAACCGCCCAGCCCGCTATACTATGAGTCGATCCCGGTTTACCCGTCGGATCAGCAAGGCCCTCCATTGTCTTTCATCTCCCCATTTTTACGGTTTCTTGCTTTAGGCGGAAGATCGATTAAGTGGGGCTTTATATCTCCCCGTATGAGTCCTATAGATCTTGCTGGGTGGCCTATCTCCCCCAAAGAGATGGATATGTACTATAACATTGCCGAAGAAATCATGAAGGTGAACACATCTTATTATAGAACCGCATTATTCCTTCAAGATCGGCTTCGCCAAAACGGCTTTCCCGAAACAACCAATAAACCGGCAGCTATTAATGTTGAGCCGCCCGCGTTTGGAGCATACCATGGTGGCAATCCTCCACGGTTTACAACCCTTTCGTTACTCGCAGATGTTTCGAATCGTCGGCCATATGATCTCTCAATCAAGACGCGTGCCGTTCAAGTGTATGCAGAAAAAGGAAAAGTAACTGGCCTTAGGGTAATGAACAGAAATCTTATTTTCTGAAAACGAAGGCCGTTGTCTTGGCGGCAAGTGCATTAGAAACTCCGCGAATATTGCTTTACTCGGGAATCAGAGGGGAAGCTATCGGCCATTATTTAACCACCCATTCAAAATTATATACGTTGGCGAAGCTTGATCCTACTGATTACCCGAAAATTCCAGGACTATACGGTATATTTGTTCCGCGTACGATTGATCGGCCGTATCAGATGCAAATGCGTGGTTTCCCGCCTTCAGGTGAGACGTTTGATATTCTGGGAAGCGGCGTGATCGAGTCGCGGTTTGTAAATAGGGTTGCTATAGACCCCCTCAGGGTGGATGAATATGGAGTGCCGAAGACAGTGGCCTATTTCTCCTTTAGTAATACGGATCTGGAAGTTATTTGGAAAATGGAAGCGGGAATGAAGCAGGCTGCAGAAGCCATGAAAGTTTCTTCGATTGATCCTATTTGTATGCATCATCTGGGGTTAGGCTTCCACGATATGGGTACCTGCCGTATAGGCACGGATCCCTCTACATCAGCTGCCAATCCGTATGGACAAATTCATGACATCTCGGGCCTATACGTTGCAGACAGTAGCATGCTTCCATCCGCTGGAGCAGCAAATCCGCTCCTTACAATTGTCGCACTCTCCATCCGAACAGTGGATTACATTATCGAACAAATGAAGTAAAGCGTTCCATTAAATTGATTCTGATGCGAAAATTCCAGCTAACTTGAAACAAATCTCTAAATCTTAGACATACTGATTTAAGTTTGGCAAGATACATAAGTGCCAGGTCAGGTGGGCTCGATTCCCACGTAGTTCTGCACACCTTGATAAATAAGGGTTTTAGAGGAATTCTTTGAGGTCAAAAGGGGGATTTTCTACATGTTCGATTATTCGACGAATAGCGCCATTGTTCTTATATTAATAAGACTCTGTTAAACTTGGTTGTTGATTTCCGCGGGCGGTCCGTGAGCCTCCCGCAGGAGTCTCACGTATCCGTTCCAATCAACAAAGTGCCAAAATCAACAGTGAGCCCTAACAGAGCCATTAATAATATATATTCTAATAAAGAGAATAAAAAATGCCCACCAATTCATTTCACACTGGTGGGCATTTCTAATGATTATATTGTATGTTTACTGTAGATCTGCTGCACCTTTAGCAATCAGGTCAAATAATTCCTCAATGTCTGCTTCCTCAACACATGAGAAGGCAATACGTAGATCTGTGGAGTTGATGGAAATTGTTCCTACTCCGTATTTATCTAATAGGTGTAAACGTAGATCTTCTGCGTTAATATTGTGCAGCTTTAAGCACATAAAGTACCCAGAATTAAATGGATAGTATGTCCAGTACTTTTGGTACTCTTCTTTAGAAAGTACTTCTTTTGTTTTATCTGCTCTGCTTTTCATAAGCTCGAATTTTTGTTGTTTTTCTACATTAAATTCTTCTGATTGTAATGATTGTAGAATAATCGATTGAGAAGGGTGTGAGCTGCTTGAAATTGTTCCCCTAATGATACCCTTTGTTTTTTGTTCTAATGCATTTAGAACAGCAGAACTGTTGCTAGCATATGTGATGAATCCAACGCGGAATCCCCATACGTAGTTTTCTTTTGTTGCTCCATCAACTTTAACTGCTAGGATGCGTGGGTGAGCATCTGCTAATAGGCTAAAGATTGATTCTTTGATAGAATCTTCATAAAATAATCCGAAATACGCATCATCAATAAGTGCTACGACATTTAAGCCTTCTTCAGCTGCTTCTTTAAGAACAGCGACGATTTCTTTTGCCTCTGATTCAAGAGGAGTGTAACCAGTTGGGTTGTTCGGGAAGTTTAGTAAAACAACTACTTTTCCAGCTGATTTTTGCGATTGGATTGCTTCTCTAAATCCTTCAACGTTAAAACCTTCCGCTTCATTGAATAAAGGATATGTTGTCACTGTACCGCCACGACGAACTTTAAACGTTATGTTGTAATTTCCCCAATATTTATCTGGTAAGATAATTGGAGTGCCTTCGTCGACAAATAAGTCAGCAACGATGCTTAAACCATGTGTAAGTGCATTTGTTACAACCGGGGTACCGACTAATTCTTCATTCAAGCTTGGACTATCAGTAAGAATTTTTTTCTTCCAAACGTTTCTTAACTCTTCTTTCCCTTGTGGTGGTGCGTAAGGAAAAAGATCCTTAGGTGCTACTCGATCACCGAAAAGGTCTTGAATGTGTTGAAAGTGCATCGGTTGATTGTTTTCAGTTGCAATACCGATCGTGGCATTAAAGCGGTGCGCTTTTTTGCCAGCTTCAGCAGATTGACTCAAAATTCCCTTTGGATAAAACAATTCTTTCCCTAGTTGGGACAACATATTAAAGACATGCTCGTTGTCTTCTTTAATTGAATTATTTAGTGCCTGTGCTAATTCATTCATTGTCTCGTTCCACCTCAATGGTCAATAAAAATTTTGAAAATTCATTAAGAGATATTTTATCATACTAAAGGTTGTTCTCACAGTGTATTCGACAAAATATTCTAAAGTAAAGGCTAAGGTTTTTCATACTAGCATTAAATGGAATATTAGTTACGAAATTTCTGTTTCACGATATACTTAAGTATAAGATATCACGAATAGTAAGTGAGGAACATATATGCATATTGTATCAATTTTACTTGGAATTATCATTGTTCTTAACATAATATTTGCGATCGTTGTGATCTTTCGTGAACGAAGAGATGCCACCTCATCATGGGCATGGCTACTTGTTCTCTTTTTTATCCCGTTGTTAGGCTTTTTGTTGTATCTATTATTTGGGCAAAACTTAAGCCGTTATCATATGTTTCAATGGGAGGATCGGAAAAAACTTGGAATTGAAAAATTACTTGGGGAACAATTAGAGCAAATTCGAAACAATACATTTGTTTTTAAGCATGGAACAGCCAAAGATAACAAACAGCTCATTTACATGCATTTGATGAATAATGATGCTGTGTTAACAGACAACAATCATCTGGATGTGTTTACAGATGGAAAAGAGAAGTTTGATACGCTGTTAGAGGATATCGAACATGCGAAGAATCATATTCATCTTCAATACTATATTTTAAAAAATGATCAGCTAGGAAAACGGCTTGTAGAAGCATTAACAAAAAAGGCAAAGCAAGGTGTAAAGGTAAGGGTTTTATACGATGATTTGGGGTCAAGAGGATTAAGGCCATCCTTTTTTTCTAAGTTAAGAGCTGCTGAAGGGGAGGTTGAAGTGTTTTTTCCGTCAAAGCTCAGACTAATTAATTTACGACTCAACTATCGTAATCATCGAAAGCTTGTCATTATTGATGGTGAGATTGGTTATGTTGGAGGCTTTAATGTTGGAGACGAGTACTTAGGCCTTGACCCTTCGTTTGGCTATTGGCGGGATACCCACTTAAGGATTCAAGGTCCAGCCGTTCATGCCATTCAGACTCGGTTTATTCTTGATTGGAATCAAGCGACGGAAAAAAGAAATATTTCTTACACACAAGAGCATTTTCCAGAGCCATCTTTAAAGGGTGACAGCAGTCTGCAAATCGTAACAAGTGGCCCTGATTCAGAATGGGAGCAAATTAAGAACGGGTATATAAAAATGATTTCGACTGCAAAAAAAGCAATTTTTATTCAAACCCCGTACTTTATTCCAGATGAAAGCCTACTTGATGCATTAAAAATTGCTTGCTTATCAGGAGTAGATGTCAAATTAATGATTCCGAATAAACCGGATCATCCATTTGTTTATTGGGCAACAATGTCCTATGTCGGTGAAATGTTGAACTCAGGAGCACGTGTTTATATTTACGATAATGGGTTTATCCATGCGAAAACAATTGTAGTAGATCATGAAATCTCATCTGTTGGTACAGCCAATATAGACGTTAGAAGCTTTAAATTAAATTTTGAGGTAAATGCGTTTATTTATGACAAAGAAATTGCGAAAAAACTTGATGATGTTTTTCAAGAGGATGTAGCTTTATCTAGAGAGTTAACGTTAGAGGCCTATCATCAACGTGCGAGATCCGTTCGTTTTAAGGAGTCTATTTCTCGGTTGCTTTCTCCTATTTTATAACAATTTTTAACACAGGTATAAAGAGTGGATAGGGTTTCCCACCCTATCCACTCTTTATTATCTATCAAGTATTGTGTGTTCTATTACATAATTTTTTAGTGTTTATTAGCTGTCAGATGAAAGAACTTTTCGATTTTGGTTTTCAAGTTTTGCAGGGTAGGCACATCTTTTAAATTACCTAACATGCCTTGTATGACAGGAGTTCTTGGTGTATCCATCTCTATTTCTGCCTCTAACACCTCAAGTGTAATGATAATGTCCTCGCTTTCTACTTTATCCTTAGAGATTTTGATTTGTCTTACTATATCTTCTTTACTTGGTTCCGGATATAGCTCAGACAATTTTTCCACGAATTCAT
Organism: Bacillota bacterium; assembly: GCA_051750265.1. Classification (GTDB taxonomy): domain Bacteria; phylum Bacillota; class Bacilli; order Bacillales; family Bacillaceae; genus Metabacillus. Next base: position 96,107 of record JBNJJO010000017.1, on the reverse strand, counting down.
TCGTTAAAAAAGGTTCTTCGTTCGAATGTGTAAACCCAGTAACAAGATCGTCGATTCTTCTTAAGATATACGTTGCTAGCTTGTGTAAATCAATGCTAGCCTTATCAAAAATAATCAGCTTTAAATAAGAATGAACAATTCCTTGTAGAATCGTGTTCAGATCATGAATATACTTTTCAATCGCAGGTCCGTATATGTTTAGTAGTGACGTCTGATAAAAGCTTCCGATCTCTTGAGTGATTTTTCGAATGAAATCCTCTATTTCTGAATTAATCGGAATCGTTTGTTCACGAGTTTGCATAATAATAAAATCTTTGTTTTTTTGAATTTCTTCTAGTTGTGCCTCTAATTGGGCAAGAAACGTTTCTCGTGGTGATAAATCTTTAATGGACAACGAGTAAAGTTTTGATTGAATTGCTTGAAACTGATATTTAAAGGCTGCAAGCATAAGAGCCTCTTTCGATTTGAAATAAAGATAAAATGCACCCTTTGAAATTCCACAAGCATCAACGATTTCTTGAATTGAAGTCGATGAATATCCTTTTTTAGCAAAAAGACTGATCCCGGCTTCAATAATCTTCTTTTCTTTATCCTTCATCTTTCTCTCGATCTCCTTATGAGTTTTCACCTAGTTAATGGATATGCTAAAAGTAGTGTGATCATTTGTCCACATTTACAAAAAAATAATGTCTGACTATTTATGTATGCATTGACTATGAACGACTGGTCATTTATATTGTTAGTTATTGTGACCTATTAGTCAATCGATAATCTATGAGTTGGGGGATAACATGAATAGCATAATTAATTTTGTCTTAAGAAACAAGTTTGCAGTATGGCTATTAACAATTATTATAACGGTATCTGGACTGTATTCGGGGTTAAATATGAAGCAAGAAACAATACCGAATATTACCACTCCAATTATATCAGTAACAACGGTTTATCCAGGGGCAACACCTAAAGAGGGTGCAGATCATGTTTCAGAGCCTATCGAACAAATGGTTCAGAATCTAGATGGAGTTAATGTTGTAAGCTCAAACTCCTTTCAAAATGCATCTTCCATTCAAATAGAGTATGGATTTGAAAAGAATATGGATGAAGCAGAAGATGAATTGAATGATATTTTAGCAGACCTTGAGTTACCTGAAGGGGTAAATGAGCCAGATGTATCAAGGATGAGCATAAATGCCTTTCCGATCTTAGCGTTAAGTATCGCAAATGAAGAGCAATCACTTGCGGAACTAACGACAATTATCAAAGATCGCATTCTCCCTGCTTTAAAAGGGGTAGACGGAGTTTCTTCTGTACTAGTATCGGGTCAGCAACTAGAGGAAATACAATTTAAGTTTAATGAAGAAAAAATGGAGGAATATGGCCTAGATGAGGAAACGGTTCAAAACCTTATAAAAGGTGCTGACGTTCATTTTCCACTTGGTATTTATAACTTAGATGATACAGAAAAATCAGTTGTTGTTGATGGAAACATTACGAGCCTAGAGGATTTGAAAAATCTAGACATACCAGTGATGCCATCTACTCAAGGAACCGGTCAGGCTGCAATGCAGGGGAGCCCATCTCCTGATATGACTAACCAGTCAGTTCGAGGTGCTGCAGCAGCTAACCAAGCGCAAGCTTCTCAAGCGATTGAGTTACCAACTGTAAAACTATCTGAAATCGCTGATATAAAATTAGTTGGAAAAGCTGAGTCAATTTCTAAAACAAATGGGAAAGAAGCAATTGGGATTCAAATTGTTAAAGCAACAGAAGCGAATACCGTTGATGTAGCAAACGAAGTCGAAGCAGAATTATCTGAGTTTGAAGATGAAATGGAAGACTTAGAGATTGTTTATACAATGGACCAAGCAACACCAATTGAAGAGTCTGTTAGCACAATGTTGAGTAAAGCATTGTTTGGAGCACTTTTTGCGGTAGTGATTATTCTCATCTTTTTAAGAGATATTAAATCAACATTGATATCGATTATTTCGATTCCATTATCGTTGTTAATTGCGATTATCCTATTAAATCAAATGGACATTACACTTAATATGATGACACTAGGAGCAATGACGGTGGCAATTGGTCGCGTAGTTGATGACTCCATCGTAGTTATTGAAAATATTTACCGAAGAATGTCTCTTAAAGGAGAACGCCTAAAAGGAAAAGCGTTGGTACGTGAGGCAACGAAGGAAATGTTTATGCCGATTATGTCATCAACAATCGTTACGATTGCGGTATTCTTACCGTTAGCGCTTGTTAAAGGAATGATTGGTGAATTATTTTTACCATTTGCACTAACAATGGTATTTTCACTTTTAGCATCATTAGTAGTAGCGATTACGATCGTACCGATGATGGCACACAGCTTATTTAAGAAAAACTTATACGGAGAAGGCCAAAAGATAAAGCATGATGAACACAAACCAGGAAGGTTTACTGGAGCGTATCGCCGTATATTAAACTGGACGTTAAATCATAAAATCATTACTTCAGCAATTGCGATTTTAATGCTGGTCGGTAGTTTATTCCTCGTACCGGTTATAGGGGTAAGCTTCCTATCATCTGAAGAAGAGAAAATGATGATGGTCACGTATAAACCAGAACCTGGTGAAACTAGAGAACAGGCTCAAGAAATCACAGAGATTGCAGAAAGCTTCTTCATAGATAGAGAGAATGTAAAAACCGTTCAATATTCATTAGGTAGTGAAAACCCAATGAATCCTGGGGATACGAATAGTGCATTATTCTTTATCCTATATGAGGATGACACGCCGAATTTTGCTGAAGAGAAAGAAAAAGTGATTGAAGATTTAAAAGCTACAGCCAAAGGTGGAGGGGAATGGGCTTCACAAGACTTTGCTTCAGCAGGCGCAAGTAACGCCATTTCCATGTATGTGTATGGAAACAGCTTGGAAGATATTAAGCCTGTTGTAAAAGATGTTCAAGAAATTATGGAGAGTAATCATTCTCTGAAAAATGTCGAATCTAGCATGTCAGAAACGTATGACGAATATACTTTTGTTGCAGACCAAGAAAAATTGAGCAAGCTTGGATTATCGGCAGCACAAATTGGAATGGAGCTTAGTCCTACGAGAGAACGTCCTGTTTTAACAAAGGTTGAAAAGGATGGAGAAGAATTAAATGTTTATCTTCAGGTAGAAGTAGAAACATATGACACAGTCAAGGATTTAACAGATAAAACCATTCAATCGCCACTAGGAAAAGAAGTAAAGATTGAGGATGTTATAGAGGTAAAAGAAGGTGAAACATCTAATACTGTCACAAGACGTGATGGCAAAATCTATGTTCAGGTTTCCGGAGAAATTAAGACAGATGATGTTTCGAAAGTATCAGCAGACGTTCAAGCTAAGGTTGCTGACTTGGATGTTCCTGAATCAATCGAAATTAATATGGGTGGAGTAACTGAGGATATTCAAGAATCGTTTACACAGCTAGGTCTAGCCATGCTAGCAGCGATCGCGATTGTCTATTTGATTCTTGTTGTCACATTTGGTGGCGGTTTGGCACCATTAGCTATTCTTTTCTCATTACCGTTCACAATCATTGGTGCTCTAGTGGGTTTATTAATAGCTGGAGAAACATTAAGTGTAAATGCGATGATCGGTGCATTAATGCTAATCGGTATTGTTGTAACAAATGCCATTGTTTTAATTGACCGAGTGATCCATATGGAAAAAGAAGGACTAAATACGCGTGAGGCGCTACTCGAGGCTGGGACAACTCGTCTTCGTCCAATCTTAATGACAGCTCTCGCAACAATTGGTGCATTACTTCCATTAGCATTAGGTCTAGAAGGTAGCGGGATGATTTCAAAAGGACTAGGTGTAACTGTTATTGGTGGTCTTACAAGCTCAACACTATTAACGCTTGTCATTGTACCGATTGTTTATGAAATGTTTAGTAAGCTACGTCGTAAAAAATCATTCGTTGAAGAAGAATAATGGTTTGTTTTTGGGGTCTGACTTAAATGCGTCAGATCCTTTTTTAATGAATGTTTTTCCCTCTAAGGACGTACCTTAATATAAGGGCCGAGTAATATATGACTTGAATGTAAATTTTTTGTAAAACTTTCGTAAAATCTACTAAAGTTCGTCAGGTTTCTATATAATTCGTAAAGTATGTAAATTTTGATCTTTAGGCTTCGATGGGGGAAAAGTGATGTTTTTTTTAAGGGGAAAGCAAGACAAGTTTTCAATGCTATTATTACAAATTACAGGTAACTTACAAGCTACCACGCAATTTTTCTTAGATCACGATATTTCAAATCAAGATGAGCTACAAATCTTTTTAGATACAATTAAAAAGCACGAAAAAGTTGGCGATACATTCGTTGAAACACTTATGAAGGAATTAAATCAAACCTTTATTACGCCAATTGAACGAGAGGATATCTTACAATTAGTTGTTGATCTAGACGATGTATTAGATGATATCGAGCATGTGGCTGGGTTATTCGAAATGTATTCTGTTACAAAACCAACGGAACAAATGAAGAAATTTGTGCAAAAAATACATGAATGTTCAATTGAAATTTCAAGTGCAATCGACTGTTTATCAAAGAAAAAATTACCGGCTATCACACCTTATTCATTAAAAATAAAGGAACTTGAGTCAAATACTGATAACTTGTTACGAACGGCTATCAAAAATTTATTTGCTAATGTGAAGGATCCAATAAAAATCATTCAATACAAAGAAATCTATGAAGCTCTTGAAAAAATTGTTAATGACTGCCGTAAAGTTGGCATAACACTTGATCGTATTATTATGAAAAATGCGTAAGAGGTGGCAAATGAAGTAGGAACAAATTGCTTCTATGAAGGCGATTGCCTCATCTGTCGAATCATTGTGTAAAATACTGTAAAGAATTAGGACATACTCAAGAAAATTTAAGTATAGATCTCTTTTATGAATATAAAGATTACTCTACTTGCCAAAGTAGTTTACAACTATAGGCTAGTAGAGTTTTTGTGTTTAGCTGAAATTTTAATGTAATTAATAAGCTTGAATGATTTGTATATGCATTTCATACGATGCTTTTATATACTAGGATAAAAGACTATTGAAGGAAGAACAGCCTAAACAATAAGTATAAAAGAAAAAGGGGGAAATATTTTGCTTATTCCCGAGCGCCATCGTTTGATACTAGAGCTATTACAAGAAAAAGAAAATGTTAAGGTTCATGAACTAGTAGAGTTAACAAATACGTCAGAATCCACATTGCGACGCGACTTAGACCAATTAGAAAAGCAGAACTATTTAAAACGTGTACATGGTGGGGCTTCACTTTTACAAAGAAAACGTAAAGAATCAAGTATGACCGTAAAATCAACACAGAATCTGAAAGAAAAAGTACTTCTTGCAAAGTATGCGGCCCAACTTGTTGTAGATGGAGATTGTGTATACATTGATGCAGGTACAACAACCTACCAAATGATACAGCATTTAAACCAAAAGGACATTGTTGTGGTGACAAATGGGATTGACCATTTAGACGCATTACATGAAAAAGATATTACTACATATATAGTCGGAGGATATGTAAAAAAAATAACGAAAGCTATGATTGGCAGTAAAGCATACGAGAGTATTCAAAATTATCGATTTGATAAAAGCTTTATAGGCACAAATGCCATACACCATGAATTAGGTTTTACTACTCCAGATCCAGAAGAAGCGCAAATGAAAGAAAAGGCTATATATCTCTCACGTGAGTCGTTTGTATTGGCAGATCATACAAAGTTTGGAGAAGTCTCTTTCTCTAAATTTGCTGATCTTCATCATGCAAAAATCATTACGAATGAAGAAGATTCGATTAATTTAGAAAAGTATAAAGAAAAAACAGATATATACACTGTGGCAATTTCATAAATAGCTTACCTGCAAACAATTCTCTACTCCTTCTATATCATCAATCTTAAGGAGCTGCAGACTCAGAAGTCGAACTTGACAAAACTGGGTTACAGCTCTTTTTTTTTGTCTTAATTATTGGCTTTTTTCGCAAAGATTGTTGTTTTTCGTAATTAACTATACTTTACGGATATAGCCTATCTTCGTGCTCTTTTCGCTTATTTACTAAGTGGTACTCTCTTGAAATTGCTTATAATTTCTACGATGAAAATCCAAAAGCCGATTTTTATAAGTCTAAAAGCAACAAACTTTTAGAAAAGAGCCTAATTATTAAACCATCAACATCATGTTGGTGATAAAAAAATTTTTCCCTTTAAATCAAGATTCACAAAAATAAATATAGCAATAAACCAATACCAACGTTTTAGGAAAGTAAGATTAAAGGATAAAAGAAAGAGAAGGTATATAGTAATTTCAAGTTTAACCGGTTTTTTAATTCCCAAAATTAATAATATTACTATAATTTACTGAATTTACCTAATATGTTGACAATTGGGAAGTGAGATAATATAATCATAATCAATCAAAAACAATCAAACACATGCAATTTTTTACTTGAATTCCACCAGGTAATTTTGAAAAAAATTCTTTAAACCGTCAATAATGAAAACGCTAACAAAGTGCTATTGTTAACCTCAACTAAAGCAGTCAAAAACAATCATATAAACCACTTGTTGCTTTATAGATAATGTCTCTTAAAGGAGGTGAAATAACAGGTTTTGAAAGCGGTGTTATTTAAGTTTAATCCTGTTACGTAATCGTTTCGTCAATTATTAATTATAGGGGGATCATAATGAAAAAGAATGTAAAAACGCTATTATTACTAGTTTTAATGCTTGCGATGGCTGTAATGACAGCATGCAGTGGTGGAGCGAGTCAATCCTCAAGTGAGAGTAATTCTAAAGAAAATACAAATGAAAAATTAACAATTGGCTTAACAGTAGGAACTTTAGCAAATCCATTTTTCGTTGCAATGGGGAAAGGTGCTGAAGAAGCAGGGGAAAAATTAGGTGCAGAAGTTCTTGTTGAAAGCGCTGAATATGATCTTGCAAAACAAACGTCTCAAATTGAAAACTTTATTACGAAAAAGGTAGATGTAATTTTATTGAACGCTGTTGATACAAAAGGAATTGCAGCTGCAGTTCTGCAGGCAAAAGAAGCAGGTATTCCAGTTATTGCAGTTGATGTAAATGCAGATGGTGGTGTTGATTCGACAGTTACCTCGGATAACTATCAAGCAGGTCAACTGGCAGGAGAATATGTAATTGAGCAGTTAGGTGGTAATGGAAACATTGCCATTATTGATGGACCTCCAGTTTCAGCTGTTACAGATCGTATTCAAGGTTTTGAGGATGCAATTAAAAATTCAGATATTAAGGTAGTTGCGAAGCAAAATGGTGAAGGTAGTCGTGAAAAAGCATTAACAGTTATGGAGAGTATTTTACAAGCTAACCCATCAGGATCTATTGATGCAGTATTTGCTATTAATGATCCAGAAGCAATCGGTGTTCAAATTGCTCAAGAACAAGCTGATCGTTTAGATGAGTTCTTTATTGTTGGTGTTGATGGTGCTCCTGAAGCGACAGAGGCAATGGCGAAGGAAGGTAGTACGTTCACTGCTACTTCAGCTCAATCTCCTAGCGACATGGTGAAAAAGGCAGTTGAAATTGGAATGAAAGTAAAAAATGGTGAAGAAGTGGAAGAGCTTATAAAAGTTCCAGTTAAGCTAATTACACAAGATAAATTAGCTTCTTACCAAGGATGGTAAGCCTCCTTCAATAAATTGGCTGACAAGGGGTTCATCTCCTCTGTCGGCCTCTTTCAAATAAATAAGGGGTGAGATAAAGGTATGGCTGTTAAAGAGATGGTAACGAAAAATCAAAACGCTGTAAAATTGCCTGTGTTAAATATGGAAGGAATAAGTAAAACGTTCTCAAATGTAACCGTATTAAACAAAGTGAAAATTGAGCTTTATCCTGGTGAAGTTCATGCATTAATGGGAGAGAACGGTGCTGGAAAATCAACTTTCATGAAAATTCTAGCAGGAATCCATGCTCCTGATAATAATGGTGGGAACATCTATTTGAAAGGTCAACCAATTTCATGGAAGGATCCTGTTGATGCAAGGAACAAAGGAATAAGTGTTATTCATCAGGAGTTAAACCTTTCTCCTAATCTAACAATTAGTGAAAATATTTTAATGGGTTCAATATTTCCGAGAAACCGTTTAGGAATGGTTAAATGGGATGAGGTCCATGAACGTGCACAAATGGTATTACATTCAATGGGCTCCAATCTTAACCCCCGACAATTAGTTTCGTCCTTGAGTGTCGCTCAACAACAGATGGTAGAAATTGCACGAGCATTATCCTTTAAAGCAGAGGTTCTAATAATGGATGAGCCAACAGCTTCTTTAACAGATAAAGAAATTACAAAGCTGTTCCAAATTATTAATGATTTAAAACAGCAAGGAGTAGCCATCGTATATATTTCTCACAGGATGGAAGAAATCTTTCAAATTTCTGATAGATTCACTGTATTACGTGACGGTGAATGGATTACAAGTGGACCTATTGAAGAGACAAACCCCGATCACCTCGTAAAGCTAATGGTAGGTCGTGATTTAAAAGAATTGTTTAATCGAACAAAAACTGTTGATGTAACACTTTCAAAGGAAGGTTCCCCAGTTCTTGAATTGAAAAATATTTCTGACAGCACGATTGTAAAGGACGTTTCATTTAAAATTTTTCCAGGTGAAATTGTTGGTTTAGCAGGACTTGTAGGTGCAGGTAGGACAGAGTTGGTTAGAGCTGTTTTCGGTGTATCTGAGTTAAAAAGTGGAGAAATTTACGTAGATGGTAAATGTGTAAGAATAAAATCTCCAATAGATGCTATTGCTAATGGGATAGCCCATGTTCCTGAAAGTAGGAAAGAACAAGGCTTATTTTTGTCGATGTCAGTAAAAGAAAATATCTTGATGGCAGAGTTAAAGAAACATACGATAGCAGGGGTTGTTAGTTGGAAGCAAGTAAATGCTAGTGCAAATCAATTTATTCATGATCTTAATATTAAAATTGCCTCTCCTGAACAGAGTGTTTCGAATTTAAGTGGTGGTAATCAACAAAAAGTAGTTATAGCTAAATGGTTGTCCATTGCACCGAAAGTTTTACTACTTGATGAACCAACTCGAGGTGTTGATATCGGAGCAAAGACAGAAATACACAAAATTATCTCAAAGCTTGCAGATCAAGGTTTAGCTGTTTTAATGATTTCATCTGAGCTTCCAGAAGTATTAGGAGTCAGTGATCGAATCCTCGTTATGAACGAAGGGAGATTAACAGGGGAACTGTCGAGAGAAGAAGCTACACAGGAAAAAATTATGTATTTAGCTACTAGAGGGGAGTAAAGAAAATGAAGGGAAATGCTCAAATAGTTACACAATCGCAAAGCCTAAATGTAGGTAAAGTCCTTCATGCATTATGGAATCGATTAGGTATGATTATGATTCTATTATTATTATGTGTTGTACTTTCTTTTACAGCACCTAACTTTTTAGATACTGCCAATATGTTAAATGTTTTAAAACAGGTTTCAATTATTTCTATATTAGCGGCTGGAATGACCATCGTCATTTTAACAGGTGGTATCGATTTATCAGTTGGCTCAACAGTCGCTTTATCTGGCGTTATTTCAGTTATGGTATCGGCTGCAGGAGTTAATCCAATTATCGCGATGTTATCAGGTGCAGCAGTAGGTTATGCAGTAGGACTTATAAATGGTTTTTTCACTGCAAAAACAAAATTACCAGCATTTATCGTTACGTTAGGTAGTTTCACATATGTTCGTGGACTTGCTTATGTCATTAGTGGAGGCTATCCAATTGTATTACAAAACGAAACATTTAAATTCATTGGAGGAGGAGATATTTTAGGCATACCAACTCCAATTTATATCATGCTTTTGGTGTATGTTGTTATGTTTTTTGTCTTAAAGTATACAATGTTTGGTCGACATATTTATGCGATCGGCGGAAATGAAGAAGCAGCTCGCTTAACAGGAATAAAGGTTGAAAAGTCATTAATCAATGTTTACTCAATCAGTGGATTATTAGCTGGTTTAGGTGGCGTCGTCTTAGCAGGTAGATTGTATTCTGGTCAGCCAACAGCTGGGCAAATGTATGAATTAGACGCAATTGCTGCTGTCATTTTAGGTGGAACAAGTTTAACCGGTGGAAAAGGTAAAATTCAAGGAACCATCATTGGAGTATTAATCATGGGTGTTATCAGTAATGGGTTAACTCTAATGGATGTAAACTATTATTGGCAGTTAGTTGTAAAAGGCGGAGTAATTATAGCGGCAGTTTTATTGGATCGCTTACGAGGAAAAAGTGCAGCATAATTCATCTATGCTCAATACTCCAGGATAGTAAAGATATGGTTTATTACGAGGGTGTAAGGCTTATTCAGGCTGTCGAGTGTTCGACAGCCTGAATATTTTATCTTTTTGAACCTGTCTATCCCCAAATATGGAAATTTATATTTTAAAGGAGAGGATGATTTGAAGTATTTACTAGGAATCGACTTAGGAACATCAAGTGTTAAGACATCTGTGATTGATCAAGATGGAATTGTATGCTCATCAAGTAGTGAGAGCTATAGTATTCAAACCCCTTTCTTAAATTGGGCAGAACAAAGTCCAGAAGATTGGTGGAATGCAACAAAAAAGACTATTCAGCATTGCTTGAAAATGATAAACGGTAATAAAGATGAAATATCTGGAATTGGTTTCTCAGGGCAAATGCATGGATTAGTTATGCTTGATAAAAAGAAGCAAGTAATAAGACCAGCTATTATTTGGTGTGACCAAAGAAGTCAGCAGCAAATTCAACATATACACAGTAGGGTAGATAAGAATGAAATTGGAGTTAAAACGTTAAATGCATTATCTCCAGGTTTCTTATTACCTTCTTTATTATGGATAAAAGAAAATGAACCTGAAAAATATGAAAAAATAGATAAAGTTGTTTTACCTAAAGATTATATTCGTTATAGATTAATAGGTGAAATTGGAACAGATACAACAGATGGATCTGGTACATTAGCATTTAATACAGCAAATCGAGAATGGGCTAATGATTTGATAAAAGAATTAGAATTAGATAATAGCTTTTTTCCAACTTATCATGAACCATACGAGATTGCTGGAACCGTGACAGAAAGTGCATCAGCAGAAACAGGGCTAAAAGCTGGTACACCTGTTGTATTTGGAGGAGCGGACCAGCCTATGCAGGCTGTAGGTAACGGCATTATCACTCCAGGTACTATTTCTTGTACGATTGGAACTGGTGGTCAGTTACTATCACCAGTAGATAAACCTGTTTATGACTATTCTTTTAGAACAAATACATTCTGTCATGTTGATAGCTGGTATGTATTGGGAGCTAATTTGAGTGCGGGATTATCTCTAAAGTGGTTGATGCAAAATATTTTATATGAAGAAAACTATGATAAATTGAATAAAGAGGCAAGTAGGATTTTGCCAGGTAGTGAAAAATTGCTTTATTTACCATATTTAAATGGTGACCGCACACCACATATGGATCCAAATGCGAAAGGTATGTTTTTTGGGCTTCAATTAAAGCATAATCGTTACCATATGACTCGTGCAGTAATGGAAGGGGTTGTCTTTTCATTACGTGATTCGTTGGAGATTTTTCATACACTTCAAATTCCGATTCATAAGGTGATTGCTTCCGGTGGAGTGGTAAATAGCCCATTGTGGTTGCAAATTTTAGCTGATATTTTTCAAAAGGAGGTCTATACAACCTCAACAAAAGAACAAGCTTGTTTAGGCGCGGCAATTATGGCGGGTGTTGGGACAGGGGCTTTTTCATCAATTGAGGAAGCTGTTGGTGCGATGGTTAAAATGAGTAATCATGTCATTGAACCAATTAAAGAAAATATGGGTGTTTATAGCGATCAATATGAGTTATATAAATATCTTTATATTCAAAATAAGAAATTATTTACCATGTAACATCAGAGAATGATTAATACATCATTTTCATTATCTACAATTTAGTAAATCCCCCCTTGTATAAAAAATTTTGCGAATGATTCTTGCATTAAAACATATAGATGTACAAGGATGATTGGGGGAAAATAAATGAACGATACCTTATTTTTAATTGTTGCTCTTTTACTATTAAGCCTTATTACTGGAATGAGGATGCTTGTGCATATATGGGGAAAGAAATATCGCTACAAAAGTGCTTGGGAACTGCTTGACTCAGATGAAGATAGAATCAGAGTGAGTAAAAGGAATATTAATAAATATGGAAAATGAACAGCAGGGGATAGCTCCTGTTTTTTTGTTTTATGTTGATGATCACGATCAACTTATTTTCTATATACATATAGTGATGAAATATGAATAAAGCGAAAGATAACAAATTGTTCTTTCGTTATCTTTGTAGTATATTTGAAGCACGAATTCAATAAAAAGAGGTTATCGCTAATGAGCTTACAACAGGAAATAAATAAACGACGTACGTTTGCCATCATCTCTCACCCTGATGCTGGTAAAACAACGTTAACGGAAAAATTGTTATATTTTGGACAGATTATTCGTTCTACAGGGACAGTAAAAGGAAAAAAATCGGGTAAATTTGCTGCATCAGACTGGATGGAGATTGAGAAAAAACGTGGGATCTCTGTTACGTCCAGTGTGATGAGCTTTCCATATCATGAATTTCACGTAAATATTTTGGATACACCTGGACATGAAGATTTTAGTGAAGATACGTATCGTACATTAACAGCGGTTGATAGTGTTGTGATGATTATCGATTCGACGAAAGGTGTAGAGCCGCAAACGATTAAGCTTTTTAAGGTTTGTCGGATGAGAGGTATTCCAATTTTTACGTTTATCAATAAGCTTGACCGTGAAGGTAAAGATCCGCTGGAATTGCTTTCAGAGATTGAGGAAGTGCTTGGAATCGAGTCCTATCCAATGAATTGGCCAGTTGGAAGTGGGAAACGATTCGTAGGTATTCATGATCGATTCAATCATCAATTTGTCCGTTTTAAAGGGGATGAAGAGGAAGAAGTTATCCCTTTATCTGAACTTGCAAAACATGGAATCGAAGAAAATCTAATCTATCAAGACACATTAGGTGAAATTGAATTACTTGAAGAGGCTGGAAATGAATTTACTCCTGAGCGTGTTGAAAAAGGAGAACTAACACCTGTATTTTTTGGAAGTGCTTTAGCAAACTTCGGTGTGAAAACTTTTTTTGATACATTCCTACAATTTGCTGCACAGCCACAGCCACGTAAAACAGACCAGGGCTTGGTAGAACCAGAGAACGATCAATTCTCAGGCTATATATTCAAGATTCAAGCGAATATGAATCCAGCTCACCGTGACCGCATTGCCTTTTTTCGCATATGTTCAGGAAAGTTTGACCGTGGAATGAGTGTGAATCTTAGCCGAACAAATAAAACAATTAAGCTAAACCAAACACAAGCATTTATGGCGAAGGACCGTGATACGGTGGATGTGGCGTATCCTGGAGATATCATTGGAATTTACGACCCAAATATTTATCAGATCGGTGATACGTTAGTTGAAGGAAAAGGGCAGTTTCACTATGAAGAGCTTCCACAATTCCCGCCTGAACTATTTAAACGTGTTCAAGCGAAAAACGTTATGAAGTCGAAGCAATTCAGAAAAGGAATTGAACAACTAGTACAAGAAGGTGCGATTCAGTTATTTAGACAGGAACTAAATGATTCGATGATACTTGGCGCAGTTGGTCAGCTTCAGTTTGAAGTGTTTGAGTACCGAATGAAGGCTGAATACAATGTCGATATCGAGTTCACATCACTTGGAGAGAGAATTCCACGCTGGATTAAAAGTGAAAAGTTCGAAAAACGCTTTTTTGATTCACGAAGCATGCTTGTCCGCGACCGCTATGGTGCGTATGCTGTATTATTTGAAAATGAATTCACTTTAAGATACTTCTTAGAAAATCAAAAAGAAATTGAGTTAGTTGACCTTTTAGAGGAAAATGACTACCAAGGTGTTACATCACAGAAATAATCTTATGGCTAATTCTTCGGAGTTAGCCTTTTTTATGAAGGAAATGGGGACGGAACTAAGTTAATTTATTAGGATAGGCATCCTATTTCAAATTAGACTAGTTTAGCATCAATAAATTTTTGTAGAGCTTGCTACGTTCGCGCCACCATATTGGAGTGGGGCTTGTAGGGATATTCTATTTTCCCTTCATTTTTATAATGGTGACAAGAATACGTCATATTCGTTATGTAAGATGGCTTTTTTGAATGGAATCCATGGTATGATTATTTGTAACTAAATGTGCAGAACATTCATGTTTTCTAACAGAAGTGAGGGAAGATAATTGGATATTTATCAAGCCACTTTAAAAGATATAAACCATGTTACTAGCTTATTTAATGAGTACAGAATTTTTTACGGGCAACAATCAAATACAGAAGGTGCCAAGGCATTCATTGAACAACGGATGAAAATGAAGGAATCTGTTATTTATCTAGCGATGGATCATGAAAATCCAACGGGGTTTGTTCAATTATATCCAATCTTCACGTCAGTGGGAATGAAGCGTAAATGGCTTCTAAACGATTTATTCGTAGCAGAAACATACCGTCGTCATGGAGTTGGTCGAGCGTTAATGAAAAGAGTAAAAGAGTTTGCTTTGGAAACAAATGCAGCTGGGATTCTTTTAGAAACAACAAAGGATAACCGTAACGCTCAAGCACTTTATGAGAGCTTAGGATATGTAAAAGAAGATTCCGTATTTTTCTACAATCTTTGTCTGTAGACTACATACTATTTTTGAATAGGAGACAGAAAATGGTTTTAAAAGCAATTTTAGCCTTACTACTTCCATGTTTACTTGTTATTCTTTTTACACGTGTCAGCTATAACCACTATGTGGGAACGGCCCTAACAGCAGCGTTGCTCATAGCTTCATATGTTAAAGGATATACAGACAGTCCATACATTATTGCATTGGACATTACCTCACTTATCGTGGGATTTTTCTATGCAAGAAAAATGAAGGCGGAGTTACTGAGGAAGTAATAGGTTTGAGCATGTACAAAAGTAGATATAATGATAGAAAGAAGGGAGCTACCTTGTGGAGCTCTTTTTTCTATGTTTAGGAATTAATTAAGGAAGTTGCAAAATTAACGGTCCAAGTTGCAAGATAATGTAAAAACCTCTTACTAAGTCAGGAGAACTCTGCTATTTTGAATGAATTTTTCGAATAAAACTAAAAGTACGAACTATAGTTCGTATTTTTAGTGATTTTCCATATAAATGTGGTAAACTATTACTATTGAAACTTTCTGAATGGAGGCTTATGCGTGAGCGAGCAATTTGAATTAGTCTCAAAGTACAGGCCGGAGGGTGATCAACCTAAGGCTATCCAAGCGCTTGTCAATGGAATTCAGCAAGGGAAAAAGCATCAAACATTGCTAGGTGCAACTGGGACAGGTAAAACCTTTACTGTTTCAAATGTCATAAAAGAAGTGAACAAACCCACATTGGTTATCGCCCATAATAAAACATTAGCTGGGCAGCTCTATAGTGAGTTTAAAGAATTTTTCCCAAACAATGCTGTTGAGTATTTTGTTAGTTACTATGATTATTATCAGCCTGAGGCATATGTTCCACAAACCGATACATTTATTGAAAAAGATGCAAGTATTAATGATGAAATAGATAAGCTTCGTCACTCAGCTACATCGTCTTTAATTGAGCGTAATGATGTTATAATCATTTCCAGTGTTTCTTGTATATATGGCCTCGGTTCTCCAGAGGAATATAAAGAGCTTGTTGTTTCATTAAGAACAGGCATGGAAATTGAGCGAAATCAATTGTTAAGAAAACTTGTAGATGTTCAATATGAACGTAATGATATTGATTTCCGTAGAGGGACATTCCGCGTTCGCGGTGATGTTGTAGAGATCTTCCCTGTATCTCGAGATGAGCAATGTATTCGTGTCGAGTTTTTTGGTGATGAAATTGACCGAATTCGTGAGGTTGATGCATTAACAGGTGAGATTTTAGGAGAGCGTGAGCATGTTGCGATCTTTCCAGCTTCCCACTTCGTAACAAGAGAAGAGAAGATGGAAAAAGCCATAATAAATATTGAAGCAGAGCTAGAGGAACGCCTAGAGGAAATGCGAGAAAATGGCAAGCTTCTTGAAGCACAGCGTCTTGAGCAGAGAACAAGATATGATCTTGAAATGATGAGAGAAATGGGCTTTTGTTCAGGTATTGAAAACTATTCACGCCATTTAACACTTCGTCCATCAGGATCAACCCCTTATACATTGATCGACTTCTTTCCAGACGACTTTTTAATTGTCATAGATGAGTCACATGTTACACTACCGCAAATCAGAGGTATGTTTAATGGTGACAAGGCACGTAAGCAGGTTTTAGTTGATCATGGCTTTCGCTTGCCTTCAGCTATGGATAATCGTCCGCTTCGCTTTGAAGAATTTGAAAAGCATATAGAGAATATTGTCTTTGTTTCTGCTACACCTGGTCCTTATGAAATTGAACACACACCTGAAATGATTGAGCAAATTATTCGACCAACAGGCTTGCTTGACCCAACCATTGATGTCCGCCCAATCGAGGGACAAATTGACGATTTAATCGGTGAAATCCAAGCTAGAGCGGAAAAAAATGAACGTGTGCTTATCACAACATTAACGAAAAAAATGTCTGAGGACTTGACTAATTACTTAAAAGAGATCGGGATAAAGGTAAATTACCTGCACTCAGAAATTAAAACATTAGAGCGGATTGAAATAATAAGAGAACTTAGACTTGGAAAATATGATGTGCTTGTTGGAATTAATCTGCTAAGAGAAGGTCTGGATATCCCGGAAGTATCACTAGTGGCGATTTTAGATGCTGACAAAGAAGGATTTTTGCGATCAGAGCGGTCACTTATTCAGACAATTGGTCGTGCTGCACGTAATTCTGAAGGTCATGTCATTATGTATGCAAATAAGATGACAAACTCGATGGAAATCGCTATAAATGAAACGCAACGACGCCGTGATACCCAAAAGGCATACAACGAAAAACATGGTATTACACCACAAACGATCAAAAAGGAAATTCGAGATGTTATTCGTGCAACAATGGCTGCAGAGGACCAGGAAGAGTACGATACATCTGTATCGAAAAAATTCACAAAATTAACGAAAAAAGAACGTGACAAGGTCATTTCAGAGATGGAAAGCGAAATGAAGGAAGCCGCGAAGGCGTTGAATTTCGAACGTGCTGCCGAATTACGTGATTTAATTTTAGAGCTTAAAGCGGAAGGATGAAACGATTATGGCAATGGAACATATCGTTGTGAAAGGAGCACGTGCTCACAACTTAAAAAATATAGATGTTACCATTCCGCGGGATAAGCTTGTTGTTATTACCGGTTTATCAGGTTCAGGAAAATCATCACTTGCTTTTGACACCATATATGCGGAAGGACAACGGCGCTATGTTGAATCATTATCAGCATATGCGCGGCAATTTTTAGGGCAAATGGATAAACCTGATGTTGATGCTATCGAAGGTTTGTCTCCAGCTATTTCCATCGATCAAAAAACGACGAGCCGAAATCCACGTTCAACAGTTGGAACGGTTACTGAAATCTATGATTACCTGCGTCTTTTATATGCAAGAGTTGGTCGACCAACATGTCCGATTCATGGAATTGAAATTTCTTCCCAAACCATTGAACAAATGGTCGATCGGATCGTAGAGTATCCAGAACGAACAAAGCTTCAAGTTCTTGCACCCGTTGTGTCAGGTAGAAAGGGTACACACGCAAAGGTATTTGAAGACATTAAAAAGCAAGGCTATGTGCGTGTTCGAGTCAATGGAGACATGCAGGAGCTATCTGATGAAATAGAATTAGAGAAAAATAAAAAGCATTCGATCGAGGTTGTTATTGACCGTATCGTCGTAAAAGAGGGTGTTGCGTCTCGATTGGCAGATTCACTCGAATCGGCGTTACGCCTTGGTGAAGGCAAAGTAATTATTGATGTCATGGGTGAAGAGGAACTACTTTTTAGTGAACATCATGCCTGTCCACAATGTGGCTTTTCTATTGGTGAGCTTGAGCCAAGAATGTTTTCGTTCAACAGCCCATTTGGTGCTTGTCCTGAATGTGACGGACTTGGAACAAAGCTAGAGGTTGATTTGGAGCTTGTTTTACCAAACAAAGACCTTTCGCTCCATCAGCATGCGATTGCACCATGGGAGCCGACTAGCTCTCAATACTATCCTCAGATGCTTGAGGCCGTATGTACTCATTATGGAATTGATATGGATATTCCTATTAAAGATATTCCAAAGCATTTGCTTGATAAAATATTATTCGGTAGTGACGGAGAAGAGATTTATTTCCGTTATGAAAATGATTTTGGACAAATTAGAGAAAATTATCTCCAATTTGAGGGTGTTGTTCGAAATATTGAACGCAGGTATAAGGAGACAAGCTCAGACTTTATCCGTGAGCAAATGGAAAAGTATATGGGGCAGCAAGCTTGTCCTACATGTAAAGGACATCGTTTAAAACAGGAAACTCTTGCTGTTTTAATTGATGGAAATCATATTGGTGAAATTACGAAGCTATCTGTTCAAGATTCACTTTCATTTTTTCAAAGCATCTCGTTGACTGAAAAAGAAATGACAATCGCTAACTTGATATTAAAAGAAATTAGTGAGCGTTTAGGATTTTTAAATAATGTCGGACTAGATTACTTAACACTAAATCGCGCCGCAGGAACCTTATCTGGTGGGGAGGCACAGCGTATTCGACTCGCAACCCAAATTGGTTCTAGATTAACAGGTGTTTTATACATACTTGATGAACCATCCATCGGTTTGCATCAACGTGATAACGATCGTCTTATTCAAACGCTGAAAAACATGCGCGATATTGGCAATACGCTAATCGTTGTTGAACACGATGAAGACACAATGATTGCTGCGGATTATTTAATTGATATTGGTCCAGGGGCTGGTATTCATGGGGGACAGGTTATTTCTGCAGGTACACCAGAAGAGGTAATGAATGACGAAAACTCTTTAACAGGGCAATACTTAATCGGGAAAAGGTTCATCCCACTACCTTTTGAACGCAGAAAGCATGATGGGCGTTATATTGAAATTAAAGGCGCTAAGGAAAATAACCTTAATAACGTGAGTGTGAAATTTCCTTTAGGTACATTTATTTCTGTTACAGGTGTTTCAGGATCGGGAAAAAGTACGTTAGTAAATGAAATTCTTCATAAATCTCTCGCTCAAAAGCTTCATCATGCAAAAGCGAAGCCTGGTGAGCATAAAGAGGTAAAAGGAATTGAGCATTTAGAAAAGGTCATAGATATTGATCAATCTCCAATTGGTCGAACGCCAAGATCGAATCCTGCAACATACACTGGTGTGTTCGATGATATCCGTGATGTATTTGCAACAACAAACGAAGCGAAGGTACGTGGATATAAAAAAGGTCGTTTTAGCTTTAATGTAAAGGGCGGACGCTGTGAGGCATGTCGTGGAGACGGGATTATTAAGATCGAAATGCACTTTCTTCCAGATGTTTATGTCCCTTGTGAGGTATGTCATGGCAAACGCTACAATCGCGAAACACTAGAAGTAACCTATAAAGGGAAAAACATCTCAAATATTCTTGAGATGACAGTAGAGGATGCTGTTGTCTTCTTTGAAAATATCCCTAAAATTAAACGCAAGCTACAAACGATTTATGACGTAGGGTTGGGATATATTACACTCGGACAGCCAGCAACCACTCTTTCCGGTGGTGAAGCACAGCGGGTAAAACTTGCATCAGAATTACACAGACGTTCAACAGGGCGTTCCTTATACATTCTCGATGAGCCAACAACGGGTCTTCATGTAGATGACATTGCACGTCTATTGAAGGTATTGCAAAGATTAGTAGAAAACGGTGATACCGTATTAGTCATTGAACATAATTTAGACGTGATTAAAGCTGCAGACTATCTCGTTGATTTAGGACCTGAAGGTGGAGACAAAGGCGGACAAATCGTCGGCGTCGGAACACCAGAAGACCTAATTAAAAATGATCTGTCATACACAGGTAAATATTTAAAACCTGTGATTGAACGTGACCGTGATCGAATGAAAAAGTTAATAAAAGAAAAAGAGGAAGTTGTGCAATAAATTAACGGAAGCATTTACAGGAGAGCATCGAGATTCGATGCTCTTTCAATTTATGCTAAGTTAAATGTAAGGTGTCGATTAAAAATGAATAAAAATAATAGTGAAACCTACTTTCCTTTCATACGTATTAAAGATAAGGAGAGTGAAGATCAGTTGGATAAAACAAATAAACTACTAGCATCATTAAACTATTTTAGTGTTGTTTTTGCGCCGTTTATTTTACCGATTGCTATCTATTTTATTGTAGATCATATTGAAGTGAAGCAGCATGCTAAAAAAGCGCTCGTTTCTCACATTATTCCTTTTTTATCTTTGGTAGGTGTGATTGGGATGATTGTGTTTAGCGGTTTTTCAAATCCTGCTGAAGCAACGTTTTTAACTGTAATTATTGGTGGCTTTTTAGTAGTTGGATTAATCAATATCATTGTATATATTTGGAATCTTGTAAAAGGAATTAAACTTTTGACAACGATATAAGTGGGAGGAAAAACTTCAAAGGGGGAAAAATAAGATGAAAGAACAGAGAATTCGAATTTTAAAGCTAGTGGAAGAAGGAAAGCTTTCTGCAGATGAAGCCCTTTCTTTAATTGAAGCGTTGGAAAGTGATGAGCAAGTAAAAGAAGAAAAATTTACAGCATTATCAACAGAGGTCATTGACTTCACGCATGACGACGAAGCTAAACAAACAAATAAACAATCATCATTAGGTGCTAAATTAATGGATTGGGTCGATACAGCGGTAAAAAGGGTTAAAGAGATTGATCTTGATTTAAATTTTGGAAAATCAATTGATGTCCAACATATTTTTCAATTTCAAGGAGCAACATTCCATGACATAGAGATTAATCTTCCGAATGGTAGTGTTAACCTCCAGCCATGGAATGAAAAGGATATTAGGGTAGAATGTAATGCGAAAATGTACCGTGTCGAGAATATGGAGCAGGCTCGGGAAAATTTTCTATCAAGTGTTGAATGTCAGGTCGAAGGAAATCGTTTTATTTTGCAAACAGAAAAAAAGACAATGAAAATCAATACTGTATTGTACGTTCCAGAACAAGCATATGAACATGTACAGATTAAGCTGTTTAATGGTCCAATAAGAGGGGAAGATTTAAAAATAGGCACTCTTAAAGCAAAGACAGCAAACGGTGTTATCTCTTTCACTACAATCAATAGTAACTATGGTGAGTTTGAAACGGCAAATGGACAAATAAAGCTTTCAAATTCTAGCTATGAAAGGCTTGAAGCGGAAACGATCAGTGGTTTGATTCAGTTTAATGGATCTGTGGGAAAAATGGATGCTCAAAGCTTCAATGGAAATCTTGCGCTAACATTTACTGATACAAGATGTGAAACATTAAATGCAAAAACAACAACCGGAAATATCGAAATTAACACACCAGAGGGTAGCCAAATGTTCGGTGAGTTAAAATCAAATCTAGGTGCTCTCTCTGCACAACTAAAAGATGTGGATATATCGTTTGAGAAAAACGAAGCGATTCAGAAGGAGCTTAAGTTTAGAACATCTCAAGAAGTAAGGCTTTCCCTGTTTGCTGATTCAAAAACTGGGTCGATTTCGATTAAAAATACGTAAGGGTGGAAAAAGATGAAAAGATTATACCGATCTCGTTCAGATAGAAAGCTTTCTGGCGTCCTTGGAGGCTTATCTACTTATTTGGGCATGGATGCCTCACTATTAAGGATTTTGTTTATCGTTTTACTCATTTTCACAGGTTTTTTCCCATTAGTGATCATTTATTTTGCCTGGATATTCCTTGTGCCAGAAGAATCGGATGTCATTTGATATGAAAAGATGGCTAGTCAGTATTCTTGTAAATGCATTAATTTTAATTGTAGTTGCTGGCTACTTTGATTCTTTTTATTTAAGTGGAATAGGAGCAGCATTAGGGGCAAGCTTCATTTTATCTGTTTTAAATGTACTTGTTAAACCATTTCTAATTTTACTAACACTTCCTGTAACAATCTTTACTTTAGGACTATTTCTCTTTGTCATTAATGCTGTGACTTTAATGATTACAGAAGGTTTAATGGGTGATTCGTTTAATATCGATGGTTTTGGCGCTGCCATCTTAGCTGCTGTAGTTATTTCACTTCTTAACCTGATCATTCAAAAGGTAATCGTTGAGCCGTTGCAAAAAAATAAATAAACGACTAAATAAGAGTGTAGCTAAAGCTCACTCTTATTTTTGTACCCTAAATTGGTAAAAATCCTATTATCTGCACATACTACCATTGGGTGAATAGCATGTACAAAAAATTAGCTAACAGAGTTTTTTTAATAATATGTATAACGTTTCTTTTACCTATTTTCATACCATTACATCTTGTGAAAAGTAATACAATCAATCCTAATAGTGTAGAAATAAACGCATCGAGAAATTTTTACCATGCTTATCAATATACATCCGCAATCAAAAATCACATGATCGTAAGCGAAAATGCTACAACTACTGAACCACCAAAAACTTACGACCCCAAAGGTGAAAAACAATTCTCAACTGAAAAATATCTTGCTCTTAAAGAAAACAATAGTGAGGCAAATGAAACTCGTTCTGTAACAAAATTTCCTTATCACCGCTTTGACGTTAAGGTAAATAGGGATGTAAAGCCTTCAGACAAAGTAACTTTCCATTGGAAAGGGGAGTCTTTACCAGGCAGACAGGTAACAATGTATGGTTGGAATGTTTCAAAAAACAAATGGATAGAGCTAGATCGTAAATTAGCCGGCAAAAGCCAATTTGAACTAAATGGAACGGTGGCTGCTGAAGAATACGTAAAAAATAAAAAAGTAAGTATCATTGTTCAGGACCAAGTATCCGTACCGTCCAAAAGCTATGATTACTCATTTGTATGGATGTCTGATACACAATATTATGCCCAAGATTATCCGGCTGTTTTTAAGACGTTAACAGAATGGATCTCGCAAAATAAAGATGTCATGAACATTAAATATGTATTCCATACCGGAGACATCGTCAATAAAGGTAATGATGATAAGCAGTGGCAACGTGCGAATGCCTATATGAATACGTTAGACGTCGCGAGAATTCCATATGGAGTGCTTCCTGGGAATCATGATGAAGGTGACGACTTTAAGCAGTATCAGCACTATTTTGGAGAGGATCGATTTCGTACGAAGCATTATTACGGAGGTTCATATCACAACAATCGAGGACATTATGACCTTATCTCTGCAAATGGGAAGGATTATATTTTTGTTTATATGGGGTGGGATGTTCAGACGGAGGACATCGATTGGATGAACAAGGTGTTAAAACGTCACTCAGACCGAACGGCTATTTTGTCCTTTCATGAATATCTACAAAAAAATGGTAAACGAAGTCACAAAGGAAATGACATTTTTGAAAAGGTAATTGTTCCGAATAATAATGTCGTTGCAGTTCTTTGTGGTCATTATCATAATAGTGAACTGTTAGTCGATGAAATCGATAATAATCTAGATGGAATAGTGGATAGAAGGGTTTATCAACTACTTGCTGATTATCAAAAGGGACCTGAAGGCGGTAACGGATTTATCCGTCTCCTTCACATTGATGAGGAAACGAACTCCATTGATGTTCAAACATACTCGCCTCATTTGGATCAATACTATTACTACCATCCAGAAAAATATCCTAATAAAGATGAATTTACGATGGATATCGATGTAAAGCGAACGGAGAAAATGATTGGAACAAGCTATTTTGAAGTAAATGTGTACAAGCGAATAACAGGTGAAAAGGTCGTTTACCTTAAAAAATAGATAAAAGCCTAATTTCAGATCATATGATGAATTAGGCTTTTATCAAAGGTTACGGTTTTTCATTTGTTACAATCGTAGCCTCATAGCCTTTACTTTTTAAATCTTCTAGAAGTTTATCAGCATTTTCCTTCTCTTTAAAGGCTCCAAGCTGAACCCTGAAAAAATCCTTAGTAGGAGTTGGATTATTAATTTGGGTCTTTTTCTTGAGTTTATAGTAAGAAGTAATTCCGTTAACAATTGCCTTTGCACATGCATGCCGGTAGCCATTTGTACGAAGTAAATTTGCTTCTACTCTATTGGTCATAAATCCACATTCACAAAGAATGGCTGTCATACTCGTGTCCTTTAAAACTTGAAAATTAGCTGTTTTTACGCCACGATCTTTACGAGAGGTGTCGTGAACAAGATTAGCTTGTACAATCTTTGCTAATTCGTAGGCAGCCTTAGGCTTAGATAAATAAACATATGTTTCAATCCCCTCTGCTGACGTCCATTCTAACCCATTTCCATGGGCATTTGCATGAATTGAGACGAATAGATCAATTCTTGCTTGATTAGCTTTAGCTGTTCTTTCACTCAGTGGAACATCTTTTTTGTCAGAGTGTGAAAATTGAACGGTCACGTTTTCATAAACATCTAAAAGCTTTTTTATTTCGTTTGCAACTGCGCAATTAAATTCGTATTCTTTCATCCCATCTACAGTTCTTTTTCCTACCGTTTCATATCCATGCCCAGCATCAAGCATTATTTTCATAGCCATAACCTCCTAAAATACATTTCGTCATATATATAGGGAAATTCAGTAAGGAGAGTAGCGTTATATTGAAATTTTTTTGATCGGACTATCAACAACAAGCTACATCGTAATCTATCTTTTCCAACATATAAAAGTATTGAGATGAAATTTATATTTTGGAAAGCATTACACTAATGCTAAAATATAAAAAGAGTCTTTCTTAGAAGATAAGAAAGTATAAGTTTATGTACTTAGTGTTTGTGTCTAGCTCCAGCAGTCCGACTTTTCGCAAAAGTAGGATGCCTAGTCCCTCGAGGGAAAAAACAAAACCCTTTTTTCTAGGTCATAAGCCACTCATGAATTGGAGGTAAAGAACACCTTCTATTTATGAGCTCTTATGCTTGTCGGGCCTGACCATGTGCTTGCGCTTTTCTTAAAGTAGAAAATATTTACAAGGGTCTTGCCAATGTGAAGTTGCATGAAAAGAAAACCCTTGTCATAAAGGAGGATATACCGTGGCTAAAGTTCGCACAAAGGATCTTATTGATAAATTTAATTTTGAAGTCATTAGTGGGGAAGAAGGAATTAATCGACCGATCACTACAAGTGATATATCACGACCTGGTATCGAAATGGCTGGGTTCTTTACATATTATCCGAAGGAACGAGTTCAATTGCTCGGTAAGACGGAGCTTTCGTTTTTTCACCAGCTAACTTCACAAGAAAAGCAGCATCGAATGGACGAGCTTTGTACAGATGTAACACCAGCTATCATTCTTACGCGAGAAAATGAACCACCGGCCGAATTAATTGAAGCATCAGAGCGTGAGGGTGTTCCTGTGTTACGTTCACCATTGAAAACGACACGTTTATCAAGTCATTTAACCAATTTCCTCGAAGGAAAGCTTGCTCCAACAACTGCTGTACATGGTGTATTAGTAGACATTTATGGAGTAGGTGTGCTGATTATTGGGAAAAGTGGTGTTGGTAAAAGTGAAACTGCTCTAGAACTAGTAAAACGTGGTCACCGTCTTGTAGCTGATGATTGTGTTGAAATCCGTCAAGAAGATCAAGATACGTTAGTCGGTAGCGCACCTGAGCTTATTGAGCATCTTTTAGAAATTCGTGGGTTGGGTATTATCAATGTTATGACACTATTTGGTGCGGGTGCTGTTCGTAGCTTTAAGCGTATTACACTTGTCATTAATCTTGAACTGTGGGATCAAAATAAACAATATGATCGCCTTGGTCTTGAAGAAGATAAAATGAGAATTATTGATACAGATGTTACGAAGCTAACCGTTCCAGTTCGACCTGGACGAAATTTATCAGTCATTATTGAGGTTGCAGCCATGAATTTCCGTTTAAAACGAATGGGCGTTAATGCTGCAGAGCAATTTACAAATAAGCTTGCTGGTGTAATTGAAGAAGGAGATCATGAAGAAGAATAAGGCTTTCTTTCTAAGGAAATGTTAGATGGATGGAATCAGTTAGTCGCTGATTCCATTCAATTATAAAACCCTCGATAAAGAAAAAAGTAGTTTGTTTAACATTAAGGCTCTTTTCTAAAAGTTTGTTGCTTTTAGACTTATAAAAATCGGCTTTTGGATTTTTATCGTAGAAACTATAAGCAATTTCAAGAGAGTACCACTTAGTAAATAAGCGAAAAGAGCACGAAGATAGGCTATATCCGTAAAGTATAGTTATTTACGAAAAACAACAATCTTTGCGAAAACAGCCAACATTAAACATGTATTTTGATGTATGTTTAGTAGTGGGCAAAGTTTCCCTTGGAATGAAGTACATATAGAAATTTACTAAATAGAAGTAGGGAGATGAAGAAATGGAAGAGAGTTTAAAGCCGCTTGATCCGATATTTCTTGAATTAGGTCCTATTCAAATTCATTGGTACGGAGTCATTATTGGCGTTGGCGCATTACTTGGACTTTTACTTGCTGTAAGGGAAAGTGAGAGAAGAGGGTTACATAAGGATACATTTGTAGATGTTGTGCTATATGCGATTCCAATAGCCATTTTAGGGGCAAGAGCATATTATGTTATTTTTCAATGGGACTATTACTCTCAGAACCCTGCTGACATCATTAAAATTTGGAACGGTGGTCTAGCTATTCATGGTGGGCTAATTGCTGCTTTACTAACAGGTGCGATCTATGCGAAAGTTAAAAATCTTTCGTTTTGGAAGCTTGCTGACATCGCTGCTCCAAGCATAATACTCGGTCAAGCAATTGGTCGTTGGGGAAATTTTATGAACCAAGAGGCACATGGTGGTCCTGTCACTAGAGAGTTTTTAGAAGGATTATTGTTACCTGATTTTATCGTTAATCAAATGTATATTAATGGAGTATATTATCACCCTACCTTTCTATATGAATCTCTGTGGAATCTTGTTGGTTTTATAGGGTTGCTTTTATTAAGAAAAGCTAATTTTAGACGAGGAGAACTCTTTTTAACATATGTGATTTGGTATTCTATTGGACGTTTCTTTATAGAAGGTCTCCGAACAGATAGCTTAATGCTAACAGAGTCTTTACGAATTGCGCAGGTCATATCGATTGTTTTAATCGCAGTAGCGGTAGGTATCATTATCTTCCGTCGAATTAAAGGGTATTCAAAGGTAAGATACTTAGATTCGAGTCAATAGATCGTTTTTAATACGATCAGAAATCTTGTCGGGTTTGATCAAAGCGCTTGCGCTTTTCGAGTTCACATCAAGGAGAGGTTGCAGTGGGGAATAGTTTAAAAAAGGGCTTTCAAGCTGGCTTCCAAACAACCTGGACATTAGGTAAGGTTATCTTTCCAATCACGCTAATTGTTAGTTTGCTGCAGCATACACCTGTATTAGATTGGATTGCAACCCTCATCACTCCGCTAATGGGGATATTCGGATTATCAGGTGAAGCGGCAATACCGTTAGTAATTGGGAATTTTCTTAATCTCTACGCTGGGATCGGGGCTATTTTATCGCTTGATTTAACTGTGAAAGAGGTTTTTATATTAGCTTTAATGCTATCTTTTTCACACAATTTACTTATTGAATCATCCGTTGCAGCAAGGGTTGGTCTTAAGATGTGGATTATTTTAGTTGTAAGGCTTGGCCTTGCATTTATATCTGCTATTGTTGTTAACCTTGTTTGGCAAGGTGGCGGTGAAATGGCCCAATACGGATTTGTTAGCAAAACAGAAGCAATACCGAACGACTGGTTCGAAATAATTGGTTTAGCCATACAAAAAGCAGGGTTAGGTGTTGTCCAACTCGCACTAATTGTTATACCACTAATGATTGCTATTCAATTTTTAAAAGATCTAGGAATGCTAACAGTTTTAACAAAATGGATGGCACCTGTTACGCGTATGTTAGGGATGAAAGAAAACACCTCAATGACATTAGTAGCAGGACTTACAATCGGATTGGCATTTGGAGCAGGTGTGATGATCCAAGCGGTGAAAGAGGATAATGTGAGTCATAAGGATTTAACATTAGCGTTTATTTTTCTCGTAGCATGTCATGCGATTGTTGAGGATACACTCATTTTTATTCCATTAGGAATTCCGGTCTTACCGTTGCTTATTATTCGCTTAGTTGTGGCAATCCTATTAACAATAACTGTTGCGTATGTTTGGCGTAAGGTTGAAGCAGAACCAAGTAGAAAGGAAGCGTCTTATGAAAATTAACACACTATTATTTGACTTAGATGGAACGTTAATCAATACAAACGAGCTAATTATTGAATCATTTCTCCATACACTAAATTCATACTACCCGAATAAATACAAGCGTGAGGATGTATTACCGTTTATCGGTCCGACTCTTTATGATACGTTTGCAAGCATAAATCAAGATAAAATGGAAGAGATGGTCATTGCTTATCGCAAATTTAATCATGAACAACATGATGATCTTGTAACAGAATATGAGACAGTTTTTGAAACGATAAAAACGCTCAAGGAGCAAGGATTTAAACTAGGGATCGTAACAACGAAGATTCGTGACACCGTCAATATGGGCTTAAAGCTAACTAAACTCGATCAATTCTTTGATGTTGTTGTAACTCTTGATGATGTTGAAAATGCTAAGCCAGATCCAGAGCCTGTGTTAAAGGCGTTAGAGCAGCTTGGTTCTTCACCTGATGAGGCAATCATGGTTGGAGATAACCATCATGATGTTCTAGCAGGTAAAAATGCTGGAACAAAAACAGCGGGAGTTTCTTGGAGTATTAAGGGTAGAGAGTATATAAGTAGTTATCACCCTGATTATTTACTAGAAAAAATGAGTGATTTACTACCAATTGTCGGAGTGGAATGATGTGAGAAGAACCACTAGATACCCGGTTGTTGGGGCCAATTCGTTATGGCATGTTTATAAAACAGTTCCATTTTGGAAGGTTGTTCGAAACTTTGTTGTCATACAGTTTGCAAGGTATACACCATTTTTAGCCATGAAGAACTGGCTTTATCGAACCTTTTTACGAATGAAGGTAGGGGACCAAGCATCATTTGCATTAATGGTGATGCTGGATGTGATGTTTCCTGAAAAAATATCAGTAGGCGAAAATACAGTTATTGGCTATAATACAACGATTTTAGCTCATGAATATTTAATAAAGGAATATCGTCTTGGTGATGTTAAGATCGGTAAAGAGGTATTAATAGGTGCCAACTCAACAATCTTACCGGGCGTTATCATCGGTGATGGTGCGATTGTGTCAGCAGGTACACTTGTACACAAGGATGTTCCAGCAGGAGCATTTGTTGGTGGGAATCCAATGCAAATAATCTATACAAAAGAAGAACTGGCAAAAAGAGAAGGTGAAGAGGCTGCTAGTAAAAACTAGTAGCCTTTTTCATACTATCAGCATTTATATTCTAAGGATGATAGTATAAGAATAACTAAGGCTTTCGCCATTAGGACTTGGCGACAAGCCAAGTTTTTCTAATGAAAAAGGACATGATATGTTAGCTGTACACAGGAACGGCAAGCCTTAAACACGTTTTAAATAAACGTTTGTTTAAACAGAAAAGACTGAATAAATAAACTATTTATTTATCAACGAATAGTAGGCCAAAATGAAGAAGTATTCCTTGAAAAACACTCTTCACTTTGGTAGTATATTAACATATTAGCGAAGTAAAGGATTTTGAAAATTTTAAATAAGTATTCATTGACGGGGGTACAGACACACATGTTTATGTTTGAGAAACCGCTTGGAATGGTTGATACATTACCAAATCTATATGAAGTTAAGAAGAAAACTAGGTCAGCGATGACGAATGTAATAGAGCAATGGGGATTTCAATTTATTGAAACGCCAACACTTGAATATTATGAAACGGTTGGGGTTCAATCGGCGATTCTTGATCAACAGCTTTTTAAACTATTAGATCAACAGGGGCATACATTGGTGTTAAGACCAGATATGACAGCTCCGATTGCACGAGTTGCTGCATCTAAATTATATAATAATCTTTATCCATTACGTCTTGCTTACTCTGCAAATGTTTTTCGAGCGCAGCAGCGTGAAGGTGGTCGACCTGCGGAATTTGAACAGGTTGGTGTTGAACTAATCGGCGATGGTACAACAAGTGCTGATGCTGAAGTCATTGCATTAATGGTTGCTTCATTAAAGGAAGCAGGACTAGAGAATTTTAAAATAGCGATCGGTCATATTGGTTATGCAAATGCCTTGCTTAAAGAGGTATTAGGAAATCAAGAACGAGCGGATGTATTAAGACGCTACTTATATGAAAAAAATTATGTGGGATATAAAGAGCATGTGAAGGGTTTACCATTATCTTCTATTGATAAAGAGCGACTACTTACTTTATTAAAGCTACGTGGAGGCATTGATAAAGTAACGGAAGCTCGGGACCTCGTCTCATCTCAAGAGGCTCGCGACTCTTTAGAAGAAATTAGTCAGCTTTGGTCTACACTTGAAGCATTTGAAGTAACGAATTATTTAAAGCTAGATTTAAATATAGTGAGCCATATGAGCTATTATACTGGGATTTTATTTGAAGTGTATGCGGACAATGTCGGCTTTTTAATCGGCAATGGAGGAAGGTATGATCATCTTTTCGAAAAATTTAATCGTGCTGCACCAGCAACAGGGTTTGGCTTACACATCGACCGTATCATAGAGGCGCTTAATCATACAGATGAACAGCAGCTTCAATGTGTGATCTATAGTCAGGAACGTCGTGCAGAAGCTATTGCCCATACAACAGAACTTCGTGCGAATAAACGAGTTGTGATGCAGGATATTACCGGGATTAAAGATGTCGATGCATTTACAAAGCATTTTGAAGAGGTTGTTTATTTTATCGGTTCAAGAAAGGAGGGGCTGTAAGGTGACGAATGTGTTAACAATTGCGATGCCTAAAGGAAGAATATTTGAGGAAGCAGCAGATATGCTTCGTAAAGCCGATTATCAGCTTCCTCCAGAATTTGATGAGTCGAGAAAGCTTATTTTAGATGTACCAAACGAAAATATTCGATTTATTTTAGCGAAGCCTATGGATGTGGTGACATATGTTGAACATGGTGTTGCAGATGTAGGAATCGCAGGTAAGGATGTCATGTTAGAAGAAGAACGCGACGTGTATGAGGTTCTTGATTTAAAAATAAGTGAATGTTATTTGGCAGTTGCAGGTTTACCTAATGTAAAGCTATCAGACGTTGCGCCTAAGGTTGCGACAAAATATCCAACGGTGGCATCAAGCTACTTCCGTGAACAAGGTGAACAAGTAGAAATCATAAAATTAAATGGTTCAATTGAGCTCGCCCCTTTAATTGGCTTAGCTGATCGAATCGTTGATATTGTCTCAACGGGAAGAACATTAAAAGAAAACGGCTTAGTAGAGCTTGAGCATATTTGCGATATTACATCTCGTCTTATTGTGAACCCTGTTAGTTATCGCATGAAGGATGAGCCAATTGATGAACTAGTTGAACGGTTATCGAAAGTAATTGGAGGTTAATGGGATGAAGATTACCCGTATTACTGATAAAAAAGTATCGTTACGACGAACAATTGATACTGGTACAGAGGAGCAACGTAAAATTGTTCAATCGATTATTTCAACTGTTCGAGAAGAAGGGGACAAGGCGCTTTTTTCTTATACAGAAACATTCGATAAAGTAGCATTATCCAGCTTAAAGGTGACGGAAGAAGAATTTGTAGCAGCTTATGAAACGCTTGACGATGAATTAGTCAACATTATTCGTGAAGCTGCAGCTAACATTCGATCTTTCCATGAAAAACAAAAGCGAGAATCTTGGTTTAGCTATGATGATGAAGGAACAATGCTTGGGCAAAAAATAACAGCATTAGATGCAGTGGGTGTTTATGTACCAGGTGGTACAGCAGCATACCCATCTTCGGTATTAATGAATGTGATCCCTGCACAAGTTGCTGGTGTAAAGCGGATCGTCATCACTTCACCTCCTAATACACAAGGTACTCTGCCAGCGGGAGTTTTAGTTGCTGCGAAAGAGCTTGGAATTGCTGAAATTTATAAAGTTGGTGGAGCTCAAGCAATTGCTGCATTAGCTTATGGAACAGAAACAATCGCTGCAGTAGATAAGATTATGGGGCCAGGAAACATCTTTGTTGCTTTAGCAAAACGAGAAGTGTTCGGCATTGTTGATATTGATATGATCGCAGGCCCAAGTGAGATTGTTGTCCTAAGTGATGAAACAGCTAGAGCAAATGAAATTGCGGCAGATTTATTATCACAAGCAGAGCATGATAAAAACTCATCAAGTATTCTCGTTACAACGTCTATGAAGCAGGCAGAAGAAGTTAAAGTCGAGGTAGAAAACCAAGTTGCTACATTACCTAGAAAAGAGATAGCTCGGGCGTCAATTGATACGTACGGACATATTTACGTTGCAGATGATCTTGAAACAGCTATTGCAGTTGTGAACGAGCTTGCACCAGAACATCTTGAAGTCTTAACTGAAAATCCATTGGCGATTTTAAATGATATTAAGCATGCGGGAGCAATTTTCCTTGGACGTTATAGTTCTGAACCTGTTGGTGACTATTTTGCTGGTCCTAACCATGTGTTACCAACAAATGGAACAGCGCGTTTTTCAAGCCCGCTAAACGTAGATGATTTTATGAAAAAATCGAGCATTATTGCTTACAGTGAACAAGCATTTCATAACCATTATGCCAAGGTTGCAAAGTTAGCACGTCTTGAAGGATTAGAAGCACACGCTCGTGCAATGGAAGAAAGATTAAAATAAGGAGGACATACTTATGACAAGAACAGCATCAGTTGAACGAAATACAAAAGAAACGCAAATTTCCTTATCCTTTAATGTAGACGGAACAGGTCAGTCTTCACTTAAGACAGATGTTCCGTTTATGGATCATATGCTTGATCTTTTTACAAAGCATGGACAATTTGACTTAACTGTAAATGCTAATGGTGATATTGAAATAGATGACCATCATACAACTGAAGATATTGGGATTTGTTTAGGACAAGCACTACGTGAAGCCCTAGGTGATAAGAAGGGAATTAAGCGCTACGGTAACGCGTTTGTGCCAATGGATGAAGCACTAGCACAAGTTGTTGTAGATTTAAGTAATCGACCACACTTTGAGTTTAAAGGAGAGTTTCCAAGTCAAAAGGTTGGAACATTTGATACTGAAAATGTTCATGAGTTCTTATGGAAGCTGGCACTTGAAGCACGCATGAACCTTCATGTTATCGTTCATTATGGACATAACACACACCATATGATAGAGGGAATATTTAAAGCATTAGCTAGAGCATTAGATGAAGCTACAATGGTTGATCCACGTATTGAGGGAGTGCTTCCTTCAACGAAAGGGATGTTATAAAAATGATCGCTATTATCGATTATGGAATGGGAAATTTATATAGCGTTAGTAAAGCTTTAGAGCGTATGAACGTTGACTATATTGTTTCACACGAAGAAGCTGTGCTAGAAAAAGCAGATGGCTACATCCTCCCAGGAGTTGGAGCGTTTAAAGATGCAATGTCGATTTTAACTGAAGCTGGTCTGACAAGCTTTATTCATAAAATCGTTGCAGAGGGTAAACCGCTTTTAGGTATTTGCCTTGGAATGCAGCTTTTGTTTGATGAGAGTGAGGAAAACGGTTTAACGAAGGGGTTATCTCTTTTACCAGGTAAGGTTGTTAGGATACCAGACACGATAAAAGAAAGCACATTTAAGGTCCCACATATGGGCTGGAATGAACTAAACATAAAAAATCAAAGTCCTTTGCTTGAAGACATTGATGGCGGCTATGCGTATTTTGTTCACTCCTACTATATAGATGCAGAGCAAACTGACACGCTTTTAGCAACTGCTGACTATGGAGTTGACGTTCCTGCCGTCGTTGGAAAAGGGAATGTATATGGCACACAATTTCACCCGGAAAAAAGTAGTGAGCTAGGATTAGCGATATTAAAAAATTATTGTAAGATCGTGGAAGGAGAATAGAAATGAGCCAATTTATTATCTATCCTGCAATTGATATGCGGGGCGGCAAGTGCGTTCGATTGCTTCAAGGAGACTATAACAAAGAAACGGTATACGGCGATTCTCCTTTTGATATGGCCAAGCAGTTTAATGATCAAGGTGCTAGCTGGATCCATATGGTCGATCTTGATGGGGCTAAGGAAGGGAAGCTTGTTAATCATCAGCATGTAATCGATGCGGCAACAAAGCTTTCCGCAAAGATCCAAATCGGTGGCGGAATCCGTACAGAAGAAGATGTAGAGTTCTATTTATCAAATGGTGTTGATCGTGTCATTCTAGGTAGTGCTGCGATATCAAATCCAGAATTCGTTAAAAAAATGCTTTCTACATATGGTGAAAAGATAGCCATTGGAATTGACGCGAAAGATGGATATGTTTCAACAGAGGGCTGGTTAAACACATCGAATGTGAAGGCAACTGACCTTGGTAAAGAACTTGCGAATGCAGGAGCAGAAGTATTTATCTTTACTGATATTGCGACAGATGGAATGCTTTCTGGACCAAATGTTGAAGCAGTCGTTGAAATGGCAAAGGCAACAAATAAGCAAGTGATCGCATCTGGTGGTGTGAGTTCGTTAAAGGATTTAGAGACTCTATCTGAGTACGTGAGTGTTGGAGTAGCTGGTGCAATTGTAGGGAAGGCGCTCTATACGAATCAATTTAGTCTAACAGAGGCATTGAAGGTAGGAAACCCCTCATGATTACAAAACGCATTATTCCATGCTTAGATGTAAAAGAAGGACGAGTTGTAAAAGGGATTCAGTTTTTAGGATTAAGAGATGCTGGAGATCCAGTGGAACTTGCGACATTTTATGATCAAGAGGGTGCAGATGAGCTAGTTTTTCTTGATATCTCTGCGTCACATGAAGGTCGGAAAACAATGGTTGACGTTGTTGAGCAGGTAGCAGCACAGCTTGCCATTCCTTTTACTGTTGGTGGAGGCATTAATTCGCTTGAGGATATGAAAAGAATTCTCCGAGCTGGTGCGGATAAAGTTTCGTTAAATACTGCTGCTTTACTAAATCCAGAGCTTATAACTGAGGGAGCAGGTTTTTTTGGTTCTCAATGTATCGTTTGTGCGATTGATGCTAAATTCGATGAGGAATTAGGTAGCTGGAGAGTTTATACACATGGTGGAAGAAAAGCAACAGAATGGGAAGTTGTGCAGTGGGCGCAGGAGGCTGTAAAACGTGGTGCGGGTGAAATCCTACTAACAAGCATGGACAGTGATGGCGAGAAAAGTGGTTTCAACCTCGCACTAAATAAAGCGGTGAGTGAAGCGGTGACAGTCCCTGTTATTGCGTCAGGTGGAGCTGGAAATGCAGAGCACTTTTTACACGCCTTTCAAGAAGGGAAAGCAGATGCAGCACTAGCAGCGTCCATTTTTCACTACAAAGAAACATCCGTAAAAGAAGTGAAAGTATATTTAGAAAAACAGGGGGTGAATGTACGATGATTGAAAACATTAAATATGATCAAAACGGGCTAGTTCCGGCTATCGTACAGGATGCGACGAGTAAAGAAGTGTTAACTTTGGCATATATGAACGAGGAATCATTAAAAAAGACAGTAGAAACAAAAGAAACATGGTTTTATAGTCGTTCTAGACAAGAGCTTTGGCACAAGGGTGGTACGTCAGGAAATATCCAAAAAGTAGTTGAAATGAGATATGATTGTGACCAAGATGCTATCCTAGTTCTTGTACTGCCAGCTGGTCCTGCATGCCATACAGGTGCGTACACATGCTTTAATGAAACAATTGACAAACAAGAAGTACAAGCTACTCAAGACCGTTTCCAAATTTTCAATACACTTGAAAAAACGATTGCTGAACGTGAAAATGAACTTCCAGAAGGTTCCTATACTACATACTTATTTAATGAAGGGGTAGATAAGATCCTTAAAAAGGTTGGGGAAGAAGCTGCAGAAGTTATCATTGCTTCCAAAAATAGGGATCAAGAGGAACTAAAATGGGAGGTAGCAGATTTGCTGTTTCACCTAATGGTTCTATTAAGGGAGCAAAAGCTGCCTTTAGATGAAGTATTAAACGTGTTAGAGAAGAGACATGCATCGAAGGATTAAGGTGTTTATAGGAAAAGGCTCATATAAATGAGTCTTTTTTTTGATTTTAAGTCTGAAACGTATTGATTGGTAAATGGCTATCTACGTTATCAGCCAACTTCCGTCATTTATCAACCAAGTCACTTAGTTTATCAGCGGATTCTGAAGGTTTATTGTCCGATTTACTTGTGTTATCAGCCGAATTCATTGATCGACGTATTTCGCGAGGCAATCGTGACTATGTAAGTTTTAAGTTACAACCTTATATTTCCTTAACCACTATTGTTACACACTTTTATTATGGTATACTTACATACGGTGAAATGAATGAAATGGAGGATTCTAGTGGGAAAACAATTGAGCAAACAAAGACAAAAAGCACAGGTTGTCCCGTTTCTCCAAGATGGACAATATTATTATAATAAAGGCCTAAAGGCTTATCGAGAACAAAATTATCAAAAAGCAAGTAAATATTTGCAAAAGGCAGTTGAGTTAGAACCGAAAGACTCAAGCAAGCTATCCCAGTTAGCGACGATTTATACAGATATGGGAAAGTATAGCCAATCAAATGAATTGCTTTCATATATACTTGATGAAGTTGATAAAGAAATGACAGAGTGTCACTACTTTATGGCAAACAATTACGCACATCTTGGATTATTTCAGGAAGCATACAAGTGTGCAACTGAATATGCAAACAAAGAGCCTAACGGTGAATTTATAGAAGAAAACGAGGATCTCATAGATCTACTCACAATGGAAGACGATGGTGAAGAACCATTTTTAAAGGACCCGGATGATTTAATTTTAAAACAGGATGCGGCAAAATCTCTTTTAGAAAATAGTCAGTTTGAAGAGGCTATTTTATTACTTGAGGAGATTGTTGTTGAATATCCTGAATTTTGGTCTGCACATAATAATTTATCTCTGGCTTATTTTTATGTTGGAGAAGTGGATAAGGCGAAGGAATATTTGCAAACCGTCCTTCAGCGAAATCCTGGTAATTTACATGCTTACTGCAATTTATTAGTTTTTTATTATTATGAACGTCAGGATGAAAAAGTTGAAGAGCTTGCGAAAACCTTATCAACTGTTCATCCACTTCTTTATGAGCATCGCTATAAGTTAGGAGCAACTTTTGCGTTGGTAGGGTACTATCCACTAGCGTATAAATGGCTTCGTTCTCTTTATAAGCAAGGATTTGAAGGTGATGAGACCTTTTATTATTGGTTATCGTACTCTGCTTATTTCACAGGTCATGTACCATTTGCAGAGCTCATGTGGGAGAGAGTATTAAAGGGAAATAAAAGTAAGGCTGGTTCCGAGCCCTGGAATATCCAGGGTGATCTTATCGGGGAGCGAGTCTCAAGTATGACGCTAGAAGAGCGCCTGTATGCAATATTCCTTGCAAAGCAAACAAATAATAATGATCAGATTAATGGTTATCAAGCTTCGAATGTGCCGCAGTCACAATTAGAAAAAGAATTTATTAAGCTTGCATTATCTGAGGATTATAGCTCTTATGACAAAATTACCTCTTTTTATCGTATTGCAGAGGAATTGTTTGTTCACTCTGAGGATGATAAGCTGTTTTTATTTTCTTTTCGTATCCTTATAAAAGTATATAAAAATGATTATTCCCTAAAAAATCACCTTGGCTGGGCAGCAGCGTTAGATTACGTATGGAAAAATCAATGTAACGAGCCTGTAAGCCAAGCGGCAGTAGCGAATATGTATGGTGTATCGGTATCTTCAGTTGGTAAGTACGTAAAGCTCATCAAGAACATGACCGACATCTAGTTCCAGCGCCGTGGACTCAGATTGCACAGGACGTGCAAGAGCAGGCAAGAGATGAGAACGTCGCGTTCTTTGACTGCCTCTAGGGTCAGCCACTCATGAATTGAATGTAAAGAATACCTTCTATTCATAAGCTTCTTATTTGCCAAAGGATGACCAAGGCCTTTCCGCATTTGTACTTTGAGCAAAAAAATGGCATGAAACGTATAAATTTTATACGATGTTAATAGGGCAAAATAAAGAAGACATCGTACAAAAAATCAAAGTAAACTTTGTTGTGAGGAGTGAACAAACGTGTCTGAAGAAAAAATTTATGACGTTATTATAGCAGGAGCTGGCCCAGCTGGTATGACAGCAGCTGTTTATACATCACGTGCGAATTTATCAACGCTAATGATTGAACGTGGAGTGCCTGGTGGACAAATGGCTAACACAGAAGAGGTAGAAAACTATCCTGGTTTTGATCATATATTAGGACCAGAGCTTTCAACAAAAATGTTTGACCATGCGAAGAAATTCGGCGCTGAATATGCATATGGCGACATTAAAGAAATTATTGATGGTGGAGAGTATAAAACAGTTGTAGCAGGAAAAAAAGAGTACAAAACGCGAGCTGTTATTATTACAGCTGGTGCTGAATATAAGAAAATTGGTGTACCAGGTGAAAAAGAATTAGGCGGACGTGGAGTTTCTTATTGTGCCGTATGTGATGGTGCTTTCTTTAAAGGAAAAGAGCTCGTCGTTGTTGGAGGTGGAGATTCTGCAGTAGAAGAAGGTGTGTATTTAACACGTTTTGCTTCTAAGGTTACAATCGTTCATCGTCGTGAGGAATTAAGAGCTCAAAAAATTCTTCAACAACGTGCGTTCGATAATGAAAAAATAGATTTCATCTGGAACCATACGATTAAGGAAATTCATGATCAAGAGGGTAAAGTAGGAAAAGTAACATTAGTGAATACAGTAAATGGTGAAGAACAAGAATTTAAAACAGATGGTGTCTTCATTTACATCGGTATGTTGCCTTTATCGAAACCATTCGAAAGTCTTGGTATTACAAATGAGAATGGTTATATTGAAACGAATGAACGAATGGAAACAAAGGTTGAAGGGATTTTTGCTGCTGGTGATATTCGTGAAAAAATGCTTCGTCAAATTGTAACGGCAACTGGAGATGGAAGTATTGCAGCACAAAGCGCTCAACATTATATAGAAGAGTTAGCAGAGAAGCTTAAAGCTGTAAAGTAAAATCGGCACCCAGCGCAAGCGCCTAGCGACTACACGGGCGCTTGCGCTTTTCTTTTAACAAATTCGTAATTCTGTTTTAACTCTCCTGTAACATTTGTGAAACAATTATAGGTTATTATATAGATAGTAATTGACCCCCTTTTATAAATAGACTTATTTTAGAGCATGGGCGCCCTTTCCCATGCTCTCTTTTTTTGTCCTCACATCTGTTTTTATTTTTTTTATAAAAAAGTGAAACAGTCTGTCTTCTCATTCGTATATACATTAGATACACCAATATACTTCCAATCGTGTTCGTTGTTAAGACCAAATTAAAATAGTATAATAAATAAAAGTCAAGGGCGTAATAAAACAAGAATAGAATTTTTAAAAAAGATAAGTTTTTTATACTTAGTGTTTGTGTCTAGCTCCAGCAGTTCGACTTTGTGAAAAGTCGGATGCCTAGCCCCTAGCCACCCATGAATTGAAGGTAAAGAACACCTTCTATTCATGTACGTCTTATTTGTCGGAGCTGATCAAGGCGCTTGCGCATTTCTAATGTCATGTGAAAAAAGAGGTGAAGAAGTTGCAAAGAGTAACGAATTGCGTCTTATTGGAAGGAAACAAAGTTCTTCTCCTGCAAAAACCAAGAAGAGGCTGGTGGGTTGCTCCTGGCGGAAAAATGGAGCTAGGTGAATCAATTAAGGACACTGTAACCCGTGAATATCGTGAGGAAACTGGCATATACATTAAAAATCCTCAATTAAAGGGAGTGTTTACTTTTTTAATCCAAGATGGAAAAGAAATTGTTTCTGAATGGATGATGTTTACCTTCTT
Organism: Bacillota bacterium; assembly: GCA_051750265.1. Classification (GTDB taxonomy): domain Bacteria; phylum Bacillota; class Bacilli; order Bacillales; family Bacillaceae; genus Metabacillus. The sequence goes on along the minus strand of JBNJJO010000017.1, from coordinate 55,916 downwards.
AGCAACAGATTATCAAGGCACAAATGTCCTAGAGTCAGAAGAAGGGACAATTAATTGGCATGAAAAGGACGACATTCACCAATTGCCAATGGCCCCAGGAGATCTCCACATCTTAGATTATGTCATTAAAGGAACGGGTATGCTATACGGGACCTTTACATATACACCCGACTATGAGCTTATCTCCTATCGTTTAGACCCGCAATAATTACGCTAAACGTAAGATATGCGGTAGGGTAGATTAGCTTACAAGAATATCAAAGAATATGTGGATCTGTGTTAAGTTTAAGACAATCAAACCATCCAATCTTTTAAGGAAAAATAGATAGGCATTAGTAGAAAGGAGGAATGACTATGACCATTGAAAATAACGAGCAACAAGCTGCACCTAATGAAGTACAAATGGTAATTATTACAGGTATGTCAGGTGCAGGTAAAACCGTAGCTATTCAAAGCTTTGAGGACCTCGGATATTTTTGCGTCGACAACTTGCCACCAACTCTTTTACCAAAATTTTTGGAGTTGATGAAGGAATCAGGCGCTAAAATGAATAAGGTTGCCTTAGTGATGGACCTTCGAGGAAGGGAATTTTTTGATCATCTTTTTCAAGGACTCGATGATTTGTCTGAAAGTACTTGGCTTACACCGCATATTTTATTCCTAGATGCAAAAGACGCTACGCTGGTGACAAGGTATAAAGAAACACGTAGATCCCATCCTTTAGCCTCAAAGGGGCTTCCTTTAGAAGGGATTGGACTTGAGCGCGAACTTCTTGAGGAACTTAAAGGAAGAGCACAGCTTATATACGATACATCAGATTTGAAGCCTAGAGAATTAAGAGAAAAAATTCTAAAGCAATTTTCTTCAAGTGTTGATCATACGTTTACAGTAAATGTTACTTCATTTGGTTTCAAGTATGGAATGCCAATCGATGCTGACCTTGTGTTTGATGTTCGGTTCTTGCCAAATCCACACTATATTGACCATATGCGACCAAAAACTGGTTTACAAGAGGAAGTTTCCTCATATGTGTTAAAATGGAGTGAAACACAAAAGTTCTTAGAAAAACTCCTTGATTTGCTCACTTTCATGCTTCCTTATTACAAGCGAGAAGGAAAGAGTCAAATTGTTATTGCGATTGGTTGTACGGGAGGACAGCATCGCTCAGTTACACTTGCAGAATACATTGCAAATCATTATAAAAATGACTATCATACTCAAGTGTCTCATCGAGATATTGAGAAGAGAAGGCAACATTAATTAATGGAAAAGGAACATTTGCCTAAGGTAGTCATCATTGGCGGTGGTACTGGTTTATCTGTCCTATTAAGGGGATTAAAACAGTTCCCAGTTGATATTACAGCAATTGTCACAGTCGCTGATGATGGCGGGAGTTCAGGCAGGCTCCGAAATGAATTAAACATTCCTCCTCCTGGTGATATTCGCAATGTATTAGCAGCTTTGTCAGATGTTGAGCCTCTGGTAGAGGAGCTATTTCAACATCGTTTTAATAAAGGGAATAATTTAATCGGACATTCATTAGGTAATCTCATCTTAGCAGCTATGACGAATATCACTGGTGATTTCGTCCATGCAATAAGAGAGATGAGTACTGTATTAAATGTACGCGGAAAAGTATTACCTGCTGCAAATTGTAGTGTTATTTTAAATGCTGAAATGGAAGACGGATCAATTGTTTCTGGTGAATCCAAAATTCCTTTCTCAGGCAAGAAAATAAAACGGGTCTTTCTTAGTCCTGATGATATTGAACCGCTTCCTGAAACACTAGATGTTATTAGGGAGGCTGACTTAATTATTATAGGTCCTGGAAGTCTGTACACAAGTATTTTACCCAACCTTCTTGTTCCAAAAATAGGGGGAGAGGTTTGTAAGGCAAAAGCAAAAAAAGTTTACATTTGTAATGTGATGACACAGGCAGGAGAAACATTGAACTTTTCTGCAAGTGATCATGTTAAAGCATTATATGATCATATGAAATGCACATTTATGGATACAATTCTTGTCAATGAAGAGGAAATTCCTAATCATATCAAATTGAAATATGAAGAGGAGCTTGCAAAGCCAGTTCACTTTGATATCGAGGAGCTAAAAATATTAGGCCTTGAAGTCATTACAGATAAAATTGTAAGTTACGAAAATAGTGTAATAAGACATGATACTAATAAAGTAGCAAAGCTATTATATGGAATACTTCAACAAGAAATGACATAAGAGCATTGCTAAGAATGGGGGTGCAGAGATGTCATTTGCATCTGAAACAAAAAAAGAATTAACAAACTTAGAACTAAAGCCTTGCTGCTTAAAATCAGAGCTATCTGCACTCATAAGAATGAATGGATCCCTTTCCTTTTCAAACCGAATGATTACGATTGATATTCAAACGGAAAATGCCGCAATCGCAAGGCGTATCTATACACTATTAAAAAAGCAATACGATGTTTCAGTGGAATTACTTGTTCGCAAGAAAATGAAATTAAAAAAGAACAATGTATATATTGTTCGTCTAATTGAAGAGGCTAAACACATTTTAGAGGATTTAAATATATTGGAGGAAGGCTTTACCTTTGTCCGGAGTATATCCGAAAAACTAGTGAAAAAGAAATGTTGCAAACGCTCTTATATACGCGGTGCATTTCTTGCTGGTGGTTCTGTAAATAACCCAGAAACTTCCTCTTATCACCTTGAAATTTTCTCTCTTTACAAAGAGCATAATGATTCTCTTTGCGAGTTAATGAATACATTTGATTTAAACAGTAAAACGTTAGAACGAAAAAAGGGCTTCATCACCTATCTAAAGGAAGCAGAAAAAATTACTGTGCTTCTAAATATCATCGGTGCACATCAAGCATTACTTCGCTTTGAGGATGTGAGAATTGTCCGTGATATGAGGAACTCTGTCAATCGCTTAGTGAACTGTGAAACAGCCAATCTTAACAAAACAATTGGCGCTTCACTAAGACAGGTAGAGAATATTCGATTCATCGATGATAAAATCGGTCTAGATGCTTTGCCTGATAAGCTTCGCGAAATTGCAAAGCTAAGAGTCGAATACCAAGATGTTACATTAAAAGAACTTGGTGAAATGGTATCAAGCGGTACAATTAGCAAATCTGGTATTAACCATCGCTTACGAAAATTAGACCAAATTGCTGAACAACTAAGATTAGGGCAACCGCTATCATTAAAATAAATTAAAAGAAGAGAAGAGGAGATAACTATGGTTGAAAAACAAGTTGAAGTTTATTTAAAAACCGGTTTACAAGCACGTCCTGCTGCATTATTTGTTCAAGAAGCAAACCGTTTTGCATCAGATGTTTTCTTAGAAAAAGAAGGTAAGAAAGTAAATGCAAAAAGTATTATGGGTCTTATGAGTTTAGCGATTAGCTCTGGATCTATGATTACACTAATTGCAGAAGGTAATGACGAACAAGATGCAGTAGAAACATTAGCTAAATACGTACAACAAGAAGGATAAAAGATGAGCACATCGTTTAAAGGCGGTGTGCTACTTTTATCTTATAAAATAAAAAAAAAAGCTTACCCAAAAGTAAGCTTTTTTACTATATTATTTATCGTTAAGTATGCTACGGTCTAGTACTTTATCAATTAAACCGTACTCTAGAGCACGGTCAGCAGTCATGAAGTTATCACGCTCTGTATCACGCTCGATTACGTCTAATGGCTGACCAGTACGATCAGATAGGATCTTATTTAATTTATCACGTAAGAAAAGGATACGCTTGGCAGCAATTTCAATTTCTGTTGCTTGACCTTGTGCTCCACCAAGTGGTTGGTGAATCATTACTTCACTGTTAGGAAGTGCATAGCGTTTGCCTTTTTCTCCGGCTGCAAGTAAGAATGCACCCATTGAAGCTGCCATACCAATACAAATTGTTGAAACACTTGGTTTAATAAATTGCATTGTATCATAAATTGCCATACCAGCAGTGATAGATCCACCTGGACTGTTAATATAGATAGAAATATCCTTTTCTGGATCTTCTGCTTCTAAGAATAAAAGCTGTGATACAATTGAGTTTGCTACGTTATCGTCGATACCACTACCAAGCATAATGATACGGTCCTTTAAAAGACGAGAGTAAATGTCGTAAGCACGCTCACCACGGTTTGTTTGTTCAATAACTGTAGGGATTAAATTCATTTTCTATTCCTCCTTCGTAATAAGAAAGATTGTACTAAAGGATAAACTCTTACTATATGTAATCCTTTAACTTTAGTACATAAAACTTTAAGTTGTATCTGTATAACTTTATGTATTTCCATCATACAACTAAGGTCAATAAAGGTCAAACGAAAAGGTTAAAGAACCGTATTGAACCTTATTTAGACTATACTATGTTCTTGTTTAGCATAACATGTATTCATGTTTCCCACATTAATTACATTTCAAACGGTGTGAAAAGTCAAATTTGGTTAAAAACTGCATATAATATATGACATGTGGTTTATTATAAAAAGACAGTTGAAATTGTTAAGAAGTTCCCGTATATTTTTTGTCACTGATATAATATTTGCGCTCGTAGCTCAGTCGGATAGAGCGGTGGTTTCCGGTATCACGTCTGCCGGGGGTTCGACTGAAAACGTAGTAATGACGGTTGCTTACCGATGATTGACGGACGTGGACCGAATGTTTTAGTTCGGTGAAATGGCAGTTATTTTCGTCTTATCGGTAAACAATGTTTCCGTCGTACAGGCAATATTTAATTAAACGCTAACCTTCCGTAATAATATACGGGAGGTTTTTTGTTTTGGCCATTAAACGAAGAGGTCCAGTAATACGTCGAGATATAAACGCTGAGAAGTTAATTTATACGGATAAGATTACGGTAGATGATGCGCTAACTCGTATAATGAGCATTTACGGTTCAGAGGGATACCGTGCTCGTACGATGAACGATTATGAAAGTTATTGGAATGAGTTTTTTCGGATTATTGAAAGGAAGTACATAACGGACGTAACAACAGACGATTTCCGTAAGTATATAAACGTTATGCTACATAAAAGGGGATTGTCGCGGGTAACTGTGAATATTCGATTAAGCGCAATGAGAGCGATGTTTAATCGGCTATTCTCCGAAGGGCTCTTAGTTGATAATAATCCCGTAACCTCTATACGGAAATTAAAGACAGATCAAAGTAAGGTAGGGGCACTTACGGATTCTCAAATACGCTGTTTATTCTCTCAGATTGACCATAGTACGTTCGCGGGATTTCGTGATTACTGCGCTATGCTGACGATGTTAAAATGCGGACTAAGAATAAATGAGATTAACGCGTTAGAGTTGGAGGACGTTGATTTCGAAAATGCAGTAATAGCTTTACCTGGCGCCAAAAATAAAAACCGTAAGAATCGCATTGTACCGATTTCTAAAAAGGTTATGGAAAATTTACGTCAGCTTATTTCTGAAACGACAGAATACTTCGGATCAACTACGCACGTTTTTGTAAATAACGAGGGTGCTCGCTTAAATGATGACTTAATACGAAAGAGAATGTATAAGTACGGAATCGATGCGGGTTTAAAGGGTGAGAGCCGATTTAGTCCACATAATCTTCGACATACTTTTGCGGCCAACTTCTTAAAGAATCAAGGAAATATTAGAACTCTCCAAATGATTCTCGGGCATAGTGATTTAGCAACGACACAGATTTATTTAAACTACACTGATGACCAAGTAGTTAAACAATACCAGGAAGTTACAGATAGAGACAATTTAGATGTTTAAAAACACCTAAAAATGAATAAAAAAAGCGCAAGCTGCGACCAACAGCTATACGCCGAATCTCTTATAACTATTTACATAAGATTGTAGGTGAAAAAATCGTAGGGATTATAAAATGTCATAGGGGAAAATTTGTAATTTGTGGAAAAAATTATAAAATTACTATATCCTTAGATTGATAGTAAATCTTAGGTAAAGGAGAGAGCTCTATGAAGATAGCGCTTATGTCAGATTCAATTGGTCAAGCACCGTATTATTACGGGAATGAAAACGGGAATGATGATGCAGTTAGAAAACGCGGAGAAACTTGGATTTCCACTGCATCTATTGCTTCAAAAGGACTTATAAGAATTGGTTTAAATGTAGCCATCGCCGGTAACACCACACAGCAAATGCTCGAACGTATTGACACAGATTTAGGGACTAAATTAAATCAATGGGATACAATAACAATTTGCGGCGGTGTGAACGATACACTCTTAACACCGATTCAAACCGTTTCAAATATTGAGGCAATGGCAATAAAAGCCTTGCAATGGGGTAAAAATGTAATTTTCTGTACACTATTTCCTGCAAATACACACGAAGCTAGAACGCGTATACGTAAAATAAATTACTTAGTCTGTCAATTATCAGCTAAATACCACGCCCCATTAGTTGATTTCCATAACCATTTTTTAGACCCGGTGACAGCTGGGTGGAAGGAAGGATTTTATGCAGACTCTTTACACCCTAATTTGGCGGGTGTAAATGAAGCAGGTAAGTATTTTGCTGAAAAAATTATACCTTTTTTGCAACCAGCACAACCCTTTATAGCGTTAGATAATTTAGACACTAGGGTAATGGTGAATGGTAATTTCAACCCTAATCCTCTTTGGTTAACGGATAGTGATGCTGACGGTATTCCAGATGGCTATTCAAGAAGTGTTAATCCTGGTGGATACACTTATGAATTCGCTAAAAACGTAGCATTTGACGCTGATGCTGTTCGTTGTAAGGTTGTGGGGGTAGAAGCTGCAACAGGGCCTTTTAGCATAAATATGTCTTTCGGGACAACTAAGTGGGCGGTTGGAGAGGTGTGTCAGGTTGCTTTACGTGTTAAATTTACTCCTGGGGTCGAAGGTGCAACTACACCTAAGTTTTTAATGAAGATTGTAGCAGTGGGATCTACGGAAGGGTTCGGATTCCAGCAAGTATTATTAGGAAATCATGACGGAGTGATTGTATCTGAACCTTTTACTATTCCAGCAGGAACTACAAATGTAGTACATCGTATGGAAGTTGTAGGTGGAGCTTTAGAAGCAGAATTCTCAAGACCTACACTTATTAATCTAACTAAGCAAGGGATGATTTAATAAAATTGTATAATATTGTGTCTACACAACATTCCGGTAATGGTTACAAGATTGAGGTATCACACCAGTAAGGCTGTTAATAAATTTGGCGCGTTATTACCAATTAAAAATTTTCTTGGTGGGAAAGTGTTCATTGAAGGAAAAATATCAGGTCAGGAAAAAGATACATACGTTGTTACATTAGATGATGATAAACTAGAGGTAATCTCTTTAGTTTATGTTGATCGGGAAATAGCACAAGGACAATCAGCAACTTTAGATGTTAAACATAAATTCTATAAAGTTAGTGATATTGTCTCATATGAATTTAAATATAATAATCCAAATCTTGTGAGTGATGGGTTAGAAGTTCATTCAATTGTTATAAAAATGATTAATGGTGATCTAATTGAAATATCTCCGCTAGAAAACGACAATTGTAAGGACACAGATTTTAATGATTTAATTAGGAAGACTGGCGCTAACGGTTTGAAGAATGACGGACTAGCAGGTTCGAATACGTTCGAGTAATGGAGAGATTTCGTAATTACGGATTATGGATCGCAGTAACAGCGCTTGTCGGAATGATTCTTAATGACGCTGGCGTAGTCGGTCCGGAAAAGTATAACGAATAAGTCGATTATATCTTAGCGGTTCTTATCCGGCGGGTATCGTGAATAATCCATCAAGCGGTAGCGGATTTACTGACGAAAAATAAAACGGACGGGCTTCGGCTCGTCTTTTTTTGTTTACATAAACGAACGTATATTCGTATAATATAACGTAGAGGTGATCGTATGAAAACGGAAAATTGCGAAAAGATTAAGGAGGGGCGCTGGCATTATAGCGGTACAAAGAAATAAACCTTGAAACCTACGGCGGTTTTATCGTATAATAACGCTACTGACGGTCTTTAACCGTCCTTACGAATGACTGCCACCTCGTCCTTTTTCGAAATTTCGTTTGCTTAACGGTTGATTGAGCGTACGTGGAACGTAGTAATGACGGTGGTTAGCGTTTAAATATTTGCGCTCGTAGCTCAGTCGGATAGAGCGGTGGTTTCCGGTACCACGTCTGCCGGGGGTTCGAATCCCTCCGAGCGCGTCATGAAAGTTAGAAAACGTTGTTAAGTCAGCGTTTAGCACAAAATAATCCGGAAAAACGTCTTCTAACAAACGTCGAAGTGACACGGTGTAGAATAAACGGAATAGTTATTTTCGTTGGGTTCTCAGTCAGTTTGTACGTTGGGAAGACGAGTCTATCGATAATTTTATAACGAAAATACGAAGCCTCTCGATAAATTCGGGAGGTTTTTTCGTTATGCAAAGGATACGTCGACGAAATAAAAATAAAATAAACCACGGAATTACAGTCAACGAAGCATTAGACGTCGTCATACGTATTTACGAATCCGAAGGCTACCGTTCAAGAACGATAAACGATTATCGGACGTTTTGGGCGGAATTTATTTCGATTGTAAATAAGCAACTGATTACCGAGGTGTATCACGATGACCTTCATACGTACATCCATCATCTATTACACTCAAGAAAACTTTCACCGGTAACCGTAAATATACGATTGTCTGCGATTAGGGCGATGTTAAATCGTCTGTACAAAGAAGAAATTATATCGATCAATCCCGTTGAAAAGATTCGGAAGCTAAAAACGGATCAGCAACGTATTTTCACGCTTACTGACCATCAAATAAGGAGATTATTCTCCGTCATAGACACAAAGATAGCTTTGCAGGTTATCGGGACTACTGCGCACTTCTGGCAGCTTTAAAGTGGAACGAACTTAACCTCGATAATAGCGTATTTAAGTAGCTAAACAAAAAGCTGAAACAATCGTTCATTCAACAGCTCCGGAAGTTGATCCAGTTAACGAAGAACGCTTTAACAAGTGATTCAATGAACGAAAGACTGAGGTAATGCTAAGTAGTGTAAGAAAAGAAAAGCACATCTCGCACTGATCATTGTAATAGTTGAATTTATGTTTCTTAAGTAAAACGATTTACTGAGAGTTACCTTATGGTGGCTCTTATTTTGTTGTAAAATTGTTTTATTTTTTTGAGCTGGCTCATCAGAATTATTTGTTAAATAATGTAATTTTATAAGCCTTAGGACATATGATAAATTAATTAATTTATTCGAGGCGGGGATATTTATGAACAGATTTTTTATACTCATGGTTCTAACATGTTTATTATTACTTAATATTGGAGTAAGTAAAACTTTTGCAGCAGAATCCCAATTAATTATTATTAATAAATCCAATAATCAACTCGCATACTATGAAAATAGTAAACTGAAAAAAACATTTACAGTTGCGACTGGTAGACAAGCATCGTATACACCTGAAGGTAAATTTAAGGTTGTAAATAAAATAGTTAATAGGCCTTATTACAAGGAAAAGATTCCTGGAGGAGATCCTCGGAATCCACTCGGTAATCGTTGGATAGGGTTGAATGCTCGTGGAACATGGGGCGATACTTATGCAATTCATGGTAATAATAATCCAAGTTCAATAGGAAAATATGTTAGTAGTGGTTGTATTAGAATGTATGATGAAGAGGTAGAATGGCTGTTTAAACAGGTAAAAGTCAATACACCTGTAATTATCACATCTTCAGGGAAAGCTTTTAACTCAATAGCATCAGCGAATGGATATAAAGTATCAGGTAATATAAAATCCCCTTCCCAGCCTGTAAACTCGAATGGTATTCTCAAAAAGGGTAGCAGGGGTAATGATGTTAAGGAGCTTCAACGGAGACTTACATCTCTTGGATATAACACTTATGGTGCCGATGGAGTATATGGTTCAAATACTGAAAAAGCGGTTCGTAAGTTTCAAAAGGATCGTAAGTTAACGGTTGATGGAATAGTAGGACCTTTAACTAAAAAATCCCTTGGAAAGTTTTAATAAAGTTCAATAAAGTATTTGTTATTGGAACGAGAGTTATAGTAAAGCCCTGCACAATAACCAACGCATTAGGAGAATATAGCGACACAACTCGGGCGGGCTTCGGCTCGTCCTCTTTTTGTTTACATATTCGAACGTATATTCGTATAATATAACATAGGGGTGTTGGCGTTGGCTAACTACGGAATAATGATAAGTAAACAATTATCGAATGTATTAGGCGGCTTGTATACGGAAGTACACGTTATGGATTTCCGGATGGAGCGTATATGGCGAGTTAGGTTCGAAAAATTAGACGAGGAGCCGATTCCGGATACTTTACGTGAGTATATCCGTGAGAATAGTGATAAGATTAAGGCGGGGCGTTGGCATTACGGCGGGATCAATAAAAAATAATAACGATAGACGAGTTCCTTCTACATAACAGTTTTTCGTATGGGAAAACGTTAATAATACGAGATGTTTTCGTAAGCCAATCGTTATAATATCAATAGGTTTCCGGTATCACGTCTGCCAGGGGTTCGAATCCCAAACATTGGCAAGGCCCCAGGCACATCAATTAGTTAAATCTGATGCTCGAACAATATTGGAAAGTGCCGTAAAAGTCATGAAGCCAGAAGCCAATTTAATAAATGTGAAAATTGAATTAGAGGTTGAGGAAAGCCTTCCTTCAATTACATGTGACCCGAACCAAATCAAACAAGTATTCATTAATCTTGTGAAAAACAGTATCGAAGCTATGCCGAGTGGCGGAGTTGTAAAGATGAAGGCTAACCAAGAAAACTCTTGTCTAATCTTAAAAGTAATAGACGAAGGAATTGGATTAAGTCAGGATCGGATCGAAACACTTGGGGAACCTTTTTATAGTAATAAAGAAAAAGGCATTGGGCTAGGTTTAATGGTGAATTATCGGATTATTCATAATCATAACGGAACGATTACGGTTTCTAGCGAGAGAGATAAAGGTACCACTGTTGAAGTTAGGCTTCCAATAGGTTAGAGTTTACAGAAATTATAAGGGCGGAAAAATATTTAGTCGTTTATTCTAAATTCTATTTACACTTATTATTAGTAGAGTTATAGTAGTTTGGGAATATTTTACCATTAGAAACACAGGGATAAATGAAGATATAATATAGTAACTACCTTCGATAATGGAAAATAGTCATTCTGAAAAAGGGGCGAAAATCGTAGAATCGATTTTTCTTCAGCCAAACATTCGAGACTGGATTCTCTACCATCATAGCGTTGGGATGGAAAGGGATCTCCTTTGGGATTGAAAAAAAATTCCTCTTAAAGCACGGATTATATCCTTATTCAATCAGTTGGATTATTTGATGACTCGGCACCCAGATGACTCACCAGTTTATCAGTTGCTGCAAGAAATGAGCGGAACCCTTCTAGACCCAACTCTCGTGTCAAAAATTGATTTCCGAATTACGCGAAAGTCTTCCAACTCATCTTGTTATAACTAAAAATTGATTTTAAATCACAACAATAAATAGACGCAAAAAGCTATATCGGTAAATCATTTTTCATCCGATATGAGCATGACAATCTATTGCAGATAAGATTAGGCTTCACACTTCCCGGAATGGAACAAGTTTATTAATGGAATTTGCTTATCCAAAGGAAAAGGAAGACACTAAATCTGCTTAAGCATAACAAAGACTAGACTACTAAAAGTCAGAAGCACTGAAGTAGTCTAGCTTGTCCTAACTTGAGAAAATCATAGTCATTCTATTACTAAAACCTAATTTTTGCATTTTTTTATGCGAGAAACATAAGCATGTAGTATATTGCCGCAAATTGAATATGCGAGTAAAAATGGAAGCGTTTACTTTTTGTGTGAAGACCATACCTCTTTACAACAACTTAGTGTAAAATGTATAACAGGGGGAAGTTAAAATGAAAATTGGGTTAATGCAAGAACAATCACTTAAATTAAAGATGACTCAAGAGTTACAACAAGCGATTACATTATTACAGTATTCCTCAACTGATCTCCTTTCTTATGTTCAGGAACTCACAATAGAAAATCCCCTAATTGAAGTGAAAGAAACATACAGTTCGCCATATCGTCAGAAAAGATCTAATTCAGATAAGCAATCCTTTATTGAGAATACGTTTGAGGAAAAAACTTGCCTACGAAAACATTTACGAAATCAGCTAGTTGATTTTTCGATGAAAAAGAGAGAAAGAGCTTGTCTCGATTTATTAATTGATGCTCTCGATGCAAATGGGTATTTAAAAGATGATCTAGTTGAGTTAGCAAAAGTATTAAACGTTAGTGAGGAATTGCTTGAAAGTAAGCTTTATTTGCTTCAAAGTCTAGATCCTGCTGGTATTGGTGCACGTTCTCTGCAGGAATGTATTTTACTACAGTTAAGACGATTGCCTGTTCGAAACGTTGTAGCTGAAACGATCATCACAGATCATTTTCGTCCTTTTGCAGAAAAATCATGGAAGGATTTATCGAAAAAGATAAATGTCCCGATTAGTGAAATCCAAGAAATTCAACACGAAATTAAAAAACTTGAGCCAAGGCCTGGTTTGAAATATGAAAGTGATGAGTCAACATACGTAACACCAGACATTACTATTAAAAGATCAAATAATGAGTTACACATTATTTATAATGATGAGCTTCTTCCACAACTTACTTTTAGTCAACCTTTAGAATCAAATGGAACAAACACACTAGATCCTGAAACAAAAGACTATTATTCTAAGAAGCTAACACAAGGTAAATGGCTTCAAAGAGCATTAGAACAGCGCAAAGAGACGATGATTAATGTAATGAAGGTGATTTTGCAGAAACAAAAGGATTATTTCATACATGGAAAAAGCCTTTTGAAGCCATTAACATTAAAAGATATTGCAGATACATTGGACATCCATGAATCTACCGTCAGCAGGACTGTAAAGGATAAATTTGTTCAAACACCTCATGGACTTGTTAGTATGAAGTCATTCTTCTCCAATAAGCTGGATGAAGAAACTGGAGAGGTTTCCACTACCTCAGTAAAAATGAAACTGAAAGAATTAATTGATTCTGAAGATAAAATGAAGCCTTTATCAGATCAAAAAATTGCAAATAGTTTAAAAGATAGATATGGTATAAATATTTCAAGGAGAACTGTTACAAAATATCGGGAGCAATTAAATATTCCAACATCGGTAATCAGAAAGCAGTACTAATTAAACGTTTGTTTAAAAACTAGGCTCTTTTCTAAAAGTTTGTTGCTTTAGACTTGAAAAATCAGCTTTTGGATTTTTATCGTAGAAACTATAAGCAATTTCAAGAGAGTACCACTTAGTAAATAAGCGAAAAGAGCACGAAGATAGGCTATATCCGTAAAATATAGTTATTTACGAAAAGCAACAATCTTTGCGAAAACAGCCAAAAACTAAGAATGGAAGTGCAAGAAAGGTAATGAAAAAAGTTATTTTCTACTCAAAAGAAAATTGCTCCTTATGTGATAAGGGATTAGCTATTTTAAAAGACATTCAAAAAGAAATTCCTTTTGAATATGAAATCGTTGATATTTACATGGATGATGAGCTGTTAGAGTTATATCAAATCATGATTCCTGTTGTGAAAATTGATAACGAAGTCGCATCTTATGGAATTTTGGAAAAAGATGACATAAGAAAGCGTTTACTTTAAAAAGTCAGAAAACATTACTTGAATATGCAAATTTACCCTGCTAAAATAAAGATGTAGCAGGGAAGATTTTTTTTTGAGTGGGTGGGACATAATAAGTCACAGTGGGACGTAAATAGTCCAGATCGACTCAGAGAGGGATAGCAATAGAATGAAATCATTACTAGAAGTACAGAAAAAATTATTGCCTGACCTTTTACAGGTTATGCAAAAACGCTATCAAATTCTTCAATTCATACGATTGATGCAGCCGATTGGACGCAGAAGTCTCTCAACAAGTCTGGGATTAAGTGAAAGAGTACTTAGAAATGAAGTTCAATTTCTGAAAGATCAGAATTTAGTTGAAATTCACACTTCAGGTATGACCTTAACGAAGGATGGGAAATCTCTGTTGACTGTTCTCGAAGAAATGATGAAAGATGTTTTAGGTTTAACTCTTTTGGAAAATACACTAAAGGAGAGATTTAATCTAAACAGGGTAATTGTTGTTTCTGGTGATAGTGATCAATCTCCATGGGTAAAAAAAGAAATGGGAAGAGCATGTGTAACATGTATAAAAAAGCGATTAAACGGTAAAAATATCGTCGCTGTTACTGGAGGCACAACGCTTGCAACTGTTGCTGAGATGATGACTCCTAACAGCAAAAATCACGAAATTCTTTTTGTACCTGCACGTGGAGGTTTAGGTGAGACTGTGGAGAATCAGGCTAACACAATCTGTGCAAAGATGGCTGAGCGTGCGAGTGGAAATTATCGACTTTTGCATGTTCCAGATCAGCTTAGTAAGGATGCCTATCAATCAATTATCGAGGAACCTTCTATTAAAGAGCTCTTAACAATGGTGAAATCCCCTAGTATGGTTATTCATGGAATAGGAGACGCTAAAACAATGGCAGAGCGCCGGAGAACTCCGGAAAAAGATTTTCTTAAGATTGAAAGAGGAAATGCCGTAGCAGAAGCGTTTGGTTATTATTTTGACCAAGAGGGTGAAGTCGTACATAAGGTTCAAACAGTGGGTATTCAGCTCGATGACATTGAAGAGGTACCAGATGTTATTGCAGTAGCAGGTGGTGCATCTAAAGCGAAGGCAATTAATGCCTTTATGAAACAAGCATTAAACTCTGTTCTTATTACAGATGAAGGTGCAGCAAATGAGTTAATAAGGGATTAATCGTCCCTGATTATATATGTTCACTCTTTAGTATTCTATTAGAGATTTGAACAAATTAAGTTATGTAGGGTCCCAAGGTGCATACACCGTTGGACATAATCAAAGGAGGAAATTAATCATGGCAGTAAAAATCGGTATTAATGGTTTTGGTCGTATTGGTCGTAATGTTTTCCGTGCAGCTTTAAAAAATCCTAACGTTGACGTTGTTGCAGTAAACGACTTAACAGATGCTAACATGTTAGCACATCTTTTAAAATATGATACAGTTCACGGAAAGCTAGATGCAGAAGTGACTGTTGATGGTAACAACCTAGTAGTAGAAGGAAAAACTATTCAAGTATCTGCTGAGCGTGACCCATCAAAATTAACTTGGGGCGAGCAAGGCGTTGATATCGTAGTTGAATCTACTGGTTTCTTCACTAAGCGTTCAGATGCTGCAAAACACTTAGAAGCTGGTGCTAAAAAAGTTATCATCTCTGCTCCAGCAAGTGACGAAGATATTACAATCGTTATGGGTGTTAACGAAGATAAATACGATGCAGCTAGCCACGATGTTATCTCTAATGCATCTTGTACAACTAACTGTTTAGCACCATTTGCTAAAGTATTAAATGATAAATTCGGTATCAAACGTGGAATGATGACAACTGTTCACTCATACACAAATGACCAACAAATCTTAGATTTACCACATAAAGACTACCGTCGTGCTCGTGCGGCAGCTGAAAACATCATCCCAACTACAACTGGAGCTGCAAAAGCTGTTTCTCTAGTATTACCTGAACTAAAAGGTAAATTAAACGGTGGAGCTATGCGTGTTCCAACTCCAAACGTTTCTTTAGTTGACTTAGTTGCTGAATTAGACCAAGAAGTAACTGTAGACGAAGTAAACGAAGCATTAAAAGCAGCTGCTGAAGGCGAATTAAATGGTATCCTTGGATACAGCGAAGAGCCATTAGTATCTGGTGACTACAATGGTAACATCAATTCTTCTACAATCGATGCATTATCTACTATGGTAATGGAAGGTAGCATGGTAAAAGTAATTTCTTGGTATGATAACGAAAGTGGTTACTCTAACCGTGTAGTAGATCTTGCTGAATATCTTGCTTCTAAAGGTCTTTAATCCTTAATAAAAAATTCTTCAATAGAGTTGGAGAGTTAATTGAATAAGGGTATAATGTAAGTAAAATGGGGAAAGGGGATCATCCCCTTTCCCCATTTTGTTTTTGGACATAAAGGCTTGATACTTTGTTTTTGTGTCTAGCTTCAGCGCCTAGCTCCTCGAGTCACAAGCCAATTCTACCTGAAAGGCAAAAAGCGCCTTTCTGGTAGACTTGTCTTGTGCTTGTCGGAGCTGGTCAAGGCGCTTGCGCATTTCATATTAGGGAGGGCTATTCATGAACAAAAAGTCAGTTAAAGACATTGATGTAAAAGGGAAAGTCGTCTTTTGTCGCGTTGATTTTAACGTTCCGATGAAGGATGGACAAGTTACAGATGAGACTCGTATTCGTGCAGCTTTACCAACGATTCAATATCTTACAGAGCAAGGTGCGAAAGTTGTATTAGCGAGCCATTTAGGACGTCCAAAAGGCCAAGTAGTTGAAGAGTTACGCTTAAATGCAGTAGCAGAAAAGCTACAAGAGCTATCTGGTAAAAATGTTGTAAAAACAGATGAAGCTTATGGCGAAACTGTTAAGGCTGAAATCGCTAAACTAGAAGAAGGTGGCGTTCTTCTATTAGAAAACGTTCGTTTCTATCCTGGTGAAGAAAAGAATGATCCAGAACTAGCTAAAGCATTTGCTGACTTAGCTGATGTATATGTTAATGACGCATTTGGTGCTGCTCACCGTGCACATGCATCAACTGCAGGAATTGCTGAACATCTTCCAGCTGTTGCAGGCTTTTTAATGGAGAAAGAGCTTGAAGTTTTAGGTAAAGCTCTATCAAATCCTGATCGTCCTTTCACAGCAATTATCGGTGGTGCGAAAGTAAAAGATAAAATCGGTGTTATTCAACACTTACTTGATAAAGTTGATAACCTTATCATTGGTGGTGGATTAGCTTATACATTCATCAAAGCATTAGGTCATGATGTGGGTAAATCTTTGTTAGAAGAGGATAAAGTAGATCTAGCAAAATCATTCCTTGATCAAGCCAAGGAAAAAGGCGTTAATTTCTACATTCCTGTTGATGTTGTTGTAGCAGATGATTTCTCAAATGATGCAAATACTCAAGTTGTTTCAATCGACAGTATCCCGAGCGATTGGGAAGGTCTTGACGCAGGTCCAAAAACATGTGAAATTTATGCAGATGTTATTAAAAACTCTAAATTGGTCATTTGGAATGGACCAATGGGCGTATTCGAACTAGATGCGTTTGCAGGTGGTACTAAAGCAGTAGGTGAAGCACTTGCTGATGCAAAAGATACATATTCAGTCATTGGAGGAGGAGATTCAGCAGCCGCTGTAGAAAAGTTTGGATTGGCAGATAAAATGAGCCATATTTCTACAGGTGGTGGAGCTTCTCTTGAATTTATGGAAGGTAAAGAACTTCCAGGCGTTTTGGCATTAAACGATAAATAAAAATGTATATGGAAAATGTTTGTAAAATGTGAACTCAAGATTAGTCGCGACATCTTGACGAATGTTTTTACTAGCATTTCTGTATGTGAAAAGGGACGGTGTAATCATGAGAAAACCTATTATTGCTGGTAACTGGAAAATGAATAAAACATCTTCTGAAGCAAGAAGCTTTGTTGAGGAAGTAAAGGGACTAGTTCCTAGAACAGATAACGTTGACTCAGTAGTTTGTGCTCCAGCACTATTTTTGGAAAGCCTAGTAGGCTTAATAGAGGGTAGTGACCTAAAAGTAGGTGCACAAAACATGCACTTTGAAGAAAGTGGAGCTTTTACTGGTGAAATTAGTCCAGTAGCACTTAAAGATCTAGGTGTTAGCTATGTTGTGTTAGGACACTCTGAGCGTAGAGAAATGTTTGCTGAAACAGATGAAACAGTAAACAAAAAAACGTTAGCTGCTTTCAAACATGGTTTAACTCCAATTGTTTGTTGTGGTGAAACGTTAGAAGAACGTGAGTCTGGAAAGACAAACGATCTTGTTGGTTCGCAAGTAAAACAAGCATTACAAGGCTTAACTGAAGATCAAGTAAAGCAAACGGTTATTGCTTACGAGCCAATCTGGGCAATTGGAACAGGTAAATCATCTTCTTCTGCAGATGCAAATGAGGTTTGTGCACATATCCGCCAAGTTGTTGGTGAGCAATTCTCTCAAGATGCTGCACAAGCTGTACGTATTCAATACGGTGGAAGCGTAAAGCCTGAAAACATTAAAGAATATATGGCACAGCCTGACATCGATGGAGCTTTAGTAGGTGGAGCTAGTCTAGAAGCACAATCCTTCCTTCAGCTTTTGGAGGCAAGTAACAATGAGTAAAGCACCTGTTGCACTTATTATTCTTGATGGCTTTGCTTGCCGTGAAGAATTAAAAGGAAATGCAGTTGCACAATCTAAGAAGCCAAATTTTGACCGCTTTTGGAATCAGTACCCACATTCAACATTAATTGCTTCAGGTGAAGCTGTAGGTCTTCCTCAAGGTCAAATGGGTAACTCTGAAGTAGGTCATTTAAATATTGGAGCAGGTCGTGTTGTTTATCAAAGCTTAACACGTGTAAATGTGGCAATTCGTGAAGGTGAATTTGAAAAAAATGACACTTTTACTGAGGCGATTAATCATGTGAAGCAAAATGGTACGAATCTTCATCTATTTGGTCTTTTATCTGATGGTGGCGTTCACAGTCATATTCACCATTTATATGCACTCTTACAGCTTGCAGCAAAAGAAGGCGTTGAAAATGTGTACATCCACGGCTTCCTAGATGGCCGTGATGTTGGACCAAAAACTGCTAAAACGTATGTGAATGAATTACTAGAAAAAATCACAGAATACGGTGTCGGGGAAATTGCGACTTTATCTGGACGTTATTATTCAATGGACCGCGATAAGCGTTGGGATCGTGTAGAAAAATCTTATCGTGCAATGGTTTACGGAGAAGGTCCTACTTACAGTCATCCAATGGAATGTGTTGATGATTCATATACGAACGGGATTTTTGATGAATTCATCCTTCCATCTGTTATCACAAAAGAAGACGGATCACCTGTTGCAACGATTAATGATAACGATGCGGTTATTTTCTATAATTTCCGCCCAGACCGTGCGATTCAAATATCCAACACGTTTACAAATGAAGATTTCCGTTCATTTGATCGTGGTGAAAAACATCCTAATAAGCTACATTTTGTTTGCTTAACTCACTTTAGTGAAACGGTTGATGGGTATGTTGCGTTCAAACCATCAAACCTAGATAATACAATTGGTGAAGTGTTAGCACAGAATAATTTAACACAACTTCGTATCGCTGAAACTGAAAAATATCCACACGTTACCTTCTTTATGAGTGGTGGTCGTGAAGATAAGTTTCCGGGCGAAGAAAGAATTCTCATTGATTCACCAAAGGTTGCAACTTATGATCTTAAGCCTGAAATGAGTGCATATGAAGTAACGGACGCGTTACTAGCAGAAATTGAGGCTGACAAATTTGATGCTATCCTTTTAAACTTTGCTAATCCAGATATGGTAGGACATTCTGGTATGCTTGAGCCAACAATAAAAGCAATTGAAACCGTTGATGAGTGTCTTGGAAAAGTTGTAGATGCAATTATCGCAAAAGGTGGTAAGGCAATCATTACAGCTGACCATGGTAATTCTGATGAAGTTGTTACATTAGAAGGAGAGCCAATGACTGCTCATACAACAAATCCTGTTCCAGTCATTGTGACAGAAGCAGGCGTAACATTACGTGAAGGTGGTATTCTTGGTGATTTAGCACCAACAATGCTTGACTTATTAAATGTGGAATTACCTAAAGAAATGACAGGAAAAACATTAATCCAAAAATAAAGGAGAGAAATTAAATGCCATACATTGTAGACGTATATGCACGCGAAGTATTAGACTCACGTGGGAATCCAACAATAGAAGTAGAAGTACACACAGAATCAGGTGCGTTTGGGCGCGCAATGGTACCAAGTGGTGCTTCAACAGGTGAATACGAAGCAGTTGAGCTTCGTGATGGTGACAAAGAGCGTTATTTAGGAAAAGGTGTTTTAACAGCTGTTAAAAACGTAAATGAATTAATCGCTCCAGAATTACTTGGTTTTGAAGTGACTGAACAAAGTGCAATTGACCAAGCATTAATCGAGCTTGATGGTACTGAAAACAAAGGAAAATTAGGTGCTAACGCAATCCTTGGTGTATCTATGGCTGCTGCTCGTGCTGCTGCTGATTTCCTACAAGTACCTTTATACCAATACCTTGGTGGATTCAACGCTAAAACATTACCAGTTCCAATGATGAACATCGTTAACGGTGGAGAGCATGCTGATAACAATGTTGACATTCAAGAATTCATGGTAATGCCAGTTGGTGCTGAAAACTTCCGTGAAGCATTACGTATGGGCGCAGAAATTTTCCACAGCTTAAAAGCTGTATTACAAGGTAAAGGCCTTAATACAGCTGTAGGTGATGAAGGTGGTTTCGCTCCAAACTTAGGTTCAAACGAAGAAGCTCTTCAAACAATTATCGAAGCAATCGAAAAAGCTGGTTACAAACCAGGTGAGCAAGTTATGCTTGCTATGGATGCTGCTTCTTCTGAGTTCTACAACAAAGAAGACGGTAAATACCATCTTTCAGGTGAAGGTGTTGTTAAAACATCTGCTGAAATGGTTGACTGGTATGAAGAAATGTCTTCTAAATACCCAATCATCTCAATCGAAGATGGTTTAGATGAAAATGACTGGGAAGGTCATAAACTATTAACTGAGCGTCTTGGCGGTAAAGTTCAACTTGTTGGTGATGATTTATTCGTTACAAACACAAAGAAGCTTGCTGAAGGTATCGAAAAAGGAATTGGTAACTCAATCCTAATCAAAGTTAACCAAATCGGTACATTAACTGAAACATTTGAGGCAATCGAAATGGCGAAACGCGCTGGCTATACTGCAGTCATTTCTCACCGTTCTGGTGAAACAGAAGACACTACAATTGCTGACATCGCTGTAGCAACGAACGCTGGTCAAATCAAAACTGGTGCTCCATCACGTACGGACCGTGTTGCAAAATACAACCAACTTCTTCGTATTGAAGATCAACTTGTTGATGCAGCAAAATATGATGGAATTAAAACATTCTATAACTTAAAGAAATAATTAGTAATTAAAAAAGGGCTGCCTTGAGAGGCAGCCCTTTTTTGGTGCGTAAATTTAGAGTTGTTTAATGAGAAGTGTTGTCAAAAATGACTCTTGATAAGCATTTATTCTATTTTTATATAGTTTATTACATTAAACAGAACAAAAACTAGTATGTTAATAGCTATTTTGCTTTATGCTCTTTTAATAAAAGTTCGACTGAATAGTCAGAAAAGCATTGAAAATCCGAATTATTAATTGTAAAATTACTAATAGTTTCAAATCACCTTATGAAACGTAGTTCCATAAGGTGAGAAATGTAAACGAATACAGATTTAGTAATCTCTCAAATTTAATTATTAAAGAATATTTGTTTCCGGATGCAAATGTTAAAGGGAATGAAAGCGATTACTTTGTATCATTCTTTACAAAGTGCTATTTTTGGAAAAAGCTTATCTAATTTATTATGGATAAAAAATCAAAGAATTAATTAATAGGGGAGGATACACTATGAGTTTACTACTAAAAAAGATAGAGAATCTTGAAATAACAACTCAAAATAGAAAGCCAACTCGTTACCGTTATACCATATTAATCCTATTATTTTTCATAACTGCAATCAATTACATTGACCGAGCAAGTATCTCAATTGTAGCACCTGCTATACAGTCTTCCTTAGATCTAAGCCCAGCGCTGTTAGGTATTATTTTCTCAGCTTTTAGTTGGACATACACTGCGATGCAAATTCCAGGTGGTTGGATTTTAGATCGATTTGGTTCTAAACTTACTTATGGAGTTTCTTTAGTAACTTGGTCTGTCTTTACTGGACTGCAGGCATTTGCTACTGGATTTGGGTTCCTGTTCGGATGTCGTTTATTCGTTGGTATTACAGAGTCACCAGCTTTTCCAGCTAACAATCGGATTGTGACAACATGGTTTCCTCAAAAGGAGCGTGCATTTGGAACGAGTATATATACGGCTGGAGAGTATGTTGGTCTAGCATTCGCTACACCTTTACTATTTTGGTTGTTAACTGCTTTTGGGTGGCAGTCTGTTTTCGTAGTCGCAGGTTTGATGGGTTTAGGTTTTTCTATTATTTGGTTTAAGGTATATTCAGATCCTAAAAAATGTAGCAGGGTAAATCAAGAGGAATTAGATTATATTCGTGAAGGTGGGGGGCTTACTAATAATGTAAGTGCAAACAGTAAAATCAGATGGTCAGATTTTTCGCTCCTCCTAAAATATCGTCAAATGATCGGACTTTATATTGGGCAATTTGCTGTAGCTTCAACACTTTTCTTTTTTCTTACATGGTTTCCAACATATTTAGCAGATGAAAAAGGTTTGACATTTTTAAATGTAGGGATTGTTGCATCAATACCATATATTGCAGCCTTTGTAGGTGTTATCTTTGGCGGGTCCTGGTCTGATTGGTTACTTAAGAGAGGTGCTTCAACAAATGTTGCTCGTAAAATGCCAGTTGTTTTAGGGCTGTTGTTAACGAGTACGATCGTTCTAGCTAATTTTACATCCTCAATCCCATTGGTTATTACAATCTTATCCTTTGCGTTCTTTGCTCAGGGAATGTCAAGTATCTCTTGGGCGATGGTGTCTGAAATTGCACCTCGTGAATTGTTAGGTATAGCAGGTGGGGTATTCAACTTCTTTGGAAATCTATCTGGAATTATTACTCCTATGATAATAGGTTTTATTGTTGCAGCAACTGGGTCATATACATGGGCAATTATATATATTAGTGCTGTTACAATCATTGGTGCATTGGCATATCTATTTGTTGTTGGAGAGGTAAAAAGAATTGAAATCAAACCATAATTTTGAACAAATTTTAGATCGATCTAAAACTACTCATGAAAATGTCAATTATTCCATTTCGATTGGAGTAATTGGCTTTTCCTTTTATTTGACAGGGTTAACAAATGATACATATAATAGATCTAACGTTGCCTCAATTAAGTATAGTATGATTTGAAATGATAGCGCATTCCAACTTATTCAATTTGATTCTCAGGTAAAAGATTACTAAATCTAGTAAGTAAAATTATAGATAAATTTATGCAGTTAGCAGGTGATTAACAATGAAACGGGAAAAGCGTCCTCGTGTTACATTGCAACAAGTAGCTGAACATGCAGGTGTATCTCGTGCTACCGCTTCACTTATCGTTCGGAATAGTCCAAATATTTCAGAGAAAACCCGAAAAAAAGTGTTAGCATCAATGCGTGAGCTAGGTTATGTTTACGACCGCGTAGCAGCCAATCTACGTTCACAACGTTCTTCAACAGTAGGAATAATTATTACAGATATCGCCAATACATTTTTTTCAGAATTATTGATAGGTGTCCATCAAGCACTAGAAGAGGAAGGTTACACCGTTCTGCTAGGTACTACCTTTGATTCAGATGCTAAGCAAGATAAACTTCTTTCAACAATGCTTGAACATAGAGTTGGAGGAGTCATACTATGCCCTGTCTCGGGCACTTCTAAGGACACAATTGATAGAATAAAACAATTAAATGTACCAATAGTACACGCAGTCAGAGAACTATCTGATATTAGTTGTGATTATGTAGGTGTAGATTATATAAACGGGGCACAAATGGCTGTCAGTCACCTTATTAAGAAGGGGCATCATAGAATTGCCTTTCTAGGTGGTCGTTCCGAATCTTCTACTTGGCAGGAGAGGATGGAGGGATACAATAGAGCCTTCCAACAAGCAGGTCTAGAGGTCGATCAATCCTTGTTCATAGATTCAGCCCCTACGAGAGAAGGCGGGATGGAAGCATTGCAGAAGGTATTAGATCTTGATAATCCTCCTACTGCCACCTTTTGTTTTAGTGACTTAGTAGCTTTTGGTGTCATGCTCGGTATGAGAAATTCAGGTTTGACTCCTGGTAAGGATATGGCTGTTGTTGGGTTTGATAATGTACCAGAAGCTGGAGTAGCTAATCCTCCACTAACAACAGTATCGTCATTTGCTCGTCAAATTGGTTCAAAAGCAGCGGATCTTCTTCACAAGAGGATATTGGATTTTGATCGTGAAAACGAACGGATTATTTTAAGTCCTGAGCTTGTTGTTCGTGAATCTTCTTTAATCCCACAGTAACTGGTAGTAAGATCTCTCTACTTAGGGCTTGAGTGTATTTGAAGAGGCCTAAGTAGAGGAAGAAGAAACCCCCATTGAATGAAGTTACATTAATAAAATGATCATTTATGAAATAGTATAGTTTTTTTTAGCTAGGTGGGGGATTTGGTTAAAAACTTTAATTGTAGATTTCATTTACTATTTAAAAAGCCTGTAAAGAAAATCATTTTCTTTACAGGCTTTTTTATTGTTTAGGAAATGATAAATACTTGTACACTTCATAATCGTCTTATTTGCCTGAGGCTGATAAAGGCGATTGCGCTTTTGTTCTTAGCTGGGAGTTTTAGTCATAAAGTTCCCATGCGGTTTTTAATGAATCAACGATAAAATCAGCAACTGATTCTATATCTAGATTATCCGTGTCTACTTTTGAATGGTGAATGGAATATATTTCTTGTCTATTGTAAAAAAGTTCTTCAATTTCGTCTAAGGTTCTTCCCTGTAAAATTGGACGACTGTCAATGATTAAATTTATTCTTTCCTTCCATGATTCCCAGGATAGGTCTAGATAAAATACGATACAATTGGATAAACAAATCTTCCGAATTTCCTCTTGTAAAAAAGCGCCACCACCTACTGAGATGATTTTCAATCTTTGATTAGAAAAGTGGTTAATAAGGCTTTTTTCCTTTTCTCTAAATACTTTTTCACCTACAGTTTTGAAAATTTCAGAAGTCGGCATGTTATATTCTTTTTCAATTTCCTTATCTATATCAACGAAGCCTCTATATAGTTTTTTTGCGACAAGTTCACCGATAGTGGTCTTTCCAACCCCCATAAACCCTATAAAAACAATACTTTTTTCTCTAAGAGACATTTTATTCTTTATCATTTAGTGAGCCTCTTTCATTATTTTAATTTTAAAGAAAAGGTCGGAGCTATGTTACCTTAATAATCGTCTAAAAGAAGTACATTGTATTAGCTCGCTCCACATAAAGATTTTGGTTTAAAACTATAAAGTAAATAAATTCATCATTAATAGTATATGTGAAATAATCTTAATGTTCCAAAAAATATACTTAAAATTATAGTATAGAATTCATGTTTTGTAAAAAGTAATTGTCTTTTACAGTATGGCATTAAAAGAATAAGCCGTAAAGATACTTAATAGCATATAGAAAATTGCAAAAAGGATATTCCAAAACCCCAATCTATATGGATTTATTTTTAATTCGTCAGATAGGATCGAAACAGACAAATTAAATGGACTGTACATGACAGTAGCTAAGCTACAAGATATTAATACAATCGTAAAAGAAATCGTTGAGATCTCAGGTAAAATAGGTCTCAATAATTCTGCTAAAAGTGTAAGTGATACGAGTGGATGAAACCCTATAAGTGCGGTAAATAAAAAATATCCCCCAACCATTAAATATAAAAATATAGTTTTATCAGCTATTGAACTAAACGCTGATTGTAAAAAAGAAAGGTGGCCTGAAAGTGATAGCATTTCAACAAATAGTCCTGCATTTAAAAACATAAAAAAATAGTTAGACAAACCTTTTGTACGTTCTTTCCAATGAGGAATGGTGATAGTGAAATATCTTCGTATTTTTCGAATATATAGTGCCCAAACAACAGAAATGGGGATAATTAACAGTACGACTGCAAAAAGAAAGCCTTTATCTAGGACTTTTTGTAATAAGGAAACGAAAAGGATAAAGATAAATAGCATGAATAACATTTCAAAGATTTTTCTATAAACCTTTTTATAAGAAATCTCTGAGCTGTTTTCGCTAACTAACGGAACATTCTTATACTTGAAATATGAGAGTATCCAATCTGAAAGAATTGTTATAATGGCAATCGAGATTATAATTGGTAATATTTGATAGTATTCTTTATTCGTTATATCAATGGATGTACTAACCATAACTTCCATCGGACTCCATGTCAGACATAAAGCATAGCCACGTAATAAATTTTGGGAATAGTATTTGTCTGCCGTTTTTTTAGGTAGTTGAGATAATGTCCTCTCTAACGAATTTTTTAATAGCGGAAGGGTTGCAATATTTAAAAATAAACCAAGAAAATGAGAAACTAGGAAACTTCGTCTATAAAGATTACTCAAGCGATTTACCTCATTTTCTAATAAGCGACCAAGACTAAAATCGTAACGACCAACACGAATAATAGAATTGATAAAGGGTAAAACCAAAAATAGTGAAAGAACACCTAGCATAGATTCAAAGTGTAATAAGAGCGTATACCAAGGCTGATCGCCACTAAGAAACAATAGAATGCCGATGGTAAGAAAGCAAATACCAGATATAAGATATAATCCTTTAGCACGCAATAATGAGAGTATTATCGTAATTACTGAAAGAACCCCTATGCTATAGCTGAAAAATGGGTCTGGAATAAATCTTGAGATAGTGTATAAGATAATTAAGAGTGTATAAATAAAAATAATCAATTTAAAATACTCCTTTCAATAGTAGATCGATCTAATCGTTTACGAACTATATTGAATTATTAGCGATAAACATAGATTTTTCGATGGATATTATCAAAATTTTCGTCTAGAGGGAAACAATCTTAATATATTAAAAAATGATGTTGCAAGACAATTGGATATATTGTAAGATGTTGATAACGTTTACAGAGAGCAATTTCATTTCTATATCGAACACTTTATTAGATCGATCTAATTATACCACAGGTGTTACCAGAAGATTAATCAAATGGCTATATGCTAGAAAGATAAGTAGATAGCTGGATTATCTTTCTTGTTACATAAAGGAGGTAATAAATGATGAGTCCTACTTATAGTGAAATGTTTAGTACGTTAGGGTACAATGCTTTAAATATCATTTATGGAATAAATACAAAATCATTAACAGAGAACGAAAAGAAGGATTTAGTTCGTTTATTAGGTTTATTTGAAAAGGATGAAGTAATCAAAGCTAGAATTCGAGATATTTTAGAACTAGATCATAGTGACACTGTGAAAAAAAATATGTTACTAGCTTTATTGACAGACGAGAATAAAGGAAACAATTAAATATTTCCAATGAGAAAACACTACCAATGAATATTAAAAATGGTATTGCAAGGCGATCGTATATATTGTAAGATATTGATAACGTTTACAGAAAGCAATTTTATTTCTGCAACTGATAATGATCATATTTTATTAGATCGATCTAATAAAATATGATCTGATCGTCAAAAAGGCTAAAAGATAAAGTTAAGCGATCATGGAGTGGATATTGTTCAAGTTGTAATACGTTTTTTAATTAAATGGGTTAGATTCAATAATTTTTATTAGATCGATCTAATATCTTTAAAATGAATATTTAATAATTCATTTTAACCATTTATTAGATCGATCTAACTGAAAAGCTTACTAAACAAAGTTAAAGAGAAAAGCAAATCACGTGGAGGAATGCTTAGTAATTTAGGGATCTCATAAAAAATTAAAAGTAGGTGGGAGAACATGAGTTTAAAAATAGCACAACCTTATATTAACGGGGAGTGGGTCTCTCTAGAACGTCAATCTACTCCTATAAAAAGCCCTTATTCAGGTGGAATAATTGGTGAGCAAATATTTGCTACGGAACGTGATGTTGAAAATGCATTAGAAGCAGCCTATCGAGCTAAAAAAGAGGTTGCAAGTATTCCGTCGCATCAGCGGTCTAAAATATTAAAACAAGCAGCAAATTTATTAGAAAAAGAGAAAGAGCGATTTGCAAAGCTGATTTCAATGGAGTTAGGTAAACCATTAAAAAACACCCTTGATGAGGTGTCACGTTCAGTTGAAACATTGGAACTTTCAGGTGAAGAGGCAAAGAGATTAATAGGCCAAACCATCCCAGGCGATTCATCTGAAAGAGGAACAAGAGCAATTGCTTCAACCTTTCGTGTACCAGTGGGGGTAGTAGCGGCGATTACACCTTTTAATGCTCCTTTAAACTTAGTTTGTCATAAGGTAGGTCCAGCATTTGCAGCAGGAAATAGTGTTGTACTAAAGCCAGCTCCACAAACAGCGTTAATAGCAACAGAGCTAGTAAAGTTATTACTAGAAGCAGGTTTTCCTGAAAATGCTGTCAATATGGTTTTAGGAGGAGTAGAAGCTGGTCAGCAAATCGTTAAAGATGATCGTATTAACGTGATCTCATTTACAGGTGGAGTTGTTGCAAGTAGGAATATTTGTGAAATTGCTGGTATGAAAAAGGTGCTTCTTGAATTAGGTGGTAATGCCTCAACTATTATTCATGACGATGCTGATCTAGAGCGTGCAGCAACACTTTGTGCTAGAACAGGGTTTAGTAATTCAGGTCAAAGTTGTATTTCAGTCCAAAGGGTTTATGTGCATAAAGCAGTTGTATCAAAGTTTACAGCACTTTTAAAACAAGAAGTATTAAAGCTTAAAGTGGGGGATCCTTTGCTTTCAGATTCCGATGTAGGCTGTCTCGTTGATGAAAATGCAGCGAACCGAGTTATGGCTTGGATTGACGAATCTGTGAATCTTGGAGCAGAAATAATTTGTGGGGGAAAACAACATGGTGCAACAGTTGAACCTACCGTATTACTGAATCCTCCAAAGGAAAGCAAGGTCGTTTGCCAGGAAGTATTTGGACCAATTGTTAGTATCATTCCTTACGAAACAATAGATGAGGCAATCGCTGAAACAAATGATTCATCTTTTGGACTACAAGCAGGGTTGTTTACAAATCAAATGGATTTAGCATATAAAGTAGCACACTCACTTGAGGTTGGTGGGGTCGTGATTAATGGAACTTCAAACTTTAGATTAGATCATTGGCCATATGGTGGTGTGAAAGACAGCGGTATTGGACGTGAGGGTCCTCGTTTTGCAATTGAAGATATGACTGAAACGAAAATGATTGTATTGCAACTTCCTGAAATGTAAAGATAGCTAGACTAATATACAACATGATTCTAGTAATAAATAAAGGTAATACGTAGCCTAAATGATGGTGGTGAAGAAGATGCTTGGATTATATATAAACAAACCAGGAGATCTAGTATTAAAAGAACTTCCATCTTTATCTTCCTTAAAAGAGGATGAAGTGAAGGTTAAATTGATATACGGCGGAATTTGTGGATCAGATATTGGGGTGTATAAAGGAAAGATTCCACATGCATCTTATCCTGTTCGTCCTGGTCACGAATTATTAGGTACGGTCATTGAGGTCGGTAGATCCTCTAAATATGAGGTTGGAACGAAGGTCGTAGTACAACCAAATACATTTTGTAGAGAATGTGATTTGTGTCTAAAAGGAAAGACAAATATTTGTCGTCATAAGCAATCACTCGGGGTTAATACTGATGGTGGATTTTCAGAGGAATTTGTCATTTCATCCAAGTATGTTTTGCCAATACCAAATGAAATGCAGGATGAAAGAGCAGTGTTAATTGAACCATTGGCAGTGATCGTCCATGCATTTCGAAAGGTTGAAATAACTGAAGGGACTTCTGTAGCAATCATCGGTTGTGGTACAGAGGGGATGCTTGCGATTGCATTAGCGACTCATTTGGGAGCTAACGTTTCAGCCATTGATATAAGTCAGGAAAAGTTAGATAAGGTAAAAAGCTTTGGAGTTACCAGGACTGCAAAACCGGATGAAATTCAAGATGAAACGTTTGATGTCGTTATAGAAGCAGCAGGTGTTAGGGAGTCTGTGGAACAGTCAATAGATATTGCTGGTCCAGGAGGCTCTTTGGTACTAGTTGGACTTACACCTGAATCAACTTTCCCGGCGGTAAAAGTTGTTCGAAATGAACTAACAATATATGGATCAATTATTTATAACTACCCAGAAGATTTTACTCAGACTTTAGAATACTTAATGCAACCTGATTTTTATATAGAACCGATAATTTCAGAGATCATCCCTTTCAAAGAATATGAACGTGCTTATGAAGCAGCAATTTCAGGAAGATATGGAAAAATCGTTTTAAACTTTAAGGAGGAATGTAAATAATGAAGGATTTGGTGTCCCATCAGTTAATAAAGTATTTGGAAAATAGAGGTGTAGACCATATTTTTGGTTTATGTGGTCATACAAATATTGCAGTTCTCTCAGCTTTAGAAAATAGTTTAATTAAATTCATTAATACTAGACATGAACAAATTGCAGCACATATAGCTGATGGTTATGCAAGAGCGAAAAAGGAAACTTCTGTCGTCTTAAGCCATTTAGGGCCTGGTTTAACAAATGCTGCAACAGGTGTCGCTAATGCAGCTTTAGACTCAATTCCAATGGTTGTTATTGCTGGAGATGTTCCAAGTCATTATTACGGAAAACATCCACACCAAGAAGTCAATTTACATGCGGATGCCTCACAATATGAAATTTATCGTCCTTTTGTAAAACGTGCATGGCGTGTAGATCGTCCAGACTTATTTCCGGAAATTCTTGAAAAGGCTTTCCAATTAGCTGAAAGCGGAAATCCTGGACCGGTTTTAGTTTCGGTACCAATGGATATTTTCTCTAAAGAAGTTGATACAGCTCTATTTGAAAGACTAAACCATAATACTAAATCTCTTCATAAACCATCTATTGATGACGAGACTGCTAAAAATATTATTAAAACATTAGTAAATGCTAAAAACCCTCTCTTCTATGTTGGTGGTGGAATTATGTTAGCAGATGCTGCTGCAGAACTAAGAGAATTAGTTGATCACTTAAGTATTCCTGTAGCTCATTCGCTTATGGGGAAAGGTGCAGTATCAGATGATAGTCCATTAACACTTGGAATGACAGGATTCTGGGGAACGAAGTTCATTAACGATAAATGTAAAAAAG
Source organism: Bacillota bacterium (assembly GCA_051750265.1). Lineage (GTDB taxonomy): Bacteria > Bacillota > Bacilli > Bacillales > Bacillaceae > Metabacillus. Next base: position 24,850 of record JBNJJO010000017.1, on the reverse strand, counting down.
CAGACTATATTCTGGCTTTAGGTACTCGATTTGCAGAAGCTGATTCAAGTTCATGGGAATCAGAATACACATTTAATTTTCCACCAACTAAATTAATCCAAATTGATATTGATCCAAGTGAAATCGGCAGAAACTACCCAGTTGAAATTGGGGCTGTAGCAGATTTAAAACAGGCTTTAACTGTTCTTAATCGTGTAGCAAAAGAATTGGTGCCAGAAGGATTACAAAATAATGAGCTAAAACAAGAAATTCTTGCAAATAGAGAAGAATTTAAGAACAGCAATAAAGAACACATTACAGACAATTCATTCCCGATGAAACCACAACGTATTTTAGACGAGGTACGAGAAGTGCTTCCTAGAGATGCATATATCACGACGGATGTAGGCTGGAATAAAAACGGGGTTGGACAACAATTCCCAATTTACGAAGCTGGAACTGTACTTACACCAGGCGGCTTTGCAACAATGGGATTTGGAGCACCAGCTGCTTTAGGAGCAAAAATTGCTCGACCAGATAAAGTAGTTGTTTCATTAGTAGGTGATGGTGGCTTTGGGCAAAATCCGGCCGTACTTGCAACAGCTGCTGAAGAGGATATCCCTGTTATTTGGGTTATTATGAATAACTCTGCATTTGGTACAATTGCAGGCTTAGAAAAAGCTCATTTTGGTACAACATTCGGAACGATCTTCCAAAAAGATGGAGAAACCTTTTCACCTGACTACTCAATGATTGCAAAGGCATATGGTATTGAAGGTGTGAAAATTAAATCGGCAGAAGAATTTAAACCAGCATTTAAGCAAGCGATTGAATCTAACAAACCGTTTGTAATTGATGTTGAAATGCAGAATATCCCAACTCCAACTGCCGGGCATTGGAATATAATGGATATTTATTCACCTGGTAAGAAGGTTCACCACGCAGCTGTTGAAGTTTAAGTATCACGCACGATAGGAGGAATGAAAGAAGATGACAAAACAATTTTCATTAGCCCACCTTACAGTGCTCGGTTGTACACCGCCAGAGATGACTTATCTTGCCTGGCGAGCTGGCTTTGATTTCGTCAGTCTTAGACCCATTTACATGGGTCTGCCTGGTGAGCCCAACTACGCGTTAGCCGAAAATAAACATATGATGCGGCAAACGAAAGCCGCATTTGCAGAAACGGGTGTCAAGCTTCTTGACATCGAACTTGCAAGAATTTGTGATGACGTTGACCCGAAAAAATATGTGCCTGCTATGGAAGTTGCAGCTGAACTAGGCGGACTCCATGTTCTTAGTAGTATCTGGACTAACGATCGTAATTTATATATCGAGCGTTTTGCTGAACTTTGTGAGCTAGCTAAACCTTTCGGACTAACAATAGAACTGGAATATGTTCCTATTGCGAGTGTTACAAACCTTGCGGGAACACTCGACTTACTTCGCACAGTAAATCAGGAAAATGCAGGTCTTATGATCGATATACATCATTTCCATCGCGCAGGAGATAAAGTGGAGGATTTGGATGCAGTTCCACGAGAATGGTTTCGTTTTCTCCATCTTTGTGATGCACCTGCGGAAATTCCAACTTCAAAAGATGAGATGACAAAAATCCTTCGCGAGGCACGCTCATATGTAGGAGAGGGTGGCATTGATATTGCGAGTATCGTGAATCGTATTCCTGAGATTCCTTATTCGATTGAGCTGCCACACGACAAACGTGCTCAGGAACTAGGTTATGAGGAACATGCGCGACGTTGCTTACAATCTGCAAAGAACTATTTCGAGGCTCACTCGCTTAAGCAACAGATGTGTTAACAAACGCAGTAGATATACATGAGATTTGAACACGTAAACTCGTTACGCAAAAGCGTGATGAGTTTACGTGTTCATATAAAGGCTGTTTATATAGAGTTTACTCTATCGTAAATATCAATTGAACTCAGAAGATCACATCAATCAGATACGATGGAAACCATGTTATTAAGAAACAATGTCGTCATTATCGAAAACTGACCGATAAACATCCCCAAAATTTGACGATCCTTAAGTAGAAGACCTAACCGTCTCCAAGAGAATGGTTTTTGCTCTTCGGTGCCGAATAGCCCGTCTCCATCCTTAATATAATTAAGCTCTTCCTGAGAAATCCCCATATGTTTCCTTGAATTACGATAATACACATACCAAACCAATCCTATAATTATGCCGACTATACCTGTGATATAAAAAAGAAAATTCCACCCAAACGTTATGATGATAGAGGTGAACACAGGAGTCAGGAAAGCTAACCCAATATATTGAGTTCCAGTATAAATTAAATCCAAACAGCAGTCGCACGTTCTTTCTTTGGAAACCACTCGGAAACGCACCAGCGTTGTCCTATATCTTCATTGTAGGTGATATTAAACGAATTGAATGATCGAAGAATGAAGAAACATTCGTGAAATAAAGTAGATTATATAATGACAAAACTTAGGACAATAATCTACTAAGTAGCAGGTGCTTAGTACGTAATATTTAAGTGGTTATTAGTTTTATGAATATTAAAAATAGTGTAAAATTAGGTAACTTACTTAATATTCAGGGGGAGTAATTATGGCAAAGGAGTTATTTGATAATAAACCTAATATATGCACACCGTTAACAGGTAAAAATACTGTTGAAATTATAGCAGAACTAAATAGTATTGTACCTAAAAAACCTGATTTAATTGAATGGCGAGCTGATTTTTATGAACAGATTGATCAGTTTGATCAAGTCTCTTTGACTGCTCAAGAAATTTCCAAAAATTGTAGCGGTATTCCGATTCTATTTACAATTCGTTCTCATAAAGAAGGGGGACAATCAATTCCTTTAACAGAAGAAGGAATAGTAGAGCTGCTCAGTAGCATTTGTCAGACTGACTTTGTAACGATGATAGATTTTGAAGCTTCTAATAAGCCTGAACATATTAAACAGATTAGAGAAGTTTCAAGAAATAATCAGAAAAAATTAATTCTATCCTATCATAATTTTGAATGTACACCAGATAAGTCTGAGATTTTAGACCGCTTGCGCGTAGCAAAGTCTTATGGTGCAGACGTTGCAAAGGCTGCTGTTATGCCAAAAGATGAAAAGGATGTATTGGCATTATTAGAAGTAACAAAAGATGCTCAAGATGAATTTAATATACCAATCATCACGATGTCAATGGGTGGCATGGGTGCAATTAGTAGAATGTTGGGATGGATTTATGGATCTGCGGTAACATTTGCTGTTGGAGAAAAAAGTTCAGCACCAGGTCAAATTCCAATAGAAAATCTTAGAAAAATGATAGAATTAGTGAAAGAATCTGTGGAGTATGAGAAAGATAAAGAACTAATCTAAAAGTATACATAGGAAAAACACTACAACCCGGAGTAGGGTAACTGGTGTCTATCACTTTGAAACTAGTAAGCGGCTAATCTATAATAGGATTAGCCGCTTACTAGTTACTGTTCGATTTTCTCTTGATTTTTTGGCTTAGCATGCAGCTGTGAGCATGGACCCGCCTGAAGCATATAACTACCCCCGTCATGTCCTATTGATTGTTTTACATCCTTTGCCACTACGATAAGAGTAGCAAGATTAATCCCTGTTTCGACATCCATTTCAGCTAACGAGTGAACAAGGTCTTCGGTAGAGATATTACCAGACGCACCAGGCGCATATGGACAACCACCTAATCCAGCAATTGAACTATCGAAATGTACGATCCCTTGCTGAAGGGCAGCTACAACGTTCGCGAGAGCCATTCCTCGAGTGTTGTGTAAATGCATGGAAAAAGTCATCTGTGGAAAGCTGGATTTCAATTGTCCTATCATTTCAAATACTTGCTTAGGGTTTGCCATACCAGTTGTGTCTGCCAACGATATTTCATCAATTCCCATGCTTATATAACGCTCAACAATCGTAGTGATTCGATCTAATGGCACCTTACCTTCGTATGGGCAGCCAAATGCTACAGAAATAGAACCTCCAACTTTCACTCCATGTTTTTCTGCTAATTCAATAATAGGAGAGAAGCCAATTTGCGCTTCCTTTACAAGGCAGTTAGCATTCGAAAGGCTATGAGAGTCTGTGGCAGAAAGCATCAGCTTTAACTTTTTTATCCCTGCATCAATAGCACGCTGAGCTCCTCTAACATTAGGAACTAATGCCCGGAATTTTATATTTGTTAAATCCTGAACGCTCTTAACTACTTCCTCTGCATCCCTCAATTGAGGTATCGCTCTTGGATGAACAAAGGATGTAATTTCCATAGATTGAATACCGGTTTTGGCTAGAGCTCGAACAATTCGGATTTTTTCCTCCGTTGGAATCCATTCTGTTTCTGCCTGAAATCCGTCACGAGGCGCAACTTCACAGATTGTTACTTTAGAAGGTAATATCATCTCTAGTAATCTACTCATTTTAAATAACCCCCTTTTCTTTTAAAGCTGCAAGCTCTTCAGTAGATAAACCAAGCATGCCGCCTAAAATCTCTTCGTTATGCTCTCCTAATTCAGGAGCGCGATGTCTGATTGCTCCCGGAGTATGTGAAAATTTCGGTACAACTCCTGGAACTTTAATTTTGCCTAAACGAGGATGTTCTACTTCTACAATATTTTCTCTCGCTTGATACTGCGGATCATTAAATATATCTTCTATTGTTAAAATTGGGCTTACTGGAACACCAAATGAGTCCAATTTTTCCTGCAATTCTTTTAGCGTATAAAGACGGATCCATACAGATACAATTTCTTGTACTTCATGATCATTTTTTAACCTTTCTCCATTTGTATAATAACGAGGATCAGTTAACATATCTGTTCTTTCCATTGCTTCTGCTAGACGGTTAAATGTGGAATCTGTACTACAAACAAGAACAACAAACTTCTTATCCTTCGTTTCATATGTACCTGCTGGACTTGAATGACCTGCCAGACCAGGACTTCTTTCTCTGACATTACCGTTTTGATCATACTCAGCGACTAAAAACTCCAGCATACGGAAAAGAGACTCATAAAGCCCCATTTCTACAACTTGCCCTTCTGGTTCAGCGTTTGCTTCACGGTTGTATAGAGCGCTTACAGTAGCGAAAGCAGCATAAACACCAGTAATGTAGTCTAATAAAGAATACGAAGGGCTAACAGGTGGTCGATCTGGATACCCTTGTATAGCGGTATGCCCGCTAAACGCAGTTGCTGGAGTACCAAAACCTGCTTTTTCTCGATATGGACCGGTTTGTCCATATCCAGAAACACGCACCATAATTAATTTAGGATTCACTTTCTTCAATTCTTCATAGCCTAAATTCCATTTTTCTAAAGTACCTGGACGGAAATTCTCAATTAAAACATCAACTTTGCTGATCAACTTTTTGAAAATTTCTTTTCCCTCGTCTAAGCGGATATCTAATGTAACAGATTTCTTATTTCGAGCTAAACCAGGCCATCTCAATGGCTCAGTACCTTTCCAAGGCCCTACTGTTCGAAGTGTGTCTCCTTTTCCTGGCAACTCTACTTTCGTTACTTCCGCACCTAAATCGGCCAACAAAGTTGCACCAAAAGGAGCAGCAATCATAGTTGAAATATCCAATATCTGAACACCTGTAAGCGGTCCAAAATTTTGTTTAGACAATATTCTCACTCCCAAATATAATTTTTTTCACTATTAGAATTTATATCTTAAGGATGATAGTATAAGAAAAACTAAGGCTTTCGCCATTAAGACTTGGCGATAAGCCAAGTTTTTCTAATCTATTTTATCTAATTCCTAAAACACTATTTCGAAGATGAAGCAAATGAATATGAGTAGCTTCGATAGCTCTTTTTACATCCCGCTCTTTAACTGCCTCTAAAATTGCTCTATGTTCAGCTAAAGATTGTAAATAACGTTCTTTTGAATGCAATGTTTGTTTTCGAACCTGGCGATTCATATTTAAATTAGTTTCCATCATAGAAACAAACACAAAGTTTTGTGTTGCTTCTGCTAAAGCTAGATGGAAACTGCTATCGGCTTCTACCATTTCATCTGGATATTTTAATTTTTCTTCCATTTTTAACAAGACTTGCTCCATCTTTTCTATATTTTCAGCAGTGGCTCTTTGGCTTGCTAATTCGGCAATTTTAGGTTCAAGAGTTTCCCTTGCCTCCAAGAAATAAATGACAGCTGTCTTTTCAATCATATCAACAGTATTAAATTTGTACTCTAATTTCATGTTTTGGTCGACTTGCTGAATAAATCTTCCGCCACCAGGTTTAGAAACGATTAAACCTTCTGACTCTAACACGCGACAAGCTTCACGTAATGAAGTCCGACTACACCCTAATGTTTGCGCTAGAGTACGTTCGCCTGGTAATCGATCACCTGGCTGTAACTTTCCATCGTCGATTAGCTTTCTGATTTGAACGACTATCTTTTCGTACAGTCTTTCATTTCGTACTCCAAGGAACATTTGATCACTCATGAGAACACCTCCTTAGATTTTTAATTGGACCGGTCTATTGGTTAGCCCACTTTTGTTTAAAGTATATGGATAAAAATTAGGAACGTCAAGATTTTTATTTTAATCCCACATAAATTGGAGGTGAATAGCGGTGGCAGTGGGAGGTGTCTAATTGCTGTAAGTAGAATTTGCTTGAACGGTAAAATACTACTTACTGATCCTTATTTCTGTTGGTATTGCCTATCCTATCTAGAATTTGTATTTGAATATTATGAACAAGTTATTCAGTTAAACTTATTTTTTTAAAAATCTTTGATTTTCAAGAAATATTCTGATAACATCAACTTGAAATAAATTGGACTAACCAGCAGTCCGTTGGAGTAGTTTTGTTTTTTAAAAGGTTACTAGTAAAAGAGTATTCAATCCATTAGGAGGTATGGTTGAATGACAAATGATAATGTAGGAAAGTTATTTCCATAGTCAAAGTTTCATGGCCCTAACCTAGGTTATGTCATGGAACAGTATGATCGTTATGTTAGAGATGAGGGTTCGATTGATTCAGAATTGGAGGAGATTTTTCAGAAATGGGGACCGCCTTGGCAGATAAAGAAATTCCATCTTTGCAAACTCCTGAAGTAATAACACCTGCTCCTTATATGCAGCAGTTACTCAGCCACAGATGTACAAAAGTATATTATGTTAGTAGCCGATGGAAATGATGAAACAGAGGCTATTAAGTCACTAGAGGATTTTTTTGAAAATTAAAGTTAAATATTTCCATAGAGAATAAGTAAAAAAGTTTTAAGAATTATATTGAAAATTTAAAAAATATCATGTAAACTCAATTTATAGATTCTGATAAATGGAATAAGGTTCTACGTAATGGAATATTATTAGATTGAGGAAGAGGGAATAATAAAAACTTAAGTGAATCTGTGGTTGATTTAGCAAAATTAGTGAAGGAACTTGTTATTAATTTAGTATCTATGAATAAAATTAGATCGATCTAATTTATCTATCGCCTAGAGTTGTTAATTGGTAAGAATGATCCGGTCAATCCTAAATTATGAAATGAACCAACTTGATGTTTTTAGGTTTAAGATAATTAACGTCAACTATTACCACAAGTATATAGGGTGATGAATTTTATTTTTTCATTCATTTTGAAAGCGTTATTTAAGTCGAAAATCACCATTAAAAGATCGACTTGTCATCATTTCAATTGAATAATAGTCTAATTAATTTAGTATCTTTATAAATAAAATTAGATCGATCTAATTATTCCTATCGCCTAGTATTGTTAATTGGTAGGAATGATCCGATCAATCCTAAATTATGAAATGAACCAATTTGATGTTTTTAGGTTTAAGATAATTAACGTCAACTATTTTCACAAGTATATAGGGTGATGAATTTTATATTTTCATTCATTTTGAAAGCGCTATCTAAGTTAAAAATCACCATCAAAAGATCGCCTTGCCATCATTTCAATTGAATAATAGTCCTAATAATCTACTCTTTAAAAGGAGGTGACTCTGATAGGTTCCAGTTTTTATTACTATTTATTTAAGGGGTGTATAAAGTGAAAAAACTATTATCAATTTTTTTAATAATTAGTTTGTTCGTTCTTGGAGCATGTTCAGGAAACTCAGTATCAAATGACAGTGGTAGCGGTTCTGGGGAAGCAAAAGTTATGAAATTAGCCGTTGTTACTTCAAAAGACCGTTCTTTAACAAAGGGATTATATAAATTTCAAGAAATCGTAGAAAAGGAAACTGGCGGATCGATAAAGGTAGAAGTTTACCCTGATGGTCAATTAGGAGGAGACAGAGTTGTATTTGAAGGACTGAAAATAGGTTCAATTCAAGGTACTACAATGTCTACAGGTCCTATTGCATCATTCGAAGAGCGATTTACTGTTTTCGATTTACCGTACTTATTTAAAGACGAGGAAACAGCTTATGATGTGTTAGATGGACCTATTGGAGATGAATTATTAGAAGATTTAAAAGATCAACAAGTTATTGGGTTGAATTACTGGGAGAATGGTTTTAGACATGTCACCAATAATGTGAGAGAAATTCATACTGTTGATGATATAAAAGGATTAAAACTTAGAACATTAGAAAATAGTCTCCATGTAGATATATGGGAAGAATTAGGGGCAACTCCAACTCCTATCCCATTTCCAGAACTATTTACAGCTTTAGAACAACACACTGTGGATGGTCAAGAAAATCCAGTCGGAAATGTAACAACTGGAAATTTTTATGAAGTGCAAAAATACTTAACAAAAACTAAACATGTTTATAATGCTAGTGTCTTTTTGATTAGCGAAAAATTTTGGAATACTCTTTCCGATGAAGAGAAGAAAATTGTAACGGAAGCATCTGAAGAAGCAAAAACTTACCAACGAGAATTAAACCAACAAGAAAGTGAAGAGGCATACGATCTTTTAAAAGAGAAGGGTATGACAATTACAGATTTAACACCAGAAGCAGAAGAAAAGTTTACTAAAAAAGTACAACCGGTCTATGAAAAATACTCATCACAGATTGGAGAAGATTTTGTTAATAGGTTATTGGAAGCGGTTAATAAGTAAACGGATGTTAAATTAGATAAAGGAGAAACTTTCTCCTTTCTTCTTTATGAAAAACTCAATCAACTTTTTGAAAAGGGGGTTAATTATGACTAAAGCATTCTCGCTATTCGATAAACTACTTAACGCAATGATGGCCTTATCTTTAGCAGTTATGAGTTTACTTGTTTTTGGAAATGTTATTTTACGTTACGGCTTTAACTCTGGGATTACATGGTCATCAGAAATATCTCGTTTTCTGTTTATTTGGCTAACATTCTTAGGGGCTATAGTTGCATTAAAAGATAATAAGCATTTGGCGGTTGATCTACTAATAAAGAAATTACCTCCAAATAGTAGAAAAGTCGTTTTTGTTATAGGTAACTTAATTATCCTATATATATTATGGCTAATCCTTGATGGTAGTTGGAAGCTAACTCTTAGCAGTGTAGGCAGTACAGCCCCGGCAACAGGTATTTCCCTTTCGATCATTTATGCGGTTGGCGTTGTAACGAGTGTTGGTATGGGGGTAATCATATTAACTAATTTGTATCGTGTATTAGTTAAAAAGGTTTCGGTTGAAGAAATCAGTGATGGTTCATTCCAAGATCAACCAGATGAGGAGGGAAGATAACGTGGAATTGATTATTTTTATTTCCTCACTTTTTATCATAATGGCACTTGGAGTTCCAATTGCTTTATCACTTTTAGCAAGTAGTGTTATTTTAATGATTTATCTGGGGCTTTTTGAAAGTCAAATTATTGCTCAATACCTTATTAACGGTGCAGATAGCTTTGCACTATTAGCGGTACCGTTTTTTATTCTCGCAGGAGAATTAATGAATGCTGGTGGTATTTCAAAGAGGATTATCAATTTTGCTATGGCACTTGTTGGGCATATTCGCGGTGGTATGGGATATGTAGCCATTATTGCTAGTGTTCTTTTTGCAGGATTATCTGGCTCGGCTGTAGCGGATACTGCTGCTCTAGGTGCAATACTTATCCCGATGATGGTTAAGTCAGGATATGACCGTAAACGATCCACTGGTTTGATTGCTGCTGGTGGAATTATTGCCCCAATTATTCCTCCTAGCATTCCGATGATTCTGTTTGGAGTGACCAGTGGTGTTTCAATTACAGCATTGTTTACTGCTGGAATTATTCCAGGCTTGCTAATTGCGGTAGGTTTGGTTATTACATGGTCAATTGTGGTTCGAAAGGATAAGGTAGACGTACTTCCTCGTAAATCTACAAAGGAAATGTTCAAAGCGATCCGACAAGCGTTATGGGCACTATTTTTACCAGTTATCATTATCGGGGGGTTGCGTGGTGGTTTATTTACTCCTACAGAAGCGGGAGTTGTAGCGGCCTTTTATGCACTATTTGTCGGAATGTTCATCTATCGAGAATTAAAGATAAAGGATTTGTACAAGGTCTTAGTTGATTCTGCTAAAACAACTAGTATTGTTATGTTCCTAGTAGCAGCTGCAATGGTCTCTGCATGGTTAATTTCTGTTGCAAATATTCCATTAATTTTAACTAATGCGCTACAACCATTTATAGGTAGCCCATTACTACTCTTACTAATGATCAATGTGTTAGTGTTATTAGTAGGAATGATGATGGACCTAACACCTGCTGTTTTAATTCTTACTCCTGTATTAATGCCAATTATTACACAGGCAGGAATTGACCCAGTTTACTTTGGGGTGTTATTCGTTATTAATCTATCAATTGGATTATTGACTCCACCTGTTGGTACTGTATTAAATGTAGCTAGTGGTGTAGGGAAAATAGATATCCAATCTACTCTTAAAGGGATTTGGCCATTTTTACTAGTCGAAGTACTGGTACTTCTATTACTCATCTTCTTCCCATCTATTATTACTGTTCCGATGGGTTGGTTTGAATAAGTTTTTAATAAAAAGCTATAAAGTTATTAACATACTGAAACTACTAATGGTTTAGAGAATGAATGCTAGAACAATTGATCAATATGTAAAATTCACGTCAGCCAGAATAACTGGTTGACTGTTTTTATATTATGGCTTTAAAAAGGATTTATCCTACTGTGTATTCACCTAAACAAAGTGTAATAACAAAATGTATAAATCGTAATTATTTGTATGGTTTTTAGAACTATTGTAATATACAGAAGACTATAACATAGATAAAGTAGTTCTATTAAATGTATATTGATGGCTTCCATAGAAAGTTCTTTTGAATGAGTAGAGGTGAAATAATGGATGGATTCATTGCGAACAGTTCAACGTGCACTAGATATAATTAATTGCTTCTCGTTACAGAACAAAGAGCTTACTCTTACTGAAATATCTAGCACTATTAATTTAGCTAAATCAACAACCTCGAGGTTATTATCAACATTAGAAATGAATGGTTTTGTTATAAAGGACACAAACACGTTAAAATATAAGCTCGGATATAATTTGTATTATTTAGGTTATATTGCTGGGAAATCAATTCAGATAAAGGAAGTTGCATATCCTTTTATGCAATCTTTAAGGAACGAAACAAAAGAAACGGTCAACCTTTACATAATAGAGGAAGAGTATCGTGTCTGTATCGAACAATGCGAAAGTCCTCAACAATTAAGACACCTGGTCAAAATAGGTGAACGACTACCTTTGTGGTCTGGTGCTGGTGGAAAAGTTTTATTGGCGTATCAGGATAAGGTATTTCAACAACAAATATTAGCATCAAATCCTATTCGAAAAAGTGATGAAATAATAAAAAGGGATTTAGACGTAATACAGGCTGAAGGTTTTGCATTGAGTCAAGATGAAAGAGAGCTTGGTTTGTCGGCTATAGCAGCTCCAATTTTTTCAGTAGACAATAAAGTAAATGCTTGTTTGTCTATATCTGGACCTACGCAACGATTTAGCCAAGAGGTTATGGAGCAATTTAAGGCTAAATTAATACATCAAGCTGCGAAGATATCCGAATGTATTGGATTCAAAAAAAATACGACTGGAAAATAGCTAAAAAAAAATTGAATGTAGTACTCCAATTGATTTGAAGTATGAAATCATTTTATTTTCTCTAGTAAAATGCTTGTAGAAAAAAGAAGACTTTCTCTACAAGCAGGTAAGTTTTTGCTTTAACTATTTTTTTTTCTATTATTCCTTTCAACAATTACGCTTATAAAGCAATCAAGTAAGAAAATAGTAAACAACTTGGAATATGAAATAGATTCCAATAACTATTAATGTTGGGATAACCAAGCTCCAATATGTTTCCCCAACTTGAAAGTAATCATAATTACAGATTTATATGGATAATTAATGAAGGCGTTTTTAGCAGAAGACTTTCTGCGATCTCATTATAGGTTGATTTTGGGATCATAAGTGCGTTTGTTTGATCTTAGTCCTTGTTAGATTTGTAATCGAGTAGGTAACAGGTATTCCAGTTTTATCAAATTGATAGGTTACCGTGCTCCTGCATTTTTTAAAGTAGTCTCTACCTCTTCCTTTAAAATAACCTCGAATTTGCTAGCATCAAGCTCAACCTAGCCAACTTTGTTAGACGATAGAAGTGGTTGATCACGTTTAAAAACTCAATATTGTGAAGATCATACAATTGTGATACATTTAATATATCTAGTTGTGCGTATATCAGGAGGTGTCGTTTCATGCATACAGCATTAATTATCCTACTTGTTTTAGTATCTATTGCTCTTATCACAGTCGTTTTATTACAATCCGGTAAAAGTTCAGGTTTATCTGGTGCAATCTCTGGTGGTGCTGAGCAGCTTTTTGGAAAGCAAAAGGCTCGTGGGCTTGATTTAGTTTTACAACGTGCAACAATTATTTTATCAGTGCTATTCTTTATTTTAACAATCGTAGTAGCATATATAGTTCAATAATGAATGAAACAAAGGGTCTGAGGCTTCAGGCTCTTTTTTATCGTTTAGGAAATTATAAAATTCTTGTACTGTGGATAAGCACATGGCATCCAGCTCCAGCGACTAGTGTACTTCGCTCTCCTCTTTACGATAAGTCAACATCGAATCACTATTGCTCTTCGTGTTTCCTTTATCTCATACGGAGCGCTCCAGTCCATACGTCGCTAAACGGGCGCTTGCGCTTTTGTTCTTATCTTCTACAAAGGCTCTTTTCTAAAAGTTTGTTGTTCTAATACTTAGAAAAAATCGGCATTAGGATTTTTTCAGTGGGACTTCAATCATTATTTAGAGAAAATTTTAAAGTGATTTATGGAAAAGAGCACGACGCATAACTAAATAAGTAAATAGTACATTATACGAAAAACAACAATCTTTACGAAAACAGCCTCTAGAAATGATAAATTTTTTGTGCTGTAGATAAGCGATTTGACCTCCAGATCCGAAGCACAGGACGTGCAAGTGAAGTTAGTGCGACAGGACGTCGCGTTAACTGCCAGCAGTCCGACTTTGTAAAAGGCGCATACCTAGCACCTCGAGGTCATAAGCCAATCATGAATTGAAGGTAAAGAACACCTTCTATTACTGAGCGTCTTATTGCCCGATGCGTTTGATTCTAAGCAAACATTTTGGTAATGAATCAAACGTTTGTTTAAATAGAAGAAGGAGATTACATAAAGTAAATGCAACTTCCATCATTGGGAGTACTACTGCTAGATAATGTGGGATAAACTAGTTAAAAGATATTCGTTGAAGGAGTTACTAAGAATGAAAATAGTATTACCAAAGCCGTTTACGTTTGAAGGCGGAGAGAAAGCAGTTCTATTATTACATGGATTTACAGGCAATACAGCAGATGTACGTATGCTGGCTCGTTATTTAAGTGAAAGAGGCTATACATGTCATGCTCCACAATACAAGGGACATGGTGTTCCGCCAGAGGAGCTTGTTCATACTGGACCTAAGGATTGGTGGCAAGACGTCCAGCAAGGTTATGAGCATTTAAAGAATATGGGCTATGAGGAGATTGCTGTAGGTGGATTATCACTAGGCGGAGTGTTTTCCTTAAAATTAGGTTACACTGTACCTGTAAAGGGTATTGTCCCAATGTGTGCTCCAATGTATATCAAAAGTGAAGAAACCATGTATCAAGGTGTACTTGACTATGCGAGAAACTATAAAAAGTTTGAAGGGAAATCACCCGACATTATTGAGGAAGAAATGAGAGGGTTCGCGAAAACTCCAATGAATACTCTAAAGGAGTTACAGGAGCTGATTGCAGAAGTTCGCAACAATGTAGATATGATTTATTCCCCAACGTTTGTAGCACAAGGTAGACATGACAACATGATTAATACCGAAAGTGCTAACATTATTTATAACGAAGTAGAAACTGACCAAAAGCAAATAAAATGGTATGAGGAGTCTGGTCATGTCCTTACACTAGATAAGGAACGCGATCAATTGCACGAAGATGTATACCAATTTTTAGAAAACCTTAATTGGTAAAAAGGAGGATACTTGATGGATCAAGAAATTCAAGTACATATTAATAAGCTACTAGCTTTCATGAAGGAAGAAGCGTATAAGCCGCTTACAGTTCAAGAGCTAGAGGAAGCATTTGGTATAGAGGATTCAACAGAGTTTAAAGAATTCGTTAAAGCTTTGGTTGTTATGGAAGAAGAAGGATTAGTCGTTAGAACACGAAGCAACCGCTACGGTCTGCCTGAAAAAATGAATTTACTAAAAGGTAAGCTTATTGGACATGCAAAAGGCTTTGCATTTGTAGACCCAGACGATACTAGCTTAGATGATGTGTTTATTCCACCAAATGAACTAAAAACAGCGATGCATGGTGATATTGTTCTAGTTAGAGTAAGTCCGAAAACTTCAGGCTCGAGACAAGAGGGTACTATTATTCGCATACTAGAACGTGGTGTGAAAGAAATTGTTGGAACATACACTGAAAGCAAAAATTTCGGCTTTGTTATCCCAGATGATAAAAAGATTGCTAATGATATTTTTATTCCTAAAAATGCTTCAAATGGAGCTATCGAAGGACATAAAGTTGTTGTAAAACTAACAACTTATCCAGAAGGTCGTATGAGTGCTGAAGGGGAAGTTATTGAAATTCTTGGTCATAAAAATGACCCTGGTGTTGATATTTTATCAGTTATCCATAAGCATGGGTTACCAGGACCGTTTCCTGAAGAAGCAATTCAGCAAGCTAACGATGTACCAGAGTCAATTAAAGAAGAAGATTTAAAAGACAGACGTGATTTGCGTAATGAAACAATCGTTACAATTGATGGAGCAGATGCAAAGGATCTTGATGACGCAGTTACCGTTCGGAAATTAGAAAATGGAAACTACAAGCTAGGAGTTCATATAGCTGATGTTAGTCATTATGTGACAGAACAGTCTCCAATCGATCGTGAAGCATTGGAGCGCGGGACAAGTGTGTATCTTGTTGACCGAGTAATCCCGATGATTCCACACCGCCTCTCTAATGGTATTTGTTCATTAAACCCTAAGGTTGATCGATTAACATTGTCGTGTGAAATGGAAATAGATGAATCAGGTACTGTTGTAAAGCATGAGATTTTCCAAAGTGTAATTAAAACGACTGAACGAATGACTTATTCAGATGTGAAGAAAATCCTTGAAGATCGTGATGAGGAACTTCTTCAAAAGTATGAAAAGCTCGTACCAATGTTTGAACAAATGGGTGAACTTGCACAAGTACTACGTACAAAGCGTATGAACAGAGGTGCAATTGATTTTGATTTTAAAGAAGCAAAGGTGCTTGTAGATGATGAAGGGAATCCTCATGATGTTGTGATTCGAGAGCGTTCTGTAGCAGAACGACTAATCGAAGAATTTATGCTATTAGCCAATGAAACAGTTGCCGAGCACTTCCATTGGATGAACGTGCCGTTTATTTACCGAATTCACGAAGATCCTAATACGGAAAAATTACAACGTTTTTTAGAGTTCATTACAAATTTCGGATATACAGTCAAAGGTAGTGCAAATGAAATACATCCAAGAGCTTTGCAGAATATTATAGAGGAAGTAGCAGGTAAGCCAGAAGAAACTGTTATTTCAACTGTTATGCTTCGTTCAATGAAACAGGCGAAATATGACCCTGAAAGCCTAGGACATTTTGGTTTATCAACTGAATATTATACTCACTTTACATCGCCGATCCGTCGTTACCCGGACTTAATTGTTCACCGTTTAATTCGAACGTACTTAATTGAAGGAAAAGTCAATGAAGAGACACGTTCAAAATGGGGAGAAAGCTTACCTGTTATTGCCGAACATTCATCAAATATGGAACGAAGAGCGGTTGAAGCAGAGCGTGAGACAGACGAACTGAAAAAAGCAGAATACATGCTTGATAAAATTGGTGAAGAATATGATGGCATGATTAGCTCTGTAACAAACTTCGGAATGTTTGTTGAGCTTCCAAACACAATTGAAGGGCTTGTCCATGTTAGCTATATGACTGATGACTATTATCGCTATGACGAGCGTCATTATGCCATGATCGGAGAACGTACTGGTAATGTGTATCGAATCGGTGATGAAATTACTGTACGTGTAGTCAGCGTAAATAAAGAGGAACGCTCAATTGACTTTGAGATTGTTGGAATGAAGGGAACAAGAAGACCTCCGTCAAAGGACACACCGAAAGTAATCATCGCTGGTAAAGGGCGAAAAGGTTCAAATCAAAATGGTGAACGAAACCGAAACAGCAATGGAAATGACAAAGATAAGGACGGAGAATGGTCAACACGTCCACCTCGTAAAAAGAAGAAAAAGAGTTTTGAAAATGCACCTAAGCAAAAGCGGAAAAAGAAAAAAAAGGGCTAACCTTCCAAATAACACGATTCATGTGGTTAGAGGGGTCTGACACAAAGCTTTTGAGTCAGACCCTTCCCTTTGGTTTGGCGGATATCAGACTATAATTGGAACCATAATCGTAAGTTCTGGCTCGTCTATGCTTAAAGGGTAGATTTCAAATTGTCCGAAAGTATCTCGTGCAACTTGATAGTTGTTGTCTGCAATCCATCTGTTAGGCTTGTTGTGTATTTAACCCTTTGTACTGTGAGGCTGTATAGTGATAGGTTTCAAATTGATAGGTTTCTAAAGCTACCGGTAGAATCTTTTGTTCTTCTATTTCTGCACAAAAATAGTAAGCAAATCCGTTTGGTATGATGTGGTATGAGATCCCATAAATATTTTTAACTTTTTCAAGGGATGCTTCGTTTCATATACGATTCTGAAACTCGTGTAAATTCTGCTTAATTTCACCTTTTCTTGCCTGCTCAAAAATCCTTTGCCATTTCTCGCCGAATTGCTTGAAATGAAGGTTTTTCAATGATCCGAACCTCCATTATCTTCACCTCACCCAATATAATGTTTAGTGAAATCCTTTTATTAAAGTTAATCATGGCGCGTCACATTGCGTACATATTGAGATTACGTCCAATTTTTGCTAAAATAGAATTTATCGCTAGATTGAGAACAGTTGATGGAGGGAGGGCACACAATGCCTAAAGGTACAGGAAAAACACTTGCTCAGAACAAAAAGGCTAATCATGATTTTTCAATTGAAGAAACATATGAAGCCGGCATTGTCCTTCAAGGTACGGAAATAAAATCAATACGAAATGGTCGCGTAAACTTAAAGGATTCATACGCACGTGTTGAACGAGGAGAAGTATTTATACACAATATGCACATTAGCCCATATGAGCAGGGAAATCGTTATAACCACGAACCATTACGCACAAGAAAGCTCTTGCTGCATCGTGGAGAAATTGGGAAATTAATTGGTGCTACAAAAGAAGAAGGCTACGCACTTATACCTTTGAAAATGTATTTAAAAAATGGTTATGCGAAAGTTTTAATCGGTCTTGGTAAGGGTAAAAAGAAATACGATAAACGAGAAGACTTAAAGAAAAAAGAAGCAAAGCGTGATATCGAACGTGCCTTCAGAGATCGTCAAAAGGAATAGTAGGAAAAACCTTACAATTGCATTCTTGTATGAGTCTGTTATAATAGATTTTGTAAGACAGTCACTTACACACAATTTCATAAGCAATTAAGCTCTAACTGTTTTATCTCCCGTATTCCCTAGCTGGTAATTACGGCTTATCATGGGGACGTTACGGATTCGACAGGAGTAGTTCGAGCTTAGGTTGCGGGCCGAAGGGATCGTCTTCGTTAAAACGTCACGCCAATAATAACTGGCAAAACTAACAATAACTTAGCTTTCGCAGCTTAATAACTGCGTAGCTGTTCCTCCCTCCATCGTCCATGTGGTAGGGTAAGGGACTCACTTTTAGTGGACTACGCCTAATTCCTCCGTCTGGGGATGATGGAAGAGACCAATCAGACTAGCTGCTCTGACGCCTGTCGATAGGCATAGGAGTTAGCGAAACTGCGAATATATCGACTACGCTCGTAGACGCTTAAGTGGCGATATTTCTGGACGAGGGTTCGACTCCCTCCGTCTCCACCAAATACATAACTTGGTGGTTAGATACGATATATAACACGGACTTGCCGATGCGGCGAGTCCGTTTTTGCGTATTTGGACTTTTGGAAGTGTCAAAAAAGAGGATATTTTTCGAATAATCGATAAATTGAATATTTCGAAGATAAATTAGTTGTTTTCGTAGATAAAATCAAAAAACCTAACTCATACAGGAAATAATAAGGATAGAGTTTACAACTTGTCTTTTGATGACTGATTAAACGTTTGTGTGACAAGAGAGCCAGTTAAAAATTACTACTGGGTTTTATGACTTGTAACTACTTGGATATTTTTTGATGAAATACAAAATATTTTTTAAAATTTTCTCTCTTTATTGTTTGTTTAGTAGTCTTCTTGTTTAAGGTAACTTTACTTAACAGGATTTTAATTTTATTAATAGTTACGGATGAAACCCATCAAAAGGTCCTTTCATTACCTTGAAAAGTATCCTCAATATTGTCTAGCACTTTTTTGAAAAAAGTTTCTTCAAATAGATTAATTCTACAAAAGATAAAGTTGTTACATTTTTGAGCATGTGCTGAAACTTTGGGACAGCTTGGTGGAAGTTTCCCCTTAATAATCTCTCTGATATATATTGGTCTTCGCCCAGCTGATAAATCTTTTACAGTAGGTTTTCCCTAGGGCCATCTTAGCACTAGGTTTTTTGGATATTTGGATACAGAGTAGCATTTACCTTGTATATAGCGAAATAGTATTCTTATTGAGAAATGTCAAACACAGACTAATGCTATTAATATAATTCATCAAATAATAGGAGGGAGAGATTTTTCTCTACCCCTATTTTGATCTGAAAAGACTTAATATAATTTCCCTTGACGATACAAAATGGTGCATAATTTCATCACAGCATGAATATAGCAGTTTTGGCGCAAAGAAAATGGATCACCGAAAAACTGGGGAAGAATCGTATTCATCGTTGATTTCATTTTGTCGAATAGGAGTGTAAATACTTCTTCTTCACTGTAAAATTGAGTTTCACGGCCTTGTAGCCATTCAAAATACGAAACGATGACCCCTCCTGCGTTTGCAAGAATATCCGGGACGACAATCACACCTTTGTCACTCAGGAATTTATCTGCTTCTCCAGTCACCGGTGCATTTGCCCCTTCTACAATAATTTGGGCTTTAACATGTTCCATGTTGTTTTTATGAATTTGATCCTCTAATGCAGCCAAGATCAATACATCAATATCTAGATAAAGAACTTCATTGCGGTTATGGATTACTGCTTTTATATCACACTGATTCAACTGTTCTGCTGTAGTAGGGAGGTCTCCTCGATTATTTGTAAACTTAACTAGTGCTGGGATATCTAATCCATCTGAGTTGTATAAGGTAACATTTCGGTCACTTACAGCAACGACTTTATTTTGTAAATGCGGACAATGATAGGCCTCAAGAGCGGCAATAGAACCTACATTTCCAAACCCTTGAACCGCAATTTTTAGTGAACGGTCAGCAAGAGCTAATGCTGTTTTTGCGAAGTTATTTTTACTTTCAGAGAGCCACTTACTTTGGTCCTTCAAGAAATCATAGATCATGAATCGAAATGTAAAATAAACCCCTTTACCTGTAGCTTCTCTTCGTCCTAATGAACCTCCATTTACAACACTCTTCCCTGTAAAACTTCCTCTATACGGTTTACCCGGTCGGATGCTTTTATATTCTGCCATCATCCAGTCCATTTCTCGATCACCTGTACCAACGTCAGGTGCAGGGATATCCTTGTCAGGACCCAAAATATCGCTAAAGTAACGAACATATTTTTCGCAAATTAAGAGTAGTTCCTTTTCAGAGAAATCCCTTGGATTAATGACAACGCCTCCCTTTCCTCCGCCAAAAGGAACTTCATGGAGTGCATTTTTCAATGTCATTAAAGCGGCGAGGTTTACAACTTCTTCTTCATTCACCGATTCGTGAAATCGAATTCCTCCTTTGTACGGCCCAAGAGTATCATTATGTTGAACGCGAAAAGCAGGAATACGTACAATTTTCCCTTTTTCTAAAGATATTCTCAAAAAGGATTTATGAATATGATTTGGGGTAGAAAGGATAGCTGCTAATGATGTAAATGCTTGTTTTCTGGCTTGGTCATGTAAATTGGGTAAAAAGGATTTGTCTTCTAGCAAAGCATCCAATGAATGTTGGACGATGGCCCCTGTGTGGCTCGCCATATTAAGAAACCTCCTTTTCATTAATTAAGGAACATTTAATTTTATTTTGCGTCTTGAAACCATACTATTGCAGTAGTGGTGAGGATATGCTTTATACAACTTTTAATGTATAAAATGAAAATACTTTAATGCTTAGTCAATCACTCAATTAGTGTGAGCTATCTCACTTATCTCCTTTTATATTTCTACTATAATGAAGCTGAAAATAATATTTTTAGGAAAAGGGGAGCTTGACGTTGTCTTTTACTTTAGAACAGGGGAAAATTGATGAGTTGGTAGAACGCTTTTACAGCAAACTTACAAAGGATTCTTACTTCAGTTCGATGTTTGCAGAGAGAGGAGTGGATATTGAGTTGCTCAAAAGTAGACAAAGAACCTTTATAAGCCGCCTGGTTTCTGAAGATTCATCTAAAGCTCAAGCCGATAATGTATCACAAGTTAATGAAAGACATCCATTTCAAACAACTCCTGAACGAGGAATTTGGATCCATACAATGGAAGAAGCAATGAACGAGATGAGATTGGACGATTCTAATAAGGAACTATTATTAGAAAAAATGAAGTTTTTGATGAACAAGTTAATTAGCTGATTATAAATCATCGTACCTATGATGCCAATTTTTTGGTCGATAATCGGTACCACAATGGCACAGATAATGGAGCTATAATACTAGAAAAAAACGATCAAATGGACTTGCCCAATGGATAAGTCCGTTTTTGGTAGGAATAAAAAGTCTGAATTAGTCGTATTCAATAGTTGAAAATCTCGAAGATAAATTTAAAGATAAAAGTGGATTACGTATTTAGGTCAAATGATAGGAGTTCCTGATTTTAGGAAAATGAATCACAATCTTTGTATATTTGCCTTCTTCCGATGGAACCGGTAAGTATTATTGTTCCAATCCTAACTGCTATGGTAGCTTTTGTCATCATTTAGGTGTGCTATTATCTATAAACGGTCTGAATAAGTAATAAGAAGGGGCTGTCTCAAAACTAAAGGGTTAACCCCTCAAACCCAATATATAACTAAGAGAAAAGTCCTGTATATTGGTGTTTGTTGGAGGGGTCAGCCCCTTTTCTTCATGAAGAACATTTTTCAACCATGTAAGATTGGTTCATTCATGATCAATTTCTTTAAGTGTTGGTTCAAAGTCTACTTCTACCTCTAATGTTCCTGATGGACCGAAGAATTCATAATGAATATGCTCTTCGGGAACATTCCATTGCTTTAATGCTCCATAGACTGCTTTCATAAATGGAATTGGCCCGCAAAAGTAAAAATCTGCCTCGTTTGAAGGCAGTACGGATTGAATCCATTTCAAATCAATATATCCTTCTTTATCATAGTTATTATTTTTACGATCCTCTTCTGTAGGTTTTTCATAGCATACAAATGATTGGATATTTTCTTGTTTGGATGAAACCTTTTCTACATGATCTTTAAAAGCGTGGTATTCACTATTGATTACTGCTTGGATAAAATAAATCTTTTTCTTCGAATTGGATTCAACTAATGAATTTAACATACTCATTAATGGAGTAACACCGACACCACCACTAATAAGTACAACTGGAAGATTAGTATTCGTATCTAGAGTGAAAACACCAGCAGGTGCACTGATTTCAATGACATCGCCTTCCTGGACATGACTATGTAAATAATTAGATACGACTCCTTTTGGGCTATCATTTATTTCATCTTCGCGCTTTACGCTTATTCGATAATAATTTTTTCCGGAGGCATCTGATAAGCTGTATTCTCTAATTTGAGTATATTTTTCCCCAGGTGTTTCAACTTTAACACTTATATATTGTCCAGGAATAAACTTTGCAATTTCCTTTTGATCTTCAGGTTTTAGATAAAAGGATGTTATGACATTACTTTCTTCTCCTTTTTTATCAACAACAAACTTTCTAAAGCCTTCCCAGCCACCTGGTTGTTCTTTCGCTTGTTGATAAAGATCTGCTTCGATACTAATAAAGGCATCAGCGATCATTTTATAGGCATCATTCCATGCATCAATAATCTCATCTGTAGCCGCATCACCTAAAACGTCTTTTATTGCTTTTAATAAGTTTTCACCAACGACCGGGTATTGTTCTGGATCCCTAAACTTCTATGCTTGTGTGCAATCAATTTAACTTTATCAAGGATTTCTCCAAGATTATCAATATGTACTGCGGCTGCATAAACAGCATTTGCTAATGCAGTTTGTTGTCTTCCTCTTTTTTGATTTGCTTGATTAAAAACATTAAGAAGCTCTGGGTGATTACCGAAAAGTAATTCGTAAAATCGTGTTGTAATAGCTTCTCCATGCTTTTCTAATACAGGGACTGTTGATTTTATGATATCAATTTTTTCCTGACTTAACATCTCTGTCCTCCTCGTATAAAAACAATGCATATGTATTATTCCTGTATTTGGGTAATAAATACAATTTTTAACAAATTTTGTGTGGAAGTTAATGACTCTCACAGTCTCTCCAAAATACATTGAAATATGATGGAAACCTAAAGAAATTGTGCTTTTGAGAATCTTTTTTAATTCTAGAGTTCAAATATAAGGAATAATAGTAAATGAGCATAAAAGTGGATTTACCTATAAGAATCTATGGAATAGTTTTAAGAGAAAATGGGGTCAACCATACTGATTTACGTGAGTAAATATTGTACAAGTTAAAAGACTTAGAAACTTCACATAAATGAAGATGTAAGAAATTATTTTTTAGGTTCATCGGTATAAAAGAAGAAAAACAAGGTATATTAATATCCCAAATGCAGGTTAAATCAACAAAATTATTTTTCCAAGGAAGCACTAAGGTCCAATAACAGAGAGCTAAGATTTAATGCAGTTTTTCTAAAACACAAAACCGAAGGAGAATCCCTTCGGTTTTGTGGAAATCTAGTTTATACTTCTGTACCAGCTACTACTGTAGCCTCTACTGCAACAGTCACTGCAAGTACTGCAGAGTTTAAAGCCGCATGAGTTGTTGCGTTCACGCTAGCACGCTCGCTTGCCATGGCTTTTGCTTTGTTAGCAGAAGAAGGGTCAACATCAGTAGATACTTCAACAGTAGATACTTCATCAGTAATTACTTCTGTAGCTTCTTCAGTTACTACTTCAGCCACTTCCTCAGTCACTGCAAGAACTGCAGAGTTTAAAGCTGCATGAGTTGTAGCGTTTACGCTAGCACGCTCGCTTGCCATAGCTTTTGCTTTGTTAGCAGAAGAAGGGTTAACATTAGTAGAAACTTCATCAGTAGTTACCTCATCAGTAATTACTTCTGTAGCTTCTTCAGTTACTACTTCAGCCACTTCCTCAGTCACTGCAAGTACTGCAGAGTTTAAAGCCGCATGAGTTGTTGCGTTCACGCTAGCACGCTCGCTTACCATGGCTTTTGCTTTGTTAGCAGAAGAAGGGTCAACATCAGTAGATACTTCAACAGTAGATACTTCATCAGTAGTTACTTCAACAGTAGTTACTTCATCAGTAGATACTTCATCAGTAGATACTTCAACAGTAGTTACTTCATCAGTAGATACTTCATTAGTAATTACTTCATCAGTAGATACTTCATCAGTAGTTACTTCATCAGTAGTTACTTCAACAGTAGATACTTCATCAGTAGATACTTCAACAGTAGATACTTCATCAGTAGTTACTTCAACAGTAGTTACTTCATCAGTAGTTACTTCTGTAGCTTCTTCAGCCACTTCCTCAGTCACTGCAAGAACTGCAGAGTTTAAAGCTGCATGAGTTGTAGCGTTTACGCTAGCACGCTCGCTTGCCATAGCTTTTGCTTTGTTAGCAGAAGAAGGGTTAACATCAGTAGATACTTCAACAGTAGAAACTTCATCAGTAGTTACCTCATCAGTAGTTACTTCTGTAGCTTCTTCAGTTACTACTTCAGCCACTTCCTCAGTCACTGCAAGAACTGCAGAGTTTAAAGCTGCATGAGTTGTAGCGTTTACGCTAGCACGCTCGCTTGCCATAGCTTTTGCATTTACTTTAACCTTAGATTCTTTTTCTTTTTGTCTTTCAGTAGCTTCTTCTTCAGAATCAGCATCTTCATCATCTTTAGTTTTAGCTTCTAAATCAGTATCAAGATCAGTAGCTTCTTCTTCAGAATCATCATCAGCATCTTCATCATCTTCAGTTTTAGCTTCTAAATCAGTATCA
>JBNJJO010000016.1:0-106473 GCA_051750265.1 Bacillota bacterium | reverse complement strand
ACTGCAGAATTGCGCCCGATTGTTGAAGATCATAGACTAGGCTACTGAAGTCGTCTAGCACTTAATGAACTTTAATCACCCGTTCAACACAACAAGATTTTTTAGTTGAATTTAAAAACACTAATGAAATAGTCTTCCTCAGGAAAGTCACCTATATACTCAAAATCATGAAAGCTCCAAATAATTCAAATCGTAAGAGTAGTTGGGATTATTTTGATGCTTACAATCAGAAAAGGGTGCCCAAAAGTATAACTTTTGGGCACCCTCTTGAAAGCTTAAATAAGGTGAGCTTTTACTTTTTTATTAATCTGATATTTTTTCATTATTTTATTGATATAGTTGATCACTTGAACCATGTGTTGGATTTTGGTACTGATTTACATATTGTTGAATTTGCTCCTGATTTTCAGGAACAACCTGAAAATCAGCTCCAATTTTAGCAGTCATGTTTTGATCCGCTGGTTCTAATGGATAATATCCCTTTTTAACCATGTATTGCCATGTATCATAAGCATGAGAACAACTCATCATAAAACATGTTTGCAGAAATGAACGTATTTCAGGGTTAGCTGCTTCCATTGCTGAATAGGCATATTCCCGCAACTGTTTGAGCTTGTGCGATTTCAGAGTTAAAAACATTAGGACTAACCGACTCCACTTTGTATTTAGCGAATGTTGTCCTCTGTCCTAGAAATAGGTGAACCAGTTGAAGTATGTTGAATTACCCATTCACGAGTGGTATCAGAAACAGCTGACCAGTTTGGAATCATATCATTATGTTTTTGAATCCAGCTCATGCAAAATTGAGGGTCAATGCTACTTTGCTCGCACTGCGATAAAAAAGACTGTACTGTAGTTTCATTACAGTCCTGCCATGTCCCGCAAGTTGAACGCCAAATGTCTTCCATTTTCTCATGTACAGAAGAATCAGTGGATTTATTGAATTCATTTTGGTCTGTCATATGGATTATCTGATATAATAATACAGTAATATAAAAGTTACATATACATTATGTCCAAAGAGCTAAAAACCATGTATGGAGGAAAAGGTTATTTCAAGCCAAATCAATTTTCAATAAATCCATTCTTCAACCACCTAAAAATGAACTATTATTTTTTGTTCCCCATATCCAGTCTATATTATGCATTGGGTTGGGTTGATTATCTTTGACCCTAATATTACAGGTTAGCTTCATGATCTTGAAATAAGATCAATGATTTATTAACATTCAAATCTATATCCTCAAAATAACTTACTGTTTCTTCAAATGGAATTTTACTTGATATATAAGAGGATGCATTTATTTTCCCTTCACCCAAACATTGGATAACAAACTCAAAATCCTTCTTCGTTGCGTTTCTGCTGCCCATAAGAGTTAATTCTTTAGAATGAAAATCTGGGTCATTAAAGCTGATATTATCTTTCACGAGTCCTACATAAATCAATTTACCCCCAGAAGAAACATAATTAAATGCATTCATCATAGAATGTTTATTCCCAGTTGCGTCTATAACTATTGAAGGTAATTGTCCATTGTTTAATTTAAGTAGCTCATTAACCGCATTTTCGGAAGCTTTTAACACATAATCGCATTCGGCCCATTCCTTACAAAACTCAAGACGTTCTTCGTTTATGTCCATAATTATCGTTTTCGCGTTTTGGATTTTAGAAAATCTAACAACCCCTAAACCAATGGGACCTGCACCTATTATTAGTACAGTCTCTCCTTTTTTAATATCTGCTCTTCTAATAGAATGATAACCAATACTAAGAGGTTCAACGATTGCTGCTTCATCTAACGATAGCTGGTTTGTAACGATAACTTGATCTTCTGGTACTTTTAAGTACTCTTTCATACCACCATCTTTATGTACACCAAGTACCTTCATATCTGTGCAGCAATTTGTTTTTCCATTTAAACAAGCAAAACACCTGCCGCAGTGAATATAAGGAATGACAGCAACTTTATCACCTCGATGAACGTTCGTTACTTTTTTTCCGACCTCTTCGATTACCCCTGATATTTCGTGACCGAGTATACGTGGATAAGTGAAAAACGGCTGATTGCCTTCATAAGCATGAATATCTGTGCCACAGATCCCAATTCGTTTAACAGATATAAGTACTTCATAATCATCAAGGGAAGTAGCACTCTCGGTTTCTATCATTTGCATTTTGCCGGGTTCTTTACAAATTATCGTTTTCAAAATCTCACCCTTTCTATTATTGATTAGGTTTATCGATCTTTAGAAAAAGTTTGTAGGTAACCAAAGAGATATACCAGGAACAAATGCGATCAATAACGCAGCTATAATTAATATAATGAGGAATGGTATACTTTCCTTAATAAAGTCTTCAATTTTTGCACCCGTTATGGCACATGTAGTAAACATGATCGTACCTAAAGGCGGTGTTAAAGTCCCAATACTTATACAAATAATGAAGAAAATCCCAAAATGGACAGGGTCTATTCCATATTGTTGGAGCATTGGCATAAATAAAGGAGTTAAAATGATGATTGATACGTTTCCTTCTATAAACATACCTACTACTAAAAGGAATATAAGCACGACAATATAAAACATGATTGGTGAAGAAATATAGTTAACCATAAACGCCGTCATTTTTTGAGGAACTTGTTCTAAAGTTAATACCCAAGCAAATGCGGAGCCCGCAGCCATGATGATTAAAATTGAAGCAGCAGTATGCACTGTTTCCACAAGTGCGGTTACAAGTTGCTTCATTTTCATTTCACGATAGATTACTAGACCAAGTATTAATGCATAGAAAACGGCAATTGCTCCAGCTTCAGTAGCACTAAAAATACCAAAACGAATTCCACCAATAATAATAACAGGTAGCAGTAATGCTAGAAATGCATCTTTAAGAGTAAAGAAAAAATATTTCGTTGTTATTTTTTCTTTCTTTTCGGTTTCAAGATTATGTTTTTTCGCATAAAAATGAACGTAAACCATAAAAATTAAACACAAAACAATACCTGGTAAAACCCCTGCGAGAAACAATTTTCCGATTGAAACATTTCCAACATATCCATACATAATTAAAGCGATACCCGGTGGAATAATCGGCGTAATTAAAGCGGTTGCAGCTGTTAAAACTGTTGAAAAAGATAGACTATATCCTTTTTTTTGCATTTCAGGAACTAGTACCTTTGCTTGCATGGCTGCATCAGCAATGTTTGAACCTGAGAGTCCACCCATTAACGTACTGAGAACAACGTTAACTTGTGCCAATGATCCAGGAAGAGGGCGAGTAATTACCTGAGCAAATCTTAGCATTCTTGATGTTATCCCTGTATAGTTCATTAAAATTCCTGCGGTGATAAAGAAAATGATAGCAAGTAAAGGAATAGATTCCATTCCACCTACCATTCTTTGAATTAAGACTGTACTTGAAAAGTTATCATTAAATAAAAAGTAAACAGCAGTAGCAACAATTAATGCAAAGGAAATTGGTACATTTATTAAAAATAGTAGTAGTAATACCGATAATACGACCGTTAAAGCCATCTTAAGATCCTCCTCCTTCTTTTCCAGGCTGATTTAGGAAAGATCTAATTAATATCCTGGTAAAATGAATAGCTGTTAATAATCCTCCAATGGGTACAGCTATGTCAATCAATTGATAGCTTACTCCGAGTACAGGTGTTTGTTTACTTTCTGCCTGCGAAGTTAAATCGTAACCTAGGTAGATCATTACATAAAAAAGTACATAGTAGATGGCAGCTGCACGAATAATAATAAAGAAGATTCGTAAGGGCTTAGGCATCTTTTGTACAAAATAATCAACACCAATATGACCGTCACGCTTCATTGCTGAACTAATACCTATAAAAACCATCCAGATAAATAATGCAAGAGAGATTTCTTCAATCCATGATATCGGACTGTTCAACACAAATCTGCAAAAAACATTCGTAACCGTTAATAAAATGATAATAGCGAGAGCGGAAGTAGAAATTGTATCGTCAATAGCATTAAACCACTTTTTAATCATTATCTTTCCCCCTGGTATAACTACATGGTAAAAGACTTTTGGCTCTTCGTTTCATAATGTGAGAAGAGAAGTAAGGTAGTTTCATAATAGGTTTCTAATAGAGTCTCTGTGAACACGGTTCTTAATGTTAAAGGAACCATGCTCACTACTCCACCTATCTTAAATCTCTAGTACTCACATATCAGGCAAAGAACAAACTTCTTTCTGACACTTTAGGATGGACGGTTTTCAAGTAATTCTTGCACTTCTTCATATAAACCTGGTGACCATTCTGGAAATTCTTCATAAACGCTTTTTACATTTTCTTTAAATGGTTCAATGTCTACTTCATGAACTTCAATTCCTTGCTCTTTAAATTCTGCCATTACTTTTTCCGTTTCTTTATCTAATACGCCTCTTGCATATTCGCCAGCCTCATCACCAGTTTCTCTTAGAATTTTTACTATATCCTCTGGTAATGAATCTATGAAACTTGTTCCTGCAATCCAAGAAGTAATAAATTTTTGATGTCCAGTAAGTGTAAGATGTTTAGAAACTTCGTGTACCTTTACACCTTGTAGGACAGGAAGTGGATTTTCAGCACCGTCTATAAGCCCTTGTTGAAGTGAAGTGTATAAGTCTCCTAATGGGGTTGGAGTTGCCGTTGCACCTAAAGCTTCAAAAGTTTTAATTGACATTTGGTTATTTGGAACACGAATTTTTAACCCTTTTAAATCTTCAGGTGTTGTTACTTTTTCGTTAGTCATCAGATGACGTTCGCCATAAACTGTGTTTGTTGTGACAATATCAATTCCTTTTTCATTTATATCACTAGTCAATCCTTTAAACCAATCAGTAGTTGTTAAATATAACAAATCATCAAAGTTATCAGTTAAATAAGGTGCTGTCATTATACCCGCATCTGGTACATAGTCCATTAAGAAGTCATATCCAGCCATTACGATGACGTTATTTCCCATCGTTGCCTGTTCCACAACATCCTTTTCAGAGCCTAATTGTGAGCTTGGGTAAAGTTTTAATTCAATTCTACCGTTACTTTTTTCAGCGGCTAACTCTTTCCATTTATTTGCTAGCTGATCAATTGGTTCACCTGGTTGATTTCCATAGGCAATGTTAATCTCAATTTTTTCTTCACTTGATGATCCTTCTGTTGATGAAGTAGTAGAACTTTTTTGACTTGCACCAGAAGAACATGCTGTTGTTAAGATAATCAACATTACTGCAAGAAATGCAAACATCGACTTATTTACTTTTTTCACTTTAATGACCCCTTTTCTTTGGTAATTTATTTTAAGAAGGAGCAGAAAACGCTTACAGCATTACCTTTAATCCTTCTTTCAATCCTTCTTTCAATCCTTCTTTCAATCCTTCTTTCAATCCTTCTTTCAATCCTTCTTTCAATCCTTCTTTCAATCCTTCTTTATCAAAATGTTGGACCTATTCTCCAAATACCAAAGTCATGTTGTTTAAGAATTTCAGCCTTCGTAAGCTTTCCAGAGCTAACTAAACCAATCTCATTAAAGATCCTATTTCCAACTTCTTCAACCGTTTCTTTCCCCTCAATGATAGTTCCTGCATTGAGATCCATGTTTTCTCCCATCTTTTCAAACATTGGTGTATTCGTTGAAATTTTTATAACAGGGGCTATTGGTGATCCCGTAGGTGTACCTCTACCACTTGTAAACAGAACTACTTGTGCACCACCTGCTACCATACCTGTTAATTGTTCGATATCATGACCTGGTGTATCCATCCAAACCAATCCTTTTTCAGTTGGTTCTTCAGCGTAATCAATGATCTCTTTTAATACGCTTTTTCCTGCTTTATTAGCTGCTCCTAATGACTTTTCCTCTAAGGAACTTATTCCACCTACAATATTCCCAGGACTTGGATTACCTGTTCTGATATCTACTCCCATTTGAATTGAACGATTTTCCATCGCACCAATCACTTCATAAACACGTTTTGCAACCTTATCATTTGCTGCACGATTAGCAAGCAAATGTTCTGCTCCAATTAATTCTGTCGTTTCAGCTAGAATAGAAGTTCCACCTTGATTGACAATCATATCGCTTACTGCTCCTACAGCTGGGTTAGCGGATAATCCCGAACATGCGTCAGAACCACCACATTCGGTTCCAATGATTAATTCACTAAAATCACACCATTCTTTTACTTGAGTTGAAGCCTCCTGAACAAGTTTAGTAGCGACTTTTGCACCTTCAGCAATTGATGATAACGTTCCACCATGATCCTGAATTGAAACGGTTACAACAGGTTTTCCAGACTTTGCAATTTCTGCTGCCACACTCCTAGCCTGATGGGTTTCACATCCTAATCCTAAAACAACTACACCATAAACGTTAGGGTTTTTACCTAAGCCTACATAAGTTCGAAAAGTCTGTTCATAATCAACCCCAACCTGTGCACAACCATGTTGATGTATGAAAGAAACAGTCCCATGTACAAGTTCAGTTATTTGTTTTGCTGTTTGTGCAGCACACGTAATCGTTGGTAATATTAGAACATGGTTACGAACACCAACTTTTCCATCCTGACGTCTGTATCCTAAAAATTTTCCTTCATTAATTTGTACCAACTTTGTCACCTCTCCCTCTAGTTCCTTCGAGATTGTGAACATGAACATGTTCACCTTCCTGAATATCTCTTAATGCCTTTCCAATTACTTCACCATATTTTAAAATTTCAGTGCCCTTTTTTATTACTTTCACTGCAAATTTGTGACCAAAAGCTATCTCTTCACTTACTGTCATTTTAGTTGCTTGCTCCTCGGAAAAACGAACTATAATCTCTGATTTAGCGGGTATATCTTGTAATGCAACAGCAACATTATCGATTGGTTTCATAATGATTGTTCGATATATTTCTATACTCAATTCCATTCATCCTCCTTATTTAATTGTGACTGTTGCAAATTGATAAGTTCTATTATGTTATCTAGCTGCTTAACTTGATCAGGTTAAACTACTATTCAACAAAGCAAATCAAATTAATTTAATTTATTAGAACCCTTATTTCTACTATACTTTTAAACTTCCAAGCACAACCTCTCTTACTTGTGGTGTGGTAGTACCATGAAGTTTAAAAGAATGCCCTCAAAAGTATAAGCTGATTCATGCATTAGACTTTCTTTTCTCCTGCTTTTTTAAACGATCTTAGACTAAATCACAACATTTAAACGCTTTCATTTTTATTTTAATATTAACGTGGTAGTACCAGTACAACTAAATATTACCACGTTAACTTTAGGTTTTCAACAAAATTTTCTAATAATTTAAACTTTTTCGCACGAATAAGGATAGCTCCATTATTCTTGTAAACTGTCAAACATGAATACGATCGTATTTGACAACTATCCTTCTTACATTGTCGAGCATTCGTATGATATTTTTTTCTACGGGTATCTTCTCTTTAGTTGAAAGATTATTTTAATTTCTAAAAGGTGTAACTTATTTTATTTTTTGCGATTATGTGGTATTTTGGTAGTACCAACATTCATTCTTATGAATATAGATGATTCTTAAAAAGGGTGGTTATTTTATGGTAAGAATAAATCCTATCAAAAAAGTAACAGTTACTGAACAAGTTATGGAACAGATGGCTTCATGGATAACTTCAAATGAGTTAAAACCTGGAGATAAATTACCAAATGAACGATTGTTAGCCGAAGAATTTGGAGTAAACAGAGGCCGAATAAGGGAGTCATTACGAGCACTTGCTCTCATTGGACTTATTACGATCAAGCCTGGCGAGGGAAGCTTTGTAAGTCACCGTGAATCGCCAATTCCAGCTGAGACCATTCTTTGGATGTATTATAATGAAATAGATAATTTAGAAGAAGTCTATGCTGCACGAAAATTAATTGAATCTGAAGTTTATTTAGAAGCCTCTCAACAAATGACAGAAGATGACATTAACGTTTTAATAGGTATTTTAAATCATTTAAAGGAATTATCGGTCTCAGAGAAAAATAACGAAGCTTTCCAACAACTGCTTGATGAATTTGATTTGCACATGGGCTTTTGCAGTAGCAACAAAATATTTAGTAAATTAATGCAAACGATCGTACATCTTCGTCATGAATCAATGATAAAAATTCTTAATGTACCTGGTGCGTGGGAAAACAGCATTGAATGTCGTACAAAATTAAGTAATGCAATTAAAGATCGCGATACTGAAATGGTGAAGAAAGCAATTGAACTTAACTTTACAAGGGCAAAACAATTTTATGGGAAAGTACATTAAGAATAAGTTAACACTCAATGAAACAAAAATAAAAAGGTCTAAACAATCGTTTAGACCTTTTTAAGGTACCTAGACTTCTTGTTTAAAAGTATTAGTCAGCATACCAAGTTTCTCTATTTCTATTGTTACTTCATCACCTTCTTTTAAGTAAACTCTCTCACTTTCAGGATAGCCTAAAACAACACCTTCAGGAGTACCTGTAAAAATAATATCCCCTGGACTTAATGTCATATGTTCTGAAATATAGCTAATAATTTCAGAACATTTGAAAATCATGTCTGATGTATTAGAGTTTTGACGCACCTCACCATTAACAAATGTTTTTATTTCTAATTGGTTAGGGTCACCAACTTCATCACTTGTTACTAAATATGGACCTAATGGACTAAAGCCGTCACAACACTTTCCTAATAACCATTGGTTCGTACGGAATTGTAAATCTCGAGCTGACAAATCATTTGCATTACAGTATCCAAACACATAATCCATAGCCGTTTCTTTTGATACACGTTTTGCTTCTTTTCCAATAACTATAACAAGCTCAGCCTCATAGTCAATTTCTACTGAATTATATGGTAGATTAATGGTTTCTTTATGTGCAGATACTGTATTATCGAATTTATTAAACAAGATGGGGTATTCTGGTATTGGCATTTTGGATTCCAAGGCATGTTTCTGATAATTTAACCCAACACAAATCATTTTACCTGGCTTCGGTATTGCAGATCCAAAAACTAAGCTTTCTTCTTCTAAAAACAGTTGGTTGTCATTGTTTTCCAATGCTTGATTTGTCAAAGATTCCAAGACTAGCAGTGAATTCCTATCATTTATTACTTCTTCCATAGTATTTGGTA
This sequence comes from Bacillota bacterium, assembly GCA_051750265.1. Classification (GTDB taxonomy): domain Bacteria; phylum Bacillota; class Bacilli; order Bacillales; family Bacillaceae; genus Metabacillus. The sequence continues at coordinate 97,335 of JBNJJO010000016.1, read as the reverse complement.
CTACTTTATTAAAGTAAACGGCTGCTTTTTCAATATTTAATACCCCTTCTACTGTTTTTATTCCTAATTTCAACTTGTTTTTTTCTTTAAACGTTAACAATTTCAACTTTACTACCTCCTTATTTTTACCGGATGAGAACTGGTCAAAATATAACGCTATTTTATAAATAGTAAATGTCGTTTAACTAGGCTTTCCGTTAACAACTCCCCAGCCGATCATAAAAGATATCGCTATCATAAACTTTGATTCATCACTAGCTTAATATCATACTGCATATGCGACATCGATTGGTGCACTCAACTCACCACTTAACTTCCTCTCTTTAATTTATCAAAAGCATCAGGGTTAGATGCTTTTGATAAATAATCTTCAACAAATGGAGTATAAATTCTCCCGGGCACTTCGTGACCCAAGTAATTAAGCGTTATCATTTTTGAAGTAGCATCAAACAGGTACTGTGATACTACCAATATAATAAACTTTTTCCTTTTCCACTAATCATTCAATATTATAATTATTGAATGATCACTGACTTACGAGAAATGTTATTAGGTGCTTTGTCTTAAGGTTTATCGAGATCACCTTACATCAAAAATGTTGCCCCTTAATAAGAAGGGCAACATTACTTTTAAGATCCTTTAACAAAGATTGTTTTTATAGAAGTAAAAAATTCAATTGCTGACTGCCCTTGTTCCCGAGAATGAGAACTAGATTGTTTCATTCCTCCAAATGGTGCTTGTAATTCTACTCCCGCACTTTCAGCATTAATTCGAACAAGGCCGGCCTCCATATCTTCAATAAAATGAAGCATTTTTTGTATATTGGTTGTAAAAATAGAAGCGCTCAACCCAAACTTAACACCGTTAGCAACGTTCAAAGCTTCATCCATTGAATCGACTTTGATTAAGGCAAGGACTGGTCCGAAAATTTCTTCTTGAGCAATCGTCATCTGGTTATCAACATTGTCAAATACAGTTGGCTCAATAAAGAATCCATTCGCACAATTCTTATCAAAATAACGATTACCGCCAAGAACTAAATTCGCACCCTCTTTTTTCCCTTTTTCGATATAAGATAAAACAGTATTAAGCTGACTTTCACTCGCGCATGGGCCCATCCATACTCCATCTTCTAAACCATTTCCAACCTTAATTTCTTTTACTTTAGCAAGCAGCTTCTCTTTAAAATCTTCATAAACATCACGATGAATGATAACGCGGCTTGTTGCTGTACATTTCTGACCCGTTGATCGAAGGCCTCCACTTATTGTCGCTTCTACTGCAAGATCCAAGTCAGCATCCTCAGCCACAATAACCGGGTTCTTCCCACCCATCTCAAGCTGATATTTCGCTCCACGTGCTAATGCCCCTTGACCGATAAGCTTTCCGACTGCGTCAGACCCCGTAAAAGTAATCCCATTTATACCTTGATGTTCTACGATCCCTTGACCAATCACAGAACCTGCCCCTGTAACCATATTAATAACACCATTTGGCAACTTTGCTTCTTCAAAACATTCAATCACTTTTGCTGCTGTTACTGCCACTTCCTGAGCTGGTTTCAGGACAACGGTATTACCATAAATAAGTGCAGGCGCCATTTTCCAAATAGGAATAGCTACAGGGAAATTCCAAGGAGTAATAACACCAACCACACCAAGTGGTGTGCGTGTTGTAAACATAAGTGCTCCTGCATCTGTAGATGGAATCACATCGCCAACCTTTCTCATTCCTTCTCCTGCATAATAACGTAAGATAGCTACTCCTCGAGAAGTTTCGCCTTTTGCCTCTGGGAGTGTTTTTCCCATTTCAAGTGTCATCGTTTTTGCAATGTCATCAATTCGAGATTCAAGAATATCAGCTACTTTATACAAGTAGTTTCCTCGTTCTGCTCCAGATAGCTTTCTCCATGTCTTTTGTGCTTCAGTTGCTGCTACAACCGCTTCATTCAAATCTTCACGTGTAGATTTCTGAACATACCCAATCACTTCATTACGATCTGCTGGATTAATGCTTGCGTCAACTGCTGAATTGGTTGATTTCACCCATGTACCTTTTACAAAATTCAGGTAAGTTTTAACATCTGTTTTTGTTACCATTTTGTGATTCCTCCCGTATTAACGATTAATAGTAGTATTTCATTTTCAAAATTCAGACAAAGGGTTGCAAATCTATTTATTTAATACTTCTACGACCTGACTTTTCACTAAGTTATTCAATTTTCCAATTCCTGAAATCTCAATTTCAATCCGATCACCATCAACTAATGTGAATTCATTTGGGGGAACAATACATGTTCCTGTTAGTAAGACCGTGCCAGGAAAAAGGATATTATCCCTTTTTAAAAAGCTAACCAACTCATCAAAACGGCGTTTTAATTGATTCGTACTTGCGGATCCTTCAAATGTCAGTTCTTCATTACGGTAAATTTTACACGAGATTTCAAATTGATAAGGATCATCAACTGATTCAGCAAGAAGTATAGCTGGACCAATTGAACATGAACGAGACCATACCTTTGCTTGTGGTAAATATAGTGGATTTTCACCTTCTATATCTCGACAGCTCATGTCATTGCCTATTGTATATCCAAGAATCTCACCATCACTATTAAGCACAAGACCTAGTTCAGGTTCTGGTATTTGCCAATTAGAATCACTTCTTAAGAAAAGATCATCATTATGTCCAATCGTCCGTTCTTTTGTTGATTTAAAGAAGATTTCCGGTCTCACAGCATCATACACTTTATCATAAAAAGTTATTGCATCAAGTTTTCCATCTGTCGCTTCAAAATTTCGAGCTTCCTTGCTCTTTAGATAGGTTACTCCTGATGCCCAAACTTCCGGTGCTTCAATCGGAACAAGTAGATTTAACTCTTCAAAACGATCATTTATCGGTAAGCTATCTTTTATGATTTCATTTATTAGTTCAATTGTAGTCAAATTTCTATTTTTTGACTGTTCTACTACCTCTAACAGATTATTATAAGGAAGTGAATAAATTTCATTTTGATCTTTCACTACTGCAAGGATTGGTTTTTTTGTCTGTTTCTCCTCAAATCGAATAATTCTCATCTTTATTCCTCCATTTGTTTTATATTATAAAACTAAGTTTTGATATAAGTGCATTGGAATATATGTATTATTCCTTTTTCTTCTCATAGCCATATCCTAATTTCTTTGACAATGCCCGAGCTCCTTTTTAATAGCTCGATATGCAGAAACTTTTCTTTTTCATTAAAGCGCATAACTGGACTAGAAATACTTATTGCCGTAACAACTTTTTCTGTATAATCATAAATAGAGATTGCTACACAGTTAACGCCTGGTTCATTTTCTTGATTATCACGTGAATAACCAATCTTACGAATATCCACTAGTTCCTTTAAAAAATCTTCTTTGTTGGTTATTGTATTAGTTTTACTTATGATGCACCCCCTTTTTATCGCTTTAACAAATACAGAGATAAAAAACAACGTTAATTGCAGCTAGAGTATAGGTAATTCAATTTGTTTTATATTATAAAACGTTGTTTATTATTATAGTCTACAAATGTATTATATTTGAAAACCCTTTCATTAGTCAATATATTCTTTGCTGAATTATATATATATTCACATTATTAAAAACAATTCACTTTTATTAATTTAGAAACACTCATTTTAAAAATCATTATATCAAATACAAAACCCTTCACCAATAATGGTAAAGGGTTTCAAATACATAGGCTAGTTCAAGCAAATTCACCGTTTTTTTAGTCTTTATATTCTGCTTGTTGAGCTAGAAATGCACTCTGAACTTGACTAACAGCTGTTTGAGCTAGTGCGATTTCAGAAGCAGCTTGTTTGATTGCTTCCTGAGCCAAAGTTGGGTCTGAAGAAGACTTTTCAATTGCTTGATTTAATAAATTTTGGGTTAGAGTTACATTCGCTTTAGCTTGATTTAATTGATTCACATCAATTTGAGCCATTATTATCTCTCCTTTTTTCCTTTTTTGAAATTACTTATATATCTTGACCTTAGTACTAATAAATATTCTTTCGTTTTCTCTTTTCTTTTTTTAAAGTTTAGATCTCCGGGAACAGCATAATCTTCTGTTGATCCTTACGTGAAATATAGCCTAAAATTGTATACGACCATATAGTCGCTATGTTAATATTAGTTTTTGTTTTTTTGTTCTACTTTGCGTGTTCACTGGATCAACCAGAAAAAATTTATTTGTTGGGGGTGTTAATTACCTCTTCGTTCTTCAGATAGTTCTTCATCTAGGTCTGGTTCTTCTTCATCCATGTTTAATGGTGTATCAGGTTCACCTTGTTTACGTACATCTCTTGGGTCTAAATCTAAATCTGGACCCCTGTTATTAAAGTCAAGTTCATTATCTCTGTCCAACATCTCAGTTGGGTCAAGGTCTCTGTCATTCGTTCGATTATTATCAAGAAAGTCATTATTATCATTATTTAAATTATTTTCACGGTCATAACGTACCGGACGATAATCTACTTCTTCTGGCTCATTTATCTCGTTATTACCAAGATTACATGCTGATAAAAAACTTACCGAAAGCAAAGCAGACAGAATAGAAAGTTGCCATTTGTATGTCATTATTTTAGCCTCCATATTTTTAATGTTGGTAAATCACAATTTTAATATGTACCTAAAACGTTTCTTTAGTCTTTATTTGAACATACATTTTTTGTTACTTAGGAAAAAACCCACCTAAATAAACGTGATCATTCATCACTCTTAAAAGGGGCTAGTTAAACATCATACCATTATCCGTTCAAGAATTTTATGGATATAATCTAATCATCTGTAACTTAAATAGCTCACCTTTAAAAGATGAGCTTAAGGATATAACCATGACTTGATCAATTAACTTTTTCACTAGTTGTCAGAAATAATAACTTTTCCAATAGACGATTGTATAATTGATATTCAAGGTTTTTATATAAGTTAATTACACATTCATTACATAAACCTTTCCATACTTAAATTTCTTTTATTTATCATTATTACTACAAAGACTGTAAAAAATCACCTTGCTGTAACATCTTTAACTGCGTCGGAAATTCGTTCAACTACTGCTTTCCAGCATCTTTAACAGCATTCATTGCATTTTTTGCTGCATCACCAGTTGCTTCAACCATTTTGTTCTATTGCGTCATTGGTCAATGGCAGATCGATTTTGTTCAGTCATTCGTTATCCCTTCTTAAATCGGTTTTCGACCTAAGCATAAGAAAATATCATTTATTCATACATTGGGGAATACTATAAAACGGGTACAATACATTTTCAAAGCGATAATGTTCAAGAAATTTCTTTTTGTTCTTCAACTAATAGGCAACGTTAATATACACATCAAACATAATGTTTAAGTAACTAAAAAAGCCTTAGCCCTAATTTGGATGATGGATTATGTAAAAAGAATGCTTTGATGAACAATTTACTAATTTCGTTTAGAAGATGTTAATCTAAAATAGTAATTTTAATTGGTTAAGGTACATTCTAGTTATAATTTATCATAAAAAGGAACTATCTCCTTTATTTGAGATAGCCCCATTGAAAAAGAATCACTACTGATTATTCTCGTTCTTCTTAAACTCTGGTGTTATTTCTTCAGCAAATTCATTTGCAAAATTCACTTGATTTTGTAATGGTATTCTCGAATTATTTCGTAGGTTGTTAAAACTTTCTTGAATATTTTGCACCCACCTTGTATTACGACTTCCGATTATTCCTACTGTCGTTAAACCCATTAATGACCATAAAATCATGCTACCTTTATTCGTTCTCCTATTTCCAAAAATGTTAAAGAAGCGTAGATTTCTTCTTCCTCTTATTAATGAAAAAAGAGGGTTTACATTGTTCATACTTATTGCCTCCTATTTCCTATTTTTTTGGAGCCAATCATAGTGTGTATTAAATCCACAAAAAATAGTGCTGGTAATTTTAATTCTTTTGTTTTATGTGATGTTTAAAAACTGGGTCGGTTTTTTTCCTAAATTAAAGATAGAATCCAATCTTTTAAATCTAAAATTCGTAAATTTTTCGGTTTTGTATCTGTTCCGGTTACAATCATTGAAACAAGTGAATCTTGTTCATGCAATCCTCCGTGGCTAGCTCCTCCAACATGAGTAGGAGATGATTCGGCTAAAAACTCATATCCCGGTTTTGCATTTACAACAAGATAATCCCCTTCATGCGAAAAAAATGTTGTATAAAGTCTTGCTAAAGCATCAGGATATGCTCCATAACTAATATTGTTTCCAATTATTGTTAGATCTAATATTTCTTTATCGCCCTCTATTGACCAAGATTGTCCGTAATCATCCATAAAATCCCCCGAAGGACTAAAAATTAGCTGACCAGTCTGCATTCCGGAAGTTACCAGGATTGAATTATCTTTTTTCCAAGCAATAACATCGATTCTTTCATCTTTTTGTAACGTATTTGCAAGTTTTTCTAAAGGTACTCGATCAAAATCAAGGGTATAAATAAAGCACATTCTTTCATTTGTACATAGAATAACTTCGTCTGATGAGGTAACTCCGGCCTTTAATTTTGGAATTCGATATGATTCCAACAATTTTCTCAAATCAATCAATGCTACTTTACGATCATTTTCAATCCATGCTTGACCATTATCCCCTAGAATAACCCAAATGTTATTCTTTAAAGCGTCTTCCCACGTAGGATAAGCGTTGAGGATATTTTGAAGTTGCATGTCTACTTTTTCAATTCCTTTAATATCCATTCTTCCTTTTTTATGTATGCGTTGATCTAAATCAGGAAAGTAAGCTATTGTAAGTGCCGGAAGTAGATCCTTTTCGATGAGATATTTCACTTCTTTGGCTGCAAATTTATTATTAAAACCATACTTCTGAAAAAAAAAGGAATTCTTTTTTGATGGATTCAATTTTGCCATAGATCCGTAGGAAAACATAGTTGGAGCGTAAGCAAATATTTTCCTTCTCATCCCTGTAACCAATGATAAAAGACGAGGAAATGTTATTTGTACAGACTGATTTCCCCTATATAATAAAGTATTTATGGATGCAGTTTGAATATCTTGCTCCATCAAAATTTCATGAATCGTCTTATGTTTTTTACTTAAATGGTTATGGTTTAAATTGTAAAAGATATCTTCCATTGCCTGCTTTAACCCTAATTTTATAAGCTCTCTAGCATTACCTCCATAATTGATTATTCTATTTTCATTTTTGTTAAACCAAACTAACCCCGGAACTTTATGTTGATCACTGTAAACACCGGTTAATAATGTACTATCTACATTGACAGACATTGTTGGAAATGCACTTACAAGGTTTGGAATGTTATAGCCATTTTCAATAAAAAATTTAAGTGCAGGAGCTTTTCCATTTTTGATCGCTTCCTGTAAAGTTAGATCCATTAATGTATCAACTAAAAGCATTATAATGCGTTTCTTCCCTGATGAATTTAAAGTCATATGCATCTCTTCCTTTCAAAAAATACATTCCTAAATGGATAGGAAAAATTATTTTTTTACTCATTTTTTCTCAATTATAATTTTCAAGTAATAATGACAAATTAGATAAGGAGGTTAGGAATATGCGGAGCTATTTTCTTTCATTTTGGAATATACTCGATCCTTTATATTACTTATTAACAAAATTAGAATACATTGATTGTCACTCAGGAATTTTCCGTGTACGGTTAACTAAAATAAAGGGAAAGATGTACTAGTGACGGAACATTAATAAAAAAAATGACAAATTGGTAAAAATACATTTACACATCATGAAACTTTTAAGCGAATTGAAAAGTGTCCGCTGCTCTGTTAAAAGAGGGAGAGTCATTTATCAGAAAGTGTCTATCCTAGATGATTTTTATGTTATCTGATCAAGTAGTTTGTAAACCTCTTTTACAACTGTCATGGTAATTTTTCCTAAAACTAGGTTGCATAAAAAACGAGTAAATTATACGTTATCTATATCAATTGTTATAAATTAATGTTCTTTATGTAATTAGCAACAAGAAAAATAGACTAATATAATAGAGGAGCGAGTTTAATGGAAATTAAAGTAATGACCTTTAACATTCATCACGGCAAAGGGATTGATAAACAAGTAGATCTTTCCAGAATAGCCGAAGTAATTGAAAAAAGTGATGCTGATATTATCGGTCTTAATGAGGTGGATAAACATTTTTCTAAGCGAAGTCTCTTTGAAGATCAGACTAGTTGGCTTGCAAAACAGTTAAATACAGAGCACTTTTTCAGTCCGTCTCTATCTATAAAATCTAAAAACTTAACTGCAGTACGTCAATACGGAAATGCTCTTCTGTCAAGATATCCAATAGTTACAAAAAAGAGCCATTCATTTAATTATATATCTGGACTAATTGAAGGAAGGTCATTGCTTGACGCAACAATTCAAATAAATAAACAGTTATATCAAATAATGGTTACTCATTTAAGTCTTAACCCCTTTCTCCATAGAAAGCAAACTGATTTTATCAAAAATCAACTTCATAATTATCCCCATCCCATTATTATCATGGGAGATTGGAATATGAGACCTGGATCAAGAGGTTGGAGAAATTTAACCGATAAAGTTCAAGATACTTGGCATGTTTCAGGAAAGGGACCAGGTTACACTTATCCATCGCTTCGTCCAAAGATGAGGTTGGATTACATATTTGTCAGTCCTGAACTACAGGTTATTGAAGCAGAAGTTATAACAAAAACACTAAAATCTTCTGATCATTTACCGTTAAAAGCCACATTATCTTACAGTGAAAAGAGAAAGCATAGAAAGCCATGAAGGATTTGAAAAATCTTTTTTGTACTATCACCAGAATTTATATCTTAATGAAGATAGTATAAGAAAAACTAAGGCTTTCGCCATTAGGACTTGGCAACAAGCCAAGATTTTCTAATCTTGATGGTTAATTATCCACTTACTTTTACTATATAAATCCCTACAGAAGATAATTAACAATAAAGTCTGCACTTGCTAATGGTTTTATATTTTCCTGAAATTCTTTAGCTTTTTTATATACACGATCTATCTCATTAGACGAAAAGAGCAATTTTTCTAGTAAATAATCGATATTTTTAATATCATTAACTTTTATAGCCAACTGATTATTTACTAAAAAGTCACAATTTTTTTCTTCATGCCCTGGTATTGGTTGATATATAATTAAAGGAACGCCTTTCGCTAATGCCTCAAAACAAGTCAAGCCACCTGGTTTAGTAATGATTAAATCTGTAGCTTCCATCCATTCATCAATAGTTTCAACAAACCCTAGTATATGAATATTGGGATGATGAAACCTTTCATCTCTTAAAAAGGAACTTCTTAATAATTCATTGTTCCCAGCACAAATGATAACCTGAATTTTTTCTTTCCATTTTAAAAGCTCATGGGCAAGTTGACGGATTCCTCCTAATCCTAATCCACCTCCCATAATAAATATGGTAGGAATATCTTTTAATTTTAATTTTTTCCTCATCTCATGTTTATTATTTCGAACCCAAAAATTTGACCTTATAGGCATGCCAGTAATGGCAATACGATTCTCTTGAATTCCCATATCTATTAATTGTTTATATACGTCTATATTTGAAACCATATAAACATCGACCTCAGATTGAGCCCATGCTCCATGAACATGAAAATCTGTTACAATAGTGCAAAGAGTAAACGAATAACCCATTGACTTTAGTCTACATGCAGTTGAACTGGTAAATGGGTGAGTACAGACGATAAGGTGTGGTTTTTCATTATCAAGAATAACTTCAATGTGCCTATGAACCAACTGGTGAATGACATATTTTTTCCAATTGGAAAGTGGCCTGTTATATTTATAAAGATAGATTCTTCTCCATAATGAAGGAGAATGGACGATCATTTTTAAATAGGAATTAACTATAAGATTCGTGGTAAAAGGATGAAGCACCTGTCCTACCTCGAATATTTGTGAATAGACTGAAGGAGCAAGATGAGAAATTCCTTGCATTAACGCTTCTGCAGCTTTTGTATGACCATCACCAAAGGCTTCTGATAGTATCAAGACTCGTTTTTTCACGATTTACACCCTTATTAGATTTCTTTTTAAAATTTAGAATTTCATTATAGTTAAGAAATTAGCAATTGAAAGCGGTTGAGGAACTTTCTATGCTGAAAAACTTGGATTTGAAACCATCTAACATTACAGTTTTTTCTTTTATTGTCTTTAGAAATTTAATTAAAAAACGAAGCTCAGTGAAAAGATGCTTCGTTTTGATTTTTCATTTATAACTGAAACCCTTCCTTAATTCCTAAGATATATAGGGTAAGTAATTCGAGGTTTAGAATCCAATTTTATTGTTAGGAAAGGCTGTTTTCGCAAAGATTGTTGTTTTTCGTATATAGCTCTACTTTACGTATTTAACCTGTCTTCGTGCTCTTTTCGCTCATTTACTTCCAAATATTCTTTTAATATGGATTTAAAGAGTATAGTAAAAATCCAAATGCCGATTTTTACAGGTCCTAGAGCAACAAACTTTTAGAAAAGAGCCTTAGGAAAAAAACTTTACTTTTATCTATGATTTAAACCTATTTAGAAAAGGTTGTACCGTTGTTTGTATCACTCCATTACCGCGTCCTCTTGATTTTCCATAAGTCCCGATAGCACCACTCCTAAACCTAATAAAGAAAGCATGGTGCCTCTATTTTAACGTCTATTTCTAAACATCGATCTATTATTACGACCAAAACGTAAGTTGTACATTTTATAAGCACCTCTCTGGTATTTAAAAAAGATATCACTTTTTTGATGCTGTATCACAATATAAAAGATTCAACCATTATCCTTTTAAAATAGGGGTCACTTTATCAATGGCTTTTTGTAATTTATCACTATTTTGACTATACATTTGCTTGGCATCCTTTGATTCAGTTCCAAGAGCAAACAACTCCAAGTCCGCTTGACATTTTTTCATTGTCGCAAGGATTAATGGCTTTTCTTGAGGGGACGGGACCTTTAGTTTATCATCAAAAAGGTCAATGGTTAATTGTCCGTAAGAATCCACCTGGCCAAGAAAGACATTTTCAATCGTTACCCCTTGTTTTTCAAGTTCGGTTTTTAACCAATTTCTGTTTCGGCCAATTGTGGAAAGTGGTTCATCAAAGATTTCTCCATCCATAATGACGGTTTGCGGTTCCTTAACGGAAGCAACGGACAAGTTTACATCTTTTGCGGTCAAAGGTTGGTTTTCTTTCTTCAACATAACACTTAGATCTCCAGTTGGCTCTAAAACCGCAAATTCCACATCAGCTACCTTAAAGACATCTTTCTTTCGAAGCAATTCCAGCAACTCATCGGTTGTATATTTTTCCTTTTTTAAATTATCCTCCATGATTTTCCCATCTTTAATAAAAACAGTTGCTCTCCCTTCTATAAAATCACGAAAGACTTTGCTTTTTAAGGAAAGCAAACCGGCTAAAAAGGGCATTGCCGCAAAAATCACAATTCCAATTATCCCATTAAACATGTTCTTCTCTAGTCCCATAACAACTTCTGCACCAATACTTCCAATGGTAATACCGGTGACATATTCAAAGAAAGAAAGTTCGGAAAGTTGCTTTTTCCCTAACCACTTTGTAATCAAAAATAGGACAACTACAAAAATTAATGACCGCACAACTACATCTAACCATTCAGGCACTGCTTAACACCTCCTGTAAAAAAATGAATGATCTCAAAAACCTTTGTATTGAAACTCTTCTCGTTCCAATTCCCCAACTCGTTTTTTTAAATCTGTCACCACTTCATCCACGACCATCATGGTATCATGCAAGGTGCGCTTTGATTTATTGTCCTGAGTTCGTAACGCTAAACTAGATAAATCAGCTTCTATCCCTTTCAAGCTGGCAAGAGATTGTTTAACTTGTGATGCAATTGTCATCCTACATACTCCTATCCTTTTGGTTTAAAAAGCAAAGCGCCAATCATTCCGAAAATTATGGCAGCTGAAATACCTGCACTTGTCACTTCAAACATCCCTGAAATAACACCAACTAAGCCATGTTTTTCTGCTTCTGCCATTGCTCCGTGTACAAGGGAGTTTCCAAAACTTGTAATCGGGACCGTAGCTCCTGCTCCTGCAAAGTCGATGAACGGTTCGTATAAACCAAATCCATCAAGAAGGGCACCAATGACAACGAATGTACTTAATGTGTGAGCTGGTGTGAGTTTAAACACATCAAACATAATTTGCCCGACGACGCAAATCAATCCACCAACGACAAAGGCCCAAAAGAAAATCATGATCGTTATTCACCTCCGTATTCTATCGACACCGCATGAGCGATACAAGGAATCGTTTCATTTTGCTGAAAACTTAAGGGCGACAATAAAGCCCCTGTCGCTACAACCAACATTCGTTTAAATTCACCCTTTTTCATACGGTTTAACAAATGACCATAAACAACCGTTGCTGAACAACCTGGACCACTTGCTCCTGCTAGGACCGGCTGCCCTTCCCGGTAAATCATTAACCCACAATCTTGATACTGTTCTTCACGTATAGGGATTCCATGTTTTTTAAATAATTCAAGTGAAACCTCGTGTCCAATTTGACCGAGGTCCCCCGTTACAATCAAATCATAGTAAGAAGGATCAAGATTGCGTTCGGTTAAATGGGCCTCAATCGTATCGACTGCAGCTGGAGCCATGGCTCCTCCCATATTAAAGGGATCTGTCATTCCCATATCAATGACACGACCAATCGTAGCAGACGTAACAAGTGGTCCCTCTCCAGAATCACTTAACAATGCGACTCCAGCACCTGTCACCGTCCATTGTGCTGTAGGTGGTTTCTGACCACCGTACTCAGTCGGATAACGAAACTGTTTTTCAACCGAAGTGTTATGACTTGAAGCTCCCGTTAACAAATAATTGGCTCCTTTTGTGTTTATAAGATAGGCACCCAGCGCCAGTCCCTCCATTGAGGTTGAACAGGCACTAAACAATCCTAGATAAGGGGTCCCTAGTGTTCGGCAAGCAAAGCTTGTTGGAGTAATCTGATTGATAAGGTCTCCTCCAAGGAAAAACTGAATTTGCTCCTTTTGAAGCTTGGCTTTTTCGATGGCTCTTTGACAGGCTTCTTCGAGTAGAACTTTATGGGCTTTCTCGTAGGAATCTTGCGCAAGCCATAAGTCAGAATGGAGGATATCAAAATCTTCAGCAAGTAATCCGTCTGCTTCAAATGGTCCACCGACCGTTCCGGTGGAGATAATGACAGGCTTTTGGTCGAAGACCCATGTGCGATGACCCATTAACATCACAAACCACCCCACTGTATAAGTATCGTTTTGATCGTTGCAATCACAAATGCGGAAAAGACACCAAACAAAATTACGGAACCAGCTAATTTGAACATATTACCGCCTACACCCAACACAAATCCTTCGGTTCGATGTTCAATGGCCGCTGATATGACGGCGTTTCCGAATCCAGTAACTGGAACAGCAGAACCAGCCCCTCCAAATTGGGCGATTCGATCATAGACTCCAAAACCTGTAAGAAGCATAGAGATGAAAATTAGGGTACCAACCGTTGGATTCCCAGCTGTTTGGTCTGTAAAATCAAAATAATAGATATAAAACATTTGAATGGCCTGTCCGACTAGGCAAATGATCCCGCCTGTTAGAAAAGCTTTTATACAATTCTTAAATACAGGTCTTTTTATTTCAAGATCATCTTCGAGGGTCTGATATTCCTGTTGGACAGGTGTTAATTGTTTCTTTCGCTTATTTGACATGTCTACTCCCCTTCTAACGTCATGCTTTTTCCTTCATTAGGCTTTTGATATTGTCAAAATCCTTTTTTAAATTTTTTTTCTTTGTCTTATCTTTTTGCAACTTTTGTTCTAATTGTTCCAGTTCCAAATACATTTTTGAATCAGTCGAGACGAGAATTTTATAATCCGGATACGTTTTTTCTAATTCTTCTTTTACTTTCTTTTCGATTTTCTTTAATCGAAACCGATCAAATTGGTTGACCTTTACCGCCAATAACAGCTCTTTATCGGTATTTACAGCCTTTACATCTGATATCTCTTCTTCTTTTATTACCTTTTCTTTCGCTTGATTTGAAACAGATTGATCGATTGGCTTGCTTGTATGTACCTTTACGATATTTGCATCATTGTTATTGGCAAATTGATTCTGATTTCCGGTACACCCTGAGCCAAGTCCGATACACACTATAAAAACAAGGACAATGTTTGCTATTTTCTTCTTATCTTTCATAAAATCACCTGTCCGTTTCTATCCATAAAATGAAGTTTAAAAAAGGTTGGTCAGGCCAACCAACCCTTTTTATTGTTATTATTGTTTGTATTGAGGTTCTTCTTGTTCAATTTCTTGAACACGTGGAGAAATACTGTCAACAATCGTTTGAGTTTGTTGAGCAGCTTGTTGGTAAAGTTGTTTTGCTTGTTCATTATCAGTACCTAGTGCAAAGGTTTCGAAGCTTGCTTGTGCGCTTTTTAATCCTGCTAAAGTTTGCTTTACTTGTGCTGCTACTGTCATTTTAAAATTCCTTCTTTCTTTTCGTTTAATATCTAATCAATTATAATATTTCTTTATTAAATGGTGATTATGTAAAGTAAAATTGGGAATTTAAGGGTATTGCGAATGACAAGGGCATGTATGGACATTAAAGAGTCGAAATTAAATTCAGGTCTGTCCTGGTTTCTTATGAAGACTTTTAAGCAAATTTCGCCAATTATGATTAAAAATGATTGGATACACTATTATATTTTGATTTGTAAAGCGGTCTGTCCAACTGCATACACCAAGGACAAGCCCTTTCAGTTCTATGTTCAATAGCTGCTGAAATCCCTGCGTTTCCAAATCCGGTAACTAGAACTGATGAACCTGCACCACCAAATAGAGCAAGTAGAGCTTTTTATTGCTACTGATAGTAATCTAGTCGATCGATTTCGTTTAAAAGAAATCGAAAACGATAAAAAAAATAACAGAAGATACTATTCAATTCATAAAGTGCTCAATCATAAGATAAAAAATAGTGTTAGAACTCGAGAAGTTAGATTAGCATTTTTAGATTGTTTGTTTCATTGTTAATAATTGTACTATTACATCCAGATTCAATCATTTAGACCAACAAAATATGTGTAATCACCGTTCTCCCATGTTTCATATTAAATACATTATTCTTCATTTGAAAAAAGGTTGGTTTAGAACCAACCCTTTAATTATTATTTTTACTGTTTGTATTGAGGCTCTTCTTGTTCGATCTCTTGAATGCGAGGTTGAATACTATCAATAACGGACTGCGTTTGCTTAGCAGCATTCTCGTAAAGAGTCTTAGCTTGTTGATTTTCAGTACCTAATGCAAATGTTTCGAAACTAGCTTGTGCGCTTTTTAATCCAGCTAACGTTGTTTTAACTTGTTTTACGACTGTCATGGTAGTTCCTCCTATAATTTAGTAACAATAATAGAATGTATAAAAACGAAAAATTTATTCGACTCTTTTGAAGAATTTTTCTTCTAAAAACATACGTGGTTAATCAAGTGAGTAAACTAGAATCAAGCTCCTTATGACGATTTCTCAATAAAAAAATCACACGTTAAAAGAAAACTTTAGAGGAAAATGGCTGTAAAACGTTACAAAATGAGCATTCTACAATCGAGGTTAAAGGTAAAAAGCTTAATATTATTGGGATCGATGATTATAGTACAAAACGAAGCAACCTTCTTCATTCCTATAAAGGGTTGAAGAATGGCTATAATTTAGTATTAACACATGATCCGAATATTGTGTTAGAAATGAAAGATTTTCATTTTGATTACCTTTTGTCAGGGCATTTTCACGGTGGACAAATTCATTGGCCTAAACCATACACTTAATCAAGATGGGAAAACTGGTTCGAATGAAGATGGTAAAAAAGTTGCATTACTACAATGTAAAACCATTTTATATTAGTGAAGGTCTTGGACAAACTGGGGTAAATATTCTCGTTGGAAGTCGACCTAAAATTATATTCCATACATACATTATCTTAATTTTTTATAAACGTACAAATTAGAAAATCCCCACTCTACTGAATGTAGAATGGGGATTTTCTTTATTTACACCGTTGATATAACTTTTCAATAATAGCTGTGGTAGTCGGAAACTCTGTATGTGACATTCCAAGACGTAAAATGAACCCTATATCTATTTTATTGTTTTAACTAAACCATGCCAACAGTATTGTACAGTATCAGCCTTATTCGCTGCATATTGAAGCACCCAACCAGCTACGTCTCGCAAGTTCCGCTCCTCTTCTATCAATGGTACAATGCCTCTTCCCATTTCCAACATAATGAAAATAACTGGCTTACCATACTTCTTCTCTAACTCACTTATCTCATCGATCAGTTTATAAAAGTTTCTTTTCACTTCATCAATGGTTGAGTATGTAGACAATTCAAACTTAATCCATTCTTCCCATCCTTCTAAAACGATCATCGCGCTTGTAGTGAATTTAACTTTCCAGTTCCTTAACGGGGCATCATCATAAGCACTGTGCCATATTATTTCATCATATTGATCTCGAACTAATTTTCTTTTTCCTGAATAGGCACCACCGACCACGAGTTGCAAATCCATCTCCCCCTTTGATGTTGAAGTGACAATCTATATCCTTTTGCATGTTGAACATGTAAATCCCAAAACATCTTCGTTAGCTTGAACCTTTGCATAATAGAACGAATGACTCCTCCATGGGTGACGATTAGTACTTTGTTATGATTATCTGTAAATTCATTTAGTGTAAGAAGTTCTACCAAAAAAGCATTGATTCTATTGTTTAACTGGATTAACGATTCCCCGTTTGGAGGGGCTTTCTTCTCCCAATCTTTTAACCACACCTGATAGTTTAGATCAGTTTTAAGGTTCTCATAGGTTAAGCCTTCCCAATCTCCAAAGTGAAGTTCCCTTAACCTAGAATCTAAACAAACACGTTCATGTGGAAGTAAATAGCGAAATGTTTCTGTGCATCGTTTAAGGTCACTGGAATAGCAGAAATTAAAAGAGATGTTTTCAAGTTCATTTCTTAATGGATTTAGCTTATTACATTCTTGATCAATCAATGGTTCATCCGATTGACCTAAGTATCGTTTTTCAACATTCCATTTTGTTACCCCATGACGAACCAAGTATATATCCATAGCATTAAGAGTCCCCATAATTCTCCTCCTTCGATCGAAGCACCTAGAATATCTCCGTTCATCCCTTTAAAGTTTTTCAAAATCCAATTACGCATGAAGAAGAAATAGACGATGTAAGACAAGAAGATAAAAAACATATAAGGAAATAGTAGTGTATAGGTAAAGACAATTGCCGTTCCTATGATAATCTCGCGAACGGATATATGTTGCTTCCATTGATAGGCCAGCCCTTCTTGCTTTATAACCGGTACATAATATAACAAGAAAAGAGGGATTAATCGGCTGCATGCAGGGATCAAGATGACACAGAAGAGTAACAGGTGATGTTCCAAACCAGTCTGAATAAATAAGCCATAAACGAATGCTGCTTTCCATAAAAGATGGAAAATAACTGTGAGTACCGCAAAACTTCCTACTTGTGGGTCTTTCATGATTTCAAGCTTTTTCTCAAAAGGAGCATTTGAGCCGACCGCATCAGCCACATCCATTAATCCGTCTAAATGTAATCCTCCTGTTAAAAACACCCAAAGTGTTACGATAAATAGACTGCTCATCCATACAGGAAATACCAAGTCTGTGATCGTAAGGGCCAGTGCCAAAATACACCCTATGATTAAACCAACAAGACCAAAGGATGTAAGTGCTCCTTTTATTGATTGCTTTTCCCATGGACATATAATAGGAATAGGGATACGTGTTAAAAATTGCAATGCTAAAATAAATCCTTGAACGAATTGCTTCATCCTGATCAGCCTTTCCATTTAATCGGAATTCCTCCGACAACCTGATAAACACTGTCTGCCTTAGAAGTCAAAAGACGGTGAACCTTTTCGAGGTTATAGATGTATTGATGAATAAACAGATTGTCAATGGGTATTCCTTCGTTAACATCATTTGATACAACAATCAATTCTAGTTGTTTTTGATGTGTTAGTTGAATCCATTGTGAAACTTCATTTTGCATCATCAGCAAATTAGCTTTTCCCTTGTACATCATGTTATTTAACCAAACAGTCAGGCAGTCCAATAAAATGACTTCTCCTCCCTTTACGTTATGTAATACATTTGTTATATCAAGCGGGGCCTCAATTGTATGCCAAACTGATTCACGCTCTTCTATATGCCGTTCAATTCTTTGATCCATTTCACTATCTGTTCGTTCTGCGGTGGCTATATATAGCAATGTTTTATCATTTCTGTCATTAAGTTCCTGTCTAAATCGAAGTGCATAATTTTCTGCAAAAGTACTTTTTCCTGAACGAGCCCCTCCGGAGATAAACGTTAGCATGTTTTTTCTCTCCACTGACTTAACATTTGAAGTAAATAATTATTTTCATCTTCGCTTCGAACAGCTAAACGTAAATAATTGCCATCAAGCCCTCTAAATGTATGAGTATGTCTTGGAATAATTTTATTCTCTAGTAAATAAAGAAATAGTTGTTCATTATCTGCATTTTGTTCAAGATCCTTTAACAAGTAAAAGTTAACAAGAGTAGGAGAATAATAAAACCCTAATCTTGAAAGTTCGGATGTTAAAAGTTTTAGCTGTCTTTGCAACCAAGCTTTCGTTTCATCGATAAATAATTCCTGAGTAACTAAACTTGGTATTAATGAAGTAACGATTCCATTTACACTCCAAGGAATCTGTTTTTTCTTCAATTGGGAAACCATTTCTGGTCTAGCGATAACATAACCAAGTCGTAAACTTGGAATTGAATAAATTTTAGTCAAAGATCTAAGTAATATTAAATTTGAAAATTTATCAATTAAAAATGCTAAGTCAGCAATTTGTGAAGGTAAAAAGTGTATAAATGCCTCATCGACAACGATCGTTGTTTGACATTCAATACCTTTTTCAAGCATTGCTTTGATATCATCTAGATCGACAACAGTACCTGTTGGGTTATTCGGCCGACATAAAAATACAACATCTACCTCTTCCATTTTGCATAAGACCTTTTCAAGTGGAAACGAAAAGCTGTGATCTAGTTGAAGAGAAAGATGAGATACTGATAGATGATACACACGACAAGCTCTTTCATATTCAGAGAATGTTGGCTCTATAATTAACGCTTTTTTTTCCGTAAACTGTTGTGCAACGAGGAAGATCGCTTCAGAACCGCCATTTGTTAAGAGTACTTGTTCTTGCTTTAACCCTTCATGATCAGCAACCAACTTCGTAGCTTCTTGGTAGTCTGGATCAGGATACCTTTCGAATTGGTTAAAGGCTTCTATAAAGCTTTCTTTTAACGCAACTGGAGGTCCTAGTGGATTAATATTTGCACTAAAGTCGAAGTATATATCATCTTTCTTCATTCCTTTTAACTCTAGAATTTTCTTTGGTTGACCTCCGTGCTCTGGCCACTTCATCTTGATCACGCCTTTCTTCTCTTCACTATAGATTGAAAGTACCTAAGAACAGTATGAGGACAAACATAATCCAAGCACCATGCATATAGATAATCGTTGTCTGAATATCTTTTGGCTGAAGCTTTCGATAATGATTGCCCAGCTCCGCTCGGTAAGAGACAACACCTTCGTAACTATTCTTTCCCCCTAAAACAACGCCTAACAACCCTGCAGTCATCGCTTCCGGCCAGCCACTATTAGGACTTGGGTGCTTTTTGGCATCACGTGCGGTTACAACAAGTGCGTTCCACTTATTAGAGTTAGGAACGAACCAAGAAAAAAGCCAAATTACGATGGAAGTTAACCGCGCAGGTATCCAATTAACTACATCATCAAATCTTGCGGATGCCCAACCAAACTGGTTATATTTTTCATTTTTATAACCGACCATTGAATCTAATGTGTTTGCTGCTCGATAGGCCATCGCCATTGGCGCTCCACCAATAAGCGCCCAACATAATGGAGCAATGATTGCATCAACTGTATTTTCAGCAACCGTTTCAACTGTTCCACGAACCACTTCTTGAGTTAGCAGATCCTCTGTATCACGTCCAACGATGTAGCTCAACCTTTTTCGAGCTAGAGTAAGATCCCCTTGTAACAAAGGCATCGCCACTTCTTTGCCTGCTTTATGTAATCCCCTCATCGCAATCGTTGTGGAAATGAGATAGATTTCGATGATTACCTTAGCAAATGGATGGATTAAATTGACTACATAAAGTAAGAAATAAACGCAAAAGAAAGTTCCCCCAACGATCGTCAGAGTTAATAACATACCTTTAATCTTTCGTAACTTCCCACTATTCCAAATCTTCTCAAGGAAACTTATCACCCTTCCCATGATAATAACCGGATGGGGAAGCCATTTTGGATCTCCGATTAATAAATCTAAAATAATTGCACCTACTAGCATATAAAAATGAAAATCAAACATATTCATAGTTGTAATTCACGTCGTTTCTCGTATTTCCCCACAGCTTCAACCAGCGCTTTATAAACTGTCATACCAATCCCTTTACCAATAACTGTTCCCGATCCTGCATAGGGTGTAGGTTCCCCTTTTTGTGTCGTAGCAATGAGTATGCTATCAGTAGATGTACCAGTTGCAATGGTTCTAGTAATAGAATCTTTAATCTGTAAATCAACAAATGTTTTCACTTTTGCTTCTGTGACAGATTGTACAGCGTTTACTAACGCCCCATCCGTCAAATGAGCATCGATAAAGACCATGATATTTACTGTTCCGATTTGAGAGCTTGCATCAACTGTAGTATTTCCTGTGATATCAACAGCATTTCCTACACCTGCTGTTATAACAGCTAGAATTTTAACCCCTTCGTATTCCTCTTGAACAATACTCTTATCGTTAAGGTTAACTGCTGTCATCATCCCAACAGTGTCATATTCCGAGATCTCCTCTTGATTTAACCAACTGATAATATCCCTTTTAGGATTTGAACAGTTATAATCTTTTCTAACATTAAAATTACAAAAATTCTTACTCCACTGCAAACCTTCCCCAAGAACACCATTAGATATTGTTCTTAAAGCACTATTAAATTGCAGATGGATATAGTGGTCCGTTTGCTTTAATTCGTACTCTAGCCCTGGATGATGTTGTTCCTCTTGATTAGATATTACAGTAATTTGCGGTTTTGGGATAACGGGGTGATAGTTACTCTTAATCGCGACTTCATATACTTCCATCAGCTGATCTTCATTTTGTAAGAGAGATAGTTTACCTGTCTCAACTAACTTTCCTCTGTTCAGTAATCCGATTTTGTCTGCAAATAGAGCTGCTGTATTCAAATCATGCAAAATGGCAACAATCGTTAGATTATGCTTCTTTTGATAATCCTTAAGATGCTGAAGCATCGTTACCGTGTGTTTAATATCTAAATGGTTTGTAGGCTCATCTAAAAAAAGGATCTTTGGCTCTTGCACTAGTGCTTTCGCTAATAAAACTCGCTGCTTCTCGCCACCGCTTAACCATTTAAATGGTTGTTTACGATAATGAAATACATCCGTTTGTTTCATCACCTCTTCAACTACATGACGGTCTCTTTTGGAGATATTCTTTAAAAATCCTTTTTGGTGAGGGTAACGTCCTAGCATTACAATTTCTTCAACAAGAAAATCAAATTCAACGTGAGCTTCCTGGGATAAAACGGAGATCATTTTTGCTCGTTCTAGTGCAGAATAGTCATGAAGATTCTGATTAAAAATCGTAATCGTTCCTTCTTGTACTGGTAACACTCCTGTTAGTAACTTTAGAAGGGTCGTTTTTCCACTTCCATTTGGACCGATAAGTGCGTAGAAATTACCTGTCTCAATGGTAAGTGTTATATCCTGTATAATAGTTGTTTTATGATAGCCACCTGATAAATGCCTTATGTCAATCATGTCTATCCCCTTCCGACGCGTTCTCTGATTAATAATAATGCAAAGACTGGAGCACCGATTAAAGCCGTGATCACACCTATTGGTAGTTCGCTAGGTGCAATAATTGTTCGTGCAACCAGATCAGCAAGAATCAAATATCCCCCACCAGCTAACATCGATAGGGGCAAGACATGCCTATGGTTTGGACCAATCAATAAACGAATAAAATGAGGAATAACCAAGCCAACGAAACCGATCGATCCAGATACAGATACAGCTGCACCAGTAAGTAAAGATGCTCCAACCAAAATAAAAATCTTGCCCCTCTGAACATTTACTCCTATATGTTCAGCAGATTCTTCTCCAAGGGCAAACGCATTTAATTCACGTGAACGAACTAATAATAGGAAAGCCCCAATAATAAAGAAGGGAACAATTAAATTGACATGACTCCAGCCTCTCATTCCTACATTCCCCATTAACCAATATAAGATCTGCCTGGTGTCTTCTCGTGAACTTAAGGATATGACAAGTGAAATAACTGCTCCAATAAATGAGCTCACAATTATACCGGAGAGGATAATCGTCTCGATTGAAAGCTTTCGGTTTGACAAATGGGTCACAGCAAATACAATAAGCATCGTGAAAAAACCACTTAATATAGCAATAATCGGTAGTGTAAAGCTTCCAAGGAATGATAGTGTAATTTGAAAATAAAGTACAATAACTGCACCTAAAGAAGCACCTGAAGAAACCCCAATCGTATAAGGATCAGCTAGAGGGTTTCGTAATAAACCTTGAAAGGCAGCCCCTGCAAGTGATAAAGCGGCACCAACAAAAAGCGCTAATAAAACACGTGGTAAGCGAATTTCCCATATGATCGTCTCTGTTGTCTTTTTAATCTCTTCACCAAATATGGTAAGACCAAATAGTTTTGTCGATAATACATCTATGATCACCACAATTGAAAAGTGAACACTACTAATTACTAAACCTAGGAGTGCTGTACAAAGGACAAACACTCCACTAAAAATATACATCCAAACAATTTTATTCACCAAAAATTTCCGGATAAATGAGCTTTGCAAGCGTCTCAACCCCATCAATTAATCGTGGTCCTGGTCTTGTAACCGTATCATTATTCACATCATAGACTTGCTCTGCTTTAATAGCAGGTACTTCTTCCCAGCCAGCACGGCCCAATACACCTTCTGCAGGGTTTTTAACATAAAATCCATAAGTAGTAATGATAACATCCGGATTTAATGTCACAATTTCTTCTTCAGTCAGCTTGACCCAACCCGTTTGTTCACCAGCAGTATTGACTGCATTGATTGACTCTAACATCTCATGCATAAACGTATCTTGACCTGTTGTAAAAATGTCTGGAGCAGGAGATACCTCTACCCACACTCTTTTCTTTTCAGTTACAGCTTTTGCCTTCTCTTTTATTTCAGTTAAACGATCCTTCATTTCTTGCACAATTGTTTCAGCCTCTTCAGGTGCACCTGTAACTTGACCAATGAGAGATATCGTATTGTATACATTTTCAAATGATTCCGCACTTTCGATCACAATGACGTTAATTCCAGCATCTTTAAATTGCTGTAAAATATCGGCATTGTTTTCATGTTGAAAATCTGTTACCAACGCAAGGTCAGGTTGTAATGCCAAAATCTTTTCTACATTCATTTCTTGAGCACCAATTTTTTCAATATCCTGCACTTCAGGCGGATAGTTACTGTAATCATCTACACCAATAACCTTATCACCTTGACCTAACGCAAACGTAATCTCTGTATTACTTGGGATGACAGATACGATCGCTTGAGGTTCTGAATCAATCGTTACCTCTTCACCTGTCCCGTCAACTACTGTAACTGGGAAAGCATTATTGTCTTCAGCTTCATTCTTTGTTTTAGGTTCAACGGTTGTTTCTTTTTCATCAGTTGCTTTATCTTCTCCTACACCACAACCAATCGTAAACACGATCATCATAGCAAAAATCATGCTTAAAAAAAGCCATTTCTTCATTCCTGTTGTCATTCTTACCACTCCTTGTCTTTTTTGCCCACAAAAAAACGCCTATTCACTTGAAAAAGGCGATAAAATGCACATGGAAATGGTGATTGCTAAGTAAACATCAGACGACACCAGCATTATAAATCCACCCTTTTCCTCGAAGGATACTTATACGAAACAATAGGCAGGTCTCCTGACTTACGCATCATCATTATAGCTAACCCTTCCCATATAAATGTATACAGTGGGTGTATATAAGCAAAATTCAGCATTTACAGTGGCGGGACCGCGTTGGAATTTCACCAAACTTCCCTATTATCCTCAAAATCTATTAAAATTAAGGACCTATTGTTGAATATACGTTTTTTTGTAACAGCATAATTATAAAAGAACATATAATCATTGTAAATGAATAGTTACTAATATTTGTCCTCTTGACTTTTATTCGCAATGCCAGCTGATTGAAACGTAGCCATTTCTTTCATCATACGAGTTGCTGCTTCAAGCAATGGAAAAGAAAGAGCAGCTCCTGTTCCTTCTCCTAATCTTAAATCTAAATTTAAGAGAGGTGTTTTGTGTAAAAATGACAGCGCATGGTAATGCCCTGGCTCTTTAGACAAATGGCCAGCAATCAAATAATCTTTCACCTTCTCCTCTAGAAGAACAGCTAAAAGCGCGGCAGATGTACTAATAAATCCATCAAGGATCACCGGTACTTTTTGTTCAGCAGCCTTTATAATAGTCCCTGCCATCCCTGCGACTTCAAGTCCTCCTACCTTTGTTAAAATGTCAATTGCATCTTTTCGATTAGGTTTCCTTTCTGCCAAAGCTTTTGAAATGATCGACACCTTATTTTTTCGACTCTCATTAGATATCCCTGTACCTAACCCTACAGCTTCCTCAACTGAACAACCGGTTATAACCGATACAATTGTACTTGCTGTTGTCGTATTTCCAATTCCCATTTCACCAACGATTATGCACCTTGCTCCCTCATCAATCAATTGTTGAGCCGTTTCTATTCCTACAAATAGAGCCTGTGTAGCTTCAGCATTTGTCATGGCATTTTCATACACATAGTTATTTGTACCATGTTTAATCTTTTTATGAAGTAGATGTTCATGGTTAATATCACTAGCTACTCCAATATCAACAATTTTCAACAAAGCATTTATTTGCTTAGCAAAAACATTAATAGCTGCACCACCATTTAGGAAGTTATAAACCATTTGGGTCGTTACTTCTTTTGGATAAGCAGATACACCCATATCAGTAATCCCATGATCAGCTGCAAAAACGACAATGCCTGGACGGCTAACTTCAGAAAATACTTGATTCGTTATTCCTGAAAGTTGAATCGCTAATTCTTCTAATTTCCCTAAACTTCCTATCGGTTTTGTAAGAGTATTAATATATTCTCTTGCTTCTTGCATTTTCTCATGATTAAGGGTTGTAATCGATTGAAGCGTCTTCTGTATTTCGATATATGTATTCATTAACAATCTCTCTTTCTTTTTACAAACTGTTCAATCATTTGATTGATTTGATCGATATCGATTGCACTTCGAACATGTTCAGCTAAACGGTTGTATTCATTAAATTGCTTGTTTTCATAAGATTCCCGATTAAAAATAGGTTTAAGGCCTTTCTTTTTCCGAATTTGATTTAAAAATAATTCTCTGAAATGATCATTATGAAAAATCCCATGAAGATAAGTTCCTATACACGTTTCCGAATCATTTTTACTTCCTTCTTCTCTATTATCTAATTGAATGAAAGAATGTAAGGTTGAAAGATGGATTGTGTTTCCCATATGAATCTCATATCCAGTTACTGCTGCTTCTCCCCCTGCTATTTGCAGTGTTCCTGCTGATCGAACCGTTGTCTTATCCTTGGTTAATGTCGTATGGACTGGGATCAACTTCAAACCTTCTATTCTCTTTGTTTTTGATTCGACTTGAAAAGGATCTTCAATGATTTCTCCAAGCATTTGATATCCTCCGCAAATTCCAAAGACTACTGCCCCATTTTGATGGGCTCTAATGATTTCTTGCTCTAAGCCTTTTTCCCTTAAATACAAGAGATCATCAATTGTATTTTTACTTCCGGGTAAAATAATAACATCAGGCTGTTCCAACTGATTGGCTTTATCCACAAACCTAACATGACTATCTTGTTCAAATTTAATGGGATCAATATCTGTAAAATTAGAAATCCTTGGATAGTTAATAACGGCAATATCCAGCTCTTTGTCTTTATTTTTGTGTTGACTGTAGTTCCCTACGCTTAACGAATCCTCTGCATCAATTAACAAATCATTGATATATGGAATCACACCTAATACAGGTTTTCCAGTATATTCCTCAAACCATGATAAACCTGGCTTAAGAAGAGTAAGATCACCACGAAATTTATTGATGATGACCCCAACAACACGATCGCGATCTTCAGGTGAAAGAAGCTGCAATGTACCAACAAGGCTTGCAAAAACACCGCCCTTGTCAATATCTCCTACTAATAGTACAGGAGCATCTGCCATGTTAGCGATACTCATATTGACAAGCTCTCGATCATTTAGATTCACTTCTGCAGGACTTCCCGCCCCTTCTATCACAATTCGTTCAAACGATGAAGCTAGATTTTGATATGATTTTTCAATAATAGCTTTCGCTGTATCATAATAGTCACTTCGGTAGTTACGCGCTTTCATGTTTTTGAGTGGTTTTCCATGAACAACAATTTGCGCCTCATAATCTCGTGTAGGTTTAATTAGTATCGGATTCATATCTGTCGTGGCGACGATCTCAGCTGCTTCTGCTTGAACTCCTTGCGCTCTGCCAATCTCTTTTCCATCAAGTGTAATATAGGAATTTAAAGCCATATTTTGAGACTTAAATGGTGCTGTCCGATACCCATCCTGAGCAAAAATTCTACAAAATGCTGTGACTATTACACTTTTTCCTGCATCTGAATGAGTTCCCTGGATCATGATAGGAAGTGCTTTATTGTGAGTCATTCTTTTTCATCTCCATACATTTTTGTATAAAGTTTTCCACTAATTCGGGACAGGATGCAAAATGCATATGGGTATAGCCAGCGACGACATTCTTCGTTAAGTACCCTTCTTCACCTTCACCAAAAGTCCCTTTTGTATGATAAGCATAAGGTATCGTAGCATCAGAATGGAATGAAGAATAATGATATTCATGACCCCTCGCAGTGAACTCGTTATTAAACAAGAAGTTCCCTGAAAGGCCTGTAATTTCCCTGTAGCCAATTGCTGCTAACTTTTTACCCATTTTCATTTTCCCTCGGAAGACTCCTACCATTGGATGTATTTTTCCATCAATTGTTTCGATTGAATCTGCCAAATACATAAAGCCACCACATTCAGCTAACGTAGGTAGTCCTTGTTCTATTCTTTGTTTTACAGATTGATTGACGGCACCCTGGGATGAGAGTTCTTTTGCAAATAGTTCTGGAAATCCTCCACCAATGTATAGTCCATCAGCCTCTTCTGGTATGGTCTCACCTTTTAATGGAGAAAAATAGAGACACCTTGCCCCATATGCTTCTAGTAATTCAAGGTTTTCTTGATAATAAAAATTAAAGGCTTTATCCTTTGCAACCGCAAGCTTGATCCTAGATGCGCGTTTTTTGAAAATGGAATGCGAATGATTAACCTCCAGAGGCTTTCTCTTACTCAACTGTAAAAGCTGATCTACATTGATTGTTTCTTCAACTAATTCAGCTAATTTCAAAAAAAGATTATTTAAGTCCCCCCGCTCTATTGAAGGCACAAGTCCTAAATGTCTTTCCGGCATTTTAACGCTAGAATCATTCAATAAGTAACCACATACTTCAATTCGACATTCTTGCTCAACTGCTTCTTTTATGATTTGGTAATGCCCTATACTCCCGACCTTGTTTGCAATAACGCCGACAATGTTTACACGGGGATCTAAAAGTTGGTAACCTTTTACAATGGCTGCAGCACTTCTAGCTATCTTACTGCAATCTACAACTAATATGGTTGGACAATCTAGTAACCTACTAATTTCAGCAGTTGAGCCAAGATTTGTGGTAGCGGACTTTCCATCATAAAAGCCCATTACACCCTCAATGATCGAAATGTCTGCTCCATTACTTCCATTAACAAATACTTCTTTCAACACATCTTTTGAAAACATCCAACTGTCTACATTACGTGAAGGCCGTTTCGTGACAGCTGTATGAAAACTTGGATCTATGTAATCTGGACCACATTTAAATCCTTGAACATTTAGTCCTCTCTGTTTTAGTGCAGCCATCAAACCTATTGTAAAGGTAGTCTTGCCAACTCCACTTGAAATCCCTGCAATGACTAGTCGTTGTGCCGACACAGTTATACCCCCTATTAGATCACTAGAATTCTATCCCTCTTACGGCCGGTATCCCTTCATCATAATAATGCTTTTCCACATCAACGATTGAAACAAGGTCTGCCAGCTCTTTAATTTCCTCTTTTGCATTTCTGCCTGTTATAACCAAGTGAACATGTGTTGGTTTGTTTTGAATTAGCTCTTTTACCTCATGGATTGGCAGAACATCATCAACTGGAAATGAATCAATAGCAAGTGCATTATTTAGTTCATCTAAGACGACTACATCATACTTCCCAGACATGACGGTTTCCTTGGCTACCTTCCAGGCTGATTCCAGTGCTTTTCGGTGAACATCAGGGGTTTTTGTCCATGTAAATCCCTCACCAAGCTGAATCATTTCTACCCCTAACTTTTCTAGGGATATCTGCTCTCCATATGATCTTCCTTTTGATTTAATAAATTGTAAAATCTTCACGGACAACCCCTGACCAACTGCACGAACCGTTAGTCCAATAGAAGCCGTTGTTTTCCCTTTTCCATTGCCTGTAAAAATGAGCGTTAACCCTTTTTGTTTTTCTTCCATTTAAATACCCCCTACATAATCAAAAGCGCCTTGGTCAGCCTCGGGCAAATAAGACGCTTATGAATTTTCACCTTTAATTCATGAGTGGTTTATGACCTCGAGGGCTAGGCATCCGACTTTTCATAAAATTGGACCGCTGAAGCTAAACGTTGAATCTTTTTAAGAAGTTCAAGAATATTATTTGCTTGTAAATAATAAAAAAAAACGCCTATCCAAACGGAAAGACGAGAGTTTAAAAGATTGAGAGTATATAGAAAGATTCTATAAATACATATACTCTTTTTCTTTCAAATCCCCTTTCCTCGAAGGATACTTGAGCCGAACAAATAGGCAGGTCTCCTGGCTTACACATCGTAGCGATCACAACACCCTTCCCATAAATAAATTACAGTGGACTTTTGTTGTGTCGCTCCGTGAATACAGTGGCGGGACCGCGTTGGATTTACACCAACTTCCCTATTATCCTTGTTAAGGACCTATTTGCGAATATTCGATTTATTATATCATCGTCATTATAAGAGAAGAGTTGTTAATTGTAAACGAAAATGAATAAATTTCAAGTTAAGCGTCTTAACCAATAAGATTCCTTTCCCCTAATACTTCTCTCAACTCTTCTGTCATTTGCTCAACTAACTCAGGTCTCTCATGAAACGGTGCAGGGGTATTCTAAAAAGAGAGCAATAAGCCAGTCTTCCTTTGTTTTTCTCTGAAATAAGTGTATGATGTGTGTTAAATTTAGGATCAAGGTGGCACCCTACCTGGAAATAGCGCATATCGCTACATAAGTATTCAGAAAACACACATCTTTAACTTTACCTACGAACCGAGGGAATAATTAGTAATATGGACTAGAAGTGTAATTAATAGTAAGGCCTTCGCCGTATATAAGTTAAAAAATCTTCTTTTTCAATTCAAAAACAACCTCCAAGTAATGAATAAAGAAACTTGAAAGTTGTTAAATCGTGATATGGAAATTTTATGTTCAAATGCTTTATTTCACTTCTAAGTAGTAGGCTCTTTTCTAAAAGTTTGTTGCTCTAGGACCTGTAAAAATCGGCATTTGGATTTTTACTATACTCTTTAAATCCATATTAAAAGAATATTTGGAAGTAAATGAGCGAAAAGAGCACGAAGACAGGTTAAATACGTAAAGTAGAGCTATATACGAAAAACAACAATCTTTGCGAAAACAGCCAAGTAGTAAGAACAAAAGAAAACCCTTTGAATAATAGCTACATAGAACCAATGATGATGCCCGCTACGAGATAAGCGACAAGATGATAACCTATTGTTATTAGGTATAGTCCTATTCCTCTATTCTCAAATAAAAAGTTCATTCCGATTTTCGCCGAAATGGTAATGCCGATTAGTAAACCAAGAAACATCCCTGACATAATTGTCGTTTCTTTCATCATAGTAAACAGCACAGCCAATACTAACGCCCCACATAAAGCAGTCAAAGTGGTTAATATATATGTAATTGGGCCGCCCCCTGACATTTCTTCCGCTTTGAAACCAATAAGTTTTATCCATGCGTTTCCAAATAATATAGGTGAATACCATAAGAATCCAAGTACCATCGTAGCTACTGTCGCTAAAAGAACTGCTAAATAATTTACTTCTGTAAAATCTACCATTTGTTTATCCCCTTATTCAGCTCGGAAAGGTAAAATTTTCTTCCCAGCATAACCTTTTCGAAACCTAATCCATTACTGCTCCGTACGTTGTTTCCCTTTTTCAGTTACAGCAAACTTTCGTTTCATAGTCTTAATGTTTTCTACTTTCCGAAATCGTAAAGCTGACCAATCGTCGTCGATGGCAACTTGACGAACAGGCTCGTAGCCTTCATAGGCAAGCAATACAGCTACACTTTCTCGGCTGCAATCCGATCCGTTGTAAACTTTTGATGATTTCTTGGGATAGCAAAGCCATAACAAACCATCTTCTTTTACATAGCTTTCAGCACCCTGGGCTAAATTTCGGAGTTCTTCATTTGAGGTTCCAAAGACTTGTACAAAATCATATTGATCATTACAAGCATCTTGATGTACTTCACCCTCGAACCCAGCTTTCACTTCATCGTAAGCTTTTGGTGCATTGATAATCAATACAGGTTGACCATGATCTTTAAATTGTAACTTTTTAATAACCGGATGTATTTCTGGCATATTCATTCATTCCTTTCATATCTTCCAACGAATTTACTCAAATTAATCCTTTCTTATTTATAGCATTACAAATATCTCCTAATCAACAAAAAGCTGATCTTTTATCTTCATTTCAATTTGAATTATTTAAAAACGTCCATGGTATAATGAACGTTAAAATGTGAAATTTGAAAGGACAAAGATATGAAATTAAATGAAAATTGTCAAAGATGAAAAAGGCGGAGGTTTGGAAAAGGACGGAACAAAAAGCACAGTATACTGCAGTCATTGCTATAATTGATGGCGCCTTTACACTGCCAAATCTTACAGTAGAAGAAATGAAAGTAAGAGTAAAAGAGAAAATTGTTGAATTTGGGATGCCTAAATTTCATCCATAAACTTGAGCGTTGGAAATAACAATAATAGTGAAAGTGCATTCTCCAAATAAGCTAACTGGAATTTCTAGTCAGCTCATTTTATCAATTGGCCGCGTTTTTATAAAAACTAGGCTGTGTTAAATGTTAATGTTGATATTCTTATATAAAATAGGGAAACTAACGCAGCCCTTAGCCATCCATACAGCACAAGTTCAGCGCTGCACCACAGAGAATGTAAATGGGGTTTTTGTGTACATACTGATACTGGGAACAGCTATGGGATTTAATTCTCAGGCGCAGCTTTAACAAATGAAAAAGCAGGTCTTTTTTCATTTTGAGGTACTTGCGTACATAGGTTTTCATGGTAGTTCAATTGAGAATGGAAAGTAAATCATACTTTGCTCCCGTTAATTTAGTATAGAATCATTATATTTAATTTTGGTTTTTCAGACTCGCTTCAAATAAATCTATGATTTCAAGAAACCTTTCAGCTTCTCTAAATGTATGATCAGCTAGAAGGGGATGAATAATGCTCTTAATACGACATGCTTCTATTAACTCTCTTGCTGTTTTCTTAAAATCCCTTAACGAGGCTACTGATACTCTATTTTGATTTAAAAATTGGCTTAGTATAGGTTTAGTTTCTGATTGTGGTCGCATAGAATCCAAATCAACTGCCTGAAAAACCAATTGATCAAAATCATGACTAAACTCTCTCGCCTGTTCTACTAATTTTCGTTCCGAAGGATCTAAAAGATGCCCGATAAACTTAGCATGATCCGCCATGATTTTAAGAAAGAAAACATTTTCTTCAATAATTGCTTCTGGTTTTGGGGCTAGTTTCCCTTCATTGAGTTCTTTTAATCGATTAGCAAAGTAAGCTGCTTCTCTGCTAATGTGATCAACCAATAAAGGGAAATTATTAGAACGAATTTCGCAACGTAAAGTTAAACCTAACACTTTTCGCTTGTAGTTCCATATAGAAGCAGCAGCTTGATAAACCTCGCTATTAAAAGCTTGTATTTGACGTAAATCTGAGTTTACCGTGAACCTACTCAACTTTTCCTCGATTCTTTCAAAAATAGTGATAAACTGCTGTGCTTCACCGATCAATTGTTTCTGTTCATGTGTAAACCCCAAACTTAAAAATAAGGCGTGCTCTTTCATAATCCTAGACCAAAATTTAATTTCATCTAACGATCTAGCAACAATTGGGTTTACCATAGTAACCCCTCCCCTTTTACTCACTCCTTTCCATATATATGTTTGATTTTTGTCCATATTCTTACTAATTCTACTTTGAAACCGTAACTAATCTGCCCCGTTAGCCATCCATGTAGTGAAAAAATCAGCGCTTAACCACAGAGAATGAAAATAGATTAGAACAGTCAATACTGATTCTACGGCTGACACTATTCTTTAACAGAGCCAAAAACTAAAAGAGAGTCATTTTATTGACTCTCTAATCTTTATTCATTTCATTTGTTTTTCTTCTTATAGTTTCTCACTTTTTTTCTACAGCATGTCCGCCAAATTCATTTCGCAAAGCTGCAACCACTTTACCAGTAAATGTATCATTCTCCAATGAACGATAACGCATCAACAGAGACAGTGCAATTATAGGAGTTGCAGCTTGTAGATCTAATGCCGTTTCGACCGTCCATTTCCCTTCACCAGAAGAGTGAATAATCCCTTTGATTTCGTCCAATTTTCCATCTTTAGCAAATGCACTTTCTGTTAGCTCCATAAGCCATGACCGAATAACCGAACCGTTACTCCATACTCTCGCTACTTTTTCATAGTCATAGTCAAATTCACTTTTTTCTAATACTTCAAAGCCTTCACCAATCGCAGCCATCATTCCGTATTCAATCCCATTATGAACCATTTTAAGAAAATGGCCACTTCCTGATTTCCCGGTATATAAATACCCCTTATTCACAGATGTATCACGGAATAGGGGCTCAACCATGCTCCATGCTTCCGGATCTCCACCAATCATATAATTTGCTCCATTGCGAGCACCTTCCATCCCACCCGATGTTCCAGCATCCAGAAAGTTAACCCCGATTTTCTTTAATTCTTCGGAACGGCGAATGGATTCCTTATAGTATGAATTACCAGCTTCAATGACAATATCCCCTGTTGCTAATAATGGTGTGATTTCGTTAATCACAGAATCAACTACGGAATGTGGAACCATAATCCACAAAATTCTTGGCTTATCCAACGTTTCAACAAGTTCCTTTAAGCTGGATGTACCTTTAGATCCATACTTACTTATTTCATCCACCGCACTTGGATTTATATCGAAAGCCATGACTTCATGCTTGTGATCAATTAGGTTTTTGCTAATGTTTAATCCCATTTTTCCTAAACCAATTAATCCTACTTTCATATATTTTCCTCCTATATTTCCAACTAACATCTCCAAAATAAAAATAGTTATTTACAATCCAAAGAATACGGTCAATGCCATATGATTTAGACTTTGTATTTTTAACTTAGAAAGCATATTCATCCCTTATCATTAAATGAAAATTCAGTTACTCCCGCTTTAGCCAATTCAGAGTTTTCAAGAGTTTTTTTATCTAGCCACCAGCCGAATCCGTCCTCTTCAAGTAATTGATGTGATGCCTTAGGACCGTATGAGCCTGACGGATATAAATGAAGAGGAACACTATTTTCTTCAAATGCTTCTAGAATTGGTTGTACCCATTTCCAAGATAATTCTACTTCCTTCCAATGTGCAAAGAAAGTTGAGTCTCCTTCTATAGCATCTAAAATTAAAAGTTCATATGCTTTAGGTACATCTTCTTGATTAGCTGTAAAGTCAATATTTATGGGTTCGATCTTATCATTATTTAATGGGTTTTTACTATTTAATTGTAGAGAAACTCCTTCGTTTGGATTAATACCAATAACTAAAAGATTGGGGGTTATTTCCTCATTTTGACTCAAGTAAAGCTGTTTTAATGGATTTTTGAATTCGATCACAATACGAGTGGACTTTTTCTTCATTCTTTTTCCTGTACGGATATAGAAGGGTACTCCTTCCCAAAAAGGATCATCTATCCACAAACGAGCCGCTACAAAGGTATCATTAGTAGAGGAAGGATCAATTCCAGGTTCTTCTTTATACCCAACTACCGGTTTCCCATTAATTTCCCCTGAACCATATTGACCACGAACAACATGTGTGCCTACATTTTCTTTTTTTAATGGTCGAATTGATTCGATTATTTTTCTCTTTTCATTACGAATCTCATTTGCTGTGATTCTTTTTGGCAAATGCATTCCTGTCATCATTAGCAATTGCAACATATGGTTTTGAAACATATCACGAATTGCACCTGCTTGGTCGTAATAACTAGCTCTCTTTTCAACTCCAACGGTTTCACTTGCTGTAATTTGGATATTTGCAATGTGTTCATTGTTCCATAATGTTTGGAAAACAGGGTTGGCAAATTCTAATGCCTCAAGGTTTTGTACCATTGGCTTACCAAGATAATGGTCTATTCGATAAATTTCCTCTTCATTAAAAGCTTTACTTAGTTTTTCGTTTAAATCTTGAGCTGATTTTAAGTCATGCCCAAATGGTTTTTCGATTATCAGACGTTTCCAGCCTTTTGTAGAGCCTAATCCACTCACTTTAATATTTAAAGCAATGACATCAAAAAACGTTGGAGCAACAGACATGTAAAATAATCTATTTTCAGGTATCTGTAATTCCTTTTCACGTTTTTGAACGAGATCAAGTAACTTTCGGTACTCGCTTTTATTTGTTACGTCTAATTTACAATAACGAATTGATTGGAGAAACTCTTTCATTTTCAAAAGATCTTTTTGCATATTTTCTGAAAATATATTTATTGATTGTTCCACAAAATTGTGAAACTCCTCATTTGATAATTCAATTATGCTTACACCAATCAAAGAAAATGAAGGAGGCATTTTCTGATCAACATATAGGCTAAATAAGGCGGGGATAATTTTTCTTTTAGCTAAATCCCCTGTTGCTCCAAGCAAGACAAAAGACACAGATTCCATTTTTCGTCCTCCTGTTTTTGTTATAAAAAAGGAAAGATACAAAACTTCCTCTTTTGTGTAGGGTGATCGTTAGTTGCAAACCAAATATGTAAATAGACCACAGTTAGCAAACCTAACAGTTATTTTATTATGTCCAAACGAATGTTATTTACTTGGTTAATCTATACAAAGGGAGACAAAGAGGGAGAGTTTTTAGTTAAGATGAGTTAAATAAATTGAAAGAAGATTGTTTTTTAAATTCATACTCAGATCATTAATAAAGGCTGTTTTCGCAAAGATTGTTGCTTTTCGTAAATAACTATACTTTACGGATATAGCCTATCTTCGTGCTCTTTTCGATTATTTACTAAGTGGTACTCTCTTGAAATTGTTTATAGTTTCTACGATAAAAATCCAAAAGCCGATTTTTATAAGTCTAAAAGCAACAAACTTTTAGAAAAGAGCCTTAATAAATAAAATAACGAGGCTAATCTAGATTGTAAGAATCTTTTTTGGCCTCGTTAATAATTAGATATAGAATAGTTATCTTTACTCAGACATTTCTACATGAAGATTGTTTATACATTCTTCACAAACACCGTATATGTCATGTTTTTCTTCGGTAATTTCTTCAATTCTTCCGCATGCTTCACAAATTTTCAGTATCATTTCATCACCTCATAATCACTGTATAAAATAGCCAATAGGAAATCTTGAATGGGGCGCTCACTACGTCATCTACAACGCTCTGGAAGCCAGGTATATGGGTTTGGTCTTTCATTAATGGCGATTAGCCAACAGTACTTTTGATTCATAATATCCCCAATTTTTTTATTAATTATCCATATATTATGAGTTTATACACTTGATTTGCATTACTTTCAAAAAGATTTGTTTATTTACTATCCTTTTTAAAATAAGAAATTCATAAGCCCTACTAAGTATGAACAAAATCTTCAGGGGTAAGACCAATCATTCACAAGCACGTCAATAATCATGTATATTGTAAAAAATTCCGCATTGTGGATGAAACAGAAATAAGGACGCTAACCATTTGGATTAAAGGATTCCGTTTTGAGGTGCTTTTCTAAATTCTAAATCCAAAATGACACACGTTTTGA
Source organism: Bacillota bacterium (assembly GCA_051750265.1). Lineage (GTDB taxonomy): Bacteria > Bacillota > Bacilli > Bacillales > Bacillaceae > Metabacillus. The sequence continues at coordinate 60,687 of JBNJJO010000016.1, read as the reverse complement.
CATATCTATTGGTATATAAAAACGCAAAAACTCGCCGTAAAGTGGCGAGTTTTCTTCATTATTTTTGATCTGGGAAAAAACACCCTTGTTCAACTAAAGCCCGCGTTACCTTATTGATAGCTCGATTGTTATCTTAATTGAAAACTCACTTTTATGTTTCCAAAGTTTCCTAACCTATAAACAGATTCCCTGTTATATAGATTTTCAAGGAATACATCAAATGAATTTCCTCTACCCCAATCTTTGATAGAATTGTGCTTCATTTATTAGGATTTGTTGTTATGTTCCATAGTTATAACGACATTTCCCTTCTTGTGTCCTTTTTCGACATATTTATGAGCTTCAACGATCTCTTCAAACGCATAGTATCTGTCAATGACAACTTTTAACTTCCCCGCCTCAACAAGTTCTCTGAGGAAGTTTAGAGCTTCGGAGGTTTCAGGTGAATTTTGACCCAATATTAGTTTCTTGCTGTTTGTCAATTTAGTCCATAGCATTCGAACACCTGGTAACGGTTCAGTGACATTTATATAGGTACCGTTCTTCTTTAACGATTTCATACAAGCTGAAAACGAACTCTTGTTTACCGCTTCAAAGATAACATCATAAGTCTCGCCTGTACTAGAAAAATCTTCTGCAGTGTAATCAATTACCTTGTCGGCTCCCAGAGATTTTACCAATTCTAAATTCGTGGTACTGCATACCCCTGTAACTTTTGCTCCAAAATACTTGGCAATCTGTACTGCATAAGTTCCTACACTTCCCGAAGCACCATAAACAAGAACCTTTTGTCCACTTTGAATGTTAGCTTTTCTAAGATAAAACAATGCTGTACGTGCCCCAATTGGAATGGCAGCGGCTTCCTCAAAAGTTATATTGTTGGGTTTAATAGATACTGGTCCATCTTCAGGCAGACACTTATACTCGGCATAAGCACCAAAACCCGCTTGGGAAGCTGCAAAAACCTGGTCACCTTCCTTAAACAGCTTGACATTTTTACCTACTGACTCAATTTCTCCAGCAACCTCCAGCCCCAATATCGTTTTTTTAGGTTGTCTAAAACCAAGTGTTATTCGAGCAGGCAGCCAAACAGAGAGAGGAACTGTAAAACTCCGTGACCGAATATCACCTGCTGTTACGGTTGTTGCTTTTACTTTTACCAGTATTTCATTTTCATTAGGAGTAGGTTTTTCTACCTCTTTCAGCTGAAGAACGTCGGGGGGACCGTAATTTGTGTACACAATTGCTTTCATTATCTTCCTCCAATTCTTTATATTTATTAATATCTACGAATAAATAGAACAATGGTTTCACTCTTCAATAACTGTTCTTAAACCACCCTGCTTCGTAAGTTCAATAAAGAAAAGATAATCCATAATTAATAATGACAACAAAATGGCAATGAAATTGACAGTCATTTTGTCAATACTAAAAGAATAACAAATGTCGGATGTTCAACGTGCCAAAAGGCACACCACATCCGAAGCCGATTCATCTCACGACTTAAGTCACGAGTGTTCTCGGCTATTTCATAAATTACATAGACAATGCTTTATGTGCAAGGTTTATATCGTTTTTAAGAAGCTTATCTAAATAATATGTAGGATCATATAATGATAAATTCTTGCATCGCAATTAACAGCTAATTGTAAATCGATAGAAATGACTTTTAATTGTATAGTAAATTATTCCAAATAAAATAAGGGCCTAATCACTCTCTGATCAAATTACGTGATCATTCTAGTGTTAGACCCTAATCGATTATATTTCCATTACAAACTTGAATTTGCAGTAGTTATTAAGTAATGCGTTTTCTTAAACTTGCAATATTACGATTTTAAACATTCTTTCAAATAAAATGGTTTAACTAGTCTTTAGCCATTTAAAAAATCCGATTGTCCCTTTTCCTTCGCATGAGGAACATGAAATGATGCCTTCACCAGAACATGAAGCACACTTATGATTTCCATAATCATATCCTTCTCCTGAACAGTTCTTACAATTTAATAGTCTACTACCATCACAGCTCTTACACTTCATGTAGTTCCCTCCTCCTTCTTCTATTAAGGAGCTGCTTATGCGTGTATTAATGAGTAAAAAAATGGAATTGATCAGATATCTTATTAGAATTATGCTCCCATATAAGTATATTTAAATGAGTGAATACTTATGATTTCATCAAGTTACAATTAAATTAATTATGTATTACAAGCGATATGAATAATAAAAATCATTTCATTTATTTGTATTATAATTAAAAGTGGAATTAATGTTTAACAATTTCAATATACAAACTTTTCCATTAAATCACCTAGGTAATTCTCTTAAATCTTTTTATAATACCTATAATTCAACATATAAACTCGATAATACTACATTAATGTCTAATCCTCCGCTTGCCTGGGAAATTAAGAATAAGAGTATTAATGAAAATTAATGCGTTTTCTTTATATTTGGCTGTTTTCGCAAAGATTGTTGCTTTTCGTAAATAACTATACTTTACGGATATAGCCTTCTTCGTGCTCTTTTCGCTTATTTACTAAGTGGTATTCTCTTGAAATTGCTTATAGTTTCTACGATAAAAATCCAAAAGCCGATTTTTATAAGTCTAAAGCAACAAACTTTTATATTTATACCAAATGAGAAAAGCCGCGTCTTGTTTAAGACTCGGCTGATGTTAGAGCGAATTCCTTATTTCCTTATGTCATCTATTATTTATTTTGATGTAACCGACTCTGTTTTTTCATTAAAAGTATTTTGTATAATTAGGCTGTCTAGTGCCTGTTTTGCACGATTTTTCGCTTTTTCTACTGTGTCTGCAGTCGACAAAGTAACCCCAATCCGACGGCCAACTTTTGTGACGGGTTTTCCAAATAAACGAACCTGTGTGTTTGGTACAACCAACGCTTGATCCAATCCAACTACTGTGTATTCATTTAATCCTTCCTGGGCTTTTAATGGGCGACTAGCGCCTGGTGTAACAAGAGTAATTTCAGGGATAGGAAAACCTAAAATAGCTCTTACATGTAACGCAAACTCTGATAGATTTTGTGTCACAAGAGTTACTAATCCAGTATCATGTGGTCGTGGTGAAACCTCACTGAAATAGACTTTATCTTGAGCAAGGAAAAGCTCTACACCAAATACTCCATAGCCTCCAAGTTCATCAGTAATAGCCTGCGCAATTTTCTTTGCATCTTGAATCTGTTGTTCTGTCATATCATGAGGTTGCCAAGATTCAATATAATCCCCACCTTCTTGGATATGACCGATTGGAGCACAAAACATCGTACCGTTGACTGCTCGGACAGTTAGAAGCGTGATTTCCGAATCAAATCGAATAAATTCTTCGATAATGACTCTTCCATTTTGCACCCTTCCTCCTTCCATCGCTATTTTCCAACTTTTTTCTACCTCATCTTCAGAACGGCAAACACTTTGCCCTTTTCCAGAAGAACTCATAAGGGGCTTAACAACACAAGGAAATCCAATATTTCTGGCAGCTTGGACAAATTCTTCATATGTATCGGCAAATTCGTATTTAGCCGTTGGAAGTTGTAAAGTTTCTGCGGCAAGTCGTCGAATTCCTTCACGATCCATCGTTAGTTTAGCTGCACGTGCTGTTGGAATCACCAGAAAGCCTTCTTCTTCTAATTTGATAAGTTCGGATGTGGCAATCGCCTCTATTTCTGGCACAATCAAATCAGGTTTTTCCTTCTCAACAATATCCCTTACTTGCATTGGATCAAGCATATCTATCACATAGCTTCGCTGTGCCACTTGCATGGCAGGAGCATGCTCATATCGGTCGACAGCAATCGTCTCAACCCCAAGTCGTTGAGCTTCAATCATGACTTCCTTACCTAATTCACCTGATCCTAATAATAATAGTTTTTTCGTATGATACATGTGATCTACCCTCTCCTATCTATTTATCGCTATTATAAACGAACAATCAACAAATAAAAAGGTATTTTATTCGCCTTTCGATTCTTATTCGACGTTTAACAGTGGATTATTATAAATAAATTGTACATTTAATAATCGAAAAAAAAAGCTCTATGAATTTAGAATATCAGGATAGAAATTATTCTTTCGCAGAAAATAGAAAGAGTGATATAAACGGGAGGGACAAGTATGTCTTCAGAAATGAAGGAAAAATGTGGTGTATTTGGTGTTTTTAATCATCCCAAAGCAGCCGATTTAACTTACTACGGTCTTCATGCTCTTCAGCATCGTGGCCAGGAGAGTGCAGGGATTGTGGCAAGCGATGGCAAAACATTTAGGCATCACCGCGGTATGGGATTAGTAACACAGGTATTTTCACGTAATATTCTCGATGGACTGAGCGGAAATATGGCAATTGGCCACGTACGATATTCAACTTCAGGTGAAAGTTTATTGGCAAACGCACAACCTCTCGTTTTTAAATATAGTGAAGGAGATCTGGCTGTAGCACATAACGGTAACCTAGTAAATGCAAGAGTAGAACGAGATGTCTTACAACAACAGGGAAGTATATTTCAAACAACAACCGATACTGAGATCATTGCACACCTTATTGCCCGTTCAGGTAAAAAGTATTTTGGAGAGGCTGCACCTGATATTCTTACACGAATCGATGGTTCTTTCGCTTTACTTATTATGACCGAAAAACAGATGTTGATTGCCTTAGACCGTCATGGCTTGCGGCCTCTCAGCCTTGGTAGAATCGGTGATGCCGTCGTTGCAGCTTCAGAAACATGTGCCTTAAATGCTGTTGATGCTAAGTTTTGGAGGGATGTGGAACCTGGGGAATGGCTTATAGTTGACGAAAATGGAATTCAAACGGGACGATTTGCTCCAAAAAGTGAGCAATCCCTTTGTTCTTTTGAATTTGTTTATTTTGCGCGGCCAGATAGTGTTATTCATGGCAGAAGCGTTTTAGCGATTCGAAAGGAATTAGGTCAAATACTTGCTAAGGAACATCCAATACAAGCTGATGTGGTGGTTGCTGTCCCTGATTCGAGCATCCCAGCAGCTATTGGCTTTGCCCAACATTCTGGTATTCCATATGAAGTGGGACTTATTAAAAACCCATATGTAGGCCGTTCATTCATTGAACCTACTCAAGAACTTCGTGAATTGGCTGTACGACTTAAATTGAGCGCAGTTGAAGAAATTCTCGAAGGAAAAAGGGTCGTGCTTGTCGATGATTCAATTGTAAGGGGAACAACAAGTAAGCGAATTGTCCAATTACTCAGACAGGCAGGCGCTAAGGAGGTTCATGTCCGTATTAGTTCACCTATGGTTAAAAATCCATGCTTTTATGGGATCGATATGCCAACAAAAGAAGAATTATTTGCAAATAGGCTCGAACACGAACGAGAAATGGGACATTCTATCGGTGCGGATTCATTGGCTTTTTTAAGCACTGAAGGGTTGTTAAAAGCAGTAGATGTTAACCTTGCAGAAACCAGCAAACGATGCATAGCTTGTTTCAGTGGGGCTTATCCGACCAAATTGTATTTGAAGTGATTAGCTACTAAACAAAACCAACAAGGTGCAATTTCTCGCACCTTGTAATTTTGTATTTATTTTAGAAAAGAGAGTGTTGAGCTAATTTCATTCATGTGTTCCTGGTCTGCCCACAAAATAAAGAAATTGTAAGTATTTCCATCAATTTGAATTGGTTTAGGATATCTGACAATCAGAGCAGCCTGCCCCCTCATTTCTTCTGGTTGATCATGAGAAGGGAAAATATTGCAAGCCTCTTGATTTTGAATCTGTATCTTATTGATTCGTGGTTGTGACCCATATGGCATTAGGTGGTGAAAAGCTTCATTATGGCATACCTCATCGATCTTTGAATCACTTGAAATTGCAGAAATTTGGAAAAAGCCGTCTGGCCCTTCGTATCGTTCATCGTTTACTCTTTGCCAGTGAGCAGGATAGTTAAGTTGAACCTTATAGAGGTTGTTTGTAAAGGTCTTTGATAACTGAGCAATAGGTGTTGGTGACCATTGTAAAGCTGTAATCTGTACTCCTTCTATTAATCGAATCGGAGCCGGATGCTTTACGTCAACAATCCACATTTCACTTGCAGCACCTTGGTCGTTACAGCCTGAAAGGTAGCCAATTTTTCTTCCGTCAGGTGACCAAGTGACAGGGGTTGAAAAGCAATCTGAAATCGCCCATGTTCGGTCATTTTCTCCCCTTCTCCCTACAGATCTAATCAGTGTAAAATAACCTCTGTCTTCATATGCGGTAGCACTGTACGCGATATTCCTCGAATCAGGAGACCACTCTGGAAAATAGTTTTTTGCAAGCGGTCCACCTATTATTTCAACTATATTTCCATTTGATATTTCTACAGTATGGATGATTGAGATACTTGCCCCAGGGGTTGTATAAAGAGCAAATGTTCCATCAGGTGACAACCTTACATTGTTATGACGACCTTCTGTGTTTCGGGTAACTTGTTGTTTGTTGGTTCCATTGGTACGAATACGGAAAATCTGACTAAAGCCAGCTGAATCTGGAGCTTGAAACAGTAATTCCTCCCCGCTCGGAAACCACTCGACATCAGATGTACCGGGTTGGTTTATTCTTTGTACATCATGTGAGGTGACATCATACAGGACAATATCATCATGTTTTGTATATGCAAGCTTTTGGCTGTCAGGTGACCAATCTAAATGAACACCTAAGCCCTCCTCAAACTGTTCAATACTAGCAATAACATCATTGTCTAGGTAAGCGACATAAAGTATTGCGTTTTTCCCAACAAAAGCGATTTTTCTGCTATCCCTAGACCAGACAGGTACCGAAAAGTTTTCGGCCAAACCGTTAGTAACCTGGACATTCATACCGTTACTGGGGTTATATAGCCAAATATCATAGGTGCCCCCACGGTTTGACGTATATGCAATCAATCCACTGTTTCCAGGTGGAGCGTATGGTATCTGAAGCCTCGTCCCCGGAAAAATAACATCCGATTGTAATTGATTAATAAGTTTAATTAATTCTGGCTTAATTTGCCCTCTTGTTATGACGTTAAAGCGTCTTGCAATTTGATACAACGTATCTCCCCGTTGGACGATATAGTAAGGAAGGCCAGGAGGAATTTCCAACAACTGACCAACTTGAATAACATATGGGCGCTGAAGCCGGTTAGCTTCCACGATAACGGCTTGCGGCACACCAAAATATTGAGATAATCGAAAAACCGTATCTCCTTGCTTTACACGAACAACGTTAACTCCAGGTGGAATGGAGAGCTGTTGGCCTATATAAATTGTATATGGTGGAGTCAAATTATTTGCTGCGATTAAGGAATCGACCGGAAGCTCCCAACGTGTAGCAATTTGAAACAGCGTATCCCCAGTGCGTACGGTGTAAAAGAATTGCATGTTTATCCCTCCTAAACGATCTATCTTTATCTTGATATAGTTTATAAAAGGTTGATTTCAAAGACTTTATAGGTACATTAATGGGCATATTCTCTAACAAGCTTAGTAAAATTGAACTTAGTAAACAAAATGTAAGTTATCCTTAAAATTATTCGTTTCAAAAGGATCCCATTTTGTTAACTAACCTTGTTTTTTTGTGAGACTTTCTTCAATACAAAAAGATATGTAACAATACTAGAACATATATCTTAAAATCATAACAAACTTTATTCACAGCGTATTTTTTATGTTGTTTTTCCCCTTATAACGTTAATACATTGATCAGAGAAAATAATAAAAGCGAATTCAGCCTCCATATTGCAAATATTGTGGTCTCAGTTGAAATGATACTTTCCCTTATTTCTACTTTTAAATTGAGTGTAAACTCGTATAACAGAGAAACCCTTCAATTTATGAGTGGGGCTAGACCCTAGAGGTAGTTAAAAAAAACTCGGGCGGCCTCATCTCTTGCCTGAACTTGCACGTCCTGTGCGGTCTGAGGCTAGACATCCGACTTTTAACAAAGTCGGACTACTGGAGCTTGATGTCGAAGTACTTATCCACATTACAAGAATTTTATAATTTCCTAAGCTACAAAAATAGCTCATTGCTTTTAACAATGAACCATTAAAAAACCATAATCAATTTTTAAACTCCTTTACTCTTCCTGTTCCATTACATAAATGGCACTTCGATTTAATAAAAGGAATTTTTGTCTTTGTTTTCCCCTTGCCTTTGCATCGTTTACACACTATGAAAATCGCCATTTTCACGCCTTCTTTGCCTTTTTTCTACTCCTCGTTATTGATATCATTGAATTTATCTAACATTGTTATCGTATCAACGAGATGGTTATTAAAAATTTGACGTGCAACACTAAGTAATTCAATGATCATGGGATCTCTTAAGGAATAGATCACTCGATTACCATCTTTTGTACCTGTAACGATATTTTTTGTTCGTAAGACTGTTAACTGCTGCGAGACAGCTGATCCTTCACTTCCAACTAGACTTTGAATCTCATTTACATTTTTGTCACCTTCAGCTAATAATTCAAGGATTTTTATCCGAAGCGGATGGGCTAGAGCTTTAAAAAATTCCGCTTTAAATTGTTGCATTTCAAGGTTCAATGTAGTTACCTATATACTATAATATGAATTCGCACTGTGTGGTTATTTCTGTCAAAAGGAATTTTCTAAAGTGTGCAATTAAAATAATGAAGTAACCAAATGTACTTTCATGAGTAAAAAAAATTTACAGGTCAGAAAAGAGTTATAAAATCTGTTAAATTACTAATGCAAGATTAGTAGTTGAAGGGCGAAATAATGATGTTAGAAATATTTCTTGTATTTATAACTCCATTTATACAAGAACGTCTAATTAGAGTATATCTACCTTATAATTACAACAAAGCAGATAAAAGTTAGACTGTATTGTATATGCATAATAGACAATGTCTTTTTAGGATTAAAAAACTCAATTGGTGGCACATCTTTAAGGATAAAAATGAGTACATTTAAAATAAAAAGAGCTTAGAGAAAAAATACTCCAGGCTCTTTGTTGACATTGATTATATCGTAAATTTACTGACGAAAATTATTCGATTTAGCCAGTGATTTATGGTTTGTTTTACTGTTTTGTACCTCATTGTTATATCCGTTACTATTTTTTGAAGTTGATTTTTTCATTCTATCATTCTCCCACAAAATCAGGCGCTCGTTTTTCCTTAAATGCTTTTAGACCTTCTAATCGATCTCTCGTCAGAATCGTTAGTTCATATGAACTTTTCTCGATTGCGAGTCCAGTATTTATATCTACATCAAAGCCTTTATCAATCGATAACTTTGCTTGTGTAACTGCAATTGGCGCATTTCTAACAATCTGATTTGCGAGATCTAATGCTTTGTTTAGCACAGATTCAGGCGGCACCACATATTCAACTAACCCAATTTCCTTAGCCTCTGTAGCATCAATCCTTCTTGCAGTATAGATTAAATCTTTCGCTTTTCCCTTCCCAATCAATCTTGGTAAACGTTGTGTTCCACCAGCGCCAGGAATAATTCCTAGTGAAGTCTCTGTAAGACCAAACTTCGCAGTTTCTGAAGCAATTCGAATGTCACAGCCCAATGCCAATTCTGTCCCACCACCAAATGCTACTCCATTCACTGCTGCAATTACCGGCTGTGGTAATGCTTCTAGTTCATTTATTGTTCCTCGAATTTTCTCAACTGTTTTGCGAACTTGATTCATGTCCATTCCTACTCGTTCTTTTAAATCTGCTCCTGCACAAAATGCCTTTTCTCCAGCTCCAGTGATTACGATACAACGAACTAATCGATCGAACTTATATGAAACGATTGTTTCCTGTAATTCTCCTAACAACTGTATTGATAATGAATTGGCTGCTTCCGGACGATTTAATGTTATGATGACAATTCCATTCTTTAATGGAGAGACTACTACCGATTTAATCATCCTTCCCCTCCTTGTTCAACGATTCATCCATTCCTACTTTCTATTAATAAACTTATTAATAAAACCTGTTGTCGTATCACCAGAACGGAATGATGGATGTACTGCTATTTCTTGAAGCAATGGAATATTCGTTTTAATCCCTTGTATATGATAGTTTGCTAGTGAAGTTTGAAGAAAGTCAATTGCCTCGTCGCGATCCTTTCCTTTTACAATCAACTTTGCAATCATAGGATCATAAAAAGGCGTAACAATTGTTTGGTCATGTATACCTAATTCATGACGAACACTTGGACTATTAGGTAAAGCTAGTTTCGTTATTTTCCCTGGTGATGGATAAAAGGTTTTAGGATCCTCAGCATAAATTCTAACTTCGATTGCATGACCTTCTCTTTTAACATCTGTCTGTGTGAATTTCAAAGAATCACCTGCTGCAATTCGAAGCTGTTCTGCCACCAAATCTAATCCAGTAATTTCTTCTGTAACTGGATGTTCAACTTGGAGACGGGTATTCATTTCAAGAAAGTAGAAATTTTTTTGCTCATCAACCAAAAACTCAATTGTACCAGCATTTTTGTAACCAATTGATTTAGCAGCTTTTACTGATACCTCTCCCATCTTGGCACGAGTGACCTCATCAAGAAACGGTGAGGGAGCTTCCTCTACGACTTTCTGATGACGACGCTGTATCGAGCACTCACGTTCCCATAAGTAAACAGTATTTCCATTTCCATCTGCTAGGATTTGAATCTCAATATGTCTTGGATTTTCCACATATTTCTCCACATACATTGCTCCGTCACCAAAAAAATCCTTTGCCCGTTTTTGGTTTCCTTCAAATGCTTTGTGAATTTCATCGTCATTCCCAACAATTTGCATCCCTATACCACCACCACCTGCTGAGGCTTTAAGTATAACCGGGTAACCTATACGTTTGGCTACATCCACTGCTTCATCCGCATTTGCTAGAGGGTAGGTTATCCCTCGAACTAAAGGAACACCTGCTTCTTCCATTGCTTTGCGCGCTTCGATTTTGCTGCCCATGCGAGAAATAACATCAGGAGAAGGACCAATAAATACGATTCCCAATTCCTCGCAACGCCGTGCAAATTCAGCATTTTCAGAAAGGAGTCCATAACCAGGGTGGATAGCCTCTGCTTCACTTAATAGAGCGATTTCGAGAATTTTATCGATGTTTAAATAGCTCTCTACTACTCTCGGACCTCCAAGTAAACAAGCCTCATCAGCCATTTTGACATGTGGGGCATCCGAATCAGCTAGTGAGTAAACTCCAATTGTAATAATCCCTAACGACTTGCACGTCCGCATAATGCGCACAGCAATTTCACCTCGATTAGCGATAAGAACTCTTTTGAACATACATTCACTCCCATCTGTTAACACCCTATTTGGCGTGCAATAACCATTCGTTGTACTTCTGAAGTCCCTTCCCCGATTTCCAATAGCTTTGCGTCACGGAAGAATCGCTCCACCTGATATTCCTTCATATATCCGTAACCACCATGAATCTGTATCGCTTGATCACATACTTTCATACACATTTCCGATGCAAATAATTTAGCAATTGCAGCTTCCTTTTTAAATACTTTTCCTTGATCCTTTAACCATGCTGCTTTATAAACCATATTTCGAGCTAATTCGATATTCATGGCCATATCAGCTAATTTAAATTGTATGGCTTGAAAGGCAGATAAGCTTTTTCCAAATTGTTTTCTTACTTTTGCATACTGAAGCGATTTTTCATATGCACCTTGAGCAATCCCAACAGCCATCGCTCCAATTCCAATTCTTCCGCCATCTAAAGTAGCTAAAAACTGCTTGAAACCATTTCCTTCTACGCCAAGCAGATTCTCTTTAGGGATGCTGACATTTTCTAAAACTAATTCAGTAGTATTAGATGCATGAAGGCCCATTTTTTCATAATTATCAATAACAATAAATCCTTTTGCATTGGTAGGTACAAGAAAGGCGCTTATCCCGTTGGTTCCTTTTGAGCGATCGGTAACAGCCGTGATGGCAAGATATTTGGCATAGCTTGCATTGGTTATAAAACATTTTGAGCCAGATATCACCCAATGATCTCCGTTAAGGGACGCCACAGTTTGTGTCCCTCCAGCATCAGATCCGGCATTCGGTTCTGTAAGTCCAAAAGCACCTAAATACTCCCCAGTACAAAGTGGAGTTAAATATTTCTCCTTTTGTTTATCTGTACCGAATAAATAGATTGGTACTGCTCCTAATGAAATATGAGCAGAATAGGTGATACCAGTAGACGCGCACACTCTACTTAACTCTTCAACTACAATTGCAAAGCTGATCGTATCTGCTGCACTGCCACCATATTTTTCTGGAAAAGGAAGTCCCATGATCCCTAGATCTGCTAATTTTTCAAAAATCTCTTCAGGAAATTTAGCTGTACGGTCTCTTACGTCTGCTTCAGGAGCGACTTCTTCTTCCGCAAAATCATGAATTAACTTACGGATCATTTCTTGCTCTTTTGTTAAATCAAAATTCATCCTTCATCAATCCTTTCTTTACTCACATTAGAAAAAGCCTTAGTTTTTCTTATACTATCAACCTTAGAATATAAATTCTGATAGTAAAATAGATAGGACGTAATAACACCACCACCCAAACTGAAGGAAAAACTTAGTACTGCTTCAAGCCTAACTCCAATATGGGGGCGCGAACGGAGAAAACTCTATAAAAATTAATTGAAGCCTAAACTCGAGTATTGGAATCTTTTTGCTAATAAATTAGCGGAGTTCCGACCCCATTTCCTTCATACGATCAGATGAAAAGATTAAATCAGTTGACTACTTGATGATTGTCTTAAAAAGCATCCAGTTTTACATGTTCCTCTATGATTATATCGGGCTCGGTAACACACCAGTGTTACAAAGAGCCTTGATTAAATTTTCGGGGATTCCAACAAGACCGAATCCGCCAACCATAATCGTAGCACCGTCTTTTATTTCACTTACCGCTTCTTCCAAAGCCGTTAAAATTGGCTTCATTACACTTTACACTCCTTTCTTCTTCTTCATTCTTTTTCTATTAAACTGGATAAACGGGGTGTTTTCGTTGTGTGAAGACTACGTACTTAGACATATAAGCATCGAAACGTGTGAGAAGTTCGTTTCTAAGCGAGTTTGCTGGGATGACTCCGTCAATGATCATTTCTGAGGCTAGTCGATAGATATCAATATCTTTACGGTACTCTTCACGCTTTTGTTCAATGAATCCAGGTCGTTCTTCCTCTGGTAATTCAGCAATTTTATTCGCATAAACCGCATTAACGGCAGCTTCAGGACCCATTACTGCAATAGAGGCACTAGGTAGCGCTAAGCAACAATCTGGTTCAAATGCTGGGCCTGCCATAGCATAAAGTCCAGCACCATATGCCTTACGAACAATAATTGATATTTTTGGAACTGTTGCTTCTGACATAGCCGAAATCATTTTTGCGCCATGACGAATGATTCCAGCTCGCTCCACCTTTGTTCCGATCATGAATCCTGGAATATCAGCTAGGAATAATAATGGGATATTAAATGCATCACATAATGTAATAAATTTGGCCGCCTTATCTGCAGAATCGTGGAAAAGTACGCCACCTTTCATTCGAGGCTGATTGGCTACTATACCGATCGACTGACCATTCATTCTACAAAAGCCTGTAATTAATTCAGGAGCAAATAATTTTTTGATTTCAAAAAATGAATCTTTATCAATGATTCGATCGATTAAATCCATCATATTAAATGGGGCATTTTGATTTTTAGGGATTATTTCTTCTAGTGATTTTTCAAAGTCTATAGGGATTACAGGTTCTTTTATCGGTGGTTTTTCTGAAAAGTTGGATGGAAAATAAGAAAGATAATAACGTGCGAGCATTATCGCTTCTTCTTCAGAATTTGCTAATACATCACCACACCCTGATATGGAACAATGCATCTTTGCTCCACCCATTTCTTCGAGGGTAACTTTTTCACCTATCACCATCTCCGCCATACGTGGTGATCCTAAGTACATTGATGCATTACCATTAACCATAATGACAACATCGCAGAAAGCGGGGATATAAGCTCCACCTGCTGCTGAAGGTCCAAATAGTATACAGACTTGTGGAATTTTCCCTGACAGTTTTACTTGATTGTAGAAAATCCTTCCTGCTCCACGACGACCTGGGAACATCTCAATTTGATCAGTAATCCGAGCTCCTGCAGAATCAACGAGATAGATGAGTGGTACGCTAAGTTTTTCTGCCGTCTCTTGTATACGAATTATTTTTTCTACCGTTCTTGCACCCCAGGACCCTGCTTTAATCGTGGAGTCGTTGGCCATTATACAAACTGTTTGGCCATTTACTTTTCCCATGCCGGTTACTACACCGTCTGCAGGTAATTGCTCCTCCAAACAATTTGCAAAAAGGGCATCCTCCACTTGTAATCCATCATCAAAAAGATATTCTAACCGCTCACGTACAAAAAGCTTTCCCTGGGTTCCATTTTTTTCGTGGTATTTTGAAGCACCTCCTTTTTTAATTTTTTCTACTCGTTCATGTAATGTCTTTTCAAACGACAAAGTAGTTCCCCCTTTGGTACATTAGCAAATAGATTGCTAGATTCTAGATTAATCTTATTTTTCCTTCGTTAGCTTGTATGTTATGACTAAACAATGGTCGACCAATTTTTTCTTGAATAAATAATGCTGCTTTATGGATCTTTTGTTTGTTTACACCAGTTACAATCCTCATTCCATCAAGCATATAAAGGAGATCGTCTGTCGCAAGATTACCAGATGCTCCAGGTGCATAAGGACAACCTCCAAGTCCACCGATGGAGCTATCTATTTTCGTTATCCCCATCTCTAAGGAAACGGTTACATTCGCTAAAGCTGTTCCTCGCGTATTATGAAAGTGCATGGCTAAAGACTCTGAAGGAAATCTTTTTAGTAAAACTGTTAAAATTTCTTGAACTTGTCTAGGATTCGCTTTACCTATTGTATCTCCAAGTGAAAGTTCACAAATTCCCATTTCAAACAGTTTCTCAGAAACTTCTACAATCGAATGAAGCGGTACATCCCCTTCATATGGACAACCGAAAACGGTAGATAGATAGCCTCTAACAGACTTCCCTGTTGCAAGTGCTTCTTTTACAACTTGTGTTAGTATGGGGAATGTTTCTTCAATGGATTTATTAATATTTTTTTTATTATGAGTTTGACTGGTAGACATAAATACAGAAACTTCATCAATCTTTGCTTCTATTGCTTTTTCAAGACCTTTCAAATTTGGAACAAGTGCCGCATATGTTACACCTTCTACACGTTCAATTCTCTTAGCAACTTCCATAGAATCAGCCAATGCTGGAATCCATTTTGGATGAACAAATGAGGTAATTTCAATATAGTTTAATCCTGTATGTGATAATTGATTGATCCAGTTTATTTTGTCATCTGTGGTTATAAACGTTTTCTCATTTTGCAGCCCATCACGGGGTCCAACTTCCTTAATCGTTACCGCTTTTGGCCACTTCATGCCCCTAATCCCCCTCCGGTTTTAAAAGATACTATCCTAATTCAATTAACACATCACCATCATTGACAAAGTTTCCTTCATTTATTTTTATTTCTTTCACTGTACCACTCATTTCTGCTACAATTGGGATTTCCATTTTCATTGATTCTAAAATAACAACCTCTTGGCCTTCCTCTACTTGATCACCAGCTTGAACTAATATTTTCCATACACTGCCTGTCATATTTGAAAATACCTGGCTCATTTTTTGTGCCTCCTAAAATTTATTCCTTGTACCATTTCAGTCATGTAAAATATATACCTATTAATATTCTATTCATGTAAAAGCTACTTATAATCAACATTGAATTTTTGCATTATTTAGACTTTAATAACACTGTCAGAAATTAGTGATATAAAAATAAATAGGTCAACCAAAAAATCTGGTTGACCTTCAAAAACGTATTTTCTTTCCCACTTTTACCATTGATCTTGACAATCAATTCAATCTCAATTGGCTTATGAAAAGCGAGTTCTCTCATACCGACGGATTACCTGAACCATCCATGACTTTTCCATTTTTTATAATGAATTCGAGCATTTCACCATCTTTTTCTTCGTTATCGTTACGAGAGTTGTCCCCGAGCATAAACCACTTTTACTTCAAAATTTTCCGCACTATTAAGATAAACTTGGTTGTGGAGATTGACAGTACTACAAATGTGATTGGGAATCACATGAAGGATATCGCCGACTTTAAATGGATCGTTTTGAGTGATCTTTACCATTCCATGTTCCTCTGAAAAACGTTCGATCACTGCATGTGGTGCCTCAACAATATGTCCATACCCTTGTAAATGTAATGGTTCACTATTCGGATTTACATCTGTCGCAAATGTTTTACTTCCTCCATCGATAATCATTAAATCATTTGAAGGACGACTAACAACAGTAACTCGAACTGCAGCAGCACATTCATTAAGTGAACATGAGCCAAGCACCGCTTGCATACGGTCATAAAAGACATAAGTTCCTGGTCTCACTTCTGTTATACCTTTTACTTGCGCCGCATAAGGAGCAGTCGGGGTGGAACCTACACTAATATCCATTACCTCGATCCCTTCTCTGCGCATACGATCTGCTAGGTTGACCATAAGCTTTCCTTCTTCTAGACCTGCTTTTTCCACGTCAAGAGTTGGCTTCCCATTCATGAAAAAACCACGATATGTATATATCCCTTTAAATTCGAGATAATCCATTCTTTGTAATTGATAAGCAAGCTTTACAGCATCGTCATAAGGTACCCCTGTTCTTTTAAATCCAATATCAACTTCCAGCCTAACTTGAATAGTCTTTTTATGTCTGTTGGCTACCTGGGACAATCTTATGGCCCCTTCTAAACTATCCACTCCCACGATCATATTGATTTGCTGACTTAATCGTACCACTCTCTCAATCTTCGATTCTGTGATAATCGGATATGCCACAAAAATGTCATCGATTCCGTGGTTCGCCATCACTTCTGCTTCCGATACTTTCGCAGTGGTTATCCCTCTTGCACCAGCAGAAATTTGTCTTTTTGCAATATCAGGAATTTTGTGTGTTTTTGAGTGAGGGCGCAACTGAACTCCTGATTTTATCGAGAGTAAGGCCATTTTCTCTATGTTTTTTTGCATTCTTTTTTCATAAATGATTAAACTTGGTGTGTCGATCAATGGTAATACTCCTTTCTCTACACGTTGATATGCGTTTGTAAGGGTTGCCTGTTTTAACTTATAAACAATCTACATTTTTGCAAGCGTATACATTTTTTCTACGTACTATTTTAAAAATTTTATAAACTTATACATGGTGCAATGTGTATTTCTAATAAAAAGTATAACAAATAATGATGGTGAAAAGTGTTTTATGCAAGATTTTAAGCAAATTAATAAATCTATTATTTACCAATAATTTAAAAACATGACTTAAAGTAAAATACCTGACGAAAGTCCGTAATGTTCCGAAGCATAAAAAAAGCCAACGCTAAAGCCCGTTGACAAAAAATGCTCTAAATTTTCAATTCGATTCTTTATTTATTACGGCAGTTCTTACAAACATTTATGAGTTGATTTGTATCCGTTCTATGTGGATATAATAACTTAATTCCAGTCTTTCCACATAATGGACATTCTCCCCGTCCATTTGAAGGTAGTTTACTTAAGCTTTTCCCCCGATACCTCTTAGCCATATCCATCCATCCCTAATTGTATTGTACTTTCTCTTTATTTAATGATGAAATGGCATAAAAATTGTTAGGCATTTATTTAGTTGTACAAAAATATTAAAATAATTTTTTGAAAAAACTCACTAAATTATTTTCTTCTTTGGGTTCTTCATCTTTAGTAAGTTTTTGTTTGACTATGTAAATGTCTTCTTTGTTTATTGCATAATCATAAGCTAAAACTACACCTAATTCAGAATCATATTCTTTATTTGTAGAGATTAAAAATTTCATTCCGACTTGATTAGCGAGTTTTATATAATCGGACAAATAGCTGTAATTCATTGTTCCGTTCAAAAATATTGTTGCTTTTACATTCTTCTTCATTAGTTCTTCAACTTCTTTATATGTTCCTTTTTCTCTTACTTGTTGTTTTGTCAAAACAACAACTACTCGTTCTCTTAAAGTTCCTAAAAATTTGCGTCTTTCATCAGGTTTTATTTCTCGAACTCCGTGTATCCCTTGTTGGATATAGTCATCTATGTTTTCACTCAAAATAGTAACCCCCCAATTTTGTTGATTCTAAGAGATTCCACGAAAACAAAGAATCTCTTTTATTTAAGTAATTAGCGAAGACCAGCTGCTCTTTCCACTTGTGCTTGGTGTGATGCATCTTCTTTGCCATCTACATGTCTTGTCTATTACCAAAGTAAACATCGAAGTGACCTACGATGCCATTATTCTTAATATATTCCCGTTCGTGAGGCATAAAACTCATGCTTGAAGCTATTTTTCTTCCATCGATGTCTAAAATAACCGCTCTAGGAGCCCAAGAATATCCACCCCAAATAGATTTAGCTATCGTCGAGTCATTAACTGTGAGTGTTTCTGAATCAGCATGGTTTGCCCCGATTGTACGTTTAATATAAAAAATTTTGAATAGCAATTCCCCATAAACTATCACCTGACACAACAGTATGGGATGTTGCTGTTGGAGTTGGTGTAGTGTCCTTAATAGATGTTCCACTTGGTGAGATTTTCACACTTGTCCGACTCGAAGGAAATCTGATGACAAGTTATTAGCACTTCGTAATGCTTCAACGGTGACCCCAAATCGCTTGGCAATAACGGATAAACGGTCTCCTGATACGACTGTATAAGTACCCGTTGCTTCTGTGGTTACAGGTGCTGTTTCCGTATCTGATTCGCCACCTGATGGGATAGACAACACTTGTCCAACTCGAAGGAAATCGGATGATAAATTGTTTGTACTTCGTAAAACCTCAACAGATGTACCATATCGTTTTGCAATGACCGACAAGCTATCACCTGAAACAACGGTGTAAGATGTAGTTTGAGTTTGAGTTTGAGTTTGAGTAGGTGTTTGAGTAGTTGTAGGTGCTGTTTTTGTTATTGCCGTTCCATCAATAAGAATAGGAATAATTAATGTTTGACCAAGACGAGTTGCATCACTTGTTAAGTTGTTTACTTCTTTGATGGCATCAACTGTTGTCCCATACTTTTTAGCAAGAACAGTCAAGTAATCTCCGGTAGCCACTGTATGAAATGTTTTCGGGATAATTAAGCGTTGATTTAACTGTAATACGTCTGATGTCAGGTTGTTTGCTCTTATGATAAAATCAACAGATGTATTAAATTTTCTCGATACATTCCAAAGTGTATCACCTGATCTAACTTGGTAATATATATTGCTTGATTGCTCTACTTGTAAAGTAGTTTCTGGCTCTGCTCCTTGTACAGTGGACAATTTTGTTCCCAATGGGACGGAAGTAACCACCATTTCTCCAAGGATAACCTTCACCATAGTCACTTTTACATGTGGATAACGCTCTTTTAAATTTGGCTTGCAGTAGTTAATAAATCGTTTCTATCACTTTGTACTCTACTGCCTAATTCGTCAGCGAACTCTGTTAAATGCTCATGAAGGTAGAGGATTAATGTAAATTGCTCTGTTTGTGAGTTAATTTTTCTTAATTCGCACCTTTGAAAATGTTCCATTTCTCTATTCTCCCTTGCTTTAAAGATCGTGTTAACTATAGCTTCCTACAAAAGAGAGAAAATCATTACACTTAAAGGTACGGCTTTTTGAATAAGGAAAAGGAGTAAAATCATCATATATCTGATACCATAAATTGAAGAATTATTTACTGTACTTGGTTTAATTAACAAAAGGATGCTGACTGATCAGCATCCTTAATAAATCAATATAAATTTCCTTGAATCTATGCCTTTTTATTTAATGTGTATCAATATTCCCTTCATAAATCCTATTTTCGTTACTTTCGTTATCATTTTCGGGATTCTTCCCATTCGTGACCAAAAGGTTAATGATGATAAATAGAACAATTAGTCCCCATATCCACCATTTAGAAAAAAATGTTTTCATTACTATTCAATCCTTCTTTTAACAATAGTATTCTTTGCCTACTTATTACTACTATTTTATAAGTGCTCTTACTTTACGATAAGCGGTAACAACAGAAGCTTTTGATTTCTCTTTTTATACTATCTGGATTTATATTCTAAGGATGATCGTATAAGAATAACTAAGGCTTTCGCCATTAGGACTTGGCGATAAGCCAAATTCTTCTAGTCCAGCATATAGTTATAAGTATTGTCGAAGTATAAATTTTTCGTAGTTTTACTTTGATTACATTTAACAAAAGGATACGAGTCCAAATCTCCTTCATATTCTAAATTAAGCTGTTTAGCTTCTATTAGATCTTGAGGTGTAACAAGTGACAATGGCTTATCAACAATGGAAACACCACTTTCATTTAGAAGAGTCGCTACAAATTGAGAGCAAAAAAACGCATTTTCTCTTTCAATCTCTATGTTTAATACGACCCCAAACAAACCAATGAGGTTATATTTATAGTCTTCCTTGCGTTGTTCAATACTTTTTATCTTTCTTTTAAGCTGATAAAATTCGAATTCAGTTACAGAGCAACTATACACTGCACATTTGGCCCCTTTAAATAACTCTGTTTGAATATTTTCTTTTACAAAACCGCCGATGAATGGATTCGTCTGACTTTTCCGTCCAAAACTATACAATTCCTCTAGCTCTTCATCAAAAGCGATCGAAGCGTGGTTTAACGAACTCTTTGTATATAACTTAATCATTCTTGTAAATACCGTACCTGTATCTGTAAGAAGAATGTACACTTTTTTGTTTTTCAACTAAAACCCTCCAACTTATTGACGATATATTTTGAAGGGTTTTCAAATTTTTGCCATGTTTAGTTATAACACTATTTGTGGTAGTGTGACTACCTACATAGCAGATATGACTGTTTTTTGTTATATAAATTCCCTTCTTCTTATATCTTAACGGGATATTCAAAAGGGGATAACGAGCTAGAGCTTTAATTGATACTAAGACTTAAGCAGTATCTGACATAGGTCCTTTATTCTTCACTTTTATCCATTTACATATTTAGTCTTACTGGGCTTAAAGGTATTATTATTTCTTAGTTTTTTCTCACCTCTATAAATAATAACGACTAAAACACATAATTCTGTTAGCATCCCTATAGATTGTGCTATTGCACCAATTTTCCCGTTCCAATAAGGAAAAACACTAGCAGTAATGAGTAAAACAGTAAATGTTAAGAGTAAATTGGCTGACTGTGAAAGGACCATAATCTTTGTTTTTTTTCTTACCATTAATAATCCATTACAAAAGTCTATAAATGGAAAGACAAGAGTCATTAACATAAATACTCGCAAACTTTCCATACTAGCAATTACGAGGCGTTCATTTGTACCTAATGCATGCTCAATAAAAAAGGGACCTATTGGAGTGTAGCAAAACAAACCCAATATACCAGTAGGAATGAACCCTACCATCAATGTAAATCTTTGTACTTTTTGAGGGTGGTCTTTATAAAATGTAAGGACTATTTGATGAATATAGGTGAAAAAGCTTAAAAATAATTGAGTAATACTTAAGGCAATTGCATAAGATGCAATTGCTAATTCGATTTCATATGTTTTTCCTAAAAAAGCATTAATAACTGGTCCAACCATAACGATAATTAGAGACGATAGGATCAATGGATTGTAAAAACGAAAAATCTGGGATTTTTTTGTAATGGTATGATTCTTATCATCCTCTACCATCTTATTCACCAATGTTCGGCCCTCGATAAAACTAATCAAACTTTCAACCATCATTCCTGCTAAAAAAATATAAGCCCCTGTTTTGGCATCTATATTACCAGTGTTAATAAATGCTAAAGATAATACATACATCACCATTAACCGAATGACCATTCCAATTGTCAGCCACTTTGTTTGCTTGTTAAGTATAATAATCCCCTGAAATAAACAACGAATAGCTGAAAAAAAGGTTACGATAATTAAAATTTGATAAACATCAACAATTTGTTCAATCATGTTCGAATCAGCACCAAATAATGTAGAAAAGATCCACTTGCCGACCGGTGTATAGGCAATTGTAGATGAAACCATCATTAAAATCGTTAAAACATAGACACCTACCATTGTCATGGCTTTAAACGATACCTTGTCACGCACTAACGCAGAGCAAGCATTACGTAATAAGACACCAAGACGTTCTGTTATGCCAAATAAGCTCATTGCTATAACATAGCTAGCGATAATTACCTCTGCATTCTCTGCTCTTGTTAAAGTTGCATTAATAATTAAATGGGAAAACACAACCAGGCTCGCCGATAACCCTAAAGGAAAAAAAAACAAAAGAATCTTTTTAGTTGATAGTCTTTTATCGTTTTGATCAATAATCATTCCCATCTCCCTTTAAATTTTTAAAAGGTACAACCATATTTCCGATATAGTTTAAGATTTAACGATTTCCTAATAAAAATGTAAGACTTCTAATAACTGATTTTACCAAAAAATGAAAACGCATTCTAGATAATTAAAAGTAGAAACTCTTAGAACATCATAAATAAATACATAAAGATTTATATTTTTAATACTAATGGATTTGAGAAGGAATTGATCTACGTAATCTCGAACAGTAATAATGTTAAAAAGCTTGATTACATTAAAGGAGTAAATGATATGAAGTTAACAGGTGAGATGAACAAACTATTAATGATGTGTGGAAGCGCAATGATTATCTTTGTATATATTGGGATATTTGTCAATTTGTATATATGGGAACGTAATCATGATTTGTTTGATGTTGCCTGGTATAATATCTGGATGTGCTTTTCAGCAGCCTTATTTTATTCTTTTGCCACAAGGCAGTTAATGATTAGATCCATTCAGAAAATAGTACGTCTAAGCGCGTACTTTGGCGCGGGATCATTTTTGTTGTTATCTGGATTTCGCCCCGATAATGAGTTAATTGGAATAATTATGTATGCGCTGCCAATTGGAGCAATGATGGGTTGTTATTGGGGTGGTATGAACATTATGTTGTCCGTATATGGAAAAGGGAAAGAATTTGTTACTTTTTTCTCAGTTTTTGCAATAGTAGGGCAGGTGATTTCAATTAGTGTCCCCCTTTTATCTGCAGCAATTCGGTGGACCTATTTTGCTCATTATTTCCAACATTTGCACAACTTTCGGGCTATTTTATGTCAATACGATTATCTTTTCAGGTCAATTTTCTGTACTCCAATACGAGAGTATATCCAAAAAGGTTAGCTTCCTATTATGGCGTGAGTGGGTATTTTTCGTATCACGCTTCATTGTGATAGGTGCTCTGTTATTTATCGATCTTTCTGGACCAGTCATATATATTCTAATGACCTTCGTTGTATTATGTGGTTTCAGTATTCCATCCGTGTTTCCGAGTAAAAATAAAACCATGAAAGCCAAAAAGGCAATTGCTTGAATACTTAGCACCATTAGAAAAACTTGGCTTATCGCAAAGTCCTCATGGTGAAAGCCTTAGTTATTCTTATACGATCATCCTTATAATATAAATTCTGATCGTAAAATATAGTCTTTGTTAAATCTCAAGGGAGCTTGATCTAAAGAGCCTTTGAGATTTTTAGTTTATACGTTTTAGAAAGCCACTATTATCGTACTTCAATATAAAATTAAAACAACTATACCTAAATGGAAACAGTCATTGGGAATTTTTCAAATAATTCATTTTTGAGTTTAGCGTAATAGTTATCACTAACAAAACCTTTTGCCCCCCGTAAAATCTCTCGTGCATAATGCTTTGGTGGTGCGGTTTCTGTCATTTTTTCAATGACGAGAAAAGTTAAAACATTGTTTAAATAGCTGATTGCACACCTTCACGGCGATACAAATAGTACAAACCTTCTTGTATGATTTCAAATACTTTACCTTCTACAGTGTTTTCAGATTCCAGCAGGTCTGCTCTACCTCCATCTGTTGACTTACGAGTGTATGCTAATGAGAAATTATTTGCCCTTCCACATCCTTTAATATCTTTAAATAAATGATCTACTTTCGCTAAATTAAATCGTTCGTTATCCATGCAAGAACCATATGCAAAATATAGTAACTTATCCTGATTCAAATATCTATGACACTTCCAATCTCCGAATTCTATTTTGGTCAAATTGACTGTCTTTTCATAAACATAGACAAAAACATTCTCATAGCTACGTTGATCAGTAAACACTGTTTGAACGATTCTTTGATAGTGATTTTTAGTATTCAAACCAATATGACCTTCCAAACTATCTAGTTGTTGAAGTTGCTCTTTTGTTATTTCATAAAGTTCGCCATAAACTCTTTGTGAATCATCACAACCCATCGCTGGATAACCATTTCTAGTATCGTAAAGTATACCATGGGTCCAGCTTTGTTTTGAATAGCATTTTGCTCCTTCCATCAGGTGACAATTATGTTCATGTTGACGTAGAGTACCATAAACAAAGACAAGAATTTCCCCTTTTATGCTTAGCCTCCTAAACAATTGTTAACCTCTGCTGTTGCTGCTCCTTTATCATCATAATTTGATTTGTTATAAAAAAGAATAAAGCAAAACTGCTGCTTTATTCTAGGACTTCCAAAAAATCTTATTTTAGAAGGTAGGTTTACGTGTTAAATAATCACGGAAACTGTACTGACTTGATGTGATTAAGTTTAAAAAAATCCGATTTCTCCACTTGCTACAACTAATTCAACGAAGTTATTTTCCACCTTATTTAACAATCCAATTTTCAATGGGTTTTTTCCCACATAAATACGACCCATCTCCCAGTTACTTCTTTAGTTGGTCTTCAAAAGAACGAAGTAAAGATTAGATGGATAATAGGTAGGTGCTCGTAACTTAGTGTAAAAGGAGTTGTATTTTGATTATAAGGAACTAACTATTTTAAATGGTTTAATGCAATATACATCATTTTATATACAGGTGCGTAAAAAGCAAAATAATCATTTAATAAACTTGTAATGTATCCATGGAAAGATACATTACAAGTAACATATATTTCACTAAAGGTTCCTTTTGCATTAGTTAACATTTTAAGATATGAATAGACTTTACCTCTTCATAAATGGATTGATTCGATTACACTTGATCATGATTTGCTTATATGCTAAAAAGGAGAGAATGAAAAGATTCTCTCCTTTTTCTTACCTAAAGTTAGGGTTTATTCAATTTTTATTAAAAGAATACTTTTTCTACATTGTACTTTGCTTGAAGGCTGTTTATAATATAGGTTTCATAAATTTCTCTGTCTACTGGATCCTCTACATAACAAACAGCAATCCTATATACTTCGTCTCTATACAATTTAATTGCAGATACATTGTCTTCAAAATTTTTCTTAATTCTAAGTCTTAATTTTCTAGCCTTACCGACGAATAATAATTCATCTTTATTATTGAAAAACATATATATACCACTTTTATCTCTTGGAATTTTCATATAGTCAGTGAACCCGTAAACGCTACTTAGTATAGGCTCTCCTTGTTCTCCTAATTGTCTTTTTTTAACGATTTCTAGATCTGTTGAAGGAATTTTAATTTTAATCAATTCATTTCACTTCCTGTTTCATGTAATCAAGACTCACGTATAGAATTTTACTTATTAACGATCTACCTTGGCTACAGTATAATAACTGTTATTTTGAAAGCAGTCAACCTGTCATTGTCATCATCAATCTATCATAGTCATTGCCTTTATTTTGATATTAAAAGTACATTGATTGATAAAGAAGGAAAAACAAAAAAAGCAAGTTATTTATCAAATAACCTGCCAAGTACTATTTATATAAATTATTTTCTAGATAATCGTTCAATAATCGTCGCTAATAAGAACGTCCGCTCCACAAGACTTGGAATCTCCAAATATTCTTTAACACTATGAGCATTTCCACCTACTGGTCCAAGGCCATCAATTGTAGCAACACCTAGTGATGAAGTAAACGATGCATCAGATCCTCCACCAGTAGCAGTATCTTCAATCACTACTCCTATTTCATCGCCAACATCTTGAATGATCCGGAGTAAAGCACGTGTTTTTTTATTTTTCTCCATTGGTGGACGATTCATTTCACCTTCTAAAGATATTTTTGTTCCAGCTACATCTGAAGAGGAACAAATTTCTTCCAATCTTTCTTCAAGTAGTTCGACTTGGTCCATCTCTTTGATTCGTACGTCGATCTGCGCTTCTGCATGATCAGAAACGGTATTTGCGCTTGAACCACCTTCTATCAAACCAACGTTTACACTGATCCCATTTTTATGATCTGAAAGTTCGTGTAATTGAATGATTTTATGTGCCAATTCTTCAATAGCACTTCTGCCCTTTTCAGGCTCAATACCCGAATGTGCTGCTCTTCCTTCCACAATCAGTGTATAATTTCCTTTTCCTCTTCTTGAAGAAACTAGTGAACCATCTTTTCTGGCAGGCTCCATGACGAGTGCATATTTTCTACCCTCTGCTTCTCTTTCAATAATCTCACGAGAAGATGGTGATCCTATCTCTTCGTCACTATTAAGGACAATACGAATTTTTTTGTAACCATCGTACCCTTCATTTAATAACGCTTTTATTGCATACAAAACCGCTACTTGGCTTGCTTTCATATCAATTACCCCTGGACCATATGCCCGATTTCCTTCAATACGGAACGGTCTTTCTAATGCCGTACCTTGAGGAAACACTGTGTCCATATGAGCGAGTATGATAATCTTAGGATCTATTGCATCTTTGTGCTCGATAATAAGATGGTTTCCATATTCCTCTTGCTCTTCAACAATGACGGAGAATCCAAGCTCCTTATAGCTTTTTTCTAGTAATTTTCCTATTCTATCAACACCTTGTTTATAATAGGATCCACTATCAATATTTACGAGCTTTTCTATTAATTGAAGCATCTCTTCCTGATGCTGATGTAAAAATGATTCCATGAAGCTTTTGCCTACTTTCTTTCCTACAAATAAATTGTGATTATATCAATTTTACCAGAATGAAGGTGTTTAAGTAAGTAGTGGGATACTGGATACTTTTCAAAATCGAATAAGTTTATACTCTTATTGTTTTAAAACATAATAAAATAGTAATCCATTATCCATGTATACACTAGAACATATTACATGAGAATATTCGCTAACACCCACATTAATACAAAACTTAGAACGATTGTTAAATTCGACAAAGTGCCTATTTTTAAATGTTTAGAAATTATTTCTGCAGCAAACATGCCTTCCTTTGGCACTACTCTTACTAGGAATCTACTTAAATTTTTGTGGATAAAAGTTACATAAAACTTATGATGAAATTCTTGGGACTACGTTATAAGTTTTGAATTCCAATTTCACATTTTCATTTTGTTTAAAAGCTACCAATCAAGTAGCTTACACCAAATACGATAAAAGCATTCCCTACTTCAAATATACTAAAGTATGTAATACCTTCTTTTCCCAAAATTACCCCAACAAGTGGATAGGCAAATAACCCGATATTAAAACTGGGCACCATCGTCCCCACCATCTCTTTAACTTCTCAGTTCTCCTTTTACAACACAAATAGGCCGAGTAAGCCTGAAAAGATCCCATATACAAATGAAAGAATAATAAGTAAAAATAATGAAGATTCCATTTTGATATCACTAAAAGTAAGAATAATTAACGTGGGAAGTGTAAGGTTAAAAATAATTCTAAAATCCTTCTCCATCTTTGATAACAGTAGAAAGTTTCAATATGCATCCTAAAGCAATGATTACCACACAATACTGAAATTGATGATTAAAGCTGGCCAAAATAAATGCCTTCTTACATTTCCATAAAAACTACTATCACTACAGTTTCATTATTCACAATTTTATGATAAATTTAATTATACTACTTTGAGAGGAAGCTGAATATGGGACAATTTAATAATATTACAATCGAGAAAAAAGCAAATGTTTATTTTGATGGTAAGGTTACAAGTCGAACGATTTTATTTGAGAATGGAACTAGAAAAACCTTAGGGATCATGCAGCCAGGTGAATATGAATTTGCTACTAATGTAAAAGAAGAAATGGAGATCGTTGCAGGACACTTAGAATATAAATTGAACGATGAGGATTGGAAAATGATTGACGGAAGTGGCGTCTTCTATGTTCCTGCAAATGAAACATTTCAAGTAAAAGCACATTCTGTCGTTGATTATTGCTGTTCTTACATAAGTGAATAATGAAAAAAAGTTATATATAAAACGAATGTCGACGCAATTTAAACGTCGACATTTGTTTTATAGCTTGGAGTTAAACTTGTCTGCTTCTACACTTTCGACAAGTTTAAAGAGAAAACGATAAATTAAACAATACGCCTCTCCAAGTGAAATATCTTCTTTAAACTCTTGAATGAAGTCTAACGTAAAGTTCAAGTCCCACATACCATCGTTTTGATTAAACATTAAATCGAAAGGTGTATTTTCACCCTCTAATTCTTTATTTAGATACGCCTTAATTGATCCTTCATATTTCTTCTGAAGCTTTAATCCAAGCATTACATCATATGTACCGAATGCATCATCAACTTCTAAAGAGATAGCATCTACCCCAATCAACTCTAGCCATTTCGACTCTAGGTAAATAAATTCTTCCTTATGTTCTTTAAGATAATGAACAGGTTGGTTTAAAAAAGACGATGTTTCTATCGCAATTACTTCTTCTGTTTCTTTATTACTCCGTTCAATGTATGCGTCTGTAAAGCGAGTAGATGGATCGTTTTCTAAGAAGGTCATGCTTGCTTTTAGTTCATTTGAGAGTAATTCATATTTTTCTACGTAGTCTTTTTCCTCTTTGTATAACAATATCTCTGCGTCTTTTTGTTGCAATGCTTGCTGTTTTTCTATTATTGTGATGATAAATTGTTTCATTTCATTTAGCAATTTTAAATATCCTCCATCCAAACATAAGATAACGATTTCTTTCGATTCAACCTTATTATGTCCAAACAACAGTTAGTGTCTACATCAAAAAACATTCTTAACTAGGATCGTTTAAAGATCGATCTCAATCAACACTGGACAATGGTCACTTCCCAATACATCTGTATGTACCAAAGAGTCTATTAAGCGTTCTGTTAATCTTTTAGAAACGATAAAATAATCAATTCTCCATCCAATGTTCCGTTCTCGTACCTTGCTCATATAAGACCACCAAGTATACACCTCTTGCTTTTCGGGATAGAAAAATCTATAGCTGTCAACAAAACCTGCATCTAGTAAATTCGTCATTTTCCCACGCTCTTCCTCTGTAAATCCAGAGTTTCCTTTGTTTGACCTCGGATTTTTCAAATCTATTTCCTGGTGTGCTACATTTAGGTCTCCACAAAGAATAACGGGCTTTTTTTGATCCAATTCTATTAGATATTGGCGAATTTCCTCTTCCCATTGTAATCTATCGTCAAGTCTTGCCAAATCTCTTTTTGAATTTGGTGTGTATACAGTAATTAAATAATATTTTTCAAATTCTAATGTAATGATTCTTCCTTCTGGTTCATTATCAATATTGCCGATACCATAGGAAACAGAAATTGGTTTATGCTTAGTAAAAACAGCCGTACCTGAATAGCCCTTTTTTAAAGCATAATTCCAATATTGATGGTAACCTCCGAGCTCCAGTGAAATCTGACCCTCTTGTAATTTCGATTCTTGAATGCAAAAAATATCTGCATCCACTTCTTGAAAATAATCTAAAAATCCTTTGCGTACACACGCTCTTATTCCGTTTACATTCCATGATACAAGTTTCATATAAATTAAATCTGCTCCCTACTTACTTTTTTCTATTGAAAAAATATTATTCTGCTATTTAAACTCTATCATACTATATTGTAAAAACAAATTTTAAAATACGTTCATACGTTCAAGTAGTAACATCCTACTTTTATCATATTTTTTACATATCAAATACAAAATGATAAATATTAGTGTAACATTATGGAATGGTATAAATAATACAAAATAGGAGATAAATTAAATGATTATTCAGCCAAATACGTTTATTTTCAACTTAGGTATAGCAACAATCTTATCCATTATAATTGGGTTAGAACGACAATTAAAGAAAAAACCTTTAGGTTTAAAAACATGTTTAGTAATCGGAATTGTAAGCTGCTTATTAACAAATGTATCGATTGAAGCATCTCAAAAGTTTGCTGAGTCATATGTTAGACCAATGGATCCACTAAGGTTGGCTGCACAAATTGTGTCAGGAATTGGTTTTTTAGGTGCTGGTGTTATTTTAAGGCGGAATAACGATATGATTTCAGGACTAACCACTGCAGCGATGGTATGGGGTGCTGGAGGAATAGGAATTGCTTGTGGAGCAGGATTTTGGTTTGAAGCAATTGTTGCAACACTTTTGCTAATTTTCAGTGTTGAGATCATCCCCTTTATTTTTAAATTCATTGGTCCAAAATCATTAAGAGAACGAGAATTAAAGGTAAAAATAATCGTCGATGCAGAAGAGAAAATGACAGATATCCTAAAAGAGCTTAAGCTTAATAAGATGAAAGCAAGAAAAGTTAGAGTTAAGGATATAAAACAAGGAGAACTACAACAGTTGGAGCTGATCCTTCTAGTTAATGAAAAACTATACGTGACAGAAGTTTATTATGCACTGAAGCAGATTGATCATGTTATAAATGTTGAAATGGAATCCCTCTGAAGGGGATTCTATTTTACATTCGTATTTATCCATTCGAAAAATTAATAGCTGATCTAATTTAACTAAAAATTTAAAAATGAAAAGCAGACTTTCATCTCGTTTAATACTATAATCTTATTTGACTGCTATTTTTTTCCTCTACCCTTTGTAGAGGTTTCTTTGTTTGTAATAAGCTATAGAATGGAGTGAAAAAAATAATGATTGTTGTAGATGGTTTAGTTAAGAAATATGGAGCTTTTACAGCAGTAAATGATGTGAAATTTACGGTAAATAAAGGTGAAGTCTTTGGTCTTTTAGGTCCGAACGGCGCTGGAAAAACGACAACGATAGAAATGCTTGTTGGACTTAGAAAGCCTGATCAAGGAACTGCAAGGCTAGCAGGATTCGATATTCGAAAAGAAATCGGAAAGGTGAAAGAAGTCATTGGTGTACAACTTCAATCTACTTCTTTGTTTGAATTATTAACTGTAGAAGAAATTATGAAGATGTATGCAAGTTTTTACCCAACACATGTCGATATTCCTGAACTTATTAATGACATGTTACTTACGGAAAAGAAAAAAGATCGCGTTAAAGGACTATCTGGAGGACAAAAGCAAAGATTGGCAATCGCTTTAGCCATTATTCATGATCCTAAAATTGTATTTCTTGATGAGCCAACAACCGGATTAGATCCTCAAGCGCGCAGAACATTATGGAACATCATAGAGAAGTTAAAGGAAACAGGAAAAACAATCGTACTCTCCACTCATTACATGGATGAAGCACATATTTTATGTGATCGCATCGGTATTATGGATCGAGGGTCATTAATTGCTTTAGATACGCCAACAACTTTAGTGAAAAATCTTCAGTCAGATAGTGCAGTTGAGTTTTCTCTTATTCATCATGAAGATTCCTTATTTCTTGAAACGCTTAAAGGTGTAAAACAAGTAAGTAATAGACAAGAAAGATATGTTGTTTATACAGATTCCCTTCAATCCACCTTAACAGATTTAATACAACAAGCCTCCAGCAAAAACATAAACCTTCAAGACTTACAAACTAGAACATCTACTTTAGAAGATGTATTCATTCATATGACAGGAAGGAGCCTTAGAGAATGAAAGCTTATTGGCAATTAACTTTAGCTCAACTTCGGATCTTTTCTAGAAATCGTCAAGTGCTGTTTTTTACTCTTCTTTTCCCTATCATTCTCATGCTCGCTCTTGGTACATTTGTTGGGAACGGTGGTGGAATATCTTTTTCAATAGCTGTTGTAGATCATGACAAAACAGAATTATCAGCTCAACTTATTTCTACTTTTCAAGAAAATGAAGCAATTAAGCTTGAGTTAATAGACGAACTTGATGCTGCATTAGAGAGTTTGAAAGATGCTGATTATCAGCTTGTTATGGAGATACCTGATGGATATAGTAGTTATTTTGAAAACCATGATGAAAATGAAGATCGTTTTACATTACCTGTATACTACAATGAAACAAATTTATCTTCCTCTCAAATCGGACTTTCCGTTGTAAATTCAACTGTTGATGAACTTAGTAAGGACATGGTTAACTATTCTCCAGTTGTTGTCATTGAATCTAAGGGCGTTCGAGCAATCGATATTCAGTACATTGATTTTCTTGTTCCAGGAATTGTAGCCATGATGATTATGAGTAATAATATGAATGGTGTCGCAGGACAAATTTCATCGTGGAGAGAACGAGGAATCTTACGTAGAATGCAAGGTACTAGACTTAAAGCTTCAACCTTTATTTCAGCTCAAATAACGGCACGCCTTTTATTAAATGGGTTACAAGCATTACTTGTCATTCTTGTCGCAAATTTAGTATTTAATATAAGTGTAAATGGATCATGGCTAGTATTAATTGGTTTTGTCATTTTAGGTACTTTAGCTTTTATGTCGCTTGGGTTTATTATTGCTGGTGTTGCGAAAAATCCAGAGAGTGCAGGTCCAATTGCAGCATTTGTAACGTTTCCAATGTTATTTTTAGGAGGTGTCTTTTTCCCGATAAGTAATATGCCTGAATTTCTACAGCCCTTTGTAAACATTCTACCAATAGCTCATTTAAGTACCGCTTTACGTGAAACAATGAATGTAGGTACTCCTTTTTCTGAGCTATGGGTTGAGACTTTAACTCTAGGTAGCTGGCTTATTGTTGCGTTCTTTGTTGCAAGTAAAACGTTTAAATGGGAATAAACGTTTTTAATCTCTCAAACACATACTAGTAGTCTAAAACTACCATTTTAATAAAAACATGTGCTACTACTTATAGTAAGCACATGTTTTTTTAGATCGAACTAGTTAATATGATGTTTCAAATTTACGCCTCCAACCCACCAATCAATTCCAATTAAATCAAAACGATTTGCTTTTCCCGCTAAAACATTCTCACCATTAGGGGTAATTGTCAAGTTAGGATTTCTATGATTTAATTCAAACCTCGGCAATGGTCCATCAATTTCAAGTAGAGCATTTTCACCGTTCATTAACTCATTTAATATTGCTGAAGTATGTAAGTCACTTAAACCATCGTTTATAAAAAATGGTGATATTTTCTTAAAAAGGTCTCTAAATGAACAAGATTTTTTTTTAATTGTGTTAAGTAACAAAACTTCGATCTCGTTTAATCCTGTTGTAGTTGAAGGAAAATAGCTTTTATGTCGTTTAAAAGTTTCCAATAGATAAGGTAATTCATGATCTACATCAGTTATCCATTTATTAATGTCCTCTGAGTTAGGAGAAATATAAGCACTCCAGCCTGTTACCGCCTCATTTATCTGTTGACTAGTAACTTTCACTCTTTGAGTAAAAAGCTCAGTTAATTGATCAACATTCAATTGACCTAACCCATAAAAAGGAGAAATCGTAGGATAAGAGTTAACACTAACCATTGATAAATTCGATATATTAATAGAAGATAATTGTGTTAGTATGTACATTAGCATTGTTTGATCATAGCGATCATGTTCAAACCAGAGGATCACTTCTTCATCTTTCGGAATTTTATAAAGCTGATTTAATTGGTTATGACAAATTTTCATAAATATAGATGAAGGGATATTAAGTTTGTCTTCAAAAAAAGAAGCTCTTATCTTGATTAACTTATCATTTGACCAAGCTGATTGTAATGGACCAAAATCAAACATTTCTCTCCAAACTATTAAATCACCTTTAAGCCCTTGTATCTTACTACCTAGAACATCACCATTTACGATATGAATCATATTTGACACCTCAATTTTAGGGATCGTTAACTTTCTTCCTTTAAAAATATAGTTTGCAGCATTTCACTTCCTATTCTATTAACTAGGTTTACAAGTCATTGTGCAAAATAAATCCTCTTTGTAAAAGGCTCTTTTCTAAAAGTTTGTTGCTTTTAGACTTATAAAAATCGGCTTTTGGATTTTTATCGTAGAAACTATAAGCAATTTCAAGAGAGTACCACTTAGTAAATAAGCGAAAAGAGCACGAAGATAGGCTATATCCGTAAAGTTTAGTTATTTACGAAAAGCAACAATCTTTGCGAAAACAGCCTTGTAAAAACAAAGAGGATTTAGTGTAACTTATATTTTCACAAATACTAATTTAACAAATCAGCAATCGTCACCCACTGCCTTGTTTCAGAGGAGCGTTCCACCGCTTCTAATACAGCTTGATTTTTGACACCATCATCAAAGTTTGGTGATGGGCTATACCCTTTGCTAATTCCGTTTAGCAATTCCACCATTAAATTTATAAATGTGTGTTCGTAGCCAATGATATGTGCTGTAGGCCAATATGCACTTGCATATGGGTGTATGTCTTCCGTGCAATTTATTGTTCTAAAGCCTTGCAAGCCTGGTTCATCATCATGAAAATAAACCTCTAAATTGTTCATACTTTCAACATCCCAACGGATTGACCCTTTTTCACCATTGATTTCAAATCGATTCCCATTCCGATTACCTGCTGCAAAACGTGTTGCTTCAAATGTACCAATTGCTCCATTGTCAAAACGAGCGATGAATACACTCGCATCATCTACGTTTACGTCACCCATTTTTTCTTTTGATGCGGTGCCACTCAAACCTGAACTCTCTTCGACTATTGGACGTTGTTTAATAAATGTCTCCATAATGCCATTTACTTCTTTGAATTCACCAACTAAAAACCTTGCCAAATCGATGATATGTGTAGCCAAATCTCCATGGGATCCAGATCCGCATGTTTCTTTACTCAATCTCCAGACGAGAGGAAAATTAGGATCCATAATCCAATCTTGTAAATAGGTAGCACGGATATGATAGATTTTTCCTAGCCGGCCATTTTCAATTAGTTTTTTGGCAAACTGTACTGCAGGTGCGAATCGATAATTGTGATTAATCATGTGTAACACATTATTTTTTTGAACAGCATCTAACATCCTTTTAGATTGTTCCAACGTCATTGCAAGAGGTTTTTCACAATAGACATGCTTACCTGCTTCTGCTGCTGCAATAGCAATTTCTGCGTGACTATTATTTGGCGTTACAATGTCAATTAGATCGATGTCCTCTCGCTTGATAAGCTCTCTCCAATCGGTTTCATAACTTTGCCAACCCATTTTTTCAGCCGCTTGCTTTACCCCTTCTTCATTTCTTCCACAAATTGCTTGCATGATAGGCTCTATGTCTGTATCAAAGAAGAAAGAAACATCTCGATAGGCATGGGAGTGTGCTTTCCCCATAAATTTGTAACCGACCATTCCGATTCTTACTTGTTTTTTTGTTATGCCCACCACAACTCTTTTGCTCCTTCCTTAATTAATTTATCCTGCAAGAAATCTACTGCTTTTGTGAATCCCTCTTCGATACTCATTAAACCGTCTTCATGTTCAATACTAATCGCACCTTCGTAACCAATTGTTTGAAGGCTGCTAATAATTTCTCTCCACGTATCTTCACCATGACCGTAACCAACTGTGCGGAATACCCAAGAGCGGTTTGAAATATCCTTATAGCTCTTCGTATCTAACACACCATTCAATGGGCTGTTTTGACGATCGATTCTCGTATCTTTTGCGTGGAAATGGAATAACGCATTCTCTTTTCCTAATGCTTTAATACATGCTACAGGATCCATTCCTTGCCAAAAATAATGACTTGGATCAAAGTTAGCTCCAATTTGCTCCCCACACTCTGCTCTTAGGTGAAGCAATGTCTCTGTGTTATAAACGACAAATCCTGGATGTGGTTCAACTGCAACTCGTACATTATGTTCTTTTAAAAATTGATTTTGTTCCTGCCAATATGGAATCACCTTTTCACGCCATTGCCAATCAACAACCTCTGAAAAATCATTTGGCCATGGACATGTAATCCAAACTGGATGCAAAGAATGATTGGATTCACCTGGACAACCTGAGAACGTAACAACATTCTCAATTCCTAGCTTGGAAGCAAGGCGTACGGTATCTTGAAATACTTGATGATGCTCTGCAGCGATCTTTTTATTAGGATGCAATGGATTACCGTGGCAGCTTAAGGCACTAATTTCAATACCTCTAGACTGAAATGCCTCATAAAACGAGTTGAATTTTGCTTGATCAGATAATAGTTCTGCAGGATTACAATGTGCATTTCCAACATATCCACCCGTGCCAATTTCTACTGTATCAAGGCCAGATTCCTTTATGTAATCTAAGGCCTCATGTAAAGATTTCTCTGAGAATAATACGGCAAAAACTCCTAGTTTCATCTAAATTTTCTCTCCCTTTATATTAATAAGATAATTCTTCCTCTATTTCTCAGATCCTGCTGTAATTCCGCTTACAATATACTTCTGTAATAAGATAAACATGATAATAATTGGTGCTGCAGCAATCGTTGATACCGCCATTAGTCCATCCCATTGAGTTCCATACTGACCAATAAATTTTGTTAACCCCATTGTTAAAGGACGAATTTTTTCATCTGTTGCTAGAGTTAAGGCAAAGATTAAATCTCCCCATGCGAATAAAAAGCTGAAAGTTCCAACCGTTAGCAATGTAGGTTTGGTTAGAGGGAGAACAACCCTAACAAAGGCAGTAAAACGATTGCATCCATCAATAACAGCTGCATCCTCTAACCCTTTTGGAATAGATAGAAAAAATGGGCGCATGATTAAAATCGCAAATGGTAATGCAAGTGTGGTGTTGCCAATAATTAAAGCTACATAACTATTAAGTAGATTGATATTACTAAACAAAATAAAGAGTGGCATCGCTGTCATAATACCTGGCACCATTTGAGTGACAAGTAAGATTAATAGAAAGATCCCACTTCCCTTTAAGTGAAAACGCGCCATTGCATATGCTGCAGGCAATGCTAGTAAGAGCGTAAGCAATGATGTTCCAATTGCAACAATTAGTGAGTTTTTCAGGTACAACAATATACTTTGATCTTCTACAATATTTTTGATATAAGCATCAAACTGTATTGTTTCAGGAAAAATCATCGGAGGAGTCGCGAACACATCTTGAATCGGTTTAATAGACGTTGTAATCATCCAATAGATAGGAAATAAGAATACGACTGTTATTAAGAGAGCAATAACAAACATCCCATATTGTCTAGCATTATATTTCTTCACATTGACTCCTCCTTTCTGATTAAATATAAGTAAACAAGAGAGATACACGTTAAGATTAGGAGAATAACAGTTGCTACTGCGCCACTAAGACCGAATTTGAAGTTTACAAATGCAAGTTCGTAACCGAAAAACGGTAGTACTTGTGTGGCATTTACAGGTCCGCCTCCCGTCATGATCAAGATAATGTCAAACACTTTAAACGTATAGATGATCCCAAGAACCAAGACAACTAAAATTGCAGGCTTCATTAGTGGTAGTGTAATTTTGAAAAAAGACTGCAGCCTTGAAGCACCATCGATTTTTGCGGCTTCATATACGTCATTCGGTAGTGCTTGTAATGCTGATAATAAGAGAATCATATTAAATGGAATACCAATCCAAATATTTGTAACGATGATGGCAAATAAAGCAGTGCTTTGTTGGCCTAACCAGTTAATTGGTTCACTTATCAATCCAATTTGTACAAGGAGATAATTAATCACACCATAGTCTACATCATAAAGCCATTTAAACAGCGT
The DNA here is from genome assembly GCA_051750265.1 of Bacillota bacterium. GTDB lineage: Bacteria > Bacillota > Bacilli > Bacillales > Bacillaceae > Metabacillus. The sequence continues at coordinate 22,815 of JBNJJO010000016.1, read as the reverse complement.
TCCTGTTATGACTAGCGGTGTCATCCATGCTAATAACAAAATAGATCGAAAAAAATTACGGAAAGGAAAGTTTTGATTAAAAAACAATGCTAATAAAAAACCAATTGAAAGCTGAAACACAATACAAGTTACCGTATAGATCACGGTGTTTTTCAAGGAAAGAAGAAATCTCTCATCTTGAAAAATTTGACGATAATTTTCAAAACCAATAAACGATTTATTCCCTTTTAAATTCATAATTGTTACATCCTGAAAACTAATAAAAATATTATAGAAAATTGGATATAGCATAAAGAATACGACAAAAAGAAAGGCAGGTATAATGAACAAATATTTTGGTAAAGTTTTCTTTATTGATGTACCAAATTGTATTCCAGTACTGACCTTCCTATTAGATTCAAACCTTGTATCCGCTTCCAACTTTATGCCTCCTTTTGTTTCAAGTGAGAGAAACTCTCTTCCAAATTCATTTTATTGACTATGGCAACAAAGGCTTTATTTTTTCAGCAGATTCTTTCATCACTTTTTCAACATCTTCACCAGTAATTGAACGTTGAATGGCCTCCTGAACAACAGTTGAGATCTCAGGATATTTTGTTCCGTAAGCACGTGGCTTGCTTGATTTAATTTGTTGGACAAATACTTGTAATTGAGGATCTTTATTCCATTGATAATTTTCGTCACTTGCTACATCCTCACGGTTAGGTAAGCGACCACCAAGTTCATGCATTGGACCTAAAACATCCGGTTGTTGAGACCATTTAATAAAATCCCATGCCTCAGCTTTATGTTCAGTTGTTGCTGTAACTGCCCAGTTTTCTCCACCCAGTATTGAAGCAGCCTGCTCTCCTTCTGGCATAAGCACAACATCCCAATTAATATCTTTAGATTGCTCTCTTAATGTAGGTAATTGCCAAGGTCCGTTTACCATCATCGCAGCTTTTCCTGTTTGGAATTGTACAAGAACGTCCTGCTGATCCCAGTTAATGATATTTTCTGACATCGATCCTTCTTTAACCATATCCTGAATAAGTTTCATAGAAGAAATAGCTTCTGGACTTCCAAAGGAATCTAGGTTAGCACCAGCTTGCCATAAATAAGGTAGAAATTGGAATGTACCCTCTTCACTTTTTGTTGCTGAAATTGCTAATCCTTTTCGACTATCTGTCGTTAATTTTTTTGCAGCCTCTTTCAGCTCATCCCACGTTTTTGGCGGTTCAGCAATACCTGCTTCTTCAAACATGTCTTTATTGTAATAAAGTGCAAGAGCATTACTATTATTAGGGATACCATAATACTTACTATCTAACATCGTTGAAGCTTTTGGACCTTCAAAATATTGATCAGCTTCCCCCCAAGCTTCCACTTCATTCGTAATATCAGCAAATACCCCAGCTGCAGCGAATGCTTGATGATCAGGATTATCGATAATGACGATATCGGGCAATTCGTTACCCGCAATTCCTTGGAGCAGTTTTGTTTTTAAATCCGCAAACGGAAAATACGTTCGCTCGAACTTAATATTTGGGTGGCTTTCTTCATACTTACGCAGCAATTCTAATTGTTCTTCTTCAGGAGGTGAATCAGGATTTAAATAATCCCAAACCTTTAATGTTATGACTTCACCAGAAGTTTTCTTGCCATCACCTTGTTGATCATTACTTGCCCCATCACTATTACATCCAACAAGTCCGATTAGCATTAAAAATATAAGTCCACTTATTTTTTTCCAGTGTGATTTCATCATAAATGCCCCCTTTAGTTAATTAATTGCTTCAGTACTTCTACTCTCTACTATCGTTACTTCTATTCCTTTTTTAATAGATTGTAATGCTCCACCCACTATTGCAAAGCTTTTTAAGTTATCCTCTAGATGAGTGATTGGTTTTCGATTTTCTTTTATTGCTTGAACCATTTCATAAATTGAAAATTCTCGATCGGCATAAGGCATTTTTGGAAGTTCTAGCTCTATTGTTGTGCCATCCTCAAGAGTCAGTAGCGGAACATCATCAATTAATTCGATTATTCCATTGCTACCTACTAAACGAACCTCTCCATTCCAAGATGTTTCTTTCCCACGTGTAACCCAACTTCCAAAATAGTTGATTAAAGTATCATCAAATTTGATGATAGCGCTTGCAACACTGTTCCCACCAAACCAACTCCAGGAAGGTTTCATACTTTTTGAATAGATGGAAGTAGCATCTTTACCTAAAATATGTCTTAATAAATCAAAGTGGTGTATACTCATATCTTCTATTAAAATCTCACTATATTGATCTCGCCAGCCACCAAATATTGTAGCTCTTCTAAAATTCCATTCTCCATATTCAACAGATCCAATGGTTCCTTGCTGAATACAATTTTTTATCGCTGCAATCTCTGGTCTCCATCGGTAATTTTGACTAATCATAATAAATTTCTCGTATTTTTTCGCTTCGATAGATAATTCTGTAGCTTCTTCGAATGTATGGGTTATTGGTTTTTCCATGAAGACATATAATCCTGCCTGAAGTGCGTCTAATGCTAGACGTTTATGTGTTTGCGGTGGTGTAATAATGATTGCTATGTCTGCATCAACTTGTTCAAAGGCTTCTAAATGATTTTGGAACATTTGGACAGAATCATCCTTCAATATCATTTTTGCTTCTTGTCTATTTTTCTCATCGACATCAACAACTGCAACAAGTTCAATATCATCAAAGTCTCTTAAAATTGTTAGCCAGGATTGACCAAACCCGCCAACTCCAATTTGGATTACTTTTAGCTTATTCATTTATCAATCACTCTCCCAATTGTGAATTACCAAATATGTACTTTAATACACCTCCTTTCCAAACTGTCATTTCACTTTGATTATCGTACATCATTTTTTAGAGGAAAAATAAAAGCCGATAAACAACAATTCTATTAGGTTATGAACAGCATCCCCCCTTTCAATCATAAAATTTTTATGATGCACGATAATCATTTATTCGTGCAAGTAATATTTCACATTTCCCTTTGTTACTATTTCGAGCTTTACTATTTCTTCAACTACCATAATTGGTTCCCCTAACATAAGATGATTAAAAGCTTTTCTAACTGCCAATACACCTTGATAAACTGGGTCTTGACAAATAGATGCTGTAATAACGCCATTTTCGAGATAATGATGAATTTCTTTATTCATATCGTGACCTATTAAGATTGGTTTATTGCTTAGCTCCATCTTTTCCAATCCAATAGCAACTTCTGCTAGAGCTCCTGTCGCAACATAGACTCCATCGACATTCTTTAAATCTTCTTGTAATTCCATGATGGAGTTACTTAAATCTTTGTTGTCAATTTTAAATGGACGGATAAATTCCATTTCATTACATTGTGACATATATTCGATAAATCCTAGAACTTTTTGCTGCATTTGAAACGTATTCAATTTATCTGTAATTAATGCGAATTTTTTAGAAGTATGAGTAAAACGATACAAAAGTTCACCAGCTAAACGTCCAGAATCTTGATAATCTGCGCCAACATAGGAGAGTCTTTTGCTTGAAGGAGAGTCATTGTTAAACGTATAAATAGGAAAACCCTTTTCAATTCCTGTATTAATTATTTGTATAAAAGGGGTAGCGTCATTTGCTGAAAGGACAAGTCCATCATATTTTCCGGAATGAATGATTTTTTGGACGACTTGAATTTGTTCTGCTATATCAAACTTCGCAGTTCTGATGATCTCAATATCAAAACCATAATCTCGAAAATTATGAAATTCTCTCATTATTCCTAATTCAATTTCTTTCCAAAAATATTCTGGATAAATAGGAAAAACAAACGCGACGAGAATTTGTTTTTTTCGTGAAAGTAAACTAGCAGACATATTTGGTTTATAGTTTAGTTCTTTAGCTTTCTCTAATACTTTTTTTAATGTCTTTGGACTTACGCCACTTCTATTGTTTAGAGCACGATCAACAGTGGCAATAGATAAACCTAGTTGTTCAGCAATCGTTTTGGCCGTAATTTTCATGTCATATCACCACATATCCTGTATCAATTATGTAAAAGTTAACTAGCTTACTTGATTTATATCATATAGCAAAAGACTAAGTCAATATAAATTTAGAATTTTTAGATTATTGATGTACGTTAATCAAATGTTCTTTCATTTATAGTCTTAACCTACTACAATCTTTTAGATATAAAGACACAGAACTACTATGTAGATTTTTTATCTTGCAGTTGAGCAATGTTCGTCAAGATAACAGTAAAGGAATCAACTATAAAGATTCCATGTGCAAGATAACCTCTAAATAAAGAGAGGGTCATCCCCTCTCTTCCATCTATACTACTCTTCCTCTTCCTCTTCCATTATTTCTTCAAATGCAGCTGATACTTTTTCGAATTCTTCATCACTTTCAATAGCGGAAAAATCACCTTCACCGTCTACTTTTAAAAAGAACACATCAATGTCTTCTTCTGAATCATCCTGAATATCTTCTACAAAACCTACAGCAATGTATTCTGTTCCTTCTAAATTTATTGCTGCAAGCACTTCAACCTCATTTTCCTGATCATTTTCATCAGAAATGGTAAATACTTCACCAACTTCAATTTTGTCCATGTTTAAAAACTCCTTTCCAACCTACACATAATATCACTAATAACATTATCTTTCCAAACAAATACAAATTAATGCTAATTATCCTATGAAATGGTAGAAAAAATTAGTAACTTGCACGAATATCCCTGTGAGAAATTCAATTATTTCCCTTCTTCTGATAAATATGTATTCACGAAAAAGATTGTAGCATACCTTATATAAGTAATGCGCAAGCGCCTTGGTCAGCCTCAGAAATAAGACGCTCATGAATAGAAGGTGTACTTCACCTTTAATTCATGAGTGACTTATGACCTCGAGTCAGTTACGGACGCGACGTCCTGTTGCTGTAACTGCACTTGCACGTCTTGTGCCTTGGGAGCTTGGCATCCGACTTTTCACAAAGTCGGACTGCTGGAGCTAGACACAAACACTTAGTACTAAAAACTTTCCTAATCTTTAAAAAAGAAAGGAGATTCTTTTATGATCTATTTTCAAAGACCTTATATACATGACAATACTCATTTAGCTTCAGCAAGGCAAGATCAAGGTAAAATGATTCTAGAAGGAACTGGTCGAATAAGTGTAATGCCCGATCAAGCCGTTATAAACATTGGTGTTATGACTGAAAATAAAAATGTAGAAGTAGCTCAAAATGAAAATTCTGTTCTTTCCAGTCAGGTTATTGAATCACTTAAACGAATTGGGATTTTGGATCATGATATTCAAACATTATCATATACCATTCAACCCATCTATGAATTTGTTGAAGGGAAATCAATTTTTAGTGGGTATCAAATCCAGCATATTTTCGAAATAACTGTTCGTGATCTTCAAAAAGCCGGTGCAGTTTATGAATCAGCTGTAACGGCTGGAGCAAATATGGCAGGAAGCCTTCGATTTGAAGTGTCAAATAATGAATCATATTATCAACAGGCATTACAAATGGCGATGAAAAACGCAACAGAAAAAGCGATGAAACTTGGACAACAAATTGGAGTTAATATCCAGATTATCCCTACTAAAATTACAGAAGAACCGAAGCCAATCTCCCCACGTGAATTATCCGTAGCTTTTACTGCAGATGCCTCTTCACAAGCTACGCCCCCTATACAAAGGAGAGAGTTGGAAATACAAGCAAAACTAACAGCAGTTTTTCATTATTAATAGTGAATCCTGACCTCGTACAATCAGCTATTAATAGGGGATTCAATTAGATCATTAGTCTAACAATGTCTAAGAGAACCCCTCAATAAATTATCTATATTCCCTATTTTGTTTCATTCATCCAAACCATCATTTCACCTGGTTCTCTATTGGCAAGCAAAATATGGTATTGCTGTCATGACTATTTTTTTCGTGTTATTTGTTGTAGGTTGATAAAGACTTCCATTCCCTGTTGATTCATCGATTCTTTCTGCTTCTCCTGTAATGTCAGTAACTCCCCCAAGAAGGTTAGGATCAAATTGAGCGATCAAATCTATTTCTCTAGGTAAAAATAAATTATGCAAATTTTGTCACATTCTTCTATGCAGTACACGACAGGACCTCGTTGTAACGCAATTTTTCCGGCAGTTTTCTCTAACATTTGGATTAGTTTGTATTCTCTCAATATCCATAGATAGCTTTAGATTAACTACGTCTCCTCTTTGCCACACTAAGCTTTACAAGTGCAAGCTCGATCTCTTGATGTCCAGGATAACCTTGTATTTTAGAAGGATCTTTTCCAAAAACCGAATCAATATAATCAGCAAAGTGACACATGATCTTTAAGAACATTTCTTTAACAGTATTAACAGTAGATTGATAGTATGCTACTGATGCTTCTATTAAATGACCTGCACAATATAACTCGTGATTATCTCGGAGATTACTCCATCTTTTATCCGGTTCTTTAATCGTATAATAGGTAGTTAAATAGCCATCTTCCTGTTGGGTTCTACAAGGGTAAATGCCTATTTTGAAAGAATGTAAGGTTTTTAATTACATAAGAGTTCAGGGTTGTTAATTGCGAATACGCCTACACTTCCTATATAATGATCCATATATCTATTAAAGGAGACATACGATTGAATTCAAAAGAAATGGAAAAACAAATTATCCAAAACTATCAGCGAGATGAGCAAATGATGATACTAGTGTTTGCTCAGTGGTGCGTTAACCGCAACCTAAGCCCAGCTGAAGTTTACTTACGAGCTTACCCTGATCAAGCAAATAATTATGCTCTTCAGCAAGCGATTGAATTAACGGTACCAAAAGAAGAATCGGAAGAAATTGCTGATACTACGTTGCTCAATGTTTTATCGTTATTTGGAAACGAGGATCTTGCGTTTATTGTGGCAGAGGAAATCAATAAAAATAAGAAGAAATGATTCTGGAGTGACTATGAAGAAAAAAATCGATCATATTGGAATAGCCGTCCGGGACTTAGACAATAGTATTTCTTTTTATAAGAATGTTTTAGGAGGAACGTTAATAGATCGTTATACAAGCGATGCGATCGGAGTCGAAAGTGAGATTGCTATTATGGAAGTGAATGGCGATCGAACTGAATTATTATCACCTACAAATAATACGACTTCCCCTATTGCTCGTTTTATTAAACAAAAAGGAAAAGGTGTTCATCACATTGCTTATCAGGTTGAAAACTTAGATGACGCTCTCAAAGAACTCGAAGAACAAGGAATTCGTACACTAGAGGATACTTTACGCATTAATAAACATGGCAGAAGATTAATTTATTTAAATCCCGCAGATACAGAAGGAACAATTATTGAATATTGTGATTATCCAAACAAAAAATGATCTGAAATCAGATCATTTTTGTTTGGACTTTTTCTTTTTAGTATTTCTTAAATAGTAATGATACATTATGGCCACCAAATCCTAGAGAGTTAGATAAAACAACATTTAGTTCTGATTTTTTAGCAGCATTTGGTACATAATCTAAATCCAGCTCTTCATCAGGTGTTTGATAATTTATTGTTGGAGGGATAATTCCATCTTTAATAGATAATAGAGAGAAAATTGCCTCAATCGCTCCTGCAGCACCAAGCAAATGCCCAGTCATAGATTTTGTTGAACTGACGGATAACTGATAAGCATGTCCACCGAAAACTTCTTTAATTGCTTTTGTTTCATAAAGATCATTATAATATGTGCTAGTACCATGTGCATTAATATAATCAACTTGTTCTGGACCGATATTAGCATCACTTAACGCTAACTTCATTGCGCGTTGGCCACCTTCTCCATCTGGTGCAGGAGTTGTAATATGATAAGCGTCACCAGTTGCCCCATATCCTACGATTTCTCCATAGATCTTTGCACCACGAGTTAAAGCATGGTCTAGTTCTTCTAAAATAATGATTCCAGATCCTTCAGCGATGACAAATCCATCTCGATTCTTATCAAACGGACGACTTGCTGTAGTTGGATCAACATTAGTAGAAAGAGCTGTCATATTAGAAAATCCTGCAATTGTCATATCTGTAATCGCAGCCTCAGTTCCACCTGTAACCATCATATCGACATCACCATTTTGAATAACTCGAAATGCATCCCCGATTGAATTTGCCCCTGATGCACACGCTGTTACTGAGCAGTTATTAATTCCCTTTGCCCCAAGCTCGATCGATACACGACCCGCTGCCATATCTGGTATAAGCATTGGAATGATAAATGGACTTACACGCTTTGGTCCCTTATCTAAAAATCGTTTATGCTGTTCTTCAAATGCATCAAGACCACCGATACCAGAACCAATCCATACGCCAATACGTTCAGGCTCAACATCTTCACCGATTTGGATACCTGCATCCTTTACAGCCATCTTACTAGCTGCAATCGCCAGCTGTGCAAAACGAGCCATTCTTCTTACTTCTTTGTGATCAATAAATTCTTCAGGTGCAAAGTTTTTAACTTCCCCAGCAACCTTCACATTAAATTTTTCCGTATCTATTCTCGTAATTGGTGCTATACCTGAAACACCATTTTTAATATTTTCCCATGTTGTAAAAGCATCATTTCCTAATGGAGTAACTGCTCCAATACCTGTAATAACGACTCGTTTTTTCATTTATTGTTTCTCCCCTCTTTCATTTATCATTATTTACCCCACCTTAAGCATACAGAACCCCATGATAACCCGCCTCCAAAACCAACCATGACAATAATATCATTATCTTTCACTCGTCCGTTCTGAATTTCACTAAACAAGGCTAATGGAATTGAAGCAGCAGAGGTATTTCCATGTTTTCTTATTGTTGTTGAAACCTGTTCTTTTTCAAGACCAAGTCTTTCTCTCGCTGCATCTATAATTCGAATGTTTGCCTGGTGTGGAATAAGAAAATCAACATCTTCTTTTTCAAGACCCGCTTTATTTACTACATTTAAACTTGATTCAGGCATTTGACGAACAGCAAATTTAAATACTTCTCTGCCATTCATCGTAACAGTGTTTGTTTCTTTACTGACCGCTAAATGTCTTGCACCCGAACCATCTGATCCCAACTCAAAAGATAGAATCCCTTTTCCTTTAGAGACTTCACTTAACACGACAGCTCCTGCTCCATCGCCAAATAACACACATGTATTTCGATCATTCCAATCAACAATTTTCGAAAACTTTTCACTACCAATGATTAATACATTTTTATAGGTATTCGTATCAATAAATTGTTTGGCCGTAACCAATGTATAGATAAACCCTGAACAAGCAACACTAATATCCATTGCGGGGACATTTTTTATACCAAGAGCTTCCTGTACAAGACAAGCTACAGAAGGAAATGCAGAATCAGGTGTTGCAGTCGCAACTAAAATTAAATCTATATCTGTAGCATCTAAAGATGCATCTATCAGAGCATTTTTTGCAGCAATAATTGCCATATCGGACGTATCTATATCATCACTAGCAATCCTACGTTCTTCGATACCTGTTCTTGACCGTATCCATTCAGCATTTGTGTCTACAGTTTTTTCTAAATCTAGATTTGTTACAATTTGATCTGGAACATACGTACCGACACCGATGATACCGACACACTTCATGTAATCACCCTTACTATATTAAATTATGACTTGGTCATAATAGCACATATATATATCTTATAATAAATTAAGATAAAAAAAAAGGTTGAAATGATTTTGATATAAGTTCGTAAAGAAAACTCGCAGACTGGAGAGCCTGTAAAGGCGAAGCGTGATACATAGTTGTCTTTATACTTACTACTTAAAATTGGACACTACGTCGAATCGTCTTTTCTTTTCCCCAGCCAATTCATGCTTTCTTAACGTGTAAAAAAAAAAGCCTCACATATAGTGGGCTCATTATAGTTCTAAGTTCTCGATGGAATCAAGGAGTGACGTTACATCATTCACTGTATTCAATATCTCGGAATTCTCAAACTTATCAAGAGCTATTTCTCCATTTTCCATAGCATTATTGATTTCTTCAAGTAATGCTTCATTTTTCGAAACTACATCTTGATGAATGTCTTCTGCAATTGTTGGGGCTTTTATGTCATTAAAATCTTCTATCTCCTCAACAAGTATGTTTAATTGATTTTCAAGCTCTAGCCTTACATCCGAATCTACTGCAGCGTCTTTGACAAGTTGAGGAGCTTCCTCACCGAATTCACTTAAAGAATTTAAATAATCTTTTGCCTCATTAACATAATCTAATGAATTATTCACTTCATCTAAAACAGAACATGCACTTACCATCATTGTTGCTAAAAGTGCAAATACATATAGTATTTTTCTCAATTTTAATCTCCTCTCACCTTTGCTTATTTTAAACAATCTCTCTCTACATCAAAAATAAAAAAAATGTACGTGACATTTATTAATACGATTCACTTAGTAATAAGTTTCATTTTACTAGTTTGTTTAGATGATTTTTTCTTAAAGAAATCAAAAAAGAGGCTTGGGCCTCTTTTTTGATGAACATATGTATGCTTTATTCGTTTATAACTAACCATTTCAAGAAATCTTGTTCTGATTTTGTTAAGAATCTACCTAAGTCTTCTGAAAAATATATATATAATTCAATATACCTCTTTGCCTTCTCGTCCATTCTTTACCCCCAATGATTTATGTAAGAACTTTCATATAAGAACTTTTATATTTTAACATGTTTTTAAGAATATAGAATGATAAATTTTCAAAATATTTGATCTACAAAAAATACTGTTGAAGCTTTTTACTATATCGACTTTCATTCATCTCCCCCTTCATCAATATCATCATGATCTTGAAAACCCTCTACATCACCTTTATTTCCATCAAAGTAATCATTAATTTCTTCAAAAACTGTACTTTCCTCCTTAGGATTATGAAAGAAACCATGGTTACTTAAGTGAATAAAATCTTGAACAGTGTAAACCTGAATTGCTTTTTCTTTTTGTTTGAACTTCTTTAAAATGATTAGCAAAATGAATAGTAAAAAAAAAATAATGAATATAATTTCCAACAAAAGCTCCTCCTTATTCGGCCTTCTAATGTAAAATATATGTAATAGTTTGTTAATCTGAACAGTAATCATGAATTTTGATAGTTATTTTTTAGATACAATTTTGGAGATAAGGTTTTAATATAGTAGACAAATAAAACAGAGCAGAATTTTTTCCTGCTCTGTTTTATTTGTTTTTGATCTTTCCTTAGATTTTGTCACTTTGACCACATATTTATTTCCGAATAGAGGTAACCTAAACTACACAAAAATGTTCTATTAAAGGTGGTGACATTCTAAATGAAAAAACTAATAGCTATTATACTTGCCGCACTTCTTGCTACTTCTGTCGTTGCATGTGACGATGCACCAGGTGAGGATGAGATTGGTGATGGTGAAATAAACGATGAGGAATAATTAATATAGGGGCTGACACTTTTGAGTTAGCCCCTACCTAATGACACTGAGATTAGTTAGCTAATTTACTTTTCGTTCGAAAATAAAGAATGAATGTTAAAATCCCCCCAATAATTAGAAAAGCAATACCTCCAAAAATATTTCGATATATAATCTCAGCTGAAAGTCCTTTTTGTAATGTTATCAATAAACCTGTAAGAGTCACACCGAACGCACCACCAAAAAATTGAATGAGCTGAGCCATGCCCATACCCGAACCAATTTTTTCATTTGGTAAGATTCTTGACACTTCATTTGCAATACTAGATGTTAGAGCTGAAAAGCCTGTGCTCATAAACATATAGGTTAATAGAATGAAAAATGGAGAAATTGTCGACAAAAAGGCGAATAAAACTGTTGCTATTAATAAAAACATTTGTCCAAACGCAATTAACGGTGCATTTCCAAAACGATCAATTAAACGACCGATAAATTGTGCTGCCACAGCTGACAATATTGCACCAGGAAAGATAATCATTCCTATCTCAGCTGGATCTTTTTCAAACACAATTGTTAGAATTATAGGCATTAGGAATAACGTTGAAAAATGTGTAATAAATGCCGTGAATCCTATAAAAAGCAATTTAATGTATTGACGATCTTTAAGTAATCCTGGTTGAATAAAGGGCATTTTTATTTTATGAATATGTCTCCACATTAGCACAAGTAAAATAATGCTACTAATTAAAATCGCAAAAGAAAAAGTTGAAAGGAAAAGCAAAATACCTGTTACACTTAATGCGGTTAAGACACCTCCAAAGGTATCAAATTTTACTTTCTTTACTTCTTCTTTAGGCAACAGCCTTTGAAAAAAAGGAATTAATAATACAACAAACCCTGTTACTGCAAACAAATAATTCCAACCTAAATATTGAGTAATCGCACCACCTATAACAGGGCCTAAACCAAATCCTAGTGAAGAAGCTGAAGCAATAAAAGCCATTGCCTTCCCCCGTCTAACAATCGGTATATAACGGCCAGCGAGTACCATAGCAAGACCTGGAACAGCACCTGCTCCTGCTGCTTGAAGAATACGTGTTGCTAATAATAAATAGAACGTATTTGAAAAAAATCCGATGACTGATGCTATGCCGAGAATGGCTAAACCGATTAGAAGAAGTCTCGATATGGGGATATAATCAGAAAGCCGACTAAAAGTTAACGTTGCAATCGCAAAGACGATAGAATATCCAGACACGATCCATGAAGCTGTTGCTGAAGTTAAAGAAAGATCAGTTAACACGCTTGGTAAAGCTACATTAAACATCGTTGTATTCATTACAACAAGCCAGACAGTAAAACTCCAAATGAGGACAATTTTGTTTTCTTGAATTGTTTCTGTCCCTGTGTTTGTAGGCGCAGATATGGAAACGGAAGACATGAAATACCACCTAATTTATTTGAATTTAAAACACTTCCTAATCATAATGCAGAAATTGATTTTAGAAAAGAAAAAAGCTTCGATATTCGAAAATTATACCTTGTGAATCATTAGGGAAATAGATTGTAAAAGGATGAACCGTCAAGTTCATCCTTATTTAATCATACTATAGGTAAATGAATAAAATAATTACCCATTATTTGTTAGTTCCTTACTGAATTGAACTCTTAAAGATTTTTATTCTATTGAACAACTTATTATTTAGTTGTTATTCAGGCGCATCAATTTCTAAATCTTCAATGCGTTTCTCTAGATATTGAACGTCTTTACGAGCATTATAGCTGTCCGCTTTTTCTACCGTAACGGAAATATTATAATCTGGAATACCAGAGAATTTTTCATACCTACCTCTTGGTAATAAGAAATTTCCTTCAGGGAAATGAACTTCCAAGTTACCTTTTGCGATATCCACAAATTTCGCTCTACCCTGGAATACACCAAAGCCATTATATACAACAATACCTTCACCTTCAACAATACTTAAATCACTGGCATCTTCAGTATTCATTAATACATCGTATCGACCCGCGCCATTAAATGGGTCTGTTTCTTTATAGACCATCGAATTAAATTGTTTTCCACGACGTGAAGTGACTATAAATTGTCCTTCATTTTTATCTAAATCCGGAATTTCAACCGAGATTAAATTTCCTCTTCCATCTGGAGTAGGACAAATACCCCCTTCACATAACCAAGCTCCACCCCATTGGAACACGTCACCTTGTTTCTTTAAGTGTTGAATGCCATCATAGTCCTTATTCGCGATCGCAATTTCATCTCGAATTTCTTGACCAGATTTGAAATCGACGAGGTGGGCTGTTTCAGGTTTTACCCGTTTTGCAAGATCAATGTAAATCTTCCATTCTGCACGTGCTTCTTCAATTTGGTTTTTATTTCCTTCGATTTCAGGAGAGAAGTAAACCATACGTTCCGTTGAAGTTGATGTTCCACCATCTTCTTGTTCATAGCGTGTTTTTGCTGGAAGTACAATGACTGCTTCTTTCGCATCAACTAGAGTTGACGTGTTAAGGATAATATCTTGGTGAACCCGGATGTCTAATTTTGATAACGCTTTTTCCACGAAATCAGGGTCAGGCATTGTTTCTAAAAAGTTTCCACCCGATAAATAATAAAGCTTGATTTTACGCTCATGTATTTCTGGAAGGACGATATTTTCAAGTGTAACCCCTACAATATCACCTTGCCATTTAGGAAGTTCAAATCCCCAAATCGTTTCCATTCGCTCGATGTTTTCAGCATCGAAACCACTTCCTGGTAAAACAAATGGATCTGCTCCCATTTCACCGGAACCTTGTACAGAAGAATGACCACGGAAAGGCATTAATCCACTATTTTTGCGACCTAAGAATCCACGTAAAAGTGCAAGATTAGCTACTTGTGAAATATTATCTGTTGCAAAAGAGTGCATTGTTAAACCTAACGCCCAAGCAAAAACGGCGTTTTTACTTTTCGCTAATAACTCTGACAATTCAACAATTCTTTCATGTGTTACCCCTGATGATTTTATAATCTCTTCCCAAGATTGCTCTTGAACTTTTGTCTTAAGTTCGTCATAGCCATTAACGTGTTCTTGAACAAAATTGTGGTTAATTGCTGAACCAGGTTTATGTTCCTCCATCTTAAACCAATGTTTCATAATTCCGTGCATGAAAGCAATATCTCCACCAATATTTACTTGGTAAAAGTCATCTGCAATTTTTGTTCCAAACAATGCAGACTCAAGATTAGAAGGAATCCAATATTTATCCATCGCAGGTTCACTATATGGATTGACTACGATAATTTTTGTTCCTCTTTTTTTCGCTTCTAACATATATTTTGTCGAAACAGGTGAACTATTCGAAGCAACACTTCCCCAGAACAAGAGTACATCTGTTCCAAACCAATCTTGATAATTTGCAGTTGATGCACCAACTCCAATTGAGCGCTTCATAGCAGTTTTACTTGGTGAGTGACAAATACGTGAGGCATTATCAATATTGTTTGTACCTAAGAAACGAGCAACTTTCCCAGCTACGTAGTATGACTCGTTTGTTATCCCTCTTGATGTTAAATAAAACGCAAATTGCTTCGGGTCTAATTGCTTCATTTTATTTGCAATTAAATCCATTGCTTCATCCCATGAAATACGTGAGAATTTTCTTTCTCCCTTGCGACGAATAAGCGGGTAAGGAATACGTCCTAATTTTCTTAATTCCGTACTGCTATATTTGCGTAATTGATCAATGTCTGCATGAATAATTTCTTCCTTCAATGCGGGCATTGTATTTAGACGAAGAACGTTCATTCTTGTCGTACAAAGATGAGGACCTTTAAGTGTCTGGTCATAAAGCCCCGAAACACCTAATGCACAACCGTCACAAACACCTTGTGTTAAAATACGTGTCGCATAGCCTATGTTATCTTTATTATCCCACGCGATTTTCATTGTATCGCGGAAATGTTGTGGTTTAACTTTTCCTAGACCAAACGGAATTGGACTAACCCAATGTTTAGGTTGTGGTGTTTTTGATGCTTTTATCGGTCCTTGATGTTTTGTATCTCCCATTTGTATCACTCCTTATCTATTAAAAAAAGATGTAAAGATACTACGAAAAAATTGCTAATCACTTAAACTAAACTCTAATAAGTTAGTAGAAAAACTAGCCTACAGCTAATTCGTTAGATTTACCGATAGGCTAAATTTCCTGTAAGGATTCGTAGCTAATCTGGATCTTTAACTTATTGTATGATTACACAAGCATTGTTATCTTCAAAAAACAATCTGGTAACCCTTAAAATGGAAAAAACCACCGTAGCCCAGCATGAAAATGTTGGGTAAACGGTGGTTAGTCTTTAGCAGGGTCACTACCAAGTGCCATACCTGTTTATTTAGAGTACTTTTCTTGAAGATCTTCATCAAAAACAAATATTGACATTCCGAAATCTCTGTCAATATCTATATCTACAAATAGGTCTACAAAATGACAACCTAAGAATTCTTCCATTTCAACTGGAGGATTCTTTTTGTACATTTTTTTCACCATTTCAGTTCTTGCAGATCGCAGTGCTTGTTTTCCTTCATCTGCACTTGCAATGAATTTTTCAACTGGAGATAAATTCCCTTCCATTTCACATATGGCCCAGTTTTTACAAAATGTTGTCGTAATCTTACTAGGACCTTTTCCCATATGCTTCTTTCTAAATGAACGTACAATATTACTAAATTCCGCTTCGTACTTATTCATGATACCCTCCTACCTACTAGAGGTAATAGCATGAGGAATTTTACCATATTTTTTCATAATTTGAAAGAATATTTATCCAGCTATTGTATTGCTTGTACTCATTGATGCATTTTCTTGACGTAACTTCTGTATGTCGCGACGAATTAAGATCGAAACGAGTAATGCTACGACAAACATTCCGGCAAAAAACGTTAAGCTTGAAGCATAACTTCCTGTAGTATCCTTCATCCATGCTGCGAACATAGGACCTGCTAAACCAGCAGCTGCCCATGCAGTTAAAATGTAACCATGAATTGCTCCAAGTTGCTTTGTTCCAAATAAGTCACCAATATATGCCGGAATGGCTGAAAATCCTCCACCATAACAAGTGTAAACAACGGCTAGCATTACTTGGAACAGGAACGCATCGGTTGTATGAGGTAATACGGCAAATAAAACAATTTGTAGGACAAAGAATGTTGTGTAGGTATTTGGTCTCCCAATATAGTCAGAAATAGACGCCCAGCCTATTCTACCAAGGCCATTAAAGATACCCATTACTCCTACAAGTGCTGCTGCTTCAACAGTCGAAAGTCCAATACTTTCTTGAGCTAATGGCTTTGCAGCCGAAAGAATCGCAATTCCACACGTAACATTTATAAACAACATTAACCATAAATAATAAAATCTTGGTGTTTTTATGGCTTCATTTGCAGTTAATTGAGATAAATCTTCTTTTATTCTAGATTTACCAGATTGCACC
Source organism: Bacillota bacterium (assembly GCA_051750265.1). GTDB lineage: Bacteria > Bacillota > Bacilli > Bacillales > Bacillaceae > Metabacillus. The sequence continues at coordinate 5,898 of JBNJJO010000016.1, read as the reverse complement.
TTTTCTTTGAACCCTTCTGGAACCCAATCAACTGGAGGTTTCTCTAAATATAACGATGATAAAGTCATAACGACAAAATAAGAAACTCCTAAAATATAAAATGTATTAGCCGTTCCAACAGATTTAATTAACATATCCATAATTGGACTACTAATTGCTGCTGCAAAACCAAATCCCATAATCGCAAGTCCTGTTGCAAGTCCCCTTCTATCTGGGAACCATTTGACTAAGGTAGATACCGGTGCTATATATCCTACTCCAAGCCCAATTCCTCCGAGTACACCATATGTAATATAAAGGAAAGGAAGTGAACCTACATTAACAGCTAAACCTGACCCAATGATACCAACCCCAAAGAATCCCGCTGCAAGTAACCCAGATGCCTTTGGACCATATTTTTCTACAAAATGACCAAGAAAAGCTGCTGATAATCCTAAAAATAAAATAGCTAAACTAAATGTTAATTGAACTTGTTGGGCAGTCCATCCAAATTCATTCATTAATGGATTTGTAAAATTACTCCACGCATACACAGATCCGATCGAAATATGTATTCCAACTGCAGAAGCTGCAATCAGCCAACGATTTTTTGTCTTTTTCACACATTCATCCCCTTCATTTCATTTACTAAACAAGAAAACCGTCAACCTCCAATAAAATGCGAATGAAAATCAGTGCATTTTAAAGGTAATTGACGGTTAGTTTCAAGCAGGTTTCGCTACTATCGGCCCAACAGTTAATCGCTTCCATTTTTGCTACAAATTGAATCAAAGACAGGGTCGCTATCTCGAAGCAAAATGTTACAAACTTATGAACTTTGTAACAAATATTAACATGTTCGATTTTGTTCTGCAAGACTATTTTTATATTTTTCGGATTTATCTTGATCTAAGAATAGTTTTTGCAGAAATCAGGTAATCTTTAATACTTGTTTAATAAATTATTATATGTTTATACTTTATTAATCTTAGAATTCGGGTGAAGATCAAATGATACCAAACATGAGCGTTAAACATAAAATCAGAAAATATTCAAATGATCAATTGGTAGATATTGAAGATGATATCGTAACTGAATTTCCATTAACGATCTTTGTAAATGACCAGGAGTTTGCAACTATAGTATGTACACCTACCCATTTTAAAGAAATGGTGATTGGCTTCTTAGCATCTGAAGGTGTTATTCGTTTTCAAGAGGATATTAACTCCTTAAACATTGATGAAAATGCTGGTTATGCACATGTTAGGTTACATGCTGATGTTACAACAAGTCAACAGTATTATTCTAAACGGTTTATCGGCTCATGCTGTGGGAAAAGCAGACAATTTTATTTCCATAATGATGCACGAACAGCTAAAACATCAACTGCCAAACAAACGATAACACCTTCCCAATGTATTCATCTAATGAATGACATGCAAAAAAATAGTGTTGTCTTCCAAGAAACAGGTGGTGTTCACAATGCAGCACTTTGTACACCAGACGAAATCATCGTTAGTCGAACAGACATTGGCAGACATAACGCCTTAGATAAATTATATGGATATAGTATATTGAATCGAATTTCTGTTCGTGAGAAAATCATTGTTTTTAGTGGAAGAATCTCATCAGAAGTTTTAGTAAAAGCAGCAAAAATTGGAGTCGGAATTGTGCTTTCTAAATCCGCACCAACAGATTTAGCACTTAAACTTGCAGAAGATTTAAATATTACAGCAGTAGGATTTATTAGAGGAAATTCATTCAATATTTATTCACACCCTGAACGGATCGTTAATGATAAACTATAGAGGGAGGGATTTGTATTGAAACGAAATAACACAGTCTATGATCACTTTAACCGTCCCCTTCGTGACCTACGAATTTCTGTTACAGACAAATGTAACTTTCGCTGTACGTATTGCATGCCAGCAGAGATATTTGGCCCAGACTTTCCTTTTTTAAAAAGAGACGAACTTTTATCCTATGAAGAAATAGAGCGCCTTACAAAAATTTTCGTCCATTCACTCGGTGTTCAGAAAATCAGAATTACAGGTGGCGAACCACTAATGAGGAAAGACTTACCTCACCTCATTAACAAGATAAGGCAAATAAATGGCGTAGAAGATATTGCCATGACGACAAATGGTTCTCTCCTACCTAAACACGCTCAAGCATTAAAAGAATCTGGATTAAGTCGTGTATCGATTAGTCTAGATTCGTTAAATGATGAAGTATTTGGAAAAATAAATGGTCGTGGCGTTACTGTAAAAGCAGTCATGGATGGAATTGAGGCAGCAGCTGAAGCTGGATTAAAAGTGAAAATTAATATGGTTGTGAAGCGCGGAATGAATGATCATGAAATTATTCCTATGGCGAAATATTTTCGTGAAAAAGGCCATATTTTACGATTTATTGAATATATGGATGTTGGAAATACAAATCAATGGAATCTTAAAGATGTTTACCCTAAAAAACAAATAATTGAAGACATCCATCAAGTAATGCCTGTTGAAGCAATTGATCCGAACTACACAGGCGAAGTAGCTTCTCGCTATCACTATGTAGGATCAGAAGAGGAAATTGGTGTCATATCATCCGTTTCAGATGCATTTTGTTCAACTTGTAACCGTGCTCGCCTTTCTGCAAGTGGAAAACTTTATACGTGTTTATTTGCTTCAAAAGGTCATGATTTACGTGATCCTTTAAGGTCAAATCAATCAGATGAAGAATTAGCAGAGCATCTTCAAACCATTTGGCATGGAAGAAAAGATCGTTATTCTGTTGAACGGAGCGAGTCTACTACTAAACGTACAAAAATTGAAATGTCTCATATTGGAGGCTAAGGAGGAATGAAAGTGAGTTCATGTAACCTAGATCATTCTTTAGATGATGTAAAGAAAAAACTAGCAGATCAAAGACCTTTTTTATTACCTGATTTAACAGAAAAATGTTCACAGTACCTTACAGCTGCTCAAAGTCAAAATGACCTTAATGAACTGTTTCATCTATTAAAAAAGTATGACTTAGCTTCTGATGAGGAAAAAGAAATTCGCAATCAAAAACTTGCAGCATTTTTCGAAAAATAATTATATGTATATAATAAAAAGGATGGCATTAAGCTATCCTTTTTATTATAACAATATTCTACTTAATTAATAGTAAATACTTTTCTCCTTGTAGGGAATTTTTTTATCTTTTGTGCTAATTAAATTGTTTATTAATGCGCTGGGATGTGTTCATGCTTTCTATTATTTTTATGATGGTGGCGACGATCGATCATTTTTTGTTTAATATATGGAAGCAAAACTCTATCAGCTCCATAGTAGTAAGCTGCTGTACCAGCTCCCATTAAAAGAAAAGCTACTGTATAAAGCACAGGGTTAGTGCTTGTTGTACCTGCAAGCAAGAAATTCAAGTTCATGAATGCTCCCGCGATTAGAGCTGGAATTGTTGCTGCACCTATGATTAATCCTATACCTACTAGTACTTCTCCCCAAGGGATTAATATGTTAAATAAACCTATATTCGGGAGAGCAAATGCTTCGAGGAAGTTTGCATACCATCCTTGTACTGCAGGATGATCTCCCCCAGCCTTACCAATTGCTCCGTGTATAAAACCTGTTGCATCAAAGACTCCGGTTACTTTATTAATTCCTGCTTCTAACCACTGAACACCTAACCAAATACGTAATACAGTCCAAATGATTGCCACTTTCGGTCCTCTTAACCATTTCATGGAAAACCATCTACTTTATAATTTGTGAAATATTTCACAAATTACTGTAAAAAAATAGTAAGCTAGCTAGCTTTGTTTGTAGTTAGTTTGTGAATATTTTCACTAACTTTCTACACCTTTAATTTACTCTCTTTCTTCACTTTTTTCAATACACTACACACAGTGTTCGAAATTAGAAAATTTATTTTCGAAATGTGATTTTTATCACAGAAATCTTAAAAATGTAGACTGTTATAAGATGGATATATTTGATCATATTTTCTGTCTTTTTTAATTGACAATATCTTCATCTGCTAATATAATTTATCTCAGAGTAATAAATCTTCAAATTGAGATATTTTAAATAAAGTTATTTAATGGAGGAGAAAAAAATGGCTAAAACAAAATGGAATCTTGACGTAACACACAGTGGGGTTGATTTTTCTGTAAAACATATGATGTTTGCAACAGTAAAAGGTGGTTTCCAAAGCTTTAATGCAGAAATTGAGGCTGATCCAACAGATTTAACTACTGCTAATATTGCATTTACTGTGGATTTAGCTAGTATTGATACTCGTAACGAGGATCGTGATAATCACTTACGTTCTGCAGACTTTTTCGATGTTGAGAACCACCCAACAATGACATTCAAATCAAGTAGTATTGAAAAAACGGATGAGAATGAATACAATGTTACCGGTCATTTAACTCTTCACGGTGTAACGAAACAAGAAACTTTCGCAGTAACATTCGAAGGAACTGGAATTGATCCATGGGGAAATGAAAAAGCTGGTTTTGGAGCTGAAGGAAAAATCAAACGTAGTGACTACGGCTTAACTTGGAACGCTCCATTAGAAGCTGGATGCGTACTTGTAGGCGACCAAATTAAGATTTCTCTTCAAATTCAAGCAGCTAAACAAGCATAATCGTTCGAAAAGGGATATATATATAAACTCTTCCCTTTTTATAAGTCTAAAAGTTTGTTGCTTTTAGACTTATAAAAATCTGCTTTTGGATTTATATCGTAGAAACTATAAGCAATTTCAAGAGAGTATCACTTAGTAAATAAGCGAAAAGAGCACGAAGATAGGCTATATCCGTAAAGTATAGTTATTTACGAAAAGCAACAATCTTTGCGAAAACTGCCTTTTATAAAGATAAAAAAGTATAAGTTTTTCATGATTCTTTTTCATATTCCTTCACTACGAATGCCTATCTAATTAATAATCTAGAATTTCCTTGTTTGAATAGTGATTTCATCGGAAAAATACAATTTTATAAAATCTTTTTTTGGATATACTTACAAAAAAGGAGGCGTCGAATAATGTCGAAAGAAAAACTTATCATTATTTCTTCTTGTATAACATCTTTTTTATTACTTTTATTTTTAACACCCAAAAATAAAGTCCGACACGCTTGCCTAATTTTTTTATTTCAACAATCCTATACTTTGATTACTGGTTTAATTATTGTTGAAAAAGGATTTATTCGTTATCCCAAAGATATGTTTTTTAAAAATTCCTATAAAGGTAGTTTCCCTTTTGAACAATTAGTATTTCCAGCAATAACTGTACTTTTTAACATTTACTATCCATCTCAAAAGAAATCTATAGTTAGAGTCCTTTATTATTTTATTTATTGTTCATTTATTACATCATTAGAAGTAATAGCTGTAAGATTCACCAGACTTATTACATTTAAAGACTGGCATTGGTACTGGAGCTTTATTACAATGGGTTTTTCCTTTTACATTTCTAGAATCTTTTATAAATGGTTTTTTAAAAATGAACTATCAGAAGGCATTTCATAGCTAGAAAATTAGAACGTATACTAATTTGTTTTGTAATAACTCTTTAATCTTTATGGTTAAATCAATCACCTTGTTCCGTAAGAATTACACTTTCACATACTATCTTTAAGGAGAACGAATACCCATGAATAACAAAGAAAGTATCTTATGAATTGTTATATTTTTCATTTTTCTTTTAGGGATGATATCTATAATGTTGTTTTGAATCCGATCCCATGTAGTCATATTTTTTCACCTTCTTTATATCGCAATATGTGTCTACTACGTAATAAGAATTAATGGTTCAACTAAACTACCATATCAGTTTAAGTGTAACACTTCACAAACAATCTTTTATGAGTATTCTTACTCTTCCTGTCTCCTTAACAATCTGTTTGTTGAATAAGCAGATGCT
>JBNJJO010000015.1:0-107296 GCA_051750265.1 Bacillota bacterium | reverse complement strand
AAAAATTCAATTTTCAAAATCAACCATTATCAATAACAAAGCCTAGAACAAAAAAAGAAAGTGGAATCATACCAAGATCTATCATTCCAAAAACGCAACTATGTCCTGAATAGTCGTTATGATGATACTATTTAATTAGTACAATTTTGACTATTAAAAGTTGTAAAGGTAGCCTTGTAGAATAAATTGATTTATGAATAATAATAATTCTCTTATGTATTCTCGGAATGATTTTTCCCTTTACTGTATCCTTTTCTTTATGAACAAATAGATAATCCATTTCTAAACCATTAAACCTCGAATAGTCGTTTCCTCATTTAGATCAATCAAATCTTTCATTTTACTATATACCTCATTACTGATCATGATATTAGTCAATTGATCAATCTTTTCAAAGTTCCTAACATTAAATTGACAACCCCTTTTGGTTATGAAGAATCCACCATGAATTTCATAGTATCATTTTTGTAACTTAGTAAATAAAAAGTATGTACTTGTTAACCTGCATAATTTATTTCATAATATCATTATCCATTTATAAAAATGCGTATTTATTGTTAACTAATTTTTATGTTTGAAGGCAGGTTTTTGGAATGAAGTTAAGAGTTTCTGCAGTGCAATATCATCTGCATACGATAAATTCGTTTGACGAGTTTGCAAAGCAAGTCGAGCACTATGTAAAAACAGCTGAGGAATTTTCATCTGATTTTATTTTATTTCCTGAATTTTTCACTACTCAATTAATGTCGATTGGAAACGAGTTTGGCGAGGCATTAACGATCGATCAGTTACCAGATTTTACAGAACAATACCGTTCTTTATTTATGACACTTGCGATTAAAACGAAGATGCACATTATTGCGGGTACGCATGTTATTAAAAAGGATGGCAAATTATATAATGTGGCGCATATGTTTTATCCAGATGGAAGAGTTGTCGAACAAGCTAAACTTCACATCACTCCAACCGAAGTGGATGAATGGAATATGAGCGCTGGGGATGATCTGCAAGTTTTTGAGACGGAAAAAGGAACAGTCGCGATGTTAACTTGCTATGACATTGAGTTCCCGGAAATTGTTCGAATGGCTAAAGCTAAAGGAGCAGATGTGATTTTCTGTCCATCGTGCACAGATGACCGCCATGGCTTCCATCGCGTTCGATATACAAGCCATGCAAGAGCAATTGAAAATCAGGTATACGTTGTTACTACAGGTACAGTAGGATCCCTTCAAACGGTTGATTTTATGAGAGGAAATTTTGGCCAAGCAGTAGTCATAACACCAAACGATGTTCCATTTCCACCTAAAGGGATTTTAGTAGAAGGAGAGATCAATCAAGATATGATCGTAACTGCAGACCTTGATTTAGAGCTTCTTTATCAAGTTCGTGAAAAGGGCTCTGTTACTACTTGGCGTGACCGTCGAACAGATCTTTATCCGGATTGGGAAAAACCAAAAGAAAAAACTTTCGTATAAGGAGGGCACTATGTATCGTAAGGAGTTTTATGTGTTCAAAGATAATAAGCCTATTCCAGCAGTCATTCGCAACTATGAAACGCAAGATTTTTCAAGTTTAATTCGCATTCAAGAGGAAAGCTTTCCACCGCCTTTTCCGTCTGAATTATGGTGGAATACTGAGCAGCTTTCTAACCATGTAAGGCTTTTTCCTGAAGGTTCATTGTGTATGGAAGTGAATGGAGAAATTGCTGCATCAATGACTGGCTTACTCGTCAATTATGACCATAATGATCCAGACCACTCGTGGGAGGCCATAACAGATAATGGCTATATTACGAAACATGATCCAAACGGTAATACATTGTATGTTGTCGATATTAGTGTACGACCAGCTTATCGAAATTATGGATTGGGGAAATGGCTCATGCAGTCAATGTATGAGGTGGTCATTCACTTAGGGTTGGAACGTCTACTCGGTGGTGGAAGGATGCCTGGATATCATAGAGTAGCAAATGAAATGACAGCCGAGCAATATTTGGATGAAGTGGTAAAAGGGAATATGAAAGATCCCGTCATCACATTCTTACTGAGATGTGGGCGTACACCTGTGAAAGTTGTGGCTGACTACTTAGAAGATGAGGAATCGCATAATTATGGGGCACTGATGGAATGGAAAAACCCTTACCTTACAAAGTAATCATTAGATGTGGAGAAATATGAACAATAATTGTAGGACTGTCCACAAATTAAGTAAAACTTGATACTGTGGGACTGTCCCCAAATATTTATTAAACTTATTCTTTTTGGCCAACAAGTAACTAAATAGAGATGTTTCTGATTGAATTCTAGTCATTCTTAAGTTGAAAATTTGTTATTGTTTTACGTGTAGTAGCCATTTCATTTTAGTAAATTAAAACATACCATTCTCATTAGGAGTATCCTCAGGTATGGGTTGACCAATATCCCACAATTCAATAATTCGGTCATCTTTGAAGCGAAAGATATGTACAACAGCTCCTCCAAGATCCTCTGGATTCTGTTTGACATGAGAGTGAACCACAACAGTATCTCTCTCTTGGAGAGCATGTTTAACGTCAAGTGTCTTATGAGGATTTTGTGTTGCATTTTCATCCATCGCAAGCATGAGTGAATCTCCATCGCCACGAAAATAGGGATTGTGGTGGCAAAAGTCAGAGCCTATGTGACTTTGGAATGCTTCACGCACCTTCCCCGATGCCACGAGCTGCAGAAACGACACTGCTTTCTCCTTGAGAGAAAGTGTCGATGTAAACTGTTGTTCTGTACTCATCTCAATCATCCTTTCATTTTAGGTAATATCCTGTTTTAGAATTAATTGAAGTTTAAGGTATACATAAATCTATGTCAATTGCTGGAACAAATATAAGATAAGTGTTCATAGTACTTAGGAGGACTTTAGTTATTAATAATTCTGAATTTAGCAAGTAAAACTAGCTATGGTTGTATGATATATTTTTTAGAAAAAAAGTTGTCATGGAGGAATTCAGCTTGAGCATTCGTTTTGAAGTGAAAAGAACCACCCAGGTATCTAAACAAAAGGCGTACACAGGTTTGCTGATCTTGATTCTGCTAAGCATTGGATGCAAGGATTAGTGGGAATTGATCGATTGGATGATGGTTCTTTGCAAGTGGGAAGTCAGTGGAAGGAAACAAGAAAGATGTTTGGAAAAGATGCTTCTGAGCATTTTAAAGTTGTCGAGCTCAATGAACCAGATAAAATTGTGCTTCGCTGTGATGGAACGAAAGGTACAACGGGAAAAGGAGAATTTGTGTTTACATACATACTTACTTCATCGGATGATCATACAGAGATTACTTTGAACGGGGAGATAAATGGACTTACTGGTTTCTCTAAATTTTTCGGAAAAATGATGACAGGAACATTTAAAAAAGCCTGTGCGAAAGATTTGGATGCATTAATAGACTATTTGGAGAAATGAGTTAGCGGGGCAGGCTCTTAGTCCTTTGTTATGGGTTACGCTTCCATAAATATGCAACATTACAAAATTGAATAAATTTCCATGTTTATTACATAATGAAGAAGGAGAACCAATACCACAGGTAGAAAATACATACTAAAAGCTAAAAGATTTAATGAAATCAAAATTCTTATGAAAATTCAGGAGGAAATCATGGGAAGATTAGTTCATTTCGAAATTCATGTGGATGACATGGAACGCGCTAAAAAGTTTTATGGAGAAGTATTTGGTTGGACATTTGAAGATTGGAGTGATTATGCTGGAATGCCTTATTTTGGCGCTGTGACTGGCGATGCAAATGAGCCGGGAATTAACGGAGCTTTGATGCAGCGTCAAGGTCCAGCACCAGAACAAAATCAGGCTCTAAATGGCTATGCTTGTACAATGGGAGTGGAAGATTACGATTCGATTGAAGCTAAAATTATGAATAATGGAGGCACGGTCGCAATGCCAAAATATGCTCTGCCTGGAATGGCGTGGCAGGGATACTATGTTGATACGGAAGGAAATATATTTGGCATTCATCAACCAGACGAGAACGCAAAATAGAAACTTTGCATTACAGAATCAGGAATATTTAGATTGTTGCTTAAATACATAACAATATCTAAATCCTTTATAATGATGACCTATATTCAGTGCCTGACCCTTAGTATTAAAGTGTTTTAGTACTAAGGGTCAGGCACATTTTCTATTAATTTATTATTATATAAAACAAGATGCAGTACCTAACCGACTTTACATAAGTGGTTTGAAAGGTACTATAGTAGAAAAATGTAGCTGCTTTGTACTGATATTCTCTTATTCATCTGTGTTGATCTACGAGAATCTGATTACCGTCAGGATCTTCAATTGTAATATATGCCGGTCCTTCACTTGATTCATCTGCTTCAGACAGTATATTTATTCCTTTTTCTTTGAGCTGCTTTTGAAGTTCGCGAATGTCCGTAAACGAATCGAGATTTTCCGCATTTTCATTCCATCCTGGATTAAAAGTCAGGATGTTCTTATCAAACATTCCTTTGAATAGTCCAATAACACAACTTTCATTCTTCATAATAAGCCAATTTTGTGTAATATCGCCACCTAAAGCTTGAAATCCTAGGTTTTCGTAAAAAGATTTTGAGATATGAATGTCTTTAACATTTAAACTAACAGAAAATGCGCCTAGCTTCATTTTTCTACCACCTTTTCTTAATAATTAAAAATTCAGATTTTTGTTTGAGTGGGAAAATTTATATTTGTTAATTATAAATAAGTATTTTGTAGTATACAATATTTATCATTTAGAAATAAGGCAGGTTAATTCAAGATTTAGAGTAATGAATTTGAAACCAATAGAACGATTTATAGAGATTGTACTTTTATATTTAAAGAACCAATCAATACTAAATTAAGAACATATTCATTCATGAAGGGAGTACAAGAATGGACAGTTTTAATAAAGACACTAAAGAAATTTGTTTGCCCAATATTGGTAAGCCTGCAACACGTGCGATTACTAATGCAGGGTATAATAAACTTACTCAACTTACACAAGTTACTGAATCAGAAATTTTGAAGTTACATGGTGTTGGACCGAAAGCGGTTAGAATACTGAATGAAGCTCTTAAAGAAAAAGGTCTTTCTTTTGCAAAAAAATCATATATATGATTGGAATTATTTTGTCCTTGCAATTTTTAATATTCAATGTATGAGCCCCTATGGACTAAAGCGTTAACTACTGCAACGGCTTACAAGGAAAATATTGTATAATTGATTTAGACGTTGCCAAAACCTAATGCAGCTTCAGCATCCCCTATGGTTGGGGTAAATCAAGTGTATTCCCTCATCTATTGTCTATTATTTTTCGATTTAAGTATCATCCACTCGACTATAATGAAATTAACAATTAACCCTGCCCATATATTAACATTTAAAACTTCTTCGACCACAGGTGTACCATATCATAAATAGTCTTAACCTAATATTTATAAGATTTTAGTGTATAGTTAATAACAGATTAATATTTTACTAACCAGCAACGAAAATAATAATAATTATTATTTTTTTCGTTCTTCCGCAATCAGGCGCATTCCCTTAATAGGGTTTGCGCTCTTTAGTTTAGGGCCAGATTGTAGAATAGTATCCCTATTAAAAATGTGAAAAATTAGTCGCAGTACACAGTACACTTGATAAGTTAGAATAGTACTAGTGAACTGATGATATAAACTAGTATGTATAACATAAATAAAAAAATTAACCCTCAATAATGAACAATAATACCCCTATTCGTTTTATTGACACAAAAGCACTCTCAAATAATAAGTTGATTGAGAATGCTTTTGTGTCAAATGTATGGTAAATTGAAGGTGAAAAGCTTCTGGTGAACAAGCAACCGAGAAATAGATTGATCCACCTCCAGATGAATTTCATGACCCTCTCCCGGACGTCTTACACACCTGTCACTCTTTGAAGACGACCGTTTCCGTCGGAAGCAACAGCCATGGCCAGGAACGTTTCATTTGTTGCCTGGGTGGCTACCAGATCGTCCAACGAGGGATAGCCAAGGAGCTGTTCCTTAGCCCGGCCACCCGAGCGGCACCCATGTCAGTTGGGCGATGATCAAGCTGGCTCGATTTCGAATACAATTTAAGGAATTGCAACCACTTCGAAAAGAGTATGGCCTGACTGATATCGATCTATTTCTCACTGCTGATGAACCGAATACGATTATTATCATGATAGAGTATGAAAATTTGGAACGTGCTAAGGCATATTGGAATTCAAAGGGTCTTGCAGAAGCAAGAGAGAAAGCTGGTGTATTACATCATTCCGAGCAAGTTTGGTATACAGGTGGTTACGTAGAATGATGTAATAAGGGTTCCGGTGCCATAGAGGTATGTTCAGATGTGGCGGTTGAAAGTCGCTATGGTTGCCGTACCCCAATTAAAGTTATTCCATAACTTAATTTTGTCCGTCTTGAGTATATATGGACACCGACCACCAGTATCATAAAACCTAGTATAATTAAGATCTCAACAAGTATGTAGAGATCTTTTTTAAAATTTTTCACGAATAAAGTAATAAAATAAGTGTCAGGTTTATAATTGTTCTTGGCATACAAAAAAGCTTTTGTACTGGGTACAAAAGCTGTATTATTATCATTTAATTTTCAAATTACATATAATCATAGCAAGAATCTTCAAAATAGAGCCAGTGATAATATTCAATCTGTGTGTCTGTCATCTCGTTAATTTCTTTTACATCGAATTTTTGTTTTTCTAATAAATGCTTCACTTTGGATTCTCTTGCGATTGGGCTCATCTGAAATCCTCCTTATATATGAGAAGTAGCGAAGTAACTACATTCTGTAAACGTCTTCTTGTCTTTCATATTTCTATTATATATCTCAAAATGAGATTAAACCAATATCAATTTGAGATGTTTTACCGAAAACTAATATAGAAATGTTATTTATTGCTGCTTGAGTCTAAATTCAGCTATAAAGACAGGCAATCACGATTTAAATAAACTTCATAAAAACATTCTAACTTTCCTTGTGATTGAAAAGCAGGAGGTAATAGCACCACCGGAGCACTGCATCTGAAATTCTTCGAGGTGCATAGGGCTTTGTTAGTCATTCTTATTTTTAAAGGGTGAACGGGGAGTTTCATTGACTATTTTTGTAGCTCAAATGATAATTGTTAACGGGCGAACTTCATGATCCTACAGTCTGGAGAATCTGTGAGATCCTAAATAGCTAATTCCTCAAAATATAAAATGGCGTTAGGGGAGATGCATAAGTACAGAGATAGAATTTAGTAAGAGTGTAAAGGAAATATATATTTTGACACCGATGGAATGTTATATGACAAGTTATAAGGATTTTTATAATGATAGATTTCATAAGAGGTATAAAATGGGGCAGGGAAAAATTTAGAGATACTCAAGGAATGGAAGATCTTTTCAGCATTAAAAATTTTATTTTATAGAGAAAATTCTTTTTTAGCATTTCCTTTTCCTATTGACCCTTTTTCATATGAGCAATAGAATATCAATAGAACTATTTTTAAAAATTTCTCTAATTCTAGTAACTGATCAAATAGGTTTATTTAGATTTTACGAGAGTTGTTGTATGTTGTCCTTCTCAAAGAGTAGCTTAAGTAAAATGATATCCCTTTCAATTGCAAACAAAGACAATTAATATATAATTATAGTTATAATTTCAATAAAAGTTTTCTTTTATAATATAAGTATTTAATCGCAATCTTTTAAATGTACTGAATATTGAAAGGGGATACAATTTTGAATAAAAAATACTTAGATTTACTGGCCCAAAAATATGATAGTGAAGAAAAAGTGGTAACTGAAATTATTAATCTTGAAGCCATTCTTCATCTACCAAAGGGGACAGAACATTTTGTCAGTGATTTACACGGGGAGTATCAAGCCTTTCAACATGTGTTAAGAAATGGTTCGGGGAGAGTAAAAGAGAAAATAAGAGACCTTTTTAGCGGTGACTTATACGAAAAAGAAATTAATGAATTGGCGACATTAGTGTATTATCCTGAAGAAAAATTACAGATAATTAAGAATAATTTTGATAATGAACAGGAATTAAACCAATGGTATACAGAAATCATTGATCATATGATTAAGCTCATTTCTTACGCCTCTTCCAAATATACACGCTCGAAATTACGTAAAGCATTGCCAAATCAGTTTGCCTATATTATAGAAGAGCTACTTTACAAAACAAATGATGTCGGAAATAAGGAACAGTATTACACAAAAATTGTTCAGCAAATTATTTCCCTCGGACAGGCTGATAAGCTTATTACAGGTCTTGCTTATAGCACTCAAAGATTGGTTGTTGACCATCTTCATGTAGTGGGGGATATTTATGATCGCGGACCCGAACCTGATAAAATTATGGACACTCTCATAAATTATCATTCCGTTGATATTCAGTGGGGAAATCATGATGTCCTATGGCTAGGTGCCTTTGCCGGTTCAAAAGTTTGTCTCGCTAATATTATTCGTATCTGTGCTCGCTACAACAATTTGGATATTATTGAAGATGTGTATGGAATAAATCTTAGACCGCTTCTTAATCTTGCGGAGAAATACTATGAGGACAATCCAGCATTTAGGTCAAAAATACATTCAGATGAAAAGCCATCTAATCATGAACAATTGCAAATTACGAAAATTCATCAAGCCATTGCCATGATTCAGTTCAAACTTGAAAGCCCGATCATAAAGAGACGCCCGAACTTCAATATGTCAGAAAGGCTTTTACTTGAGAAAATTGATTATGACAAAAACGAAATAACGATTAACGGGAAAACGTACCCACTAGAAAACACTTGCTTTGCAACGGTTAATCCGGAACAACCTGATCAATTATTAGAGGAAGAAGAGCAAGTGATGGACAAACTGTTATTTTCTGTCCAGCATTCGGAAAAGCTGGCAAGACATATGAATTTTCTTATGAAGAAAGGCAGTCTTTATTTAAAATATAACGGGAACTTATTAATCCATGGCTGTATTCCTTTAGATGAAAAAGGAAATATGGAAAAAATGGTGATTGAAAATAAAACATATGCAGGTCGTGAGTTGCTAGATATTTTTGAACATTATTTACGACATGCATTTGCACATCCTGAAGAGACAGATAATCTTGCGACAGATATGGTCTGGTATTTATGGACAGGAGAATATTCATCACTCTTTGGCAAAAGAGCAATGACGACCTTTGAAAGATATTTTATTAAGGATAAGGAAACCCATAAAGAGAAAAAGAACCCATACTACTATTTACGTGAAAATGAAGAAATCTGCAGTAAAATCCTAGCAGAATTTGATCTTGATCCTGATCAAGGTCATATCATCAATGGCCACACACCAGTTAAAGAAATTGAAGGAGAAAATCCAATTAAAGCAAATGGAAAGATGGTTGTCATTGATGGAGGCTTTTCCAAGGCGTACCAATCAACAACAGGTATTGCCGGATACACTTTATTATATAATTCCTACGGTATGCAACTTGTCGCGCATACACATTTTAATTCAAAAGAAGATGTTCTTCTAAATGGAACAGATGTTTTATCAGTAAAAAGATTGGTAGATAAAGAGCTAGAGAGAAAAAAGGTTCTAGAAACGAATGTTGGAGAGGAATTATTACAGGAAATCTCTATTTTGAATAGTCTGATGGAATATCGCTATATGAATTAAGACCAATTATTACAATTTCATTGATTCTATCTTATATAATAATGTTTAATAACATTGTGTTAACAAGCAGGTTCTTCTCTTTTACAACGGGGGAGATTCTGCTTTTTTATTTTTGTTTTTAATTTTTCTGTAGATTAAAGATGGGGAGAAGATCTTTTATATTATTTTTCACGGTCAAAATAATGAAAAATCGTGTTAGATGTATGTTTGTTCTTGTCATACAAAAAAGCTTTTGTACTTGGTACAAAAGCTTCAATATTATCATTTTATTTTCAACTTACATATAATCATAGCAAGAATCTTCAAAATAGAGCCAGTGATAATATTCAATCTGTGGATCTGTCATCTCAGCAATTTCTTTCTCATTGAATTTTTGTTTTTCTAATAAATGCTTCACTTTGGATTCTCTTGCTATTTGGCTCATTTTATATCCTCCTAATATATGAGAAGTAGCGAATTAGCTACATCATGTAAACGCTATCTTTTATTTCTTAATCTCATTATATATCTCAAAGTGAGATTAAACCAATATCATTTTGAGATGTAATTCTTGGAACTAATATAGAAAAGTTATTTATTGTTACTTGAGCCTAGAAGAAACTATAAAAAAAAGGAAATTCGGATTTTATCTTCTTTTCCATTTAATTTCAAAATAGTGTTTTTGTATGATATCAATTTATTCGATTAAGTAAATAATCCTGTTTTTGGTAGTAATTTCACTTTATTTGTATACTATATTCACAATCTATGATATTGGTAAAAAATAACAAAAATTAAATCGTCTCCTTACCAGCGAATCATGAGATCGAAAAATCCATAAGGAGGTGCAGATGACGATTTGAAAGTATTAGATACTAAACCATTCTTATATACAATGGAAGTCAGATTACAAGAGTATAAAAATCTTAAAGAGAAGCTTGAACAGGTAAAAAGGAAATGCCAGGGACATCGTGAATTTAGACGGTCAGGTCAAGGGCAAGGGGGCTTACGCGATCAAAGGGTTTTACCAAGCACAAATTGATGTTGTAGAAGCCTGGCTACGCCTTATTGATCGACATATCGCTTTTTTAAACGGAATTCATGGCAGTGCTGAAGAGAAGGACCAATCGGGAAATACAGTCGTGCACCTTCCGTTTCTTGAGGATGAACTGGTGCATCACTTAAGGAACCATAAGGAAATGGTCGTAAGCCAGCAGGATGAGCTGCGAAAAATTTTCAATCGAATTGATGATCTCATACCGCTCAACACCTTCACAACCAAACGCTTTGATGAACAAATCGAACATGCAGATAAAGACCGAATAAACACCATCGATGCGGTCAATCAGCTTGATCACGATTTAAAATCAGAATACATGCTATCAGAAGGTGATGAGCAATATGTCTTCGCCCTTTTTTAGCAATTAATGGAAGCATCACGCCAGGGCAGCACGATCTCACCGATCCATTTCAATTCAGCAGCCTACAAAGCAAGTGATGTTTATCAATTGAAAGGACAGGCTGAACAACAAACAATTGATTATCTTACATATAAAAAGAATCAAGCTGAGGTGCGAAAGCGACAAGCAGAAATCGAAGCGGAGATCGAAGCAAGAGAAAGAGCAAAAGCTGAATTTGCCAAGTTAAACCCAATTGAAAAATCGATTCAAAGCTTCAAAGAAATCGGAAACGACTTTTGGGATGGCCTAGAAGCTCAAAACGAAAAGAAATTCAATTCTTTATACGACTTTGGGAATTATCTATCCGCAGGATCATTCGATACAGCCAAAGCTCTCTACCAAGGGATGGAACACAGAGCACATGTCACTATGAATTCCCCTATGACTTTGTCAATTATCTAAGCATGGAAACACTTGACCTAGGAAACGGAGCCATAAATCCAGAAGAAAGCTTTTCAAAAGAGCATTGGTTGAGTAGTATAGGGTTAGCTAGTATTCTAGCAGGTGGAGCGAAGCCGATTGTTCGTGCGCCAAAAACACCAAGTTTACAAGATAAAAACCTTATTCTTGAGAAGACAGTTTATAAAGCACATGAACTAGCCACGAAAACAAAAGCTGATTTTCATTTTTTGATCGAAGAGCTACGAGGTGGTATTAAAAAAGCACTCAATCCAAACGTTGAGGACAATTTGGAACCTAGTATACTTGGTCCAAATTTACCGATAAATGCGATGGTTACTGAATCGGTTAAGAAGGTATTGGATAAGATTTTGTCTAAGTTTTCTTTTAATGGTGAAGGTAAGGGTACGGAGAAAGATCTATTTTATAAGGACTCAATAATACATATTTTCCATGGAGAAGTTAACAGAAAAAGAAAAGCGGTAGGATATCATCATGAAAGCTTAATGGGAGGTAAAATTTTAGAAATTACTAATCCTCCAAATCAATATGGTGTTTATCGAGCAATTGTTGAAATTGATGGTAAAAGTAAGAAAGTACCATCAACATTTTTTCCTAAAGATTGGGACAGAGTTCAAGTATTGAGCGCTATTAAACATGCATATAAGAACAAAAGATTACTTAAGGATAATTTGTATGAAGGTATGTTAACTAACGGAATGAAGATACAAATGAGATTAGACCCAGAAGGTAAAATAAAAACAGCTTATCCGATATACTAAGGAGTGATTGTATGAAATATGAAGTTAGTATTTATAAGAGTGATAAAGGGATAGAAGTAAATCTTCCAGAGGCTATTTCTCTTATAGAAATTCTTTTAATAGGAGATATACAAAGTGATAGTCAGCCATGGTTATCATTGATAAACAAGGTTTTAAAAGGTGAATCTAGTTATGAAGAGTGTACAGGTAATAATTGTACTTTGGAAATAAATGCGAATTATACTAAGATTATCGACAATTACAGTGAAGATGAGGATGAATGTATAATCGAGACAAGTGAACTAGAAAAAATCATTTTATTATGGGAAACAAAACAAGATACTATTGTGTAGAGTGTAAAAAACCTTGAATAACTTTAGACTAACCTAACGAAATGAGACACTATAAAACACCTTCGAAATGGTACACTTATTAAAAGCGCTAATTCGGAGGTGTTTTTGCGTGGGCAAAAACGTATATTCAAGTGAAACAAAGTGGGCTGTAGTCAAGGATAAGATGATGACTTTTATAGCGAATGATATAAATGAGTTCTTAGATAAGTTGTACGATGACAATGATGAATAAACTAATATACTAACCTATTAATGTAAAAGTTTTATAAATATACAATATAGATAGATTAATTCACCTTGATTGGCTCAAGCCACTCAAGGTTTTTATGATTTTTATAGATAAAATTTATCAGAACAGTTTGTTTATAAACCAGGAAGTACTAACATCAATGGTTAGGTTAAATAAAATGGCTCTATACTATTTGTTGGGGTTTCCAAACAATTAAATGTTTGCTAAAAAATACACGCAAACATCTCATTCCTTTATACTTGAATCGTCGAGAAACAAGTAGACAATGGAGTTTGCGTGTACATGAATTTTATCATGAACATCCCTGGATTTGTTTAATCCTTAAGAACAATTTAGTTCATTTTAAAAACTTTAAATGATTATCCCACTTGCTCAGAATAAGTAATTGTCTTTGTTAATACACACAATTTCATTAAACGGCTAAACCATTCTCCTTTGAACTTTCTTCGATTAAATCGATAGCAAAATTCATCTAAATAGGATTGGAGATGTTTTGAGTCAAGTCCGTGGAACGTTCCACCAACAAACGCTTTTGCATTCGAAGAACAGTGTGCAACCAGTTTAAATGGTCTGGAGTTTCTTTAGCATTATAAACTTGATACTCATGCTTGAAACCAGCTCCATCAAGCGCTTTCACAATATCCCGTTTGATAAATGTATAGAATTTTATAAATTATGCCTTTAAATAGAACTTTTTCTCCGATTCTCATAAATTCCACCTCAAAATTTCTTTTGACATTAATAAGGATACGGAGTACATTCATATCATAGTATATTCAAATAGGCACCAAAGATGGTAATCGTGTAATCTATTCGTTAAGAGATCCAATGATTATTGAACTGCTCAGTGTTGCTCGTCAAATTTTTAATAATCACCTTGTTGATACGATAACAATGTTAGATAAATTCAATGATACAGATAAAGAGGAGTAGAAAAAAGGAAAAGAAGGAGTGTAAATGGTGATTTTTTAAACGCCTCATAAGGGTTTGGCGTTTTTCTAACTTCCTAAAATTGACCTTATATAAACTGAGAATGAATAGGATATACATTGGCGAGAAAACGAAAAAACTACCTGTATTCCATTCAGGTAGTTATGTAACCTCTACCTGTTAGGGTGGAGGTTTATTTATATTACTATAAAAGGAAAGTTTCTTTTTATCAGGAAACTTCAGTTACTTCACTTTCCACGACCGCATGCTGCCAACTCGGGAAAAAATACAGTGCATTTCTCATCAGTTTTGGATGTTTCAGTTTTACTTGTTTTTTTCGCAATGATTCTCCGTTACCTTCTAATTGTTGAATTTGGATCAGGACTTCTTTTGCCGTCATATTGACTTCCATGAGTTCACTCCCTTTACCAGATTAGTTTGTTATTCCCTTTGAGATAAAGAGTAAACCTAAATTAGAGATTTATTTTACAGATTGATATTTAGTTGATGTGGTTTAACACTCCAGTATACAATTTGGAGCTTTTTTATTTTGTTCATTTTGAGTATACCCTATTTGAACATATACAAATGTAGTAAGATCAACGATTCAGAGTGTTCATTTAAGGTTGTTCATTATAAAAATAGATCAAAAACCAAGATTTATTAAACGCTGCATTACAATCGAGTGTTATTACGTTCCAGGCAACTAAACGGAAGAAGATCCGTAATATCGTTGGTTATTTTAAAGTGTGCTTGGCCGTAATTTAGAGCGATTATTTTTTGATATTTAAGCAAAAGAAAAAACGCCCCGGGGAGGGAGCGCCTTTCTTGTGGATTTGTGGGCGACATACGCGAAAGATTAACCTGATCCTAGGCTACCATCGTTCTATATGGTCGAACCATTATCTTGTCAGACGTTATAACACGAAAAAATGTGACTTGTTGTATCAAATGGTTTTTGCACCAGAACCATTAATTTTAATCATTGCTTTAGTTATATTCGGACCTTCCAAGCTACCAGAAATAGGACGAGCTTTTGGCCGCACCTTAACTGAATTAAAGAGTACGACCAAGGGATTACGATGAAGATAAAGAGGAAGGGAAGAAGCCTAAGTTAACGACTGTTGAAAAAAAGCAGGATAAATCGGCAATTTAATAATTAATATGTAGACGGGGCAACTCGTCTACTTCTTTTTTATATGAAAGCAGGAGACAACCGACATGGAAAACAAAGATGTACATCTTGATGAATATTAATAAAATCGCCAATAGACCGTTTAAGAACGTAAATATTCGTATAGAATGTTTACAAAATTTTAATAAATTATTAAAAAATCTTAACACCTCCTTTACTTTGATTTCCTACAAAATTTCAACTTGTTTTGTATTTTGCCGTATGATTATGTAGTTATTATTATAAATTAAACCTACAGTATTATTAAAGGGGATGTGAAAGCGCTTAATATTTAGATTTCTGGTTTATAGTTAACCGGTGAAAAGTAGGTGATGAAGATAAGGGTTCATACTACTTTTTTTCCTATCCTGTTACTTTGTTTTTTTAAGAGTCTATGAAGGTGGCGAATTTCTAAAAGATGATTACTCTAGTATTACATGAAATTGGAAAATCGTAAAATGGCAGCGACTGCCCTCTTAACATTTGTTGCACTTGATGAGCATAAACGCCCAACGAGTGTTCTACAAGTTATTCCATAAACAGAAGAAGAGAAAAAACTACATGAAACCGCACCAGAGCGAGCAAGAATACGTAAAGAAAGGAAACAAAAAAGTAAAGAATTAGCTTCATTTTTAACAACGAATCAGCCCTGGAATCGACATATTTCATGATGATTTTAGTTAAGGTAGAAGCCTAAGGAGTTTTGAAATTATGTAATCATTTAAGTGATAAGAGGAAAAATTCTTTTAAATTGGGGGATTTTCGGTGTAGGGGCCTAGTTTCCGTACACTTAGAAATAAAGAAAACGATTCGAAAGGATTTAAATTTTAACAGAGTATAACACGTCATAAAATCCCGATCGTCCATAGGAGGGAGAATATTGAAAAAGAAAAGGATCGTTTCATTAGTATGTCTTACAGTTTTAATAAGCTTTATCGTTCATTTTTTGAAAGAAGATGAGAAGCTTAAAGTGGTAGTTGTTGCGAAAAGTTTAGACTTAGAGTATTGGAGAATTTTTGAATCAGGAGCTAAAAAAGCGTTTAATGATTTTGACATAGATGGTCAAGTGATAGCACCTAATTCCATCTATCCCATTACAAATGAAGCTGATACATTGAAAAAAGTTTTAAGACAACATCCGGATGCACTGATCGTTACTCCCATGCATCCCTCCGTTACCATTCCAGTATTGATGGAATATAAGAAAAATAACATTCCTGTATTGTTTGCTGGTAGAGACGCTGACTGGAAAGACAAAGTCACGTATATAGGAACGGATCACTTTAAATTGGGCATAATGGCAGGAGAGCTGCTAGGATCCATGCTGCAGCCAGGGGATCAAGTAGCACTTATTCATGGAACTTTAAAAGATCATGCTGAGGTGGAGCGGTTAAAGGGAGCGAAGGAGGTCTTAGGAAAAGCCGGAATCGAGATTGCCACAGAACAGTTAGGAGAAGATCGATTTGGAAAGACAATATCTGTAATAGAAAATATTTTGCAGAATCATCCAGATATCCAAGGGGTATTTGCTACTGACGATTTAATTGCCCTAGATGTATTAAAAACAGCAGAAAAAGAAGGCTTGATAATTCCTATAGTTGGAACGGATGGCATTACCGAAATGTTGGAAATTGTAGATGCAGGAAAACTGAGCGCTACAGTGGCGCAGAATCCTTATGATATGGGGTATTTAAGCGTAGAACAAGCAATAAAAGCAGTTAAGGGGGAACATATCCCAGAAAGGATTGATAGCGGGGTTGATATTTTAACCCAAGATAACGCAAAAGACAAATTAGCGTTTATAAACAAAATATTATATAGCAGAGTTGAGAAATTCAAACATTTTTTATATGAACTCTTATGATCGTAGCAAACTGTTTTTCTAAACAAAAAGCAGTTTATTTTTTTGCGTCAAGAATTACCACCATACAGTAAAAAAACGAAGATATGTAAGTAATAAATGAAAAATCTTCTATAATGAACCCCACCTTTTTCTTTTTTTTAAAATAGAAGATTTTGTTCTAATGAAAAACAATTATTTTAAACTACATGAACAAATCTGTTAAATAAATTTTGAATAATACTAGGTGAAAAGCTCCAAGATAATGATATAGAAGGCTTGTTTCTAAAATCTTAAGGATCTAGCTCTTTGTTTTATTTTATATTCTTATCTTTTGTCTTAACTAGGAGGGACTATTATGCCAAATGTAGAAGTTAACTGTTCCATATCAAATTGTACTTTTCATGCAGAAGGCAATATCTGCGGAGCAAATAAAATCACGATCGATATGGATTACCAGTCAAAGTATGATACAGAGTTTTCTCAAGAATTAGGCTTTGAAAACCGTAAAGAAGATGCCAATCAATCTGCAGATACTTGCTGTAAAACATTCAAACCAAAGACTGACAGAGATATATAGGCCTGAACACTAGGAGTACGTAAAAAGACGTTGCATTGTTGGAAGGATCAATAATTAGACATAATAAAGGAAGTATACAGAATTTCAGGAATGATATTTTAATGCACAGTTCGCCATAAATGCGTAATAGACACAAAAACTTCGGCACAAGGTCATCGATGTAGCAACAAAACGATGATGGAAGTTTGA
This sequence comes from Bacillota bacterium, assembly GCA_051750265.1. Taxonomy (GTDB): domain Bacteria; phylum Bacillota; class Bacilli; order Bacillales; family Bacillaceae; genus Metabacillus. The sequence continues at coordinate 89,687 of JBNJJO010000015.1, read as the reverse complement.
CCTTGTACCTTAAAGAATAAAGTACCTATTTTCCTTAAATTTTATACCGAAAAATGTAAGGGAATTTATTGCGTAGTTCGCTAAGAAGTGGACATAGTATTTCAAAAGGTTTCAGAAGGGAAATGGAGATAAATATATGAAAATTTGTTGCATGTAACACTTGAGGAACTAGATAGACTTTAAGCTAGCTAGTTTTCTTCAGAAATAAGAGCTTTTAAAACTAAGTCCAATCATAAAGTGGATCTTTCTAGACGTTAGATAAGCTAGTTCTGAATGTTTTCGGGAGTTAAAAACGATGAAATTCAATACATTTTTAGAACCAATTCGGGCGGCAGCACTACGGACTGATCCGAAAGGAAAGAGCACCTTTCAGTCATTCCGTACGTGTCGCTTCGGCATTAAAAGGCCCGATAACCACGGTCTGTATGGCGTCAGTTATCAAGCGTAATCGAGCCTGCTAACGACTGCCTTGATGCGTTGAAGGGGCTAGTTTCAGCCGGACTTGGGGTGGAGCTTATGCCGGAAGTGACACTAGTAGAAAGCATTCCAAGATCAACGGTGAAAATCTCTTTAACCGAGCCAAATGTTACCCGAACCGTTGGCGTCATCACACCAGTCTACCGTTCATTACTACCAACTGAAAAATTATTTTATGATTTTCTCAATGAATTCATGAATTCTTTGCTAGACTAGATCACTTTAATAACTAGAATAAACCTGTAAGTATTTTTCAATCAGACGGATGATTCAATTCATAGACAAGATTCTTCTCTTAGTAAAAATGAAACATGTTTCATCCGTAATCACTATTCCCTACAAACTTACAATTTATGTTAATGTTAATAAACAATCCTACTTTCACATATTTCGGGTATCGAAATATGTCTAAATAATAGGTAGCCTACTCTATTAATTCTAGTAACATGAACCAGTAAAATAAAATGGTGTTCGATATCGTCGAAGTATCATTCAAGAACGGGCTAGACAACAAAATCGCATTCAAAAAGTCTTAGAAGGAGCTAACATTAAACTTGGTTCGGTTGTTTCACAAATCAAAGGTGTTTCCTCTATGGAAATGCTTCGAGCAATTGCTGACGGAGAAGATGATCCTATAAAACTCGCAAGTCTCGCTCGCAGAACATTGAAAAAGAAAAAAGAAGAACTAGAGTTAGCCTTACGCGGTTATATCAGCTCGCATCAGAGAATGATGCTTAAAACGATTCTCACTCACATTGATTTTCTTACAGACCAAATTGAGAAGCTTGATAACGAAATTGAAGAAAGAATGAGTTGTTATCAAGAAGACGTTGAACGACTAGATTCAATTCCAGGTGTCGCCACTCGAATGGCACAACAGATTCTAGCTGAGATTGGAACTGATGTAAAAAGTCAATTTCCAAGTGCTGCTCATATGTGTTCTTGGGCAGGATTAGTTCCAGGACAAAACGAGAGTGCTGGCAAAATAGTGCTGGCAAAAGGAAATCTTCCAAAACAAAGAAAGGCAATAAATATTTAAAGTCAGCCTTACAAGAAGCAGCTCATTCCGTGAGAGGATCGAAAAACTACCTGGGAGCATTATATAGGCGTACAGCCGCCCGCAAAGGTACTAAACGAGCTGCAGTTGTTGTTTCTCATGCCATATTACGAATCTGTTACTATCTTTTAATACGAAAAGAAATGTATGTAGACTTAGGTGAAGACTACTTTGATAAACAGAGAGCACAATCCATTGTACGTCACTCGCTTCGACGACTCGAAAGCTTAGGTTACACCGTTTCGTTGACAGAAACAGAAGCATCTTGATCCAATCTAAAGGTTAGCTTTCTAAACCTATGAATCAGGCGCTCTCCTTTTTTAAAAAATGAATGAGCTGCGTCTATTTTAGTATTGCCTTCTTTTCTCCCTTACATAATTTAATTTTCATAGTAGTTTAAGTACATTTCTTCACAATCTCTTCTATAAACTTTACATATATATCCATTTTTCAAAAATGAGTTACTCAACAATCTGGCCTTTAACATAAAGAAAAAGCACAACTCTTTGCTGCAGAATTGCGCCCAATTCTTGAATAAACAGGAAGCTCATTTTAGCCTGTTGAATAAGTAAAAGTTATGCAAATACCTCAATTAACTACTTATTGTATTCAAACAGTAATAGATGACCTTAAAACATTTTTTTCATCACTAAACATATCTATGAATTTTATTAAAGATGTAGACATAAATGTATCTTTTCGGTGGATGAATACTGTTTCGACCTTTCCATATGGGCTCGGAATTGGATGATATCTAATGTTTCCATCTTCTACGTGCTTTTGTATGACAGAAATAGGGAGCAGACTGATGCCTAGACCAGCAGATACACAGCCAATGATTGCTTCAAGTGTGCCAAATTCCATAATTTTATTAGGGAATACCCCCTCATGGTGCATCCATTGTTCGAGTTTTACTCGATAGGAGCATCCAGTACGAAATACAAGCAGAGTCCGAGTCTGAATATCTTTGATAGATGACAAAGACGGATGAATCGTATCTGTGATGAGCACCAATTCCTCTTCTATTACTGTTTTCTGAATCAGTTCAGGGTGATCAATAGGTCCGGCCACAAATGCTCCATCTAATTCATAATGAAGAACTCCTTGGATATTTTGTTCCGTTGGTCCTGTTTTTAAAGTTAGGTCTACGTCGGGATAATCGTGATGGTATTTTGAAAGTAGTGACGGTAAGCGAACTGCAGCAGTTGTTTCCATAGATCCTATAATCAAAGGGCCTTTTGGTATCTGGTCATCTTTCATCACTTTACTAGTTTCTTCTATAAGTTGAAAGATTTTTTCAGCGTATTTCAGTAACAATTTTCCTTTGGATGTTAAGGTAATGCCACGATTATGTCGGTAAAATAGGGTTGTTTGAAGATGAGTTTCCAACTGCTGAATTTTAGTAGTGATATTTGATTGTGCATAATTAAGCTCCCGTGCTGCCCCTGAAATACTCCCCATCTCCGCAACGGATTGAAAAACCTTTAGGGCTTGTAAATCCATAAGACATCTCCCCCTGTTTGTGTATCGTCTTTTTTGCTATCTCAATAACAGATGGCAAATATATATTTTCTGTATTATACCATATAGCAAAACAGAGATATGATACATATATGGTAATCTTTCAAAGGAGGTGAGGGTTTGACTAAACATCCATTCCTCTTTTTAATAGGGGGAATATTGTCTTTAATCATTGCTATGGGAATTGGGAGGTTTGCCTATACTCCCATTCTTCCACTTATGCAAAAGGATCTCTCTTTTTCAGATGCTATTGCTGGTTACCTTGCCACAAGTAATTACGTAGGATATTTGCTTGGAGCAATTTTAGCAGGGGTCATACCTTTGAGGCAGCACAGAACGCTTTGCTTGAGATTAAGCCTGATCATTAGTATCTTAACCACTGCCTGCATGGGTCTATCTCATTCTTATTTACTTTGGTATGTACTTCGTTTTCTTTCTGGCTTTGCCAGTGCCTTCGTGTTTATTTTAGCCTCCAGCATCGTGTTGGATAAACTCGCTGCCAGAGACAAGACAAATTGGGCAGGCTTTTTCTACGGAGGGGTAGGGCTTGGAATCTTTTTAACCGGCCTGATCATTCCGTGTTTAAACCGATCATTTAAGTGGGAAGGCGTATGGGTAGGATTGGCTGTCGTAAGTGGAATCTTTGCTTTCTTAGTATGGATCTGGCTCAAAGATGCTCCCCGAATTTTTGAGCGAAAGAATAAACAAGAAATTTTTACACAGGTTCCTCCAGTCATATGGTTCACTTGGCTGATTATAGCCTACGGCTTGGAAGGATTAGGTTACATCGTCACAGGTACGTTTATCGTATCCATTGCTGAAAAGACCTCAAGCTTTAATAGCGATACTACCTTAGTTTGGATGGTGGTAGGGTTGGCTGCTGTTCCATCATGTATAATCTGGTCATCTCTCGCTAAAAAATGGGGATATGTTAAGTCTTTAGTGTTTGCAATGACTTTACAGTCCGTCGGTATTGCGATGCCTGTCTTCTGGATGTCCCGAACTGGTCTGGTAATAAGTGCATTATTATTTGGAGCTACGTTTATGGGAATTACTACACTTGCCACAACATTTGCACGCCAAATGAGTCCATCTAATAGCAGTCGGATCATTGGTCTTCTTACAGCGATTTATGCTGTTGGCCAAATGATTGGACCAACAATCGCAGGGATTTTATCATCATTCACTCATGATTATAATGCTGCTTTGATAGGAGCAGCAAGTGTAGTATTAATTGGCGCATGCTTGCTTTTAAAAGGAATTCAAATTGAGAAGATGCCCAACATAGAAAATGCACCCATGAATTACAAAAAATTATAAAAAATGAAAAGAGGTAATTATTATGCCATATGTAAATATCAAAATCACAAATGAAAATGTAACTCCAGAAAAAAAAGCATTACTTATTAAAGGAGCAACACAGTTACTAGTCGACGTGCTCGGTAAAAACCCCAATACAACGGTTGTGGTAATTGATGAAGTTAATACTGATAATTGGGGGATTGCAGGAGAAACAATAACGGTTCGCAGAAAAAATGGGCAGTAATCATATCGACAGTTCTTTTGAAAAACACTCGTTACAAATTACATTTATTGTAATCAATAACGAGTGTTTTTAACTAGAATCTGAGTAAGGTGTTGGTTACAAATATTATACGAGATACTATACAATAATCTCTCCACCTGTTTAAACTAATGAATGCAAAAGGGGAACTTTTAATCGATGATCCTTTTTTCTATTAAGCTATAAGGAAGCGTACTGTATCAAAGCGAAGCGTGATAAAGTTGGGTGTCGGGGATTCGATGTCTCTGTAAACCCGTCTTCTTTACTTTCAAAATTTTGAAAAGGAACTGCCCTTATAGGCAGTAACTGAAAAATGGCGTATTGCATAAAGGCTTAGCCTTGTTGCAATCGAATTACAAAGGCTCGATGCCTGAATCAATACGCCTACTTTGATTAAAAATCCTGTATTGATATGCAGGGTTTTTTTCTTGTTCAGCAATCGGGCCATTTAATGGAATAAGACTTCCAACGAATCTGGATATTTATGTTAATATCGTAATGAGATTGTGAAGAAATGTACTTAAACTAAGGGGCAGATTAATTAACCAAAAAAAGTATGGATATGAGATAATTTTGTGCTATTTGAATCTAAATTGATTAGGGAAGGGGCGACTAAATGAACAAGCAAGTGACGTATGACAAAGATGCAGAAAGAGCGTATGTATATTTATGTGAACCCATTTATAGGGATGGTAGCGAGAACAGAAGAACTAGAAGAAAATGATGATATAACTGATTGATTTTGGTAATAAAGTACCTGTTGTTGGAGTTGAGATTGAAGGAGAAACGGCAAAAAAAGTAATGCATCTCGCTGGTAAAACACATATTTTTAAAAAAGAAATGACTGATAATAACGAGGTTATTTATTCTTTCAGATTAAATGATAAAGCAGTAAAACAGTCAATCGCTCATCCGGATGCAGAGAAAATAGTATTTGTCTTTTCAGATACTGAAATTATTGTAACGGGTGCTTTTATTGAACAAGTACTTGTTTTTAAAAAAATTCAATGAATGTTGATAAACCCACCAACATCCCTTTTGTGTTGTCAATTACTCCACACATTGTGAAGCGGTCGCGTGGTTGGAGTTGGTATAATAGAAAAGCAGTTGATATAGAAAAAATCTATACCATCTGCTTTTTTGTTTATAAAAATACCATTCAGGACCGATTTTCGTTAAAATAAACATTGCCGATTTTCACAATAGTTTTTCACAAATTATAAATGTCCAAATGTACTTGTGTTTGATAATAAGTTATTAAGCATGATATAAGTGTAAAAGAAGTGGAACATTTGGCTTTATATTTTTGACCGAGAGTTTGAAGTTGTATCCATAGTGAGAGGATTTGAGTTTGAAATGATAGATAATTTTTGGCGTGATTTACCACGACCATTTTTTGTACTTGCACCAATGGAAGATGTGACAGATATTGTTTTTCGTCACGTAGTAAGTGAAGCCGGTCGACCGGATGTATTTTTCACAGAGTTTACAAACTCGGATAGCTATTGTCATCCAGAGGGCATGAAAAGTGTGCGTGGCCGTTTGATTTTTACAGAAGATGAACAGCCAATGGTGGCACATATTTGGGGGGATAATCCCGAATATTTCCGTCAAATGAGTATTGGCATGGCAGAGCTAGGATTTAAAGGCATCGATATTAATATGGGCTGCCCTGTACCGAATGTGGCATCGAGAGGGAAAGGTAGTGGCCTTATTCTGCGTCCAGACGTTGCGGCAGAACTTATTCAAGCAGCAAAAGCGGGCGGACTGCCTGTCAGCGTGAAAACACGACTTGGCTATAAGGATGTAAATGAGTGGGAGGAGTGGCTAAAGCATATTTTAACACAGGATATTGCGAACCTTTCTATTCATTTACGTACAAGAAAGGAAATGAGCCAAGTAGATGCGCATTGGGAGCTAATTCCGGAAATCAAAAAATTACGTGATCGTATCGCACCAAATACGCTACTAACAATCAATGGAGACATTCCTGACCGTCAAACTGGGCTGCAGCTTGCTGAACAATATGGTATTGATGGCGTTATGATCGGGCGAGGTATTTTTAAAAATCCTTTTGCTTTTGAAAAAGAGCCAAAAGAGCATAGCAGTAAAGAATACCTTGATCTTTTAAGACTGCAACTTGATCTTCAAGATCAATATGCGGAAGCACTGCCACGTTCAATCACAGGGCTTCATCGCTTTTTCAAAATTTATGTCAAAGGATTCCGTGGAGCTGGTGAATTAAGAAATCAATTGATGAACACGAAATCAACAGATGAAGTGCGTGCATTGCTTGATAACTTTGGAAAAGAATGCTGATGGGACGGGGACAGTGAAATGATGTAACTCTCAAAAATTTAGAGAAAAAATGAATCACATCAACTCATGTGTACTTATTTTATTCAGTTTCAAGTTCCTTTGCAGCCGGCAACTTTTGTTTTGATAAAGTCTGTTTTCTGAAAGAAAAAGGTCTCAAGAATGTAATAAACCCACCAGCACCCTTGTGTTGCCACATACACTCTGCACATTGTGAGGCTGTGGCGAAAATTGAATTGGTATGAGAGTAACAGGCTTGTCCATTAGCGATAAGGCTGTTTTTCCGTTTGAGTGGTATCAGTAACTGTCTTTCTTTGAGTCTTTACTAATAATATTACGGAGTTATTCCCAAACATATAGATTATCCTCCTGGATGGTATCCAATAGGGTATGGACTTGATGGTTGCAGTCTAGTTATTAAACCAGATACTGAGAATAAAGGTTCACTTTATTGGTTAGATAATGGTGGAACATTAGATGATTCAAAATAATTTTTGTGCTGATGTTCAAGTAAGAGGAGAATATCCTGCTTTTATTCAACGTTACTTTAGAGAACATAATATTAAGCTTGAAATACAGCCCGGTGATTTAGAACTACTCAAACAGTATCCGGTTGATTTTATCAGCTTTAGTTATTATATGTCTCGTGCAGAAAAGAAGGATAAAACAGCGGCTGACATCGTAGAAGGAAATATGTTAGGAGGAGTAAGAAATCCATTCCTAAAAGCGAGTGAGTGGGGATGGCAAATCGACCCTATCGGTTTAAGAGTTGCCTTAAACGAGTTACATGACAGATACCAGAAACCACTTTTTATTGTTGAGAATGGGTTAGGAGCCAAAGACAAGGTAGAAGAAGATGGTTCTATTAATGATGATTATCGAATTGAATACCTTCGCAGCCATATCGAACAAATGGCTGAAGCGATTGAAGATGGTGTTGACCTGATGGGATATACTCCTTGGGGATGTATTGATCTAGTAAGTGCTTCAACCGGAGAAATGTCCAAACGTTATGGATTCATATATGTCGATAAACATGATGATGGCAGTGGGACATTAAAGCGCAAAAAGAAAAAGTCCTTCTTTTGGTATAAAGACGTAATAGCAACAAATGGGGAAAAATTATAAATATAATTATTGACCTTACATCTTACATTAGACTAATTACATTGCTTTAATAAAGACCAAACCACGTTTATATAATTAACACAGAAAGACTCCCTTCAGCATTTTTAGAAGGGAGTTTTTAGGCTGTGGGAGATTGTGAAGAATTGTACTTAAACGAAAGGGTGCTTTAGTGAAACAAGCCAATAAAAAAGTCGGTTCCAATGTTTTAACCCCCCAACACGTACCTTACTCATCATAGTGTCATAACTTAAAATGTTTTGATAGTGTACTAAATATCACGTATCGAATGGTGTCATAATATAGTGTCATAAATAAAGTACAAAAATCCATAGCCTAGGTAAAATCATCTTTTTTATTCTGAAATTGTCTTATCGTGTAATATCCCCATATGTCGACACTACCCCTAATAATTTAAATTGAGAAATTCAAAACGTGCAACAACTATTATAGGTTGTTCGCACGTTCCTTTCTAATTTCTACATATAAAGTTGCTTTAGGTACACTAGTGAGTTTCACAATGTCTTTTACACTTAATCCATTCGTGTTTCTACTATTATATAAGCGTAGGGATTCTTCTATATTTTTCCTCGGTTGTGAAGGGCGACCCATGTGTTTACCTCTTGATTTTGCTCTTTCTCTACCTTCAGATGTTCGTTCAACTATTATATCCCTTTCAAACTGCGCAAAAGAACCTAAAACATTGAATAATAAAGATTGTAGAGGGTTGGCTGTTTCATTGACCTTAAAAGATAAATTATCTTAATGATTATCCCACTTGCTCAGAATAAGTTATTGTCTTTGTTAATACACACAATTTCATTAAACGGCTAAACCATTCTCCTTTGAACTTTCTTCGATTAAATCGATAGCAAAATTCATCTAAATAGGATTGGAGGTGTTTTGAGTCAAGTACGTGGAACGTTCCACCAACAAACGCTTTTGCATTCGAAAGAACAGTGTGCAACCAGTTTAAATGGTCTGGGGTTTCTTTAGCATTATAAACTTGATACTCATGCTTGAAACCAGCTCCATCAAGCGCTCTGTAGGAATGATAGGCATCACTACTAATTGTAGACCCAGGTCGGATCCTTTTCTCGGCAAAGCCAATCAAGAGTTCTGCTTTAATGTTAGGAACGACCTCCATTTTCAGATAAAGTGGATGTCCCTTTTGGTTTAAGGATAATCCTACTAATACCTTTGTTTTGTCTGTTCCACGCCCGCGTTTTCCACCTTTGGATGGCGCACCAAAGAAAGCATCATCTAGCTCTACAATACCAGCCAATGAGTATTCTGCATCACGTTATTTCATGGCTTGGCGAATCTTATGAAGCATGAGCCATGCAGTTTTATACGACACTTCAAGTTCTTCAGAAAGTCTTGTCGCAGATACACCACGTTTATCATGAGCAATTAAATAGATGGCTAAGAACCATTTGGTTAAGTCAGTTCTTGTTTTCTCCATCACAGTTCCGACAGTGACAGTGGATTGGTAACAGCATTTTTTGCATTCATAAAGCTTGTGCTTACGCATTTTTGTTTCAAAATAAGCATCGTGATCACACTTCTCACAATAAAAGCCGTTTGACCACTTCAATAAAAATAGATGGGCATGACAAGCTTCTTCGGTCGAAAACTATTTTTGGAAAGAAATCAAACTCATTTGTTGGTATCTGGACATATAAAGCACCCTTTCAAGAACAATATTAGTTATCATTCTTGACAAACATTCGTTCTTGATAAACATCATTCTGAGTAATAGGGATACTCATTAAACTTTAAAACACTCACGAATGTTGTTAGATCAACGTTTGTGAGTGTTTTTTGTTTTTGAGAAAAAGGCTGAAAAAGGTAGGGTTTTGAATTTGTTTTACATAAAGAAATGGATAAGAAATTACGTTATTTGATGGAAAAAGGTATGATACTCTGCCACAATTTTTAACATAAAATGTCGCGGAGTGTTGATAGACTTTATCCGAAGTCTTATATATATTAATCATATAAGGAGATGAAGATATGATTGGTATGAATATTCGTGTTTTGCGTAAAAAGCATAAAATGAGTCAAGAAATATTAGCTGAGAGGATAAATGTATCTCGTCAGACCGTAGCAAAGTGGGAAAACGAGGAGGCGTTGCCTGATATTCATAAATGTAAAATGTTAGCCGATATCTTTCAGGTAACATTGGATCAATTATCCGGTAATATGAGTGAAGAAGAGGTAGAGCAGCTTGGTCCCAAGGGGAAACAGTTCTTTGGTGTTGTGAAGGTAGGAGAGCGGGGGCAGATTGTCATTCCAAAACAGGCACGGGAAATGTATCAGATTCATGCAGGTGATAAGCTTGTTTTGTTGGGGGAAGATGCGACAAAAGGAATTGCAATCTTAAAAAGTGATAGTTTTCTAGAGTTTGCAGAAATGATCCGCAGGGCCGAAGCGGCAGAAGAGGAATCAGAATGAGTAAAATTGTCTTCTTTTCGATCCCAGCACATGGTCATACAAATCCGACACTTCCAGTGGTATCCGAGTTAGTAAGCAAAGGCCATGAAGTATGGTACTACTCTTTTATGGAATTTCAAGAAAAAATAGAAGACGTCGGTGCCAAATTTATTCCTTGTGATGAGTTCTTACCGCCGATATCACAACATGAATTGAATCGCAAAGTTGGAAAAGATTTTGCGGCATTAATTGAAATGATTGTAGATACGACAATTGCCTTAGATAAAAAGGTGTGTACGGAATTAAGAGAATTTCAACCGGATTGCATTGTATCCGATTCTTTATGCTTTTGGGGAAAATTATTTGCCAAGAAATTAGGAATCCCGTATATTTGTTCAACAACAACCTTCGCATTTAACAAGCATACGGCAAAACTGATGAAACGCAGTATAAAAGAAGTATTGGGTATGATATTTGGTATGCCGCGAATTAACAAAAAAATGCAGTTGTTACGAACCCATGGGTATGAAGTAGATACTTTTATATCTATTATTCAAAATGATAATGAAACGGATACCATTGTTTATACGTCGAAAGAATTCCAGCCCATGACCGAAACTTTTTCCGACAAATATGCCTTTGTTGGCCCTTCGATCCGTCAGTCTCCTGTGGTAATCGATGAAAGACAAAGTAGAAAATTGATCTACATTTCATTAGGAACTGTACTCAATCAGAATAAAGATTTTTACCAAAATTGTATTAAAGCATTTGCTGATAGTAGTTATGATATTATGATGTCGGTTGGTGAAAAAACAGAGATTGCCTCTCTTGGTCGCATACCAGACAATTTCACCGTTAAAAACTACGTAGACCAGATGGCAATATTACAGAAGGCAGATGTATTTATTACACATTGTGGAATGAATAGTGTGAATGAAAGTCTGTATTATGAAGTCCCTATGGTTTTATATCCGTTACATAGTGAACAAGGGGTAGTGGCTGACCGAGTTGCTGAACTTGGTGCAGGAGTAAAACTAAAAGGAAACAGGCCGAAATATCTGACAAAAGCAGTAGTTAATGTGCTGGCGGATCGAACATATCTGGATAATGTGCGGAAACTTTCTGAAAACTTCCGAAATGCTGGCGGCGCTGTAGAAGCAGCTAATGTTATATTGGCTAAGGTTGACAAGAAATCCTAATGGCTTGAAATTTAAGTAATGAATTTAATCACCAAAAATCCACCCAAAAATTTTAGTCCCTGCTTATCATTTTGGAAAGAAAGGGCAGTAATTAAGTTTTATCAAGATCTCTTCAAGTATGAAGAGATTTTTTTATTTAATTTTAACGGCAAAGTAATAAAATAATCGTAATAGTTTATGATTGTTCATGTCATAGAAAAGCTTGATTCTTCAAGCTTTTTATTTTTTTTGGTCTTATGTTAAATAATTTATTCATTCGTTGAGTTGAGATACTGTTTTACTATTTTTAATCCTATTTTTAACTCGTCTAGTGAGTTTGTAGAAGAAAGTGCAATACGTAAATACTTATCAGGGATGGTCTGCCCACTTAGAAAACGATTAGAATGAAAAACTCGAATACCTTGCCTTTTCAAATCTGTTTCCAACTGAAACGCATCGCTATGCCCTTGAATTGGAAGCCAACGATAAAAACTTAGAGGATGTCCAACAGACGTATTTAAAGGAAAAAATTCCGAATAAATATCATTTGCAGCTTGTGCAAGTTGTTTCTTTTCAGAAACAATTTCATGAGCCTTCCCTGATAAGATAAGCTCTGTGATAACCTCTGCATCAAAAGAAGAAGTTTTTACATTGATGTTAAAAATAGCCCTCAAGATTTTCTCACGTAATGCATCCCCATAGACCATATAGGCAACTCTTAATCCAGAACATATTGACTTAGAGGTGCCACAAATATAAACGCTCTGTTCTGGAAGCAAATTGAACATTGGCTGCTGGTAATCAGAGATTATACCTGCCGTTAGAAATGCATGAATATCATCCTCAATCAAAATTAAACGATGCTTTCGGATGACATCAGCTAATTCTTGCTTTCGAAACTCTGGAATCATAACAGTTGTAGGATTAGAACAAGAAGGCATGAGGAAAATGCCATGGATATTTATTTGGCTGCACTGCTTTTCAAGTTCGGTTGGCGACATACCAAACTGGTCTCCATGAATGGGCACTAACTGAATATGGAACATTTTTGCCAATTCGATAAAGTTTGAATACGTGTATAAATCGGTTGCAATTTTATTACCAGGCTCAAACAAAGCAGTCAAGGCAATAGCCAACGCATTTGGGCACCAGAAACAATTGCTATTTGCTCTTGGACCGTGTGAATACCGAAAGCTGCCATCCAGTTTAGAGCAGCCGTTTTTTGATGTGGAATACCAGTCGGATCGTTGTAATTTAGTAGCTGCTCCAAATAACTTTTGTTCGCTACCTTTTGAATAACACTTGTTACAGCATCATTGGTTTGCTCAAAAGATGCTACAAAACCAAGGTCGATGCTGTTTGCCATTTTATCCGTGGAAATAGTGATAGAACGAGCGGCATTAGGAGCTACAAAGGTTCCGCTTCCTGTAACGGCATAAGTATAGAGGAACCCGTAAAATAAAACCGTATTTGATATTTGGGCTTTGCGATGAGTCTTTTTCGATAAATTGTACTGTTGATATTCCAAAGAATGTAGACAAAGGCTGGTTTATGTTCTTTGTGACAATGCTCAATCATTCATATTGGGTCATAGGATCAGCGATTGGCGGCATTTTTGGATCACTTGTTACGTTCAATACAGAAGGGCTCGAATTTGTTATGACGGCTCTCTTTGTTGTGATTTTCATTGAACAGTGGATGAAAGAGAAGAGGCACCATAGTGCTCTCGTGGGGCTAGGACTTTCAACTGTCAGTCTGATTATGTTTGGCGGAGCCAATTTCATTATCCCTGCTATGCTTGCGATTCTAGGGATACTTTCCTTTCTTAGAAAACCATTGGAGAAAGTTGAGGTTACCGTATGACTATGAGTATAACGCAGCAAATGATCACAATTGCCATGGTTGTGTTAGGTACAATGCTTACAAGGTTTCTTCCATTTTTCATTTTCCCATCAGGTAAACCCACACCGAAGTATGTACAGTATCTCGGTGAAGTGTTGCCATCTGCGGTAATTGGGCTCCTTGTGATTTATTGTTTTAAGGATGTGAGTTTACTATCTGGAAGTCATGGTATTCCTGAATTTATTGCGGTAGCAGTAGTTACACTGCTTCACTTTTGGAAGAAAAACATGCTCCTCTCAATAGTAGGGGGGACGATTGTCTATATGATATTGGTTCAAATGGTTTTTTAATCACGTTGGTAATGACAAGAGAATCATTACGTATGACCATTCTTTCTATTAATGGTGATGGGAGGAAAATATTCAATAAATCAAAGGGGTAGGTATTTGTGAAGAAGAAAATAGATGAAAGAATCCATTCTGATCAACCTTTTTTCAAAATGGATTTTTTTATTTACCGTAAAATACGGGTTGTGAGGTATTTTTGATCAAACTTTATTTCAAAGCAACAACAGTTAATTCAATATTCCTTGACGGGAATATTCTTTATTAGGTATATTAAAAAAGAAAGGAGATACGTAAGATGAGCGTGAAAATGACAACGTTGAGTGCACTAGCCGAGCCCAACCGATTACACATTGTCGAACTTTTGCGTGACGGTCCTCTCACTGTAGGTGAAATAACCGAACGAATTGGGCTCCGTCAACCGCAGGTATCTAAACATCTACGTGTACTTAGTGATTCCGGGCTCGTTGAAATGCATCCAAGCGCGAATCGCCGGATCTATAAGCTACAACCGCAGCCCTTCTTGGAACTGGACGACTGGATTGATTCCTTTCGAACCATTTGGGAGGATAGATTGGAGCGCTTGGACGATTATTTAGGTGAGCTGCAAGGAAAGTGACAGCGGGAAACCGGCTAGCAGCGTAGCCACAGTAATGTGCAACTGCATCATTCATAAATTTAGGAGAAAAATAAAATGACAACTAAAATTATTGGAGGAATCACAATGTCAACTCAAATCGAAATCACTCATACTTTCAATGCTCCACGAGAACTTGTCTTTAAGGCATTCACCGAATCAGAACATCTACAGAACTGGTGGGGGCCAAAAGGATGGACGTTTCATGTTGCAAAAGCAGAGTTCCGTCCGGGCGATGTCTTTCACTACAGCCAGAAACCTGCTGACGGCGACATCATGTGGGTTAAATTTGTATACAGTGAAATTGTTCCATCGGAAAAAATCGTTTACACCAGTTTCTTTTCTGATGAGGAAGGTAACATTGTACGTGCACCTTTTGACGCAAATTGGCCTCTGGAAACCCAAAATACCATGAAGTTTATCGAGGACGAAGGAAAAACTACACTTACAATTATTCTGGTTCCCGTATCCCCGACTGAGGAAGAAATCAAAACCTTCTTTTCTTCACAAGAGATGGTACAGGAAGGATTTACCGGAACCTTCAATCAATTAGCCGAATACCTAAAGATATAAACTGTTTGATATAGACGCAGCTATAAAACACCCTAACGGGTGCATTAGTGAAACAAGACATAGTACTTAAGATCTTCAACAATCGGGCGCTTATCCAGAATAAGAATAGCGTCTTATTTGTAATAGAGTATTGAGTTAATCGCTAGATTTTGAAATAATTGGTATTAAGTAATAGGGAGTTTAGTTTAATAAGGAGTCAAAGCATATCATAATACTTTTCATTGAAATGAGATTAATGTATAAGATAGAATTTTTAGTGGAATTAAATCTTATAGGAGGTCTAATATGTACGGAATAATTAATTTTGAAGTATTTTTAATAACAGCTATTCTGCTGAATTTAACTCCTGGAACAGATACAATGTATATAGTAAGTAGAAGTATTTCACAAGGCAAAATAGCTGGGATTTATTCGGCTCTTGGAATTTCTGCTGGTGTAGTTGTTCATACATTACTTGCTGCCTTTGGATTATCGGTTATTTTAATGCAATCGGCTTTTTTATTTAATGTGATTAAGATTATAGGTGCTATTTATCTAGCTTATCTAGGTATTAAGATGTTAATGGCAAAAAAGACAGCAAAAGAGCAGAAATCCTTACCAAAGCAAGACAATAAAAAAATATTCTTACAAGGTATGATAACGAATGTTACAAACCCGAAAGTTGCTTTGTTCTTCCTAGCATTTCTTCCTCAATTCATTCATACTGATGCGGGAGTTTCCAGTCCAATTTCTTTTATTATCTTAGGTCTTACGTTTACTTTAACCGGAGGAATATGGTGTCTAATCACAGCTTATTTTTCTTCTATGGCTACTAATAAATTAAGAGGGAATTCAAAAGTTGAAACGGTTTTAAATAAGCTAACAGGAATTGTTTTTATTACGATGGGAATAAAATTACTTAATACAAAGGCTGGGCAATAGAAATGACGTAATAATTTATCATATTCGAGTGTTTTACTAATAATCAGGAGCTGGAATCGGCTCCTTTTGTTATTGCACTAAATCAGCTAATAGAAACTTTAGAGATCTTCCACAATCGGGCGCTTTTCTGAAATAAGGAAAGCGTCTTTCTTCATGAAAAGGGCCATTTAATGGAATAACTTGTATTACTTGAAAATAAAGTTTTTTACCGAACAAAATTGATGTTAACTGAACAAAAAAGTTGTTTACTAAGGGTATGTAGTAAATAAAGGAAAACATACAGCTGGTTTTAATAAAAATGTTTGGCTTTATACAGTTCTTGAATAGTGGTAAGATTTTTTGTTAGTTTCGCTTGTTGATAGTAAACAACTTTATTCCTATCGTCTCCCTTTTTTTTAACAAGGGGAACGATAGGAATAGATAGACGAAATGGTTTAATTATTTTTTCACATTAGTATTTAATATATGCAAAACGGTTTCATTTGCTCATTTTGATTCATGTTGTATCTTATTGGGGTTTCCCTGCATGTCCTTTAAGCTTAGGAGGGAAACATTGCAGGGGGAGTAATCCGTTTAGACCCGAAAGGTGCATACTTATTGACAGATAGCTCACATCATTCAGTAGGTATCGAACACATTTACATCAATAAGAGAAATGGCGCACTAGTTATCGTTAAAGATAATTATCAACCAGTAGTGACAACAAGTGTAACATTAGATGAAACATTGTCTGGTCAAGGTGTAACCGTAGGATTAAGTGGAGGGGGTAAAACGTCACAAATTCTATTCTTCAAAAATGGAAAAAGATTAAAATTGCATTACCCATCACACTACAAACAAATCGCAGGAAAGACATCAAATGTTTGGTTTTTGACAATTTCTCATGATACGAAAAAAGACACAAACTTCGAAAAAAGAACAGGAATGAACAATCATGAATGAGTTTATGGAAGAACACCAAATGAAAACTATGTACCTTCCAATATAAATTGTGGTTTCAGAAACAAATTGATGATGGACTAATTACAAATCAGAAAAACAAACTAATTTTTTCGCATGTTTACCAATTGAGTATTACAACAGAAAACATTTGAATTAAATTGATTATTGTGCAGAATATCAAAAAATGATAAATAGAGCTAGAGAAGATTTGTTAATGTTAACATCAAGCTATTTTAAGTAATGCACAGTTCGAACCCAATATGCAATATTAGAGTAGCATCTTCAAGAATCGGGCGCTTTTATTTAATAAAGTAAATCCTCTATTATTTAACTGAGGTATGATTTGGTTTATAAAAGAAAAAAGGAAAACACATATTATTCATGTATAATGTGTGTTTTCCTTATTCAGGTCTGATATCAGTTACAATAAAGTTGTTTAATTTTATTTTATCGACAGCAGCCTTCAGGATGCTATTTATTCTTCAGTAAGATATGTTTCTATAAATTTGAATCATCATATTCAATTCTGATGTTTATTAACAAAAGTAACTTTTATATTTTTGGGACAACTGAATTACTGTCTCAAGCGCAATATCATACAAGAAAAGTTTAATAGTATATGATATTTTTAGAATTGTCATTACAGTATAGGAGGATAGCTGGATGTTAAATGAAATCCGAACAGTTTATCTTGATTCTGATTTAAACATCGAAGCCTATCGATTTAAGGGAATCATGCAAAAGTTTCCTGCTCACTTTCATGAATATTATGTGATCGGCTTTATTGAAGAAGGGCAGCGTTATTTGGTTTGCAAAGGTGAAGAATACATTATTAATCCAGGAGATTTATTATTGTTCAACCCTTATGATACTCAAAGTTGCGAGCAGATAGACGGCAAAACACTGGATTATCGCTGCATCAATGTGAAACCAGAAGTCATGAAAAAGGCAGTGTTAGAAATTAATGGTAATGAAAACCTTCCATGCTTCAAACAAAGCGTTTTATATCATAGCGAGATTGTATCCAATTTAAGAGAGCTACATTTAAAAATTCGCAGGATGAGAGTGAGTTAAGAAGGAGGAGTTATTTTTATACTTATTGGAAGAGCTCATTCAGACGCATTCTGACCTTACAATCCTTTCACCAGCTTCTGAAACCTCTCAAGAAATCAAAACAGTGTGTAACTATTTGGAAGAAAATTATCCAAAAACGATTACGCTTAATGATTTAAGTAACTTAACGGGATGGAGCAAGTATCACTTACTAAGATCCTTCACAAAACAAAAGGGAATCTCTCCTTACAGCTACCTGGAAACGATTCGAGTAAATCATGCAAAAAAGCTTTTGGAACAAGGTGTAAAGCCAATCGAAGTGACTTTTTTAACAGGATTTAGTGATCAAAGTCACTTGACTAAATTCTTTAAAAGACTGGTTGGGTTAACACCAAAACAATATATGAGAATTTTTGAAAGTAAAGGAGAAACATAATGAGTAATCTTGAAACAAAATGCGTGCTTGTCATTGATGAGGTAGCCGATTTGAATAATGGATAAAAAACGAGGAGGAGTAAGATGGATAACTTGCTTGCATATATCTTAATGGCCCTTATGATGTCTATGTTGCCCGGTACAGATACGGTACTTATTATGAAAAATACGCTTAACCATGGAGCAAAAGCCGGACGCTATACGATACTCGGGATGGCGACAGGTCTTACTTTCTGGACTGTTATTGTCGTTTTTGGTTTGTCAGTTGTCATTGCCCA
This sequence comes from Bacillota bacterium, assembly GCA_051750265.1. Taxonomy (GTDB): domain Bacteria; phylum Bacillota; class Bacilli; order Bacillales; family Bacillaceae; genus Metabacillus. The sequence goes on along the minus strand of JBNJJO010000015.1, from coordinate 70,988 downwards.
ATCAGTATTTCTTTTCAATGCAATCAAGTATTTGGGAGCTGCATACTTGTTTTATTTAGGTGTAAGTGTATTTTTCACTAAAAATACACTTTCATTAGAAGCTGTTCAAGCTGAACATCAGCGTTTAATTGACAAGTCATCGCGCCATCATTATAAAGAATCCTATTTACAAGGGGCAATCAGTAATATTCTTAACCCTAAGACTGTTTTGGTCTACATAACTTTTATGCCTCAATTCATTGATCTTAATGGAAACATAAATCAACAACTGATTGGATTAGGATTGATCCTTACTATAATAGCAGTGGGGTGGTTTTTGATCTTGGTTTATCTTTTAGATCATGTGAAAAAGTGGTTGAAAAAACCTAAATTTCAAAAAGTATTTCAAAAATCTACTGGAGTAATGTTAATAGGGTTTGGAGTAAAAACTGTCATTTAAATTCCTTTAATGTTAATAGATTGGATTTAGTGTTTTCAACCCAAGATAGTACAGGATGGTGAAAAGAGATGGCTACATTATTTATTGATATCTGAGTGGGTTTGACTTTACCCATAAGTTTATCAGTTGTTTTTTGGGTACTTGAACCAATTGTTATAAAAGACATTACGGGAGTAAGTATGAATATTCATCACTCTAATAGTTGGTCTTTGGGATAACGTATATTGGAATTAAAATATTTGAAAAAAAGTGCAACCGTTTTTGAAAAAAGACACTTCCCTTAACTCAACTATAAAGCTAATATAAGTTACTCCATTAAAGGGCGCTTTAGTGAAAGAAGAGATTGCATAAAACTCTCCTTTTTTATGCTGCTTCTAGGCTTCTGAAGAAGCCAGAAACGTTGCTGAATCAATGATGTATAAAATATTGTATAAACGATAAAAAACGAACACAAGCCAATCCCTTATCAAGGGATTGGCTTTTTTGCTCTTCTTGAAATTGCAATTATGTAAACTAGATTTGTATAGAGTATTCATTTACCGAACATAACATAGCATTACTTCTTTTTATTTTTCTTATCGAGACTAGATCCGATAGCTACTCCAAAACAATGACCCATTGCCATTCCGAAACCAATATTATCTGTAACATTCCATAAGAGATTCCCAATAATAAACCGATACATAACCAGAATCCTAGATGATCTTTACTAACGCTGAATTCGATTGGCTACGGCCACACCAGACAGATGGACAAGCTGCCCGATCTGTTTCCATTGCATTCTTGAGTTGCTTTGTAAACAGCGTATGATCTCCATATCGATGTGATCAATCATGTCAATCATCCTTTCATCGCTAAAGTACATCCTTTCATCACTAAAGTAAATCGGAGCAAACTCTTTCACCAATGGATGTAAAAGAAAAGGTACACATATTAGAATAATGATTAAAGCAAGCGCTGTCCATCATCGATCATTTTTATTGTGCCGTTCATAGTGAAATAATGATATGGCGAATGATATTTTTCAAGTCAAAACGGAAGAGGAGGAATGAGCATGAAAAAGTTTCAAATTAACGAACGTTTTTGGGTATGTTAATTTACAAGTATTAAATCTAAAATAAGGAATATATAACCATTCCATTTTCTTCTAATAATTCCAAAATAAGGAATATATAACCATTCCATTTTTTTCTAATTCTATTATACTTTCTATGTATTAAAATTTGATTAGGGAGGTTTTACAATGGCAAGAAAAGTGATACGTAGTTTATTTTTTCCTGTAATGGCTTTAGCATTAGTTTTCTCTTTGGCTTTTAGTTTTGAAGGCAAAGCAAATGCAGTTAGTCCAACATCGAGTCCCGTTCAAGATTTAAAAATTGACACAGTAGATGGAGTAAAATATTCATCAGATGAACATAAAAAAATTGCTGGGATTGTAGTTGAAAAAAGTAATCAAGGAGAAAGGATACTTGGCTTCTCAACCCTACAAAAATATGAAACATATCATCAACAAGTTAAAGAACTTTCACCGAATACAGATGTAGGTATAATGTCAGGAACAGAGTATTTCTATGAGCATATTAACCGCGGTGGAAGGTATGTAGCCTTGTCTTCTGGAACATGGACATACGCTACAGGTGTTCGTTGGGGATCTTTTTGGAATGACAGAATTTCTTCTTTAAGTGTAGCTCCTTGGTCTTGGGTTACGCTCTATCAACATAATAATTATGGCGGTTATGCGATCTCATTTAGGAACGCCTCAAGCTATAGATATTGGTGGAATCTAACTTCTTATAAAATGCCTAACGGTTCATCGTGGAATGACCAGGTCTCCTCTATTAAAACTGGAAATTACTAAAATGAATAACAGCTTCTGAGTCTAGAAGCTGTTTTGTTATTGCTAACGACTCCGATTTTTCGGAGTCGTTATATATATCAATACTTTTTTCATAATATCTCTTTACATTTCGATTGACCGTTTAAACAAAGCAAACGGTCAAACCAAAACCACCACCTTAAAAGTTACTCCATAAAACGGGCGCAATTCTGCAGCAAGAATACGCTCTTTTTTTTGTTAAGGGCCATTAAATTGAAAAATAAAAACCTCCCAATAATACTGGATATTTATATTATTATTGTATGAGATTGTGAAGAAATGTACTTAAACTATAGGGAAGAATACTTGAAGATTAATGGTAAAATTGAGAAGTATGGAAGACTCGATAAAGAATATAAAATTAGTTGGTTACAATTAAATAGTTATTAATATTAAGGAAGGAAGTGCAAAACTATGGATTTCGAAACAGTTATGCAGGAGCTTGAAGCCCTTGGTAAGGAACGAACTAAAAAAATGTACATATCCAATGGTGCGCACGAGCCGCTTTTTGGCGTGGCTACAGGTGCTATGAAACCAATTGCAAAGAAAATAAAAATAAATCAACGTTTAGCTGAAGAGCTTTATGCCACAGGTAACTACGATGCAATGTACTTTGCAGGCATTATTGCAGACCCAAAAGCCTTGACTGTGTCGGATTTTGATCGTTGGATGGATGGAGCGTATTTTTATATGCTGTCCGATTTTGTGGTGGCAGTAACTTTATCAGAGTCAGATATTGCACAAGACGTTGCTGATAAATGGATTGCAAGCGGTGACGAGCTGAGAATGTCAGCGGGCTGGAGTTGCTACTGCTGGCTTTTAGGGAATCGCCTAGACAATGAATTTACCGAAAGTAAGATTTCCAATATGCTTGATATTGTGAAAAATACAATTCATGATTCGCCAGAACGAACGAAATCATCTATGAATAATTTTCTATACACCGTGGGGATTTCATATTTGCCGCTACATGAAAAGGCAGTCGAGACCGCAAAGGAAGTAGGTACAGTAGAAGTCAAACGGGACAAGAAAAAAAGCAGTTTCCTAAACGCTTACGAAAGTATTCAAAAAGAAATTGATAGAGGGAAGCTTGGTTTCAAACGCAAATATGTAAGGTGTTAAAAATTAGCTTCGCATCGGGGTGTTGATCCAAGAAGGATTGACGCTCTTTTTGTAGAAGTTACTGAACTAACGGTACAGTTTAGTTCAATAAGAATCATTAAAGTAAAGGAAGACCACAGTAGGATATAATAGAAGAAGTATTAAATAATCTGAGAGAGAGTTGATTTTATTATGGATACTCAAGTAACTACGAAATTTAAAATACATAAGCCAGCTAATGAGGTGTTTGATGCCATTGTAGACCCTGTAAAGATAGGGAATTTTTGGTTCTCCTCGAGTTCCGAAAGATGGGAACAAGGCAAGTCCGTTACATTGAGATATGATGAATACGAAGCAGAAGGCATTATAAATGTATTGGAAGTCGAGGAAAATAAGAAAATCGTGTTTTCGTGGGGTGGAGAATCTGATGAAGAAACGGTTGTTACAATTACTCTAAAAGAGTTGGATAATGCGAGTACAATTATTGAAGTGAACGAATCAGGTCTTAATGAAGATGACCCTGAAATAGTAAACAAAATGCTAGGACAAAAAGAGGGTTGGGTATATATGTTAACATGTTTAAAGGGCTATTTAGAGAATGATGTAAAAGATTTAAGAGCATCTTTAATTCATTAATTAAATATATTCTTGTGCGATCTAGTTGAACGAACTGGTGCGATGCTTCAATAACGAAGGATCGCTTTTTCTTATTGAAGTAACGAAGCAGAAGAGTTTAAGGATTATTAAGATGGTTTTCTCCCTACACCATCGGTTAATGAAAATAAATTCAAACAAACATGTTATGCTTTGTTCGGTTCAAAAGTATTAGACTTTATCGGAGGAGAAGCAGGAAAGAGTTTTTACGAGTGTATAATTAAAGTTTAAAATAAAAAAATACTCTTTTATGGCATTTACCTCATCCCGTTAATTATATGTACATTATTTTCCCTTCATTGATGAACCGGAAATAGCCAAGCCACTTAAAAAGCATTATAAAATATTAAGTCCTCCCCAGTTGAATTAACCTTTAAGGTATTCTCAAAAGGGTGAAAAGATTATAGTAAAAAACGAAAAAAATTTGCACCAAGTTGAATTAGAACAACTCGTCTATTGGGAGCCAAATAAATTAGATGATTGCTATTTTATTTCTAATAATACTAGAGAATTTGGGGAGGATGAAGCGAAAAAAAGCCCACCCAAAAATCAGTAATAATAATCTGATCGCTTACAAAACTGTCCATGATTTTCTGGTACATAATGATGAAAAGGTAAAGGATTTATTTTATGAATTACATTCAATTAAATTGTCTGAAGAGTTGTTTGATAAACTTTATGAAGAATTAAATGAAGGGTTAGCGAAAGAGTTAGTTACCAAATTATTCACGGAAGAAATTATTTCTGAAACTCAACAGTATCTGTCAGAATTTCAACCCGATGATATACATGATGATTATTTTATGGGTGGATATGTTTCCCCATCTATGTACGGGCAGGTGAATAATATCCAATTAAACGAAGTTGATATATATGGAGGTAACATCACTGTTGCAGTTGATCTTGAAGTGGAGATGGATGTAGAGGTTTACTTGTATAATCCAACCCATGATGACAGAAGTGATAAATTCCAATCTGCAGCGACTGTTACAATGGAAGTTCAAGAAAGTGTTATATTCCTTATTCCTATTAATGTAGATAAAGAATTAGACGAAGATACATTCTCTTTGAAAGAATATATTAAAGGAACTGAAATCGGCAATCTAAATGTTGCAATAATTGCTACAAAAAACATTGATCATACAGATATGTTCCGTGAGCGTGATTATGAATATGAATACTAATTAATGTATGCTAAATAAATTTATAATATAGAGAAGCCGATTTCACTCTAAACATGAAATCGGCTTTTGGTATCTATAAAAACTATGAATACGGCGGAAAAACATACTGTAGATAATGGCCCGATTGTTGATCAAAACAATGAAACTTTCTTTCAAAGCTACATGAAGACTAGTTTTAACATGTTGGATTTGTCTACAGTCTCAAAGCCCGTTCCCATGTAAGAAGAAAACAATTGAGACCAAATATGGTTTCATCTACATGACTAATTGATATCCTCAAATTCTCTGGCGATTCTTTCAAATGCTTCTTTTATTATCGGTCTTGGCGATGGAATACAAATTCTTTGATGTTGTAAACCTTCTTCTCCAAACATACTGCCATCTTCTAATAGTACGTTCGCTTTGTTATAGATGCGATCATGGACTTCTTCTGGTGAAATGCCATATTCGCTAAAATCCATCCACATGATATAAGTTCCTTCTGGAATTCTCACTTTCACTTTCGGCATTTTTTCTGCTAAGAAATTGACAGCCCATTCCATGGTGTCGTCAATGTATTCTTTCAGTTGCTCTAACCAATCTTCCCCTTCATTGTATACTGCGATGAGAGCGGATATTGTAAATGGCGAAGCTAATTGAAAGCCCATTTCTTTAATGAATATTTTTCTAAGCTCTGGATTGGGGATAACCGCATTTGTACAATGGAGACCTGCTACATTAAATGTTTTGTTAATAGCGGTTAACGTGATAATATGATCAGCATTATCCACAACTTTTGCGATTGGTATAAAGGTTTGATCACGTCTAATTAAATCGCCGTGTATTTCGTCCGCTACGATAAGGACACCATTTTCCGCACAAATATCAGATAATTTCTTGAGCTCGTTCACATTAAAAATTCTTCCAGTAGGATTATGAGGATTACACAAAATAAACATTTTCGTCTTTTCTTCTTTTGCTTTTGCTTCGAAATCCTCAAAATCGATAGAATAATACCCACCCTCATCATATTTAAGAGCATTATTCCTTACTGTTCTGCCATTACCTTCTATCGCAGAAGTAAAAGGCGGGTAAACTGGCCGCTGGATAATGATTCCATCACCTGGTTTGGTAAGAGCTCTTACGGCAATATTCAAAGCATGGACCGTTCCAGGACTATAGATGATTTCTTCCTTCTTGATCTCCCAATCATGTCTCTTTTTAAACCAATGCTGAATCGCTTCATAGTACTCATTAGGAAAGATTGAATAGCCAAAAATTTTATGATCAACGGTTTTATGTAAAGCATCAATCAAGGCTTGGGGTACGGGTAAATCCATGTCTGCCGTAAATAATGGCAAGGTCTCTTCATCATATCTTTTAGTAAAACCAATTTCTCTAAGGAACTCTCCTCCATCCCATTTTACTGAATAGGTCCCTCTCCGATTTACAATTTCATCAAAGTTATATTTCACGTAACCCAACCTTTCCATTTTTTTATTTTCTTACCTTCTTATATCATAAAACCTACCATATTCATTTACTATTTTCTATTAAAACGTCTTTCGCCACTTTTTCTCTTTCACAATCCTGTTTAAGTGGCGCATATAAATAACATCTTTTAACTGAATCGATACTTTTATAGTCCATTTTTTGAGAACTAGCTTCATGGCGATTTTCGTGCCAAAATTACGGAAAAATTCTGCCATTCACTAATGATTTAGGGGGTATATCCCTTGTTAATGCTTAATTTCTTGATAGTAAATTTAGAAAAATAATCGTATGTAGGTTGAGTACGTTCTAAAAAAGACTTAGCCTTCAGATATTAAAATGATGAAAACTGAAATTAGTGATCCTACCATCAAGTTTTAAATATTCTTAATTATACAAAAAAGTAACCTATAGGTAGACTTTTTTTACTGTCTACTCTATAGGGTACATTTTAATTCGCTGTTGGGTCTTTTCATCTTAAGACCAAGGAATTCTTTATTTAGAGGTGGGTACGAAATGACGAAAAGGATTCTTGCTATTTTAGGTGATTATTACCATAAAGAAGAGTTACTTTCTCAATCACTTGATAATGCAGTTCAAAAAGTTAGAGACAAAGGCGAGCAAATTGAAGTTGAGTATATAACTGAAAACCAATTAGTTGAAAAACTGCAACTTCAACCAGCAGCAGTTGTCCTTTCTAAAGCAAACAAGCTAAATCCTACAGATAGACAAGTAAAAAACTGGATGGATAAAAATTGCGCAAACGCTATTTGCCAGTATGTTAAAAATGGTGGTGGCTGGTTTGCATGGCATTCAGGCTTGTCGTCATATGAGAATCTTAATGACTATTATTCTATGGTTCGTGGGAAGTTTGATTATCATCCTACTGAGCATCGAGTTGTTACATATTCACCTAAGAGCAATCCAAGTTTTTTGCCCATAAAAGTACATTTTGAAATGGTTGATGAGCATTATTTTGTCACCTGTGATGAAGTAAACACGAATGTATTTCTTAGAGCAGATTCAACCGATGGCTCTTCAATTTCAGGGTGGTCACATGAATATGGGAATGGCCGTGTAATTGCACTTACTCCTGCGCACAATAAGGAAGGTTTGTTACACTACAATATGATTGAACTACTTTCACAAACTCTTAAATGGTCATGTGGGATCGCTTACTATTAAAAAAATCATCTCGTTATATTGCGAGATGATTTTTACGTTCTAGGTTATGCCCCTTATCAGCGAAATGTTTTTGTTAACTTTCCCCTGAAATCTTTAGGAGAGAGACCAATGTTTTTTTTGAACAATTGAGAAAAATAAGATGTGTTATTTATACCAATCTCTTCACAAATGTAGTTTATTGGAAGATCTGTTGTGCTTAACAATTGACATGCTTCCCTAAGTCTTCTAGCGATGATGTAGTGCATGATGGTTGAACCTGTTTCGTTTTTAAATAAATGTGATACATGGTATGGCGAGAGATGTAAGTCATTCGCCAATCTTGTCAAAGAAAATTCCTCTTTGTAATGCTCCTCCACCCATTGCATAATCTTTTCTGAATTGTGTATTGGACGATTCATAGAATTTGTATCTCTTGTAAAAGGCATATTTGTTATGGACCGAACCGATTGTAAGAGAGAAATCATAAATAAAACAAATTCTTCCTTTTGTCGTTCAGATGAAGTATGTGCTAATCTTTCGTGAAATCTTTCGTATATCATGGTTATTTCTTCATTATTATTTTCTAGCTGATAGATTTGTTGGGGTAAATTTTCTTTCCAAATGAAATTAAAAAATGACTTGAATTCAGGGAACGGCTTCAAGTAAGGTTCCAAAAAATATGGATCAAAATTTAAAACCGTTCGTACATACATAGAAGAGACACTATCGATTTTAATTCGGTGCAATTGATATGGTTGAAACAAAATAAGCATATTTGATGAGACAGGGTGTATTTTCTGATCAATGACAACTTGGCCTGTTCCTTCGTGAACAAACAACATTTCCATTCCTTGATGAGCGTGAAATTTTTCCCATTCCTTCCCACTAGAACTATGTTTAAAATTTAATATAAAGGGCTTATGTGTAAGGTCAACATATTCGATCATCTTCATAGTTACTTAATCCTCCATTTTGTGAGATGGAAATATGACCACTCTATTTGTCAAAAAACGAATCCAACACCGCAATTTAACAACATTTTATCACAACATTAAAACAATTTAAAAGACAGAAAGTTGATATAATGAATTCATCTTAATTGAGATGTAGTGAAAGATAAAAGGGGATATAAGGAATAAAAGTTGAATGATAGCCGTTTAATAATGAGGGAGTTTTTCATTCGACTTAATTTGAAAGATGTCACTTATTTGCTATCTGCATTTGTGTGTTAGATTTTTTATGTAAACGCTAACTGTTAAATTAATTAGTTAAATAATTTTAAGCTGAGAAATAGATTAGGAGTGTGGAAATGGATAAAGTGCCAAAAGGTATTTATATAAGATTGTGTGCATTTTTCTTCTTTTTCCAGCTAACATGGGCTGCGGGATATTCTTTATTTGCAATCTGGCTTGGTGAGGTCATTGAATTAGATAGTGTGAGCATAGGGATTATAATTTCTGTAAACGCTGTCTTTGCTTTATGTTTCAAAATTTTCTATGGATACCTTTTAGATAAAATTGGACTAAGAAAAAACGTATTATGGACCATTAGTTTATTAACGGTCTTTGTTGGTCCATTCTTTATTTATATATATGGTCCACTGCTGAAAACCAATTTGCTAATAGGAACAATAGTTGGAGGATTTTACTTAGGTGTTACTTATCTTGCAGGAATTGCTGCTATTGAATCTTACTTAGAGAAATGTGGGAGAAAATATAATTTTGAATACGGTGAAACAAGAATGTGGGGCTCTTTAGGATGGGCAGCAGCGATCTTTTTTGCGGGACAATTATATAATATTGATCCGAATATTAACTTTTGGATAGCTACTTGTTGTGCATTGGTGTTAGTCCTTGTTTTAGCAACATTGAAAATAGATGTTTCTATAGAAGAGGTAGAGAAAAGTCAATCGCTCAAGTTAAATGATATTGTTTCTTTATTTAAAATGAAATCATTTTGGATTTTTGTTATGTATGTCGTTGGTGTTGTGTGGTCTTACTTTATTATGGAACAACAATTCCCACGTTATTTTGTCACTTTATTTTCAGATCAAGCATTAGGGAAACAAGTATATGGCTACCTAGGCTCTGCTACAGTATTTCTTGAAGCTGGGATGTTATTTACAGCACCGTTTATCATAAATAAAATAGGTCCTAAAAAAGGACTGATATTAGCAGGGGTTATAATGGTCATCCGAATTATTGGGTCAGGTTTAGCTGTAGTACCAGTTGGGATTTCTGTAATAAAGTTGCTGCACGCATTTGTATTACCAATTTTACTAGTATCTATTTTCAAATATATTGCTGCTAATTTTGACCCAAGACTTGCATCTAGTATGTACTTAATAGGATATCAGTCAATGCTTTATGTAGGAATTGCTACATTCGGACCGTTTTCAGGGAAATTATACGATACGATAGGCTTTGATAATACGTATATTCTTTTAGGCTGTGTCACATTAGTATTTACGATTATTTCTTGCTTCACACTTTCGAATAAGCGGGTTAGCGATGAAGGGGAACTAGAAAAACAACAGTTGGCATCTTAAAACACAAATACTGTGTAATAGACTTGATGTAAGTAATTTAATAAAAGAATAGGGGATGTAATCAAATGACCTATGCAACTATTACAGGGGAAGAAATTAAACAAACTGAACGATATCAAGTACATTCAACGATCGATCAGGTCTGGGTGAAAAAAGCCATTAATCATATTTTAAAGAAGATTGATCAAAACCTCGAGAGATTTAATGTTGATTTTCCATCGGCTTCAACAGAGAACTCAAAATACCAAGTAGTGAAAGAAGAAGATGTTGACTGGACAGAAGGTTTTTGGACAGGGATTCTATGGTTAGCTTATGAAGTAACTAGCGATGAAAAATACAGACAGATTGCAGAACTCCAAGTAAAAGGCTTTAAAGAACGTATTGAAAAGCAATTCAAAACAAACACACATGACTTAGGATTTTTATATTCCCTTTCTTGTGTGAGTGCGTACAAATTAACAGGGAATGAAGATGCGAAGGAAGCAGCTATACTTGCAGCTGATCTCTTAATTACGAGATATCATTCAAAGGCAAAAATAATTCAAGCGTGGGGAGATTTAAATAATCCAGAAGAAAGAGGACGTATGATTATTGACTGCAACTTGAACATCCCTTTACTTTATTGGGCATCAGAAGTAACGGGTGATCGAAAATACTCTGACGTTGCGACGAATCATGTTGAAAAAGCCGCAAAATACATCGTTCGCAAGGATTCATCGACATTTCATACATTCTATATGGATGTTGACACAGGAAATCCGATTAAAGGGACTACTCACCAAGGATTTAGTGATGATTCTTGCTGGTCCAGAGGGCAGGCATGGGGGATTTATGGATTTGCTCTGAGTTATGTGTATACAAAAAATGAAAGTTTACTAGGTTTGAGTAAAAAACTAACAAATTACTTTTTGAATCGTTTACCTGAAGATGATGTGTGTTATTGGGATTTAATTTTTACAGACGGAGATGAACAAGAAAGAGATAGTTCCGGAGCGGCTATTGCTGTATGTGGAATGTTAGAAATCTTAAAGCATCTGCCATTATTGGACAAAGACAGCATGTATTACAAAAACGCTGCATTAACAATCTTAAAATCGCTAGAGGAAAACTATACTACGAATGAAACAGAAGAAGAACATGGTGTACTGCTTCACGCTGTATATAACAAAGGTCGAGGAATGGGCATTGATGAGAGTTGTTTATGGGGAGATTATTATTATTTCGAAGCATTGGTGCGCATTTCAAAAACGTGGAACTTATATTGGTAAAGATTTTATAATGCCATCATCTTAAAACGTTTTAGATGGTGGCTATAATTTTTTTAAAAAAGGAAAACGAGGAGTGAGAAGATGTTACTTGGTGCAATTGAAGCAGGAGGAACAAAATTTGTTTGCGGAGTTGGTGATGAGAATGGTCAAGTATTTGAGAGAGTAAGCTTTCCAACGACAACTCCTGCAGAAGTATTGAAACATGTCATTGATTTTTTTCAAAATAAGGAAATCGAAGCAATTGGTATCGGATCATTTGGGCCGGTTGATTTAGATAAGCAAAGCCCTGGTTACGGGCATATTACATCTACACCGAAACCTTATTGGAAAAATACAGATATCGTTGGTGCGCTTAAAACACAGTTCAATGTACCAATTGGGTTTGATACAGACGTCAATGCAGCTGCTTTGGGCGAAATAAATTGGGGTGCTGCGAAGGGACTTGATAGTTGCATTTACATGACTGTTGGAACTGGCATCGGAGTAGGGGCAATCGTAGAAAAGAAGCTTATTCACGGCCTAATCCATCCGGAGATGGGACACACGCTCATTCGACGACATCCAGATGATGTATTTATTGGGAATTGTCCATATCACCAAGATTGTTTGGAAGGAATGGCTGCGGGACCGGCCATTGAAAAGCGCTGGGGGAAAAAGGGACAAGAACTTAAAAGTGATCAAAAAGTATGGGAGTTAGAAGCATATTATCTTGCACAGGCGATTGCGAACTTCATTCTCATTTTATCACCAAAAAAAGTCATTATTGGTGGTGGAGTCGCAAAACAGCTGCAATTGTTTCCTCTTATTCAAAAGAACGTGGAATTCTTATTAAATGGATATATTTCACATGAAGCAATACTTTCAAAAATAGAGGAATATATTATTCCCCCTAGTTTAGGAGACAATGCGGGGCTTTGTGGAGCCTTGGCACTTGCGAATGTTGAATAAAGGAAGAAACTAGGAAAGGAAATCTATTAAACATGCAGCCACTATTTTTGCAATCAGTATTTCAAGAACGAATTTGGGGAGGAACAACATTACGTGATTGTTTCGGGTATGACATCTCCTCTGATAAAACAGGAGAGTGTTGGGCGATTTCTGCTCATCCTAATGGACAAAGTAGGATAAAAAGCGGCGAGTGGAAAGGAAAAACATTATCAGAATTGTGGGAGAATCATCGGGAAATATTCGGTAATTTTGAAGGTGAAAAGTTTCCCTTATTAACCAAGATTTTAGATGCAAATGAGGACCTATCTGTTCAAGTTCATCCAGATGACGAGTATGCTAAAAGTCATGAAAATGGTGAATATGGGAAAACGGAGTGCTGGTATATTATAGATTGCAAAGAAGATGCGGAGCTTGTTTTTGGCCATAACGCAAAAACAAAAGAAGAAGTAGAAGCTATGATCTCAAGTGGTGAATGGTCATCATTTTTACGTCGTATTAAAACTAAACCGGGCGATTTCTTCTACGTTCCGAGTGGGACAATTCACGCTCTTTGCAAAGGAATACTAGTATTAGAAACCCAACAGAATTCTGATACAACATACCGTTTATATGACTATGATCGAGTGGATGATCAAGGTCTGAAGCGGGAGTTACATTTGGAGAAGTCAATTGATGTAACAAAAGTTCCTCATCAAAATATTGATAACGAGTTTCTAGTTCAAAAACAAGATCATTCACAAATAACAAAATATGTACAAAGCAACTATTTTTCAGTCTATAAGTGGGATGTAAAAGCTGAAATACACCTTAAACAAGACAGAAGTTTTATGTTATGTAGCGTGGTTGATGGAGAAGGAAGTATTGAAAAGGATAATGTTTCGTATCCGATAAAGAAGGGTGATCATTTCATCTTACCATTCCAGTTTTCTGAATTTACCATCAAAGGGGATTTACAGCTTATTGCATCACACCCTTAACCAAGAAAAAGTTTTGGAGGTATAACATGAAAAAACTAAATGTGTTAACTAAACTTGCCAATTGCGGAGTTGTTGCAGTCGTTCGAGCAGATTCTGAGGAAGAAGCGATTCATATATCAGAAGCTTGTATAGAAGGTGGTATTTTGGGAATCGAAGTTACATTTACGACTCAAGTGGCAGATTCTGTTATTAAGAAGTTAGCTGCCAACTACTCGGATCGAGAAGATGTAGTCATTGGTGCAGGTAAAGTCCTTGATGTAGTTACAGCTCGTATCGCTATTTTATCAGGTGCGTAATATATTGTAAGCCCTTGCTTTGACGAAGAAACTGCTAGACTATGTAAACTGTACCAAATTCCTTATATGCCAGGCTGTATGACACTGACTGATATAAAACAAGCCCTGGAATTTGGAGTAGATATTGTGAAGTTATTCCCTGGAAATGCGTTCGGACCTGGCTTTGTAAAAGCAGTTAAGGCACCGCTTCCACAAGTGAACATCATGCCAACCGGTGGTGTGGATCTAGACAATGTCAGTAAATGGATTCAAAACGGTTGTGTGGCAGTAGGAGTTGGAGGGAATTTAGTTGCTCCAGCGAAAACAGGGGATTACGCACAAATTACGTCACTTGCACGCCAATATGTAGAAAAAGTCCATGAGGCAAGGGGGTAAATTATTAAAAAGTGGTTACTCTTGGAGAGATCACGTTTTTAGTTCGTATCCAATGATGTGAAAAGCAGGTTTAGTGACTAATTTTGGTTCCATCCTATTTCCTCCTGGTAAGAGTTTTGTATTCAGGCAGGCTTTTCCACGTAAGGGTCCAGATATTCTATTTGCGTTGCGGTATTGCTTCGGTGAAACGCCATAGAACTTTTTGAACGCTCGGTTGAACGATTCTTGATATTGAAAACCAACATCGAATGCAATATTAATCACCTTTTCATCTGTATAGAATAAACGTTCTGCTGCATATGTAAGCCTTCTTTTTCTCACATAATCCATCACAGAATCTTTCAGGCATCTGAATATCTGTTATAACAATTGAAATATCTCACGTTCATCAATGTTTTCAAAAATATTCTATATTATAAACAATTCCACAAAGTTGTAGATGGGTATATAAAAGTTAATACCTTGACATAGGTTCGAATTCCTTAGATTGATATAATAATATCAGATAATTAAGAAAGTTCAATTACTATTTTTTAATAGGAGGATTCGTTTTGAAACAGGATGTAAGCGTTGCCTGGGTTCATGCAAAAACAAAACAGAGTATCAAAGATTACAGTTTGTCTATCACTAAGGAAAGCAATAGAAGACAAGTAGGGTTTTTGTTTTACAACAAGATCTATGATTTTAGTATATTTTATTATTTTTTCATATAAATAGTTCCATTGATTAAAAGTATTATTCCCAAAAATGTCTGATTTTTGTTCTGCATTTAAAATAACATCTCAGTGAAAGTATATCCTCCTTGTAAAAGTAATAGTTATCTAAACTCAGAAAAAAGGTAAATATTTTCTTAAAATCTTACTCTCAAAACTATTAATTTATAAATACCCCTTTGTAGAACAAATGAAATTCTATTTTTGGGGTATTCATATGTAAAAAAGTGTTCAAAAGATATTAGATACATTTTAATCTTTTAATTAGTTATTTACGAGTTAAAAGTAAAAATTTTACAGTACTCAACAAAATGAAGCCCCTTACAATTTAATTGGTAAATAAGAAAGATAAAATATTTGTGAGGAAAGTAATTATAAATCTTTTCATTTAAGAAAAATCATTCAAAGTTATTTATTATTAAAAATATTTATTAGATGTATATCTCTTTTATTGAATACGCTTACATAATATATTTTTTTCTTGAAACGGATCTCAAAGTCAAGAGATTAAATGTAATCTTATGGGGGGTGATGGGAAACATTTTTTTACTATTGTAGAAGAGGGATTAATAACTACTCATCAAATTTTTTTGGGATTGGAACACAGTCATTAATTACCTCAAAAGAACAGAATTAAGAAACAGAAGAGGGTTCTCTTCTGAATGAAAAGAGAGGGAGGGAGTTTAATGAGATTTGGAAAAAGGTTTTGTTTACAAAATATGTTTAATTGTATTTTGCCTGTAGTTGTTTCCTTATGTTTAATAGCAACTATCGTGCCTTTATCACCAAAGGTATCTAAAGCGGAAGAAACAAATCAATCACTTATGACAGATTATCAACCAACTATAAATGAGGTAATTAGTTCAAGTGGTTTCAAACATCCAGGCATCGGACTCACGAAAGACATTCTTGAAAATCTCAGAACAGAAGTGCGGGCTCAAAAAGAGCCTTGGAACACATATTTCAATCAAATGCTGACGTCATATGCTGCTTCGAAAACCATCTCGTCGAGCAATCAGAGCAGCGAGGATCCAACAAAACCGGCGACGGACACCTTTAACAGCAAAGACGTTCAATCCAAATTTATCGCAGATGCCCTGAAAGCCTATACCCAGTCTATCTTATATTATTTAACCGGCGACGAAACATACCGGGCTAATACGATGCATATCATCCGTATCTGGTCCCAAATGGATCCTGCGAAATACGCGTATTATAACGATGCACATATTCATATGGGAATTCCTCTTTTTCGCATGGTTTCCGCGGCGGAAATCTTGAGGTATACGAGCACTCAAAATACAGACCTTGAGTGGACGGACAAAGATACGGCCGATTTCACGAATAACCTGATTACGCCGGTTATCGAAACGTTCCAGCACAACAATAACTATTTTATGAATCAACATTTATATCCATTGATTGGAGCCATGTCAGGATACATCTTCACAGACAATCGTGACCGCTATAATGAAGGAGTTGAATGGTTCACAGTAAACGAATCGGCTGTAGACCAAGGGCAAAATGGCTCAATTAAGCAATTATTCAGGCTGGTGGACACTAATATCCTGACAGGCGAAACATTGGATACCCCTGTTGTCCAAATTGCGGAAATGGGAAGAGACCAGGCGCACTCCGCCGGTGATGTCACCAATGTGGAATATTTATCACGCATTTTGCATGCCCAGGGAACAACAGTGGATCCAGAAACAGGTACAGTGTCTACAGCGGATGACGCTGTGAATACGTACGATTTTCTGAATAAGAGAATTTTAGATGGGGCCGACTATTTTGCCCAGTATATGTTAGGCTACGATACGCCGTGGACACCGTTGGCGGCACTTACTGACGTAAACGGAAATCCGACGATTATTTATAAAAAGCTGGCGGGTGGCTACAGAGGCAGAATTGGCGGAAACGTATATGGCCTTTACTATTATTACAAATATTCGCAAGGATTAGATATGGAGAAAGAGGCACCATATTTTACCGAGATGTTCAAGAAGAGACTGCCTTTTTGGTGGGAATCGCCTGATGGCGGAGGAGATTATTGGCTTTATATACCGAAAGAAGCAGAAGCTGAAGGAGCAGAACTTCTTCCGAAAGTATCCGCTAATCCAGATTGGATCGAATTTGAACAACGATACACAAGCCTCGATGCCCATTCAAATGCTGTGCAGGAAGGCGATACATCATTTGTCCAAGTGAACGCAACGGAACAGGGCAGCAAGGTGGCGATTGTCGGTTCAGCTACCGGTTCAAAAACAATCGGTTTCCGGATTCGGACCAATGGCACCGCTGAAATGAACATCAACCTCGGCATAGAAGGTAAACTAACGCTGCCGGATACAAAAGGACAATGGAAATACATGACGTATAACTTGAGTAATTTCCAGTATTTTGGTGACCTGGTTTATCTCACGATCAAAGGAAATACGGGTACAATGGTTGACATTGACCATATCAATACGAAAGCAGGCGACCAATTGACACCGCCAACTTTCAAATCCGGAAATACTCCTTTGAAATTATTTGGATATGTTGGGGCCAATGCGATGATCGAATTTGATTTTTCTGCAACGGATGAAAATACATCAGAAGTTGTTTCATATCAGATGGACCATAAACCGGAAGAAGCAGTGTTCGATGAGAGCACCGGTGCATTTTCGTGGAAACCTACTGAATCCGGAACGTATTCCATTGTGGTAGGAGCATCCGACGGAACTACTGTGACGACAAGGGACTTACAAATTATAGTGGAAAATGATCGGCAATCTGCAGTGAACGTTGTCATCTCTCCGTATGATGAAAATACAAGTTATATTGGGGCCACTTTGGATCAGTATAATCAGGCGTATGAAGATGTCATGAACATTATTTCAAGTGCAACAGACGACGTTTTCTATCAGAAACTAGAAGACTTGAACAATGCGGTTCAGAACCTTCAGGAATTGACTCCTTTGTTAGAGGATGGAAGCATGGATTACAGCCATATGTTTGTTTCCTCGACTTTTGGCAATCAACTTTCTAATCTTTTAGATGGCGCCCCTGATTCGTTCGCAGGTTATTACCTAGCCGAGAATTTATCTTATTACATGGATTTTGGTTCCGGCTATCGAGTTTCTGCTGATTCCTTCCAAATGCAAGTTAGAGCAAGTTTTCCTGAACGGATAGGCGGTGTTGCCATCTTCGGTTCAAATGATAAAGAAATCTGGACGCGATTGACACCGGATAAGACAACCGTTACGGAGGATATGCAGACTTTGGCAGTGTCAGATGATCTGAAGAATAAGCAGTTCCGCTTTTTAAAAGTTCAAATGATTGATCCGCCAGGTGGAAATCCAATGCTTGAATTGGCGGAATTTAGAATCTTTGGAGAGCGGCATGAGGTGGTCAACAAGCTTACATCGGTTTCCATCAGCTCGGATCAAAGCAAACAAAGCCGGATTTCTATAGGCGATACGGTGAAATTGTCATTGACATCGATTGAAGTAATCAAGGATGTCAATGCAACGATTCAAGGTCAACCCGCTAAGGTCAAGTCGGATGACGGTATCAACTGGGTAGCAGAAGCAGTGATGGGTCCTGATACACCTGAGGGAACTGTGAAATTTAGTATTAATTACAAAACAAAAGACGGCATCGATGCAGCGGAAACATTGTTTACCACTGATGGTTCTTCTTTGTTCCTTGCAGATGAAAGTGATCTGATTAAGTATATCATTGAAACTACCGACATCACCGATTCGAGTGGAAGATCGTCAGAGGATGCAACGAAGACGGCGAGTGTATTATTTGACGGTGACCCATTATCAATAACAGATTATAGGGTCAATGGCAGTGGATACGGTGGATGGGTTACTTTTGATTTTAAAGAAGGCGGTTATGTACAGCTGACAAGGGTGGAGCTGCTTGCTAGGCAAGATGGAAACTATAACCGAATTGGGAATACGGTAATTCAAGGATCCAATGATGGTGAGACGTGGACAACGATCTCCAATGGAGCAGCTGCTACACGGGAGTGGCAAACCTTGACAATCAACAGCACAGAAAAATACCGTTATATCCGCATTTACAACTCGAGCAACTGGTATGGCAACATGTCAGAAGTAAGATTTCACGGCGAGTCATTTGTGGAGAATTTTGTACCAATAGAAAATGTTTCTATTCGATCCGATAATCCTGACGATTCTTCCATTGCATTACCAGGAGATACAGTAACATTGACATTTACAACGGAATATCCACTAGAAAATGCTCGTGTGTATGTTGGGGATGAAGAACTGAATGTAACTTCTGATGACAACAGATGGTCAGCCCAATATACAGTGGATAAGGAAAATTATACAGTTGGTAAACTTGGATTTGTTATTGAATCTGACAATGGTCCAACTGTTGAAAATACCACTGATTACACAGAGGTTTTGGTAATTGATTCACTTGATGTTGCTTTAGAAGAAGCAGAAAATATAGAAGCAGAAAATTATACAAGATTAAGTTATTACCAATTCATGAACCAAGTCCAATTGGTGAAGGATAAATTGGAAAGTCAAGAATACTCTGAGACAGAACTTGCAAAAATGCTTTATGATGCAAAATCATTACTCGTTCAAAATTTATGGTCCATTTATCCGTTCGAAGGAAATGCCGAAAGTTCTAACGGTTTATCACATGGTACCGTATCTGGTACACCTGTGTACAAGGAAGGAAAAATCGGTCAAGCCCTTGAATTGAATGGAAGTAATAGTTATATCACTCTACCTGAGAACCATCCTCTTTCAGACTATAATGAAATGACAGTAGCTACTTGGGTAAAATGGAATGGCGGAAGTAATTGGCAACGAATTTTTGATTTTGGTAATAATACAAGCGAGTATTTATTTTTGACACCTAAATCAGGAAGTAACACACTTCGGTTTGCAATCAAAAATGGTGGTGTGGAACAAATCGTTGATACTTCACCATTACCAGTAAATGAATGGGTGCATGTGGCTGTTACACTTGGAAATAACACCGCGAAATTATACGTAAATGGTGAGGAAGTTAAATCTGCTAACGGTATTACCATCAAACCGAGCGATTTCCAGCCAACGATAAACTATATCGGAAAAAGCATGTGGCCTGATCCATTGTTTAACGGGATGTTAGATGAGTTTTCGATTTTCAATTATGCATTGAGTGCCGATCAGATTATGGATGTTTATAACAACAATCCAATAGAAAATGTGGATACCACGCTACTTGATTTCTTATTGGAAGAAGCGAACAATGCATTAAATCAAGGAGATTATCCGGATGTAAGAAAAGAACAACTTCTGCAGGCGATTGAGCAAGCAGAGTTGATGTATGAAGGAAATCTGACACAAGAGGCTGTTGATAATGAATCAGCAGCATTAGTTGAAGCTATTAAAAATCTAGAAAAACCAGTTGATTCAACACCACCAGAAGGTCAGTTTACGATTAATACTGGTGCCGAGTTTACAAATAATCAAACCGTCACGTTATCAATTGAGGCTACGGATGATATGAGCGAAGTTATCTTGGTACGTTATTCCAAAAATGCGGAAGAGTGGACTGATTGGGAGGAATATAACACATCAAAAGAATTAAAGTTGCCATCTGGTGATGGGGAGAAAATAGTTTTTGTTGAATTTAAAGATCAAGCAGGAAATATTAGCGAGTCATATCAACAGACGATTACCCTTGATACCACTGCACCAGTGATAGCATTTATTGGTCACCAAGAAACCTATTCGGTTGACTCTACTATTAAGATCACTTGTAATATCAAGGATGAATTGTCTGGTATTGCTTCAGAGGAATGCCAAAATGTTGAGGGGCCAGCATATGAATTTGAATTGGGAATAAATAAAGTGACTGCTACAGCGACTGATAACGCAGGTAATATAACGAAGAAAGAAATTCAATTTACAGTCACTGTTGACTTTGATAGTTTAAGTCGTTTAACAGAATCTTTAGTCACCAAGGAAGTTGCTCATTCCCTTATCGAAAAGCTTCAAAAGGCTAAAGTATTAGCAGAAAAGGACAATAAACAGGCGATGCATGGTCAAATAAATGCTTTTGAAAATCAATTAATAGCTCAAAGTGAAAAATCAATCTCGGAAGAAAACACAAAAATATTGGTAAATTTATTAAAACAATTGAAAAATTAAGTAACGAACGTTTTTTGACCATAAATAGTTATACTTCTGTTTAATCTTAACTTGCTAGTTTTAATAAAAAATATAAAAAACTGAAAATGAGTAATTTTGATGGCTAACAAGCAAATAGTTTATGTTAGTCATTTTTTTAATGGAATAGAAATATAAATCGGATTTATTCTTGTGGCTTCAAACGGATCCGCTGTGAGCACACTTTCCTAGTCAGGAAGCGAATTAATTAATGACGAAATGCATAAACAAATTGATGAATTTTTAGTTGAATCATAACATTTTTAAACCCTTTACCTTCTTGTGAAGGTCGGGGCTTCTTATTTAACTGCTTAATAGCATAAAAAAGTGTACTATTCCTAAAATAAGTACACTTTAAAGATGTCTATTGAACGATATTATTTAGTAATAAAAGTAATTTTACACAAAAAATAAATAGAAGAGGATGAGAGACATTGATTCAAAATCCAATTTTAAAAGGCTTTAATCCTGACCCATCGATAATAAGGGTTGGCGATGATTATTATATAGCAACTTCAACTTTTGAGTGGTTTCCTGGTGTTCAAATACACCATTCAAGAGACTTGATCAATTGGTGCTTACTCACACATCCACTCAATCGGATTTCACAGCTTGACTTAAGAGGTAATCCAAGCTCTGGTGGGATATGGGCACCAAATCTTTCATATGATAATGGAACATATTATTTAATCTATACAGATGTTAAAAATAGAACAGGAGTTTATAAGGATGTTCATAACTATTTAGTAACCGCGAAAGATATTATGGGTCCTTGGTCGGAACCTATTTATTTAAATAGTAGCGGATTTGATCCTGCTTTATTCCACGATGATGATGGACGTAAGTGGTTAATAAATATGTGTTGGAATTTCAGAAAAGGGCATAAGCGTTTTGATGGAATTCTTCTGCAAGAATATTGTCCTAACGAACAAAAATTACTAGGGCAGCCTAAGAAAATTATTGAGGGAGAAGCATGGGTGAAAGAAGGCTCTAATCTATATAAAAGAGGGGATTATTATTATGTAGTGATTGCTGAAGGTGGAACAGGTTATAACCATTCTGTAACCATTAGTCGCTCGAAAAACATAGACGGTCCTTATGAACAGGATCCAATGAATCCTATTTTAACCTCGGTTCATGAACCTAATCATCCTCTTCAAAAAGCTGGTCATGGTTCATTAGTGGAAACTCAGAATGGTGATTGGTATATGGCATATTTGTGTGCTAGACCACTACCTGAGAGACTTTGTCCATTAGGAAGAGAAACAGCCTTACAAAAGTGTTTTTGGACAGATGATGGCTGGCT
The DNA here is from genome assembly GCA_051750265.1 of Bacillota bacterium. GTDB lineage: Bacteria > Bacillota > Bacilli > Bacillales > Bacillaceae > Metabacillus. The sequence goes on along the minus strand of JBNJJO010000015.1, from coordinate 48,478 downwards.
AAGGATGTTAGGTGAAAATAACTTACCGTCGTTAACCATTGAAGGACCTCGATTACCACTTCATCCTTTTGAGGAGGAGCCAGCAAAGGATGATTTTGACAATAAAGATTTAAGTATTCATTTCCAGACTTTAAGAGTTCCAGCAAATCAGTCATGGGTGAGTTTAAAAGAACGTAAGGGTTTTTTAAGAATAAAAGGGAGAGAATCACTTACTTCGTTAAATGAACAAAGTATAGTTGCTAGAAGAATCCAACATTATCATTGTGATATTGAAACTTGTGTAGAGTTTAATCCTGAGAATTTTATGCAAATGGCAGGTTTAATATGCTATTACGATGAGAGTGACCATTTCTATTTGCGAATCAGTTATGATGAAAAGCTAGGTAAAAACATTAATATTATTACACAAAATCAAGGAATATATGATGAGCCTACTGAAATGGTTTCGGTTGAAGGTTGGGATCGCTGCTATCTAAAGGTTACAATTCAAGAAGAAAAGTTGCAATTTTTATATTCTCGAGATGGTGAGGACTGGGAAAAAATTGGTCCAGTATTAAACTTTGGACAGCTCTCAGATGAATATGAAGGAAAATTAGGATTTACAGGTGCACTTGTTGGAATGTGTGTACAGGATTTAAGTGGTTCACGAAAACATGCTGACTTTGATTATTTTACTTATTGTAACCAACGCTAGTCTTGAAATATCATAATAGCTCCAAATCCTTTCAAAAATGGTTCAGAAATATATAGGGTACAATCAAAGAACAGGGAGAGTTAGTAAGTGAAAAGTCTATCTATCAATCAGTGGAGTACGCTTAAAAGTAATATCTCTTTAGATGAAAAAGGGAAGGAATATGCATCTATTTCCACCTTTGAAACTGCTGAATACGAATTTGAAGAACCTCAGGATTTTCGAGATTTTGACTGTATTTCATTTGATTTATATCTTCCAGACGAGAGAGATTAAGTTAGTGGTAGATATCTTTCCTCTTGCAATTGGAAGAAAGGAATATTTTGAGAAAACATCAGCTAAAGTAAGTTTGGTAGGAAAAGGCTGGCACCAGGTTCAAGTTTCGTTTAATCAATTTAACTATGATCAAACAGTACGTGCATTTTGGAGATTCATTGATAAAATTCGTTTTATATATAACTATCTTTCAGAACAACAAGCTGGAGAAATCTGTGGTAAAGGATATTCGAATACAGAAGTTAGGAGTATTTCTGTAAATAGTCAAATCTATTCAAAAGCTGGTAACGTCGGGGAACGGATAACTTATGAAGTAGTAATTGAGAACCTGCTGGATGGAAAGCAAGTGATTACAGTTAGTAAAGATAGATACGGTAAGGAGTCTATGAAAACAGTTATCGAACAAGATGTTCTATTACTAGAGCCTAATATTGTTGCGAAAGTTTCGGTAGTTGTTGAGATAGATGACCAAATTGCACCAGGTGGTTTTGAGATTCAAAAATTTAAGTTTTGATCGTTCAACAACATCAACATCAGATAAGTCAAAAATTGATTTCAGCAATAAATAGTTAAACATACGAACTGGCGGCACTGCATTGCGATCATTATCGGGACAATACTTATCCTGTAATTCATCTAAAACAAATGAAAAATCAACTAGTTCGTTAATTTGACGAAACATATTATCTTTGAGAACGACGATATCATAACTAGCCATAAACGGGCTAAGATTAGTCATTGGGATAAAATGGCTGAACTTCATGATAATGCATGGAAATCACCATTAATTGGGTTTAAACCAGATTTAAAACCTGTGCGTACAAAAATGGCACAAATGCTAACAATAATTACAGAATATTGGAATACTCTATGACCGGATCTAGTGATAAATATGAAGAACTATACGAACAAATGATTCAACGTATGAATGAGTCAGGAACTCAAGACATTATAGATGAACTTCAAAAACAAGTCGATGAGTATGTAGCAGAAAATAATCTATAAATCTTTAGAGTATGATATAGAATTAGATAAAAAAAAGTAAATTAAAGTTCCATGAACAAAATTAGGATACTTCTGTTTATCTGTTAAGAAGTTAATAAAACAATACTAAAAGTTAATTTTTTGCTGTATAAAACTGCATTGGAAACACTTACAATTATATTATCAATTATTTATCGTGTCTAACCTCAAGAGGAATAGTGAAGACGTGGTTTTCTTCCATGTATATTTTCCAGGGGATATGTTGGCTGAGTCAGAGAAACAATTTGTTCCGCCTTAATTTATTAATACTATATTACGTAGTTAACTCATTTATCTAATACTGTAAATCCAGCTTCTTTAGAAAATACTGAGGGTGCAGGTAGGAGAGGACTGAAAGAATTTACCGTTCTTTCAGTTTTCTCTTTCACAAGAAAAATAGAGTTAAAGTCGATTTTTTTCAGACAAGGAAATGAATAGTATGCGCCCTATAACTGCATCCATCACCAAACGAAGCTGTGCGCAATGATGATTTTTCTATCAGAGTCCGACAAGATGGGACTGAGTTGAAAAGTCTATTTGTGTAGGAAGGAAAGTGGATATAGTTGTCTTTAATTGATTTTAAAGAAGTCCTTTATTTAATAAAAAACTTAATGTTTGAAAGGTGATAATATGGATAATTTATCGATTCATCCAGTGCCTTCTGAAGCGGTTGGAAATAATGATTTTTCTGTTAGAGGAGATTGAAATCTGGGGAGTGGCAGGAATTATTCGTTTATGAAGTTAAGTTTGATATGCATGATGTACGTAAAGCATCGATGGTTACATTTGATATGAATGACGCAGTTGATATTGAAGTAACATGCCATTATTTAAAAGATATTAGTGAGGTAGATATAAGACCATTATCCAAAAATATAACCTATTCTCAAAATGGAAATCTTGTTCTTTTTTCTTTGGATATGCCTAGTAAATTATCTGTTGAATTTAATGGAGAACGGTTCCGCAACCTACATTTATTTGCAAATCCAATCGAGGTAAGTAGACCTAATATAAATGACTCAAATGTATTTGTCGTGGAACCAGGTATTCATCGAACTGAAGATTTATTACGTGAAGCTGAGAAGCCTAATTCTTCAGATGGTACGATACCGGAGATAATATATTTTCGAGAAGGAATGCACTATATAGAGCAAACTATTTTTAAAATTCCTTCAGGAAAAACAGTATATTTAGAGGGTGGCTCTATTGTTGTTGGGTCCTAAGTATGTGATTCTGTAGAAAATGTTACGTTCTGTGGGAGAGGTATTCTCTACTTATCTAATTATGAACGCTTTTCTGCCTTTCGGGGTGTTCGGATTCTCTTTTCAAAAAATATTAAAATTGATGGCATTATGACAATTGACCCTCCTCACTATAGTATTTATATCGGTAAGTCTGAAAATATTAAAATATCTAATTTTAAGTCGTTTAGCACTCGTGGATGGTCAGATGGTATTGATATGATGTCTAGCTCGGATATTGATATAGATGATGTATTTTTAAGGACATCTGATGATTGTATCGCAATATACGGAAGTCGTTGGGCTTATTATGGAGATGCAAGAAATATTACCGTAAGAAATTCAATATTGTGGGCTGATGTAGCACATCCACTTATGATTGGAACGCATGGTGATCATCAGAGAAATGGAGATATTATTGAAAATATCTTATACGATAATATTGATATTCTTGAACACCATGAACCTCAACCAAATTATTGGGGGGCTATGTCAATAAATGCGGGGGACAAAAATACAGTTAGTAATGTGACTTATAAAAATATTAGAGTTGAACATTTTGAACTCGGACAATTGTTTGATTTGTGTGTAGTTTGGAATGAAAAGTATAATCCCACACCAGGTTCGAATATTTCAGATATTCATTTTGAAAATATAGACTATCGAGGGGTAACAGAGAATCCATCACGTATCTTAGGATTTGATACTGAAAGAATTGTAGATGGAGTAACATTTAAAAATCTATCTATAAATGGAATAGTAGCAACGAACAGAGATGAAGCCAATATAGTTACCAATGATTTTACGAAAAATATTAAGTTTGAAAAATTATAATGTTTAGATAAATTTCTCAAAATTGAATATGTAGTATTTTCACAAGTTTAGATTTATCCAATAAATCTAAATGTCTAAAAAAATATCATTTCAAGCTAAAAAAACATTGTTTTTTTTATGTTATCTATTTGAAATAATTTTATATTAATAGTGAAAATAATTTTATTTATTTTAAGACATATTAAATTTTGCTGAGGGATATAGTTATAGATTTGTTTATGAGAAGGGATAGGTGAAAGATGCTTTTATTAAACTTTAAAATTGAAATGAAACGTACAGAAATGGAAAATTGTGCAAGAAAATATGGAATTTCATCAGAGGAAACACTAAAAGTAAGTCAGGAACTCGACAAATTATTAAATATCCAAAATAAATCTATTTGTAAGGTTGTTATTAATAAATATGTAGAGCAAGTTTACCAATACAGAATAAACTAGACAATCAATATTATAAATAAATTACTATAAGCAAAAAAAGGAGTTGTCTATTAGACCATGTCTAACGTAAAAATTATGATTAAAAAGTAAATGAGCTAGAATCATTTTTTGAGATGTGAAGGACCACTCCAAAAACAGTGAAAATAGATCTAACTACAATTAAAATTATTACCTTCAAAAAAATTTAGAAACAAGTTTTAATTAAGGTATTAATGTTTAAATTGAGGCATAGGACGTAAGGATGTATGTTGATATACTGACAACAGTAAAACAAAGCACCTATGTATAAATTTTTAATGCATTTTCTTGAATTAGGGGGGATCTTATATGGACCTGTTGTTCTAGCTGGTGCTTTAGGAAATAAGAATTTCCCTGAAACGTATGAGATGAAGGTTATGGCTGATAAACTATGACAATATTTTATAGATATTAAGACAGATGATGAGGTGATTTCATGAGTATATTAAAAACATTTCCTGCACCAAAAGAAGCTGTTTGTAACGATGACTTTTCAGTGAGAGTCCGTGAAGAAGTAGGTGAATGGATACAATTATCTGTTTATGAAGTGAAAGTTGACATGCATAATGTTCGGAAGGCTTCTATGGCTCAATTTGATATGGAAGGAATTATTGAAGTAGAAATAACTTGTAACAATACAGATGTGAAAGAGGTTACTATTCGTCCGTTGTCATATAAAGTTTCCTTCGAGAATGATCAAAATGTCATTAATATGAAACTGGACCATCCTTGTAAGCTATTGATTGAAATTAATGGTGATCGTTTTCATAACCTTCACTTATTTGCGAATTCAATTGAAAAGGATCGACCTAACACGATTGATGGTCATGTAGTAGTAATCGAACCAGGTATTCATCTTCCAGATGAGATTGTCGGCTTAGCTACAGAGCCAAACGCAGACGATGAAATTCCTGATACGGTGTATTTTGGCCCTGGTTACCACTATTTGGTTGGATGCCAGCTTAATGTACCATCAGGTAAAACAATTTATTTAGACGGTGGTGCGGTTGTTGTAGGTTCATTCGTATGTGACTCTGTACAGGATGTGACCATTCGAGGCAGGGGCATCATTTATATGGCTGATATAGAAAAGACTACTTACTTTAGGGGGATACAGATCGAATCTTCAAAAAGCATTACGATTGATGGTATCGTTGTGGTTGATCCACCACATTACAGTATTCTTATTGGTCAATCTTCTGACATAAAGATAAATAATTTTAAATCTTTTAGCACTCGAGGTTGGTCTGATGGGATTGATATGATGTCAAGCACTGATATTCATATTAATGATGTGTTTATGCGAAATTCCGATGACTGTATTGCCATCTACGGTAGTCGTGGTGATTTCTTTGGTGACACGATAAACGTGCAAGTGAAAAACTCGATTCTTTGGGCCGATGTAGCACACCCTATTAATATTGGGACACACGGTGATCATGGGGGAGATGGAGATACGATAGAGAATATTCATTTTGAAAATATTGATATACTTGAACACCATGAACCACAAGAAAATTATTGGGGAGCAATGTCCATCAATGCTGGGGATAGGAATGTAATTAAAAACATCCTATTCGAAAACATACGCGTGGAAAATTTTGAACTAGGCCAATTATTAGATATTAGGGTCGTATTTAATGAAAAATATAATCCTGTTCCAGGCAATCAAATTCAAAATATAACGTTTAAGAATATTGAATATAACGGTAAAAATGAAAAGCCATCTCGAATCTATGGATATGATTCTGGCCGTACTGTTGAAGATGTTTCATTTATTAATCTTAGAATTAATGGACGCATTATAGGAAGTGTTGACAGTGAATTATTTGATATAAATGAGTATGCACATAATATAACTTTTGAGTCTGACATAGATAAATAGTTTAGAAAATAGATGATGTTTGTATTTTTTGGAACGTGAAATAACTCAAATATCAACAGAACTAATTAAGACGAAAAAGCTCAGTAAAAAGATAATCGATCTTTTCTTTGATGAATGGAATATATGGTATTACTCCAATGACGTTATCCTTGAATGTAATAACAAACGTAGAGAAAGGAAGTTTACCTTATGGCCACAAAAGAACAGTTCAACAATCCTATCATCGAGCAGCGAGCGGATCCTTGGTTTTACAAACATACAGATGGGTACTATTACTTCACAGCATCCGTACCCGAATATAATCGCATTGTGTTACGGAGAGAGAAAACAATACAGGGACTTGCCACGGCAGAGGAAAAAGTAATTTGGACCAAACATGCTTTAGGAGAGATGAGTGCACATATCTGGGCCCCGGAAATACATTATATCAATGGAAAATGGTATATTTACTTCGCAGCGGGACAAGCGGAAGATATTTGGAGAATTCGTCCATATGTGCTCGAATGTAGTGATGAAAATCCATTGGTAGGGTCGTGGACGGAAAAGGGTATGCTCCAAAAACTAGCATCCAACACGGAATCCTTTACCAATTTTTCCTTGGATGCCACTACATTTGAGCATAACGGAAAGCGTTATTTGGTTTGGGCCGAAGTGGCAGGCGAAAGTTCAAATCTGTATATCGCGGACATGATGAATCCGTGGACGATCAAAGGGGATCAGGTCATGATTTCCACCCCGGATTACATTTGGGAAAGACAAGGGCATTGGGTTAATGAGGGACCGTGTGTATTAAAGCGTAATGGGAAAATATTCATCTCCTATTCGGCCAGCGCCACGGACGCTAATTATTGTATGGGATTATTGACCGCATCAGATACAAGTGATTTGTTAAATCCTAAATCATGGGTAAAATCGCCAGAACCGGTTTTTGCCAGCAGTGAAGCAACAAATCAATACGGACCAGGACATAATTCCTTTACCGTGGCAGAAGATGGAAAGACGGATATTCTTGTTTATCATGCACGGAATTATAAAGAGATTATGGGACACCCATTAAATGATCCAAATCGTCATTCGCGTGCACAAGTGTTCACATGGGATGAAGACGGAACACCGAATTTCGGCGTTCCTGTACCTGATGAACCAATGAAGGTATAAGGTTGATCAACCTAAGTTATTTATTCCCTTTCTTTGATTGCTAATAATATGTTTAAGATAGATTTATATAAAGCGTTTGCAATAGAAAGATTATAACAATAGCTCTAAATTTTCATACAATTAAATCTATAAATATGAGTATAATGGTGAAACATTTCCACAAGTCAGCATAACTGCATCTAAAAATGCTAAAGGGAATGTTCATATTAGTTTGTGTGATATTGACCATCAAAATAAAGCAGTGTTAGATTTAGACCTTCGTAGGGTTGATGAGATTATAACAAAAGTGACTGGTACCATTGAGGGGAACTGCACAATGTATATTGTCAGATTAACTGCTGATTATACATGGATTGATTTACCAGACAATTCGGCATGTATAAGACCTCAATGTACGAAAGAGCAATTAGGAGAAGTCTGGTCTCGCCAATTAATTCGGAAAATGCGTGAAGCACCTACACCTTTTAAATATCAAGATAAATATTATTTAATTACCTCTGCATGTACTGGATGGAAACCTAATCCAGCAGAGTATGCGATTGCAGATAATGTATATGGTGAATATGTTACAGTAGGTGATCCATGTGAGGATGATCAGGAAGGAACTACATTTTATACACAAAGTACGTATGTGATTCCGATTGATGAGGAAAATGGAAAGTTTATTTATATTGGTGATCGTTGGACACCAGAGGAATTAGGGAAATCACCTTATGTTTGGTTGCCTTTAAAAATAGATGATGATGGAAAGGTAACAATAAAATGGCGTGAGGAGTGGTCACTAACCGATTTAAAATAAATTTCAATTAAAAATGGTTAAGAATAATTGAATACAGAAGAAGAGTTGAACGTTTCCTACCAAGATATGAGACTAGTTAAATAAGCTAGTCTCTTTTTATGTAATCAGTTATTCTCGTTTAAAATAGCCCCAATCCTGTTTCCTTGCTTCTTTTACTACATCACTTGGCCTTAAGGTTTTAAATTGTTTAAGTTTAAACACTCTACCGAAAGATGTAAGATTGGTAAAACCAATCTTTAAGGCAGCCGCAATCACAGTTATTTTCTCTTCTCTTAATAATTGATCAGCTTCATGGAATCTAAGCATATTCACATATTCAATGAATGTTTTTCCAGTTGCCTTTTTAATTGGGATCAAGTAGTTAGGACTAAGATTACATTTATCTAGCTTCCTCTTTAATCCTAATATGCTCATGGAAATAGTTACTAAGATAACTGAGTATTGGCCCCTACTTTTATTTTCATGATTTTTAAGGAGTTTAAATAAAAGATAGGATGATATATCATATTAATAGGATAAAAGCTATCTGTATTCTGATTCCTTGACGTTATTATATGCCAATCAATTATAAAAAGTGGAATCGTTCACATCCTAAGAACAAGGAATTGTAAACTAGCTTATTTTTTTCGCTTACTATTGTTGTAAAACTAATGATATTAATTAATCGGTTTGACACCGCTTCCAATGGTTTATAAAAGGGATATATTTATTAAGATTAGGGCATGTCAGGATTAAATAGAGGCTGATAGAATAATAACTGTAAAGATAATAAAAGGAGGGTAATTATGTTAAGACAGAAATGGATATACATGTTAACTTTAATTGTAATCGCTTTCTCCATAGTGACAGGCTGTAGCTATGGAGGTAATGAGAAGGCGTCGGAAACGACAAAAAAATCCTCATCTACAAAAACGGAAAGTGGAAAATTTGATCCTGTAGTAGAAATAAACACAGCTAGACCGACAGGAGCTTATAAATTTAAAGATGGTGAAGATATCACTAATAATGTTCATACAAAATGGGCAGAAGAAGAACTAGGTATTAAAATTAATCATATGTATGAGGCAGTAGATAATGCAGCTTATCATACAAAGATTCGATTGGCTTTAACATCTCAAGAAACTCTTCCAGATGTATTTGTTGTTCAAAATCGCGGGCTGGTTGCTGACCTGATGGAATCAGGAAAAGTAATGGATATTCAGGACGCTTTTGACAAATATGCTTCTGATCGACTTAAGAAAATATATGAAGAAAATGATTCAGGATTAAATCAGGTTAAAGTAAATGGCAGATTAATGGGACTTCCTATTTTTACACCGGGTGATGCTACAGACCCTTTGATATGGGTGCGTCAGGACTGGCTTGACAACTTAAATCTGGAGTCACCAACGACAATTGAAGAATTTGAAAAAGTAATGGATGCATTTACAAATAATGATCCTGATGGAAATGGCAAGGACGATACATTTGGTTTTACTTTCTCTGGTAGTGGTGGCTATCTCAACTGGATGTCTGATGCTAGTTTCGTCTTTGGAGCTTATACGGGGAAATATCTCCCGAAAACATACCAAATATCTGATAACGGTAAACTTGTGTATGGTTCAACACAACCCGGGACTAAAGAAGCACTTGGAAAATTGAGAGAGTGGTATAGCAAAGGGTATTTAGATAAGGAATTAGCTATATTGGATCCAGTGAAAGCAACAGAGAGTTTTATTCAAGGAAAAGCAGGTATGATTGCAGCGCCATCATTTGCATATGATTGGCCGTTAAAAGACATATTAGGTAATCATCCAGATGCGAAGGTTGTACCATATAAGTTGCCAACAGGCCCTGATGGCAAGACAGCACGTTTTGGATCAACACTTAATGAAAACAAGGTTATCCTTTTTAATAAAGATTTCAAAAATATGGAAGCATTCTTTGTGTATTTAGATAAAATGTATGATAGAGAGTTTGAAACAGGCGACTTTAAATATGGTTATGCTGAAGGATATGATTATGCATTAGTTGATGGTAAACCTGTATATGACCCAGAAAAGCATATATATGATCCGGGTCAATATAGCTTCCTATGGGGTACTCCGATGATTCCATTTAAATATTCAACAGATCAAAACTATATTTATGAAGGTAATGAACCTAAAACAAATTCACAAGATCGAATATCCCAAGCAAATGAAAATACAATTAAAGCTGGGGCATTGAATTATCAAATGAGAGAAATTAGTGCACCTGATGTATTTTTAGGAGGTCCGACAGAAACAATGGAAACTAAAGGTGAAAATCTGACAACGATGGAAGTGGAGCTCTTCAATAAAATCGTTTATGGAAAAGTGCCATTAGATAGTTATGATCAATTTGTTAAGGATTGGTACGAAAAAGGCGGTACGCAAATAGAGAAAGAAGTAAATGAATGGTATGAAAGTGTGAACCAATAATAAAAGTAGGGTGTCCCATAAGTGTCTGACAATACATGACATACACAATATCTTGAAATTTTATGATGATTTCAAGATATTGTAGATGTGTGTCAGACACTTTGCTTTGGGACACCCTCTTTACTTTTCCATAAAAGTTAATTCATTTCATTTCGATACTTTTGTGGGGTAGTATGATAGAATTCTTTAAACAAGCGAATGAAATACTGGGTTTTCTGGTAACCCACTTCTATAGCAATATCTCCTATTTTTTTATTCGTATTCGTTAACAAATGGCTTGCATTTTCCATACGTGTACGTAATATATAGGAAGATAGACTTTCACCTGTCTCTTTTTTATATAATCTTGATAAGTAAACAGGATGTAAATAAACATGTTCTCCTATTTTATTTAAAGAAACATCCTCTTTAAAATTATTTTCGATAAATTTTTGTACTTGTCTAATGATATGAGATTTACCTCCATTGTCTTCGTTAATACTTCGTTTATATTGGTTAATCAATGACTCAGACCATTGTCTAATTTGGTCTGTTGAGTGGAAGTGAAACTGGCTTTGAAAGAATGATAAATCTCCAATGATATCTGATATTGGGTCTCCAGTTTGATGTGACATATACGAAAAACAACTATATAAATAATAAACAACCTCTATCCTTTGACTGTGGGTATGACATGATGAATGATCTAATGCTTGTAGTACAGCATCAATTCTTTCGGATACCTCGTCCCACCTATTTCCCTCCATTAAATGTAAAATTGCTGGTGATTCATGAAGCTTTGATAATGTTTTATATTCTCCTTTTGTAGAAATCTGATCCATCGTATGGATAGTGTTAGGCGTGCTTACCATGTTTGTTAAAAAATAATTTAAGGTTTTAATATAAATTGAATGAAGCTCGTGATAAAAGGTAAATGTAGGTGAAAGTAAGATTGTAATTGACCTCTTTAAAAACGAATTTACGATTTCTATCAGTTCATTTAGTTTCGATTGAATATGCTCGAAATCATTTTTATTATGAGTCGGGAGGACCATAATAATAAAATGATGATAATCGGTACATGACCAAATGGTATTTGGAGTGGTTTCCCTCCCATAAAATAATCCCTCAGCTAAATTTAAAATAGTTGATGAAAAAAGCTCAAAATCTTCTTTTGAATAACTATCTGATATTGTTTCAATTTTTATCATAGCAAGAATACATTCTTGCTTTAAATGGATATCAATATTTAATGGTTGGATATTTTGTAAAAGCTCATCATCGCTAAATTTTTTCCCGTGTAATAAATCGAGAAGAAGATGCTCTCTCATTCGGAAGGCTCCATGCTTTAAAACATCTCTTGCGGTTGCCAAGTCTATTTTATTTTGTTTTTCTTCATTAATTACTATAAGGACTTTTTTAATGCTCTCAATTAGGTCTTCTTCCAGGATAGGTTTAAGCAAATAATCAGTCGCACCATTTTTAAGCGCTATCTTTGCGTATTCAAATTCAGAGTAACCAGAAAGGAGGATAACCTTTATGTCAGGCTTTCTTTGGCGTAATGTTTGTAAAAGTTCAAGGCCACTTTTTTCAGGCATCCGAATATCTGTTATAACAATTGAAATATTAACTTGGTTCGTAATGTCTAATGCTTCATCCACTGAAAAGGATTTATGAATTCTTTCAACACCGAATGTACTCCATTCAATCGTTTCTTCTAAATAGTCAAGAACATATTCTTCGTCGTCAACCAGTAATATTTCCATCCTGCTACACCTCTTTTTGATGATAATTTATCCCATTCTTAACGGGCAGTAAAACCCCCACCTCAAGATTCTAGAGAAGCAAAGAAGAAGCTTAAGGGATAACTGCCCGTAAAGATCCGACGAAGGACAGGATGTCCAAGTCAGGCGAAAGCCACAGGACGTGGCGTTTTAAGCGTGATAAGTCTCGCTAGCCATCAGTGGGGGATAAAGAAAACCCCCACTGATGGCAGTCTCGCTTTATCGTTATCTTTATACAAAGTCCACCTAGGCTGCTCCTAGTAATATCTATACCTGAAGAAGGACCATATTGGTTAACAAGTCTTTGGTTGATATTCCATAACCCGCAACCGACCTCGTCGAGAAGTTGTTTTTGATTGATACGTTTTAATAACCTATTAATTTCTTCATTAGACATCCCAATACCATCATCTTCTATTACTATCACGTAATTTTGTTCACTTTGATGACCATTTATTAGGATTTTTCCTGACTCTTTCTTTTGATCAAACCCATGGTTGATAGCGTTTTCAATAATTGGCTGAAGTAATAAAGTTGGAACGATGATCCCATGCATTTCTTCAGGTATGTTAATCGAATAGTGAAGCCGTTTATTTCTTAATGATTGTACTTTTAAGTAATTTTCACTTAAGTTGATCTCATCAAGTAATGATGTTTGATTTCCGGGTTTTTTCGTTTTATATCGATAATATTTAGCCAAGTTATCTGCCATTGCAATGACTGCATCAGGAGACTTACGAGCCATACTTACGATGTAAAATAAGCAATTGTATAAAAAATGTGGGTTAATTTGTGATTGCAAATGCTTATACTCTGCTTCACGGGTTCGAACTTGTTCTTCATACACATTTTCAATTAGGGTTTGAATTCTTTCTGCCATTTTATTGAAATGTCCAAACAAATAATCAAACTCATTATTTGCTTTTATTGTGACACGACTTTTATAATCTCCTTTTCCAAGCAAATCGATTTTCTTTATTAAATGTCTAATATTCATTCGAAAATGTCGATATAAAATAAATGTTAAAATACCACCAGTAATAAAGAAAACAAATAAACTACTATTCACTAGCATGCTTACTTTTTCTAAGGGAGACAAAAATTCATCTAGCTCTATGAAACTTACCAATGTTCCTTCTAGTGATGTAGAGTAGAGGGTCTGGACTAGGTATTGTTTGTTACCCAGTTCTAAAACAGAAAGTGATGGAATGGTAGAATGATTTTTATTAAAATTTATATTATTTTTTAGTAGCTTGATAATTTTCGTATCAATTTCTGCGTTAGTAAAAATTTCAGAATTAGAAAAATATAAAAAAGATGTCCCAATCCCAGATGCATCTACACTAGATAATACGTTTTTTAAATAGCTACTATTAATAGTAGCTTCAATAATAATAGAAGAATTTAAAAGACTAGGTTTTGTATGATATGGATTTGAAACAAGGTAATGAAACTTTTTTTCTCCATTTTTAGTAGTGGTAAACCACTTATAAAAGGGAGCAGCTTTAAAGAATTCTTTATTAAATGTTTTTCCATCTTCTGTAGAGATGACCTTATCATAATTTGGAAAATAAATCGTTATATCATATAAAAATGAATTAACACTTCTCTGGATTTTTAATTTTTCTTCTAAATATTTTCTGTCCATCAAATGGTCTAAGTACTCCGAAAAATCAATTGAACTTCCAAAAGCTTTGACACTTGAATCGTATAGGAGCGTGCTTGACTGCATTTCTACGTGATGCAAATCATCTTCTAATTGATTCATAGAGAACGTTAATTGTTTGGCAGCAGATCCTTCAAGTGTTTTTCTTACTACATCTTTACTTACTTTATGTGAATAGGAAAAAAGAATCGATGTGGGGATAACTAGCATCAGCAAAAATATCATACTATTTCTAAAAATTTTATATTTTACCATTTATTCACCATCCTTGTGTAAGGCTCTTTTCGGAAAGATTGTTGTTATGAAAGGGGTTACATTAATGGACTTATTAAGAAAAGATGCCAATATACTTTTTTTTAAGTGAAAAAATGAAATCCTTACGTTCAACAAAGTTTTGATAAATATTCTATCTTATAAACAATTAAACAAAGTTGTAGATGGGTATATAAAAGTTAATACCTTGACATAGGTTCGAATTCCTTAGATTGATATAATAATATCAGATAATAAAGAAAATTCAATTACTATTTTTGGATGGGAGGATTCATTTTGAAACAGGATGTAAGCGTTACCGATATTAAGATTCATACAAAAACAAAAAAGGTATTTACTCCGTTAAAAGATTTAAAGAAAACTTGGCCAATCCATGTATTGGTTCTTCCAGCACTTGTTTTAGCAATTGTTTTTCACTATATACCGATGTTTGGAGTTGTCATAGCTTTCCAAGATTTTAAACCTTGGCTCGGTTTATTTGACCAAGAATGGGTAGGATTAAAGCATTTTAAAGCAATATTCCAATTTGAAGATTCAGTGCAGATAATTTGGAACACGTTTTTTATTGCAGTATTAAAAATTGTGTTTGGGATGATTGTACCAATTGTTATGGCCTTATTTTTAAATGAAATTCGTAAATCTGGGATGAAAAGAAGCATACAAACACTCGTATACTTACCTCATTTCCTTTCATGGGTAATCTTAGGTGGAATTTTAATTGATCTTCTTTCCGTTAAAGGCGGAGTAGTTAATAGAATACTAGAAGGTTTATTCGGTATAGGACCTATTTTCTTTTTAGGTGATGGAGATTGGTTCCGGTTTGTGCTTATTGTAAGTGATATTTGGAAAGAGTTTGGGTTTGGAATGATTGTATATTTGGCTACCATTACTGGTGTTAATCCAAATCTATATGAGGCAGCTGAAATGGATGGAGCAGGACGATTCAAACAAACATTATATGTTACGCTTCCAGCGATGCTTCCAATTATCATAGTTGTTGGTACATTGCAGCTGGGAAATATTTTAAATGCTGGCTTCGACCAAATTTTTAACTTATATAATCCTCTTGTATATGACAAGGGAGATGTTATTGATACGTATGTTTATCGTGTATCGATGTTACAAGGTGATTTTAGCTTTGCAACAGCAGTTGGATTGTTCAAATCTGTCATAAGTTTTATTTTAATCGTTATTTCTTATCGAATGGCTTATAAATTCGCAAATTATCGTATCTTTTAAAAATTATAGGGAGGTAATTCATTATGTATCATAAAACGATAGGTTATAAATGGTTTAGTGTATTTAACCATATTTTCCTCATTTCTATGGCCATTTTGTGTGTTTTACCCTTAATACATGTGTTAGCAGTTTCGTTCAGTGGAAAAGCAGCAGCTTCTGCAAATATTATTAATCTATTACCAGTCGATTTTACTTGGGATGCGTATGAAAAGACGTTAACAAATCCACAGTTTACGCAAGCCTTATTTAATACTTTCTACCGTACAGTTCTTGGAACATTTATTGCGATGACAGTCACTATCTTTGCAGGATATGCATTATCAAAAAATTTTAAAAGTAGAAATTACTATATGTGGTTTTTAGTATTTACAATGCTTTTTTCAGGTGGATTAGTACCAAATTATATTTTAATTAGTAAATTGAATATGATTGATACAATTTGGGCTCTTGTCTTGCCGGGTGCCCTTAATGTTTTTAACTTAATTTTATTAATGAATTTCTTTCGAACTATCCCGAGTTCACTTGAAGAGGCAGCTCTTATAGATGGGGCGGGGTTCTTTAAAATATTATTTAAGATTTATCTCCCATTATCTATGCCAGGTATTGCTACAGTTACACTTTTTACAATGGTCTTTCATTGGAACTCTTGGTTTGATGGTTTGATTTATATGATGAAAGCAGATAACTACCCATTAGCTACATTTTTACAGACTATCGTTGTACAACAGGACATGAGTAAGATAAGCACGGACCCTAGCCTACTAGAAAATCTGTCACAAAGAACCGTTAAAGCAGCTCAAACTTTTATTGGTGCACTGCCAATATTACTTGTATATCCGTTTTTACAAAAATATTTTGTTAAAGGAATTGTTCTTGGATCAGTAAAAGAATAGCGCAAATAGAAAGTTAGGTGAATGACCGTGCAATTAACTGTAAATACATTCCATACAAGTAAATATACAAAGAAGCAAATCGTATCAAACGAGATATTGCATGTTGAAACATTTCCAGCAGGAGGAAATATTGAATTAGATATACAAAAATATGATGCACGCATTTGGTCACACTATGATTTTTTGGTAGCCGATATCTATCATGAATGTGAAGATGTATTGGTTATTATTTTAAAGTTTAGGCAAGATGAAAAGTATATTAGTGTTCATAACGGAATACTTCCATATGTTAAAACAAGATTGTGTTTTCCTTTAAAAGCATTAAATGGTGAAAAATTGTTTCTCGATCGTAATCCAGGTAGTCTGCAATGTGTACTCCGAGGTGACAGTTCCATTGATCGATCGAAAATAGATGGTTTTAGTATTGAAACTATCCCGTCACAAAAGGGGCGAAGATTTGAAATTTCCAAGATTCAGCTACGAGAAGATGAGCCTACATTTTTATGCGATCGAAAACCTTATATTGATGAAATGGGACAACTAGCAATTAAAAATTGGCATAGTAAGACATCGTCTCTAAAGGAGCTAGAAGAATACCTAAAAAAAGAGTTAAATCACCAAAATAAAAGCGAAAACAAAGAATTAAGTAGGTTCGGAGGGTGGAAAGAATTACAGTTTCGGAAAACTGGTTTTTTTCGAACAGAATTTGACGGCGAAAAATGGTGGCTAGTCGATCCAGATGGATATGCAATGTTTAGTACAGGTATCGATTGTATTCAACCATACGATACTATGAAAGTTTCGGGAATGGAGCATTTAGTTTCATGGCTTCCAGATAAAAAAGGAAAATATGAGGCTGCATGGACAAACCATGGGTTTAGCTATGCTGTTGCTAATATGATTCGGGCTTACGGAAACTCTTGGTGGGAAAAATGGGCAGAGATAACAACAAATCGCTTGAAAGAATGGAAAATGAATACAATCGCAAATTGGTCTCAGCGGGAATTTATTAAGTTTTCTGGAATCCCTTATGTTTACCCGTTAAATGATTTTCCTACGACAAAGATGAAAATATTTCGTGATTTTCCTGATGTCTTTAGTGATGAATATGATGTTAACGCAAAAGAATTTGCCCAACAGCTTCAACCACTAAAAGAAGACCCTTTGCTCATCGGATATTTTCTTAGAAATGAGCCACATTGGGCTTTTGTTGATCGTTTAAATTTAACGGAATTGATGATGGAACAGTCGTATCCTTTTGAGAGTAAGAAAAGATTTATTCAATGGCTAAAGAAAAAATACGAAACGATAACGAATTTAAATGAATCGTGGGGATCGTCTTTTTCATGCTTTGAACATATAGTTGATGAATATCAATATGAGCGAATTGTAAGTGAAAATCGTGAAAAAGACTTTGCCTCATTTAATCGAATTTTAATACGTAGATATGTCGAATTGCCTTCTAACTATTGTAAAGAGGTAGATCCTAATCATTTAAATCTTGGCATGCGCTATGCCTGGATTTCAAACGATGACCTATTAGAGGGCTGTGAGGTGTTTGATGTATTTTCGATAAACTCATATCAATTGAAACCGGATGCAGAGCAGATTGAACATATCAGTAAAAAATTAAATATGCCTGTAATGATTGGTGAATTTCACTTTGGAGCAGCGGATGTGGGGCTTCTCGCTTACGGCATACGAGCGGTAGCTACACAAGCATATAGAGGAAAAGCCTATCGTTATTATGTTGAACAAGCAGCTACTATTCCAGGCTTAGTAGGGGTTCATTATTTTCAATATAATGACCAAGCGGTATTAGGAAGGTTTGATGGTGAAAATTATCAGATTGGTTTTGTTGATGTTTGCCAACGACCATACGAGGAATTTATAGAACAAGTGAAAATGGCACATGATCGTATTTACCCCATAAGGACTGGAGTGGAGAAGCCATTACCTGCTCCACCTTCCGGAATTCCTAAAACAGGCTTTTAACAATATTAAAGATTGGAAGGTTCAAAGATATGAAGAATCAAGAAGAAGTAGCAGGCTATCTATTCATTTATTTCACAGGTGAAGATTATGAATATGGTGAACAAGTATATTATGCATTAAGTAAAGGAAATGACCCACTACATTGGCAGCAGTTAAATGGTGGGAAGCCAGTTCTTACATCTAGTTTGGGTGAACAGGGTTTAAGGGACCCATTTGTTATTCGGTCACCAGAAGGAGATAAATTTCACCTTGTTGCAACCGATCTTAAAATACATGGAAACGGAAATTGGCACAGGTCTGTGACGGAAGGCAGCAGGTCAATTATGATTTGGGAATCAACAGACTTGATCAATTGGTCTGAACAAAGAATGGTAGAATTAGCTCCACCAGAAGCTGGCTGTACATGGGCTCCTGAAATTCATTATGATAAAACGTTAGAAGAATATATTATTTTTTGGGCTTCTATGATGCCTGCTAAGGATCGTGATGAAGAAAAAGGGTATCATCAAATGTTTTATGTGAAAACAAAGGATTTCTACCATTTTACAAAGCCAGAAGTCTTCATCGATTACGGGTATTCTATAATAGACACCACTTTAATTGAACATCAAGGTCAATTTTATAGATTTAGTAAAGGGAAGCATGTGTTTCAGGAACAAGGAGATTCTTTCTTTGATCCGAGCTTTACTCTTTTAAACGAAAATATAGAAGAAGAATTTATGGAACGTGGTGAAGGACCGATTGTATTTAAGTCAAATGTGGAGGAGAAATGGTATTTATTTATTGATGAATATGGGCTAAGAGGGTATCTACCGTTAGAAACAACGGACCTGGCTTCAGGTAAATGGGTAATGCCTAAAGAATTTTCATTGCCATTTAAGCCACGACATGGTTCGGTCATTCCTGTTACACAAGAGGAATACAACCGGTTGCAAAAAGTGTATTTAAAATAAGTCAAAAAGGGAGTGGGCAAGATGATTAAAAATATATTTACGGACCGTATGAAACTCCAGAAAACAATCGAGTTACTAGCCCGTCAGAACATTTCTTTGATACTGGACATGCATCAATGACCGAATACAAGCAGGATTGGTATTTAGTTTATCATCGACTAATTGATCCGGAGACGTCTTTACTACGTAAAACGTGCATAAGTCAAATTAACTTTATCGATGAAAAGTCTGTGGTGGATGTAGACAAACAAATTGGTAAAGATAAAAATTAATAGAAGATATAGGTGAATAAAATTGTCTGATAAAATAGTAATAAAGGTACTCACAAAAGAAAGAGGAGAGAAATTAGGAGATTTATTTGGCATTTTCTTTGAAGACTTAAATCATGCAGCTGATGGGGGGCTTTATGCTGAGTTAGTCCAAAATCGTTCCTTCGAATTTGATCCTATTGACCATAAGGATTATCATACATTAACAGCATGGGAAAAGGTGGAACGCGATAACGCAAAAGCTGAGATTGTTGTTGAAAATGAAAGTCCTCTTAATGAAAAAAATACAAATTATCTGACCCTTTCAGTAGAAGAGCCTGGAGCGGGTGCTGGGGTTATGAATCAAGGATTCAATACCGGTATTCCAGTCAGAAAAGGGGAAAACTATCTTTTTACTTGTTATGCTAGATGTGCTACAAATTCTACTAAACTAATTACTGTTACATTAGAATGCACCGAAGGTAGTGTTTATGCAAAAGGTGAAATCACAATAAATTCGTCAGAATGGAAGAAATATGAAATAATCTTATCGGCAAACGAAACCGATTACAGCAGTCGTCTTGTTTTGACAACGACAGAACAAGGTAAAATGTATTTTGACATGATCTCCCTTTTCCCTGAACGGACTTTTAAAAACCGACCGAACGGAATGCGAGAGGACATCGCACAGCTACTAGCTAATTTGAAGCCGAAATTTATGCGTTTTCCAGGTGGATGCCTTGTGCATGATGGCAATCCAGATGACAGGGACTCAATGTATCGCTGGAAAAATACGATTGGTGATGTTGAAAAACGACCAGCACGTAAGAGCAACTGGGGATACAATCAAACATTAGGGCTAGGTTACTATGAATATTTCCTATTTTGTGAGGATATAGGAGTAAAGCCTATTCCGATATTGCCAGCAGGCTACGATCCTCATCATCAACGGATTGTACCAATTGAAGAATTACAGCCTTGGATTGATGATGCCCTTGATTTAATCGAATTTGCCAATGGAGATACATCTACTGTTTGGGGGGCGAAGCGGGCAGAGCTCGGACATACAGAACCATTTGGCCTAGAGTATTTAGGAATCGGAAACGAAGAAGTAGGAGAACCATTTTTCGAACGATATAAATATTTTCATAAGGCCATTAAGGAGAAGCATCCAGAAATCAAATTAATTAATACTAGTGGTCCATTTGCGGCAGGTAGTGAATATGACAGGGGATGGAAGTCTGCTAGAGATAACAAGTCTGACTTTGTTGATGAACATTACTATCAATCTCCAGAGTGGTTTTTAGCAAATTATCATCGCTATGATGAATTTAAGAAGGATGACCCAAAGGTATTTTTGGGAGAGTATGCTTCCTGGGGGAATACTTACTATAATGCTTTGGTTGAAGCGGCTTTTATGATAGGTCTTGAA
Organism: Bacillota bacterium; assembly: GCA_051750265.1. GTDB lineage: Bacteria > Bacillota > Bacilli > Bacillales > Bacillaceae > Metabacillus. Next base: position 27,213 of record JBNJJO010000015.1, on the reverse strand, counting down.
AAAAACGCACATGCAGTAGGATTAGCATGTTATGCACCTATGCTTTGTAATGTCGATTATGTGAATTGGAAGCCGGACCTTATTTGGTTTAACAATCATAGTGTCTTTGGAACTCCTAACTATTATGTTCAAAAGCTTTTTATGCACCATCAAGGTGATTATACATTGAAGGTAGAGACAAATGGATTACAAGCTATTGAAACTTCTTCTTCTAAGCCGATAACTGGTAAAGTGATGTTTGCCGACGATCATAGTATAGCACATTATTATGATATTAAACTAAGAAATATGGAAACTGGAGAAGAAAAGAGCTATGTTCATTTCGTGTTGGAACATAGTAGAGAATTTGAACTTGATAACATTCAATGGGAAAATTATCAGCTATCTTTTAAGGCTAAAAAAATAGATGGAGTTAGAGGATTTAAGCTCTTTTTTGGTCAAAGCGATAATAAGAATCGTTTGTTATGGGAAATTGGTGGCTGGCAAAATCAAGATGCTGTTCTGTGTTCAGAAGTAAACGGAAGAAGCTCATGTTTAACTCAGAGTTTATTTGCTGTCGAAACAGACAGAGAATATCATCTTGAATTAGAAGTGACTGGAAGACATATTCGTACATTTATTGACGGTGAGCTAATCAATGAAACAGAGGATAAGCTTCCAGTGATTGAACCTCTGTATTATTCTGCAAGTGTTGAATCATTAACAGGTGATATTATTGTCAAAGTCGTCAATGTTCAAGGTACACATGTCAAAGCACAAATAGAATTGGAAGAAATAGGTGAAGGAGATCTTTTTGGCACTATTTATGAAATGTCAGGCTATGAATTAGAAGAGAAAAATAGCTTTGAAACACCTGAGAAAATAGTACCGAAGCAGCATGAAATTACGGTTAAAGGTAATACGATTGATTATGAATTTCCGAAGCAATCTATAACTATAATGAGATTTAATTAAAAAAAGCTCTATTTACCTCTTACGGAAATCTTTGCAATAGATATTGTTGTGAAGGGATGGCGGCTGGTTAGCAAGATAACGAATCTAATATAAATATTATAACTAATAACAGAGGGAGTACTGCACAAATTAAAAAGGTGCACCTCTCCTTTTAGCTTTTTTAACTTTGAAGTGGCAGTTTTCTCAAGGTGATTCCATAATGTTTAAATCTTTTTGTTGCAGGTTTATGTGCCTATGAAATAGTGGACGTAGAAAAAATAGATAGGAAGTGTAATAGTTTATGACAACGATTTCAAAAATAGTACAGACTATTCCCAGCCTAAATTGGCTTACGGACGTGAATGTGTTTGCAGTAAATCGACTTCTGGCACACTCCGATCACTATTATTACGAAACAATGGAGGAGGCAAAAAGCGCTACTCCTATGAAAATGCGTCATGAATTAAACGGAAACTGGAAATTCTTCTATAGTGTAAATCCCGACAATCGACCGAAAGAATTTTATAGAATTGATTTTAATTGCTTAGGCTGGGGGGATATCTCCGTACCGGGACACATCCAGCTCCAGGGCTATGGAAAGCCGCAATATGTGAATACAATGTATCCATGGGACGGTCACAACGAGATCCGACCTCCGGAAATCCCGACAGATCATAACCCAGTCGGCAGCTATTCCAAATACTTTAACGTTCCAACCAATATGCAAAACAAGCCGGTTTATATTTCCTTCCAAGGTGTAGAGTCCGCTTTCTATGTCTGGTTGAACGGTAAATTTGTCGGCTACAGTGAGGACTCTTTTACCCCGGCAGAGTTCGAGCTTACTCCTTATTTAACAGAAGGGGAGAATAAGCTTGCGGTAGAGGTTTACCAGCGGAGTACGGGCAGCTGGCTGGAAGACCAGGATTTTTGGAGATTTTCAGGAATCTTCCGCGATGTTTACCTATACACGGTACCTGAAATTCATGTTTTTGATTTACGTGTCCATCCGGAGTTGGATTCAACTTTTTCTAAAGGTTCGCTTAAAGCAGACCTTAAGCTTCAAGGGTCGGCTCCTTCAAAAATAACAGCTGAATTAGTCGATGTCAAAGGCGGGCTTGTTGCAACAGCAAATGGGGAACATACCGATGGCAAGTGGACAATTTCCATGCCTGTCGAAAAGCCCGAGCTTTGGAGTGCGGAAAGTCCTTATTTGTACAAATTATTTATTCATCTCTATAACGAGTCTGGAAGTTTGTTAGAGGTTGTTCCTCAGAAGGTCGGCTTTAGAAGATTTGAGCTCGTCGATAAAATCATGCACCTCAACGGGAAGCGGATTGTGCTCAAGGGGGTCAACCGTCATGAATTTAACCCCCGCCACGGCCGTGCGGTTACAAAGGAAGACATGCTCTGGGATATTAAGACACTGAAGCGTCATAACATTAACGCAGTACGGACATCCCATTACCCGAATCAAAGTTATTGGTATGAGTTATGCGATGAGTACGGAATTTATGTCATTGATGAAATGAATCTGGAAACCCATGGATCATGGCAAAAGATGGGAGTTGTCGAGCCGTCATGGAATATTCCTGGGAATAAGCCGGAGTGGGAGGACATTGTCTTGGACCGGGCGATCTCAATGGTGGAGCGGGACAAGAACCACCCATCGATCCTGATTTGGTCCTGCGGGAATGAATCGTTCGCAGGTGAAGTAATTCTAAATGTCTCCAACTATTTCAGGAAGGTTGATCCAAGCCGACTTGTTCATTATGAGGGTGTTTTCCACAATCGTGACTATAACGATACGAGTGATATGGAAAGCCGCATGTATGCGAAGCCTGCAGACATTGAAAAATATTTAAAAGAAAATCCTGAAAAGCCTTATATTAGCTGTGAGTATATGCACGCAATGGGAAATTCACTTGGCGGCATGTACAAATATACGGATTTAGAGAAGAAGTATCCAATGTACCAAGGCGGATTTATTTGGGATTATATCGATCAGTCGATTTATAAGAAGGACCGTTATGGAAACGAATTCCTTGCATACGGTGGGGATTTTGGAGATCGTCCGACGGATTACGGTTTCTGTACAAATGGAATTGTATATGCGAACCGTGAGCTTTCACCAAAGATGCAGGAAGTAAAATTTTTATATCAAAACTTCAAGCTTGTAACTGACCAAACGGTTGTCACCATCAAGAATGAGAGTCTGTTTTCCAATACAGTAGATTATGAGTTGGAATGTGCCCTATTCCTTGAAGGGGAGGAGTTGTACCGAAACACTCTATCTGCAGCTATTGAACCTCAAAGCGAGGGACGTTTCGAATTTGCCTGGCCTGAGAGCATCTCAAGTAATCCCGGTGAGTATTGTGTTCAAACTTCTCTAAAGCTGAAGCAAAGCATGCTTTGGGCAGAAGCAGGGTATGAAATTGCCTTCGGTAAGTTTGTGTATCAGATTGGTTCTAAGGAAATAGCGCCTGTAAGCGGAGAACTACGTGTTGCCCACGGGGATATCAATATTGGCGTTCACGGCAGGGATTTTACAGCCATGTTCTCGAAACAGGTAGGAAGTCTAATTTCGTTGAACTATGCGGGTAAAGAGATGATTGCCCTTCCTCCGGCGCCGTTGTTCTGGAGAGCGACTACGGATAATGATCGAGGATTTTCACAAAGCTTCCATTCCGGAATTTGGTACTTGGCGAGCTTGGCAAGGAAATGCGTTGATGTCCAAGTGGAAGAAAACAAGAGTAAAGTGAGCGTTGCCTTTACCTATAAATTCTCGATTCATAATGACGTCGAAGTTAAGACCGTTTACTCGGTTTACCCAGATGGAAGCGTCCGCGTGAAGTCTGCTTACAAAGGTGCTGAAAATCTGCCGCAAATGCCGATGTTTGCGGTGCACTTCAAGGTTCCGGCTGATTATGACCAATTGGAGTGGTACGCGATGGGTCCGGAGGAGAATTACTCTGATCGTAACAGGGGAGCAAGGCTCGGTATCTTTAAAAATCAGGTATCTAAAAATCTATCAGGCTATGTGATGCCACAGGAGTCAGGCAACCGTACAGGAGTTAGAAGGGTCAACTTGACAAACCGTAATGGACAAGGAATTAGAATTTCTTCGATTTATGAACCGTTAGAATGCAATTTTTCACCATACACGGCTTTCGAACTTGAAAATGCCCAGCATATATTTGAACTTCCGAATGTCCATTATACCGTTGTAACGGTGGCAGGAAGGCAAATGGGTGTCGGCGGAGATGATAGCTGGGGAGCACCTGTTCACGATGAGCACCTGATAAAGGCAAACGAAGGAATGGAATTTGAGGTTATGATTCAAAGGATTTAATAAAAATGTGAAGAGACCTGCATTCCCAGGCTCTTCACAATTGTTCGCAGGTAAATAGAAATAACTTTGTCTCTATGTGTCTGAATATTCTGAAATCATATACCTACGTCCAATTGACTATCTTCCTAATTTTTAGGGGGATTAAAATGTCTGATTAGCTGCTTGACAGTTTCGAAACAATGCCTGCAGTAAAGGATTTAATCATCCATCTTAGAGATGGATGCGAAAAATAAAAATGATGATTAACAAGAGGTGCTGCAACTTGAAAAAATGTGAACATCAAAAAACACAAATCGTGAAACAACAGCAAGGTCCGAATTTAGTTATGTGTACAAAATGCAACCAGATTTTGGATTTGTTGAAAACATAGTCTTTTTACCTACCATTATTAATGGATATTTCTTGTATTTCTGTCTTTATACTTAATTGTTCATGTGAATTCTCATTAGCATGGGAGAGATTCATAATAAAGGTAGATCATCATACAAAAAAGCTTAAAAGAAGGTGACGATAAAATGGAAAATGTTTTTTTTTTGATGAACCATCTTTATCTGAACCCGAGTTATTTTAGTCGTTTGTTTAAAAAGAGGTTGGAGAAACGTTTGTGGAATATGTGACAAAATTAATAATGTCCAGAGCTCAAGAGTTACTTGAACAAACGATTGATCCAGTAGGAAAAATTTGTGAAAGACTTGGATATGATAATCAAAGTTATTTTATAAAGGTGTTTAAAAATTATGTTGGTGTAACTCCATTGGAATTTAGAGGTGAAAAATCGTAAGGAAAGTTCTACAAACTCAGCTTGGGTATTACTTTCTTTTTAGTTATTGTAAGGGCTTTAAAATTTTCAAAAAAGGATAGGTGAGAGATTATGCCTAATAATTTAGAATGGGTAGATGAGGCTTGGTTAAAGGTTAATGCTAAGATTGAGAGAACGAGTAAAAAGATCGGTGCAAACTTCCCACATGCAAGTGTGAATGGTACTTACCAATTAGAAGAACCTTATTGGTGGACTGCAGGGTTTTGGCCAGGTTTACTTTGGTTAGTGTACCGTGATACGAAAGATGAGTCATTAAAACAAATAGCCGAACATTGTGAAGAAAGGCTAGATAATGTCATTACGGATTTTTATAAGCTTGATCATGATATGGGTTTTATGTGGACGTTAACAAGTGTTGCGAGGTATAAGCTTCTAAATGATGTAGATTCAAAAAGACTTTCACTTATGGTAGCAAATTTACTGATGGGAAGGTTCAACGCTTCAGGAAACTATATTCGAGCATGGAATCCATGGTATGAAGGTGAAGATAATTCAGGCTGGGCAATCATTGATTGTTTAATGAATTTACCGCTATTATTTTGGGCATCAGAGGTTACGGGTGATCCAAGATATAGTCATGTTGCCAAGAAACATGGAGAGACAGTTTTAGCAAATTTTATTCGAAAAGATGGCTCTGTTCATCATATTATCCGGTTTGATCCAGAGAGTGGTGAAAGAGTTGAGGCCATTGGAGGGCAAGGCTTCGCACCTGATTCTGCATGGTCCAGAGGTGCATCATGGGCAGTTTATGGTTTATCGTTACTTTTCCGATATACGAAAGAAGATAAGTATCTACAAGCAGCAAAAAATGTTTCCCACTTTTTTATTGCTAATTTACCAGAAGACTATGTACCACATTGGGACTTTAGGCTTCCAGAGGGTGTAACGAAATACCGAGATTCATCTGCAGGAGCTATTGCAGCATGTGGATTACTCCTTCTTGCTAAGCATGTAGCCCCAACAGAAGCTGAAATTTACGAAGATGCTGGTGTTAAGATTCTCAAATCCTTATATGAAAACTATGGGGATTGGGAAAATCATGATCAGGATGGCTTGATTCTTCATGGTACAAGTCATTATCCAGAAGACAAAAACCTCGATGTACCACTTATTTACGGTGACTACTATTTTGTAGAAGGACTATCTATCTTAAAAGGTCATAAAGAATTATTTTGGTAATTTAAGTGAAAGTAAGAATGGAGATAAAAATCTAGTGCTTAATTAGGAGTGAATTTAGCCACATGATTACCTGTAATTCACCCGTTACAATGAATCCTATTAAAGCAAGAAAAGATATATGTGAACTAATAAAACAAATCTGTAACCCATTAAAGCCCTATTACAGCAAAGGCTTCGCTCGTATACAGCTAGGAAACACAAGTGCAGCATACTCCGACGCTATTGCAGAAATGGAGGGTTTTTCAAGAATTTTATGGGGCCTAGTCCCGTTTCTCGCTGGTGCAGATATGGAATATGATATTTGGGAGATGCAACTTCAAGGGATAAAAAATGGAACAAACCCTATTCATGAGGAATATTGGGGAGATATAAATGAATATGATCAGAAAATAGTAGAGATGGCTGTTTTTGGAGTGGCGCTTCTGCTTATTCCTGAAAAAGTATGGGAACCTCTTAGTGATGAAGAAAAAGTTAATTTTAGTAATTGGTTAAGTCAAATTAATCGATACAAGGTTTGGGATTGTAATTGGCTTTTCTTTCCAGTGTTAGTGAACTTAGGTCTAAAAAATGTTGGTCAACCCTTTGATAACGAAAGAGTTGAAGAGAATTTAGAGCGTATCGATCAATTTTACTTATCTAATGGCTGGTATTCAGACGGAATAAATGGGCATTGTGACTATTATGTACCCTTTGCAATTTATTATTATGGACTAATCTATGCAAAGCTGATGGAAAACGATGATCCAATTCGTTCACAACAATATAAATCTAGGGCAGAGGTTTTTGCAAAAGATTTTATCTCTTGGTTTTCATCAAATGGTTCTTCAATACCTTATGGCAGAAGTCTAACGTATCGATTCGCTCAATCTGCATTTTGGAGTGCAGCGGTATTTGCTGAAATAAAACCATTCTCTTTAGGTGTGATGAAGGGGCTCTTACTTAGAAACTTACGATGGTGGTTCCAGCAACCTATTTTTAATGAAAATGGAATTCTAACAATTGGGTACACTTATCCTAATCTAGTAATGGCGGAAAACTATAATTCTCCTGGTTCTCCATATTGGGCATTAAAAACGTTTTTACCACTAGCGCTACATGAAGAGCACCCATTTTGGAAGGCTGAGGAAGAACCGCTACCAGAAATGAAAGAGACAGTGATTCAAAAAGAACCACATATGGTGATATGTAGAGATGAAGATAGTGAACATATTCTTGCTTTCAACTCTGGTCATCTATCAACAAATGAACATACTCATACGTCAGCTAAATATGAAAAGTTTGTTTATTCAAATGTGTTTGGATTTAGTGTTCCACGAGCAGAGTGGGGTCTTTCACAGGGAGCATTTGACTCGATGTTAGCCTTAAGTGAAGGCGATAATCTATATAGAGTAAAAAGGTTCTGTGAGGAGTATTTAATTGAGGATCATTTTATTTATACAAGATGGAAGCCTTGGAATGATGTTGAGGTTAAAACATGGCTCGTACCAGGTACTCCTTGGCATATACGAATTCATTGTATTGATACAAAAAGACTTTTAGATGCAGCTGATGGCGGATTTGCGTTAGGGATTGAAAATAAAAACGTAAAAGCTGAAATACAGACTACTCCAAGTAAAGAAGAATGCTTAGCAAAAATGTCATGGGGAGCGAGTGGTATTAAGAGCCTCCAAGGTGATGGAAACGCTGAGTTAGTTTATCCAAATTCAAATACAAATCTCATTCACTCACGTACTGTCATTCCAACGATCAAAACTAGAATTAAACCTGGCACAAATTGGCTAGTCAGCGCTGTATTTGGTGAGCCAAAAAGTAATAGCCATGAGCATAGATGGGATGATGTTCCGGATATAAGTATTACAAATGAAAAAATAGTTGTCCGTTTTCAAAGTTGCAACTTAATAGAAATTCCAATTTAATGATTTATCCTTTTGTTAGGAAGAGAAATTTATGATGATTGCAATGGATTCTTCTGTTATTGCACATGTTAAACTATCAAACTTAGAACAATCAAGTCTTTCAAGTCTTCCAATATGAAACCTTAAAAAAAAAACGAAGGCATCAGCAGGAGCTCATTATAAAATGATAACTTCGAGGTGAAGTTAAGATGTATATGAAATCTGAGCAAATTAGAAAATTAGTAGACAAAAATACGTTTTCTCTTTTATTTTCAACACAAGAAGAGCAAAACAAATGGTTTAAAACAATTAAGGAAAAAACGTCTTATCATCCTTTACTTGATGAAATAAGGGATGAGGTAAAAAGATTGCTTAGAGAACCTATTCGAGAGTTAACGTTTTCTGAATTTACTATTTTTAGAGAGACAGGCTCAAGACTTGAGTACGAAAAGGTCTACTTTGCAAAGAGAAGACGATTAAATACATTTGCCATTATGTCTTTGTTAGAACCAAATCAATCAATCTTCTTAAAAGAGTTGCATGAGACCATTTGGTCCATATGTCATGAGTATAGTTGGTGTTTACCTGCGCACTTAACGAATAATCCTAAGATGGAAACAAATCTTGACGATTCTTTTATTCAATCCTTGCATCATCCTCGTTATACAATTGATCTTTTTGCTGCTGAAACAGCATTTACGCTTAGTGAAATCTTTAAGTTAACTAAGCATCTTCTTGACCCACTAATTCAAAAACAGATGATGCAGGAAGTGTACCGGAGGGTCCTATTACCATTCCATAATCAAAGTCAATTTGAATGGGAGCAATCCATTCATAATTGGGCTGCAGTTTGTGCTGGTTCAATCGGTTCAGCTGCATTACATGTATTGGAAGATGAAGAGATGCTTTCAGCTATTTTAGAACGTGTTCTCAGCGCGATGCAATATTACTTAAAGGGATTTAACGATGATGGTGCGTGTGTGGAAGGATATGGATACTGGCAATATGGTTTTGGTTATTATGTCTATTTTGCAGATCTGCTAAAGTCAAAAACAGCAGGTGCAATTGATTTGTTTACCACAGAAAAAGTACATCAAATTGCTCTCTTTCAACAAAAATGTTTTATTCATAAAAACCAAGTTGTTAATTTCTCCGACTCAACTGAAAAAGGAACAGTATTTCTAGGACTTAGTCATTATTTAAAAGGAATTTACCATGACCTTGTAGTCCCAGAAACTGTGCTTCGTGCTTCATATGTCGAAGATCATTGTAGTAGATGGGCACCTGCGTTTAGGAATTTACTTTGGTTTGATGAGAATAACAAAGGGGAGTATTGGCATAATGCAACCTACTATCTTAATGATTCACAGTGGCTAATTTCAAGAAATAATCCATATGTTTTTGCGTGTAAAGGTGGTCATAATGACGAGCCTCATAATCATAATGATATCGGTCATTTTATCTTACAATCAAATGGAGAAACTTTTTTAAAAGACCTAGGTAGTGGAATGTATTGTGACGCATACTTTAATCAAGAGCGTTATACATTTTTATGTAACGGTTCACATGGGCATTCTGTTCCAATCATAAATAATCAATATCAAGTAGAGGGTGCCTCTCACTATGCAAATATAACAGATATGTCAATTAAGCAAGACAAAGATATACTTGAAATGAATCTTGCAAAAGCATATGCCATTGAAACTCTAGATAAGTTAGTTAGAAGATTTACATGGAAAAAGAATGCTAAACCTGAGCTGATGCTGACAGATACTTATCAGTTCTCAGAAAGTGCAGATTCAATTGTTGAACGATTTATTACTCCTGTTATTGAAATTACTGATGATTCTGAAGGAGTCATTTTGGAAGGCGATCAAAAAATGAAAATAAAATTTGACCGTGATCAACTAGAGCTAGCAATCCTAAAGAATGAATTTTTAAATCATTTTGGGAAAAGAGAAGAATTTTATCTTCTTGATTTTCATGTAAAAAAACCAAGTACTGTATGTCATGTAGAATTTACCTTTCAGTTTCTATAAGATGTCATTTAGTTATGTTTACTTAGGTGAAAAACTGGAATCACCGGAAACAGTACGATATAAAATGCGAACTGGAAACACTTATCTTGACAAATGGAATCTTAAGGATGGACCACAAGTTTTAGAGCACTGGGGTTATCGTGTGTTTAGATATGCAGAAATTGTAGGAGCTTACGGTGCTCCATTCTTACTAGAGTCCCTTTTCAGAAATGATCTTGATCATGAAGCAGTGGTTTATTAACTTCAGATGAACAGAACAGTTGGATGCATATGATTGACCTTGGAGCAGGATCGTCTATGGAGGCTTGGGACCCAAGTCAAAAATCAAATTTAACCTATTCTAACCCTTGGTCAGCATCGCCCGCCTATATTGTACCAAGAGAATTGTTCGGAATTAAACCATTAAAACCTGCTTATGAAGAAGTCCAGGTAAAGCACTAACCTGGAGATATTAACCAAGCTAAGATTGAGATCCCAACAATAAAAGGAACGATTAAATCGTCCTTTGAACAAAGGGAGAACAAGTATCAGCTTAGTTAAGTGTTCCTGTTAACACAACAGCAACAGTCTACGTTCCTGCCAATAATAAATGGGAGATTTTAGTTGGAAAGACCTTTGCACACCATGCTGAAGGAATAACATTTAAAGAAATGGATAATGGTTTCGCCGTTTATACTGTCGGTTCTGGGGAATATCAATTTATTTCTCACCTAGATAAGTACGGAAATGATTTGAAGAAATGATAACATTACTTGAAGAAGCAAGCCATTTAGATTCTAATAAATATACAGATAAAAGCTATCATTTCTTACAAACAGCGGTAACCAAGGCTGAATCTGTTCTACTAGTTGAAGATGAAAGTGACAAAAAAATTGATAAAGCTTACAAAAATTTAGTAGGAGCGATCAATGATTTAGAAATTGTCACTAATTAGAAGGTTAGAATCTACAGAGAGCAGGAGGTACGATCTATGAAAAACAGTAATAAATTTGCCTGGACATGGAAAATCAAAGAGGATAAATTAGAAGAATATGTTGAGTTACATCTTAATCCATGGCCAGAAATTATGGAAGAGCATAAGAAAGCGGGATTAAGCAACTATTCTATTTTCCAAAATGGAAATCAATTTTTCTATTGTTTTGAATGTGATGATGTTGAAGCCGCATTTGACTACATTGCAAAAAGTGAAATCTGCAATAAGTGGAATGCGATTACTTCAAAAATGGTGGAAGGTTCCTTCGATTTTAATGAGGCTGAACCAATTCAACCACTGAAGGAAGTTTTTTATCTGAAATAAATAACTAGGAAAAGCTCTCTCTCTCTATGAAGAGGGCTTTTCTTATTATAGGTGAGGATGTCTCACAGTTTGCTCTCTTTTTTTTATTGCACAAGGTCTTGAAAAAGTAGCTGGGGTTGTAAATACATTATTTACACAACTGTTAAATAGAAAAGTAGGATGGAAGAAATACACCTTTTTAGACACTGACAATTACAATGTATAGTCAAAACTTACGCTCAAAAAAGTAGGAATTTCTTTTTTGAGTGTTTTAAATTTGAGGGTGAGTTCGTGAATATGCTATACCAATTAAAGAATAATACAAAAAAAGATTCAAGCTCAACATTGGAAATGAAGCACTTATGTCACTGAAGCTGTAAGAGGTTCTAATCTTCCCCTTTTTTGAAAGTGATGGTTGGCTAATGAGTAAGGATGATAAACGAATATCCGATGAGATTATAGCTGAAGTTTTGTTAGGTATAGCTAACTAAATTCAATGATTTGTTGGAAATATTAACTTCATATCATTCTTATTCCAATACGAAGGGCGCTTTTATTGAACAAAAAGTAAAAGGGTAATACATATTATAATCATGTCTAATATGTATCACCCTCTATTTTTGAATTTTTACGATTTAGGTCTTCATAAGGAAATCTTGCCTTGGCTTTTTCGCGTTTCTTGATGGCATACTCTATCTATCGTAAAGGGAAGGGGAATTTCCTGAATGATTTTCCATTTTTTTCGAGAAATATAGAGAAGCAATCCTATAACAAGAACACAAACACCAATATAAAATGTGTTTACTTCAATAAAAGTCCATAAAAATAAATAAATGCTAAAAGCTAATAAAAGCCATCCTACAACCAATAGGATGTTCGAATAGATCCCACGCATCGAATTCATTCCTTTCTATTTAAATTTCATTTTTATTTCATCTTAACTATTATTCTATAAATTGGGAAGTGTTTCCAAACATGACGCATGGACTTTCACCATTGTTTTCCAGAAAGTATCCATCCCCTACCTTTAACCTAGATCAGTATGCTTGGGGATACATCTCTAAAATATAGGAACGTGAATGTAATAATGCGAAGTGGAAATGGTGGTGGATAAGGTAGAAAACGCAAGAATTAGTCCAGGGCAATTTTTTTCGTTAATTATGTTGTTTGACATGGGGACTGCGCTGGTGGTCAGTTTGGGAATAATGGCGGAAAAAGACGCTTGGATGGCCATTCTGCTGGGGGGTGTTGGCGGATTATTCCTTTTTTTTGTTTATGCTTCACTTTTTCGCCTTTATCCAGAGCTTCCGCTTACCGGTTACATGAGAGAGATTTTGGGCAAATGGATTGGATGTCCTATCGGGTTGCTTTACATTCTTTTCTTTCTCTATGGAGCGGCAAGAGATGTACGTGATGGAGGAGATTTACTTGTCAGTTCGGTGTTGGACCAAACACCGATAATCGTGATCAATGCTGTTATGGTCATGTCGGTCGCATACGTCTTGAATAAAGGAATTGAAGTGTTGGCAAGAACGGCCCAAATTTTTTTGGTTGTTTTGGTGATATTGGGACTGTTGATCAACTTGCTCTTGTTTTTTTCCGGAGTAGTCGAAATTAACCGACTGCTTCCGATCTTGGGCAATGGTTGGGACCCTGTGATTAAAACCTCATTGAAACAGACAATCGAATTCCCTCACGGTGAATTGATTTGTTTCACTATGCTGCTGCCCTACTTGAATCAACCGAAAAAGGGGGTTAGAGCAGGGTTCGCCGCTGTGTTGATTAGCGGACTCATTCTCAGCTATTCCAGTGCCTTGAATATCGCCGCGCTCGGGAATGATATCGTCGGACGGGCCACTTTCCCCCTGTTGCATACGGTCAGTTTGATCAATATCGGTGAGTTTATTCAGAGACTAGACGTATTTGTCGTTCTGACGTTAATTATCGGTGATTTTTTTAAAATCGCGATCTTTTTTTATGCCGGAGTGATAGCAGCTGTAGATGTGTTTCAAATACGGGACCATCGGAAGCTCATTTTGCCCATGGGGTTTCTCATTTTACTTATTTCAATGACGATTACCGGCAGTTTTTCAGAACATATTGAGGAGGGGAATATAGCCCTGCAGACGGTTTTTGTTCTGTTTGGAACGGTCATCCCAATAGCTTTCTTGGTGGTGAGTGGATTGCGGAGACGGTTCGGATCCGATCGGTGATGCACGCTGTTTGACGGTTACCTTTTCTCCATGAAATGAAGAACGATCGGTTTTGTTAAGACATAAAGCATAACCAGGGAAATGATGACTACTTCCTCTTTCGTCATGAATGTAAAAGGAGTCAGGATATTTGTAATGGAAACATGCAAAGGCAATTTCACCAGCAGATCCATGGTTATAACAAAGCAAACACTAAGTATAAAGAGCATAAGAGAAAGAATGAGTATTCGCAAGTTGATCTCAGCCTCCAATTACCGATTTGGTACGTTTTGTGGGTATCTTTGATTATTATGATAACTATGCGACCATTTCATTCATTGTCGGGTATCAAGAACATAGTCCAATCAGGGGGAGCGCCACATGCTTATCAAGCTAAGGTATCAAATCTTGTTATCCCCCTAGAATACTTTTTCTTGAAAAAAGAAACCCTCCTAGATGGACAAGGGATTTAGTATGTCAAGAAAAACGCGTTCCTACACTTTCACTTAGTATAAGAAAATGAATGAATGCCTTGATTTTGAAGAGTATAGATAGGAAGAGTGACATCAACTGTCGTTCCTTTATTCACTTCACTTTCAATAACGATCATTCCTTGATGTGTTTCAACAATTTTATAACAGATCATTAATCCCAAGCCGATTCCTTCTTCTTTGATACTATAAAAGGGTTCTCCGAGATATGGGATACGTTCTTTTGGAATCCCACACCCTTGATCGATAAAACAAATGCTTACTTGATCTTGATGATCATCAGGTTTATCGATTTGAATGAATATATCTCCTCCCATCGGCATCGCTTCAATTGCATTTTTTAAGATATTGATAAATACTTGTTTTAATTGGTTCCCTTCACAAGGTATCAAGGGAATGTCAGATTTAAATTCCGTTCTGATTTGTACATTATTCATCGTTGCTTGTGGTTGAAGCAAGGTTATAACCTGTTCTACTAATATATTTAGATCATTAGGTTGAACCTTTACTGCTTGTGGTTTTGCTACCGTCATGAATTCATTGGTAATCACTTCTACTCGTTCAATCTCTGATAACACCACATTTATATAACGCTGATTGTTCTCATTCTCCGTTGATTTTAGTAGTTGCATAAACCCTTTCATTGCGGTTAAAGGATTGTTAACTTCATGGGCGATTGCTGTTGCTAATTGTCCGACGACAGCAAGCTTCTCTGATTTCCGTAATAATTCTTCCGTTTTAAACCGTTCGGTAACATCTCGAGAAATAACAAGTAAAACTTCCTTTCCATTCAAGTTAAAAACACAGACACTATACTCAAGATGCATTTTCTTCCCTGTTTCAAAAACATATTCGTCTTGTAAAGTGAACGAATGTTTTCCTTCTTTAATTTTGTTCATAAATCTTATGAACATTTGAGAACTTTGATCAACAATTTCGGCACATGGACTCAAGAGAAGTTCTTCCCTACTGTATCCAAACCTTTTAGATCCAACTGGGTTTACTTCAAGAAATCGAGTTGGGATTCGATCATCATTCAATTCTAATAAGAAAATCGCATCAGTTGCATGTTCGAATAGTGTACGATATTTCATTTCACTTTCCTGCAATTGTTGGTGTAATCGATGGAGTTCTCTTTCTGCTTGTTTCCTTTCGGAAATGTCTCTACTAATCGCTGACACGGCGAACGCCTTTCCATTTGAATCTCGAATTGGTGAAAGCGTCAGGCTTATATCGATGAGGCTTCCATCTTTTCTTTGTCTAACTGTTTCCAATCTAGTAATAGATTCTCCGGATATGACCTTGTGAATATTTCCCAAAGCTTGATCCATTAAAAAATCAGGTACAAAAGGTATTTTTTCCCCCATGATTTCTTGTGCTGACCAACCAAATATCTCCTCATAAGCTTTATTGACTTGTAATACATTTCCTTCTAAATCACACATTGTAATAGCATCTATGTTATGGTTTATAAATGATTCCAGTCGTTCTTTGGTCGTCCTTAATTCCTCTTCAATCTTTTTTCGTTCCGTTATATCAACAATAGAGCCGACAACCTCAATGACTTTCCCTTCTCGTTTAACAGGTCTAAGCAAAATGATAATAAAGGTTTTATCATTTGGCCATGGTAGTTCGAATGTGACCTCTTGCCCTTCCCATGCCCGTTGATAATATTCCAATAGTAGGGGAACTAAATGTGAAGGAGCGACGGAAGGATCCATAGTTTTTAAATCTTTACCTACCACTTGTTCAGGGTCAATCCCATTTTGATAATAGAATTCTCCATCACACATAGTATGGATAAAACTTTCATTCACCTGTTTAAACTTAAAAATAGCCCCTTGTTGTTCACGTACCGTATCCTTTAACTCTTGTTTTGATTCGGCTAATTTTTGATTAAAATGTGATAAGCTCTTCGACAAACGATACAGTTTATTATGAGCTTCGATAAGTAATAAACCGAGCAAAAGACCAACAAAAACAAATAGGAAATATCCAATATGGAAAGGCATATGAGCACTTACATCCGAAAAAACTTCTAGTATTAAACTATAAACAACAAAATGAATAGCTAGATAAAGAAAGGCTCTTTTTATGGAAGGAAGATTTTTCATATAGTTTTTAAGTAGGGTGAATAGAAAAATCGTTCCTCCTAACATAACTACACCTACTATCCAGTGATCACCTATGTAAATGCGAGCAATGCAAATACCGATTGCTGTCATCCATCCAGCTCTATAACCAAAATAGATAAATGACAGAATAAGAGGGACATATCGAAGATCATAGAAAAATTCATTATATCTAACGGGGAAAGACATCAAAATAACTGCAACGATGCTGGCATAACATCCGCCAAATAGATAGCTATATTTCAAACTTTTACGTGTTGTAAAAACTTGAATGACTATAGCTGCGCTTACAAAGAATGAAAAAATACAAAGATTAATGAAAAAATCATTGATAATCATCTAATAAATCCCCCTCTAGATGTTATTTATTATTTAATATTGCTTTGATCAACCGTTTAACCTAAAAAGATTATCAATATTTTTAGTCATAGGGTAAATCATTAAGGTTAAAACACCTTTTAATTCGCAATAAGGCTTGTAGCATGGAATCAATTAGAAATACCTTGGACAAAAAAATATTAATAAGGTGATTTAATGAAAGAAGGAAGAGCAAGGGCAAATATGCTTCCTAATACTAGGGCAGATTAATTCGGCTTATGTGTCTCAAGACCTTCTCGGATAAATAAGGATTTGTAGAACAAAATATGATTATTTTTTACATAAGTGAAATTTTTTATGTTATGAACAATTAAAGCAAGATAAAATAAATACGAAGGGTTAGTCAAATTCGAGTTCATACATAGAATTAAGCAAAGAGTAGTACAGTAGATAACCCCTAATCCTGGAATAGGAAATAAGATTGTGGTATCCCATATAACGCAGAAATTATCATTAAATATTTTTTAGTAAGCGCTTAAATTTTATATTATAACTAATAAGTTAGAATTTTTATATTTATGGTGATAATGGTCTTTTTGGTCTTTTTGGTCGATAATCTGACGCGATTCAAAAAGACTACTTACTTAAGAAGTGCGCCAGATTGTTGAATAAAGATAGATACTTAATCACCTACTTAAACATTTCAAAATGATTCGCTACCCATGTTTTATTGTTTTCAGCTATATATTGTTCTGCTTGGAGTAGTTGCTCTTGCTTTTTTTACTTCTACATGTAAATCAAACGAACTATATCGATTCTCCATATCTTTCGATAATTCAATTACTTCTAACAACTTATGCTTCTTTTTAGGTTGTGGATTTTTTGCACGGCAGCCTAAAACTTATCGTTTACCTGTCTTTTATTTTACAGAATAGCAGCTTTTATTTTAATTTCTTTTTATAGAACTAATATATTTTGATTAAATGGTTTAGTATTTCTTTAAACGCTAAAAATGTAGATTAGATAAATGTTGAAGCCTTAAGAAGCCTTTTCACCAAACTACGCTAGGCCTAGACATACCGAACAGGATATAAATTGTTTTTGGTTGAGTATTCAATGTTAGTTGAGGAAATGTTAGAATATACTGAATATTACGTTTTCTCAGTAAGTGATTTAATATGATAAACAATTGAAGTATGACTATTTTAAAAAATGGAGGAATTTATGCCTGGAATTCCAATATACCCAAAGTTTTCCCAATCTTATCTACAAGAAAGGGAATCTAATTGATAGCCTTCATGAAATAGATCAACTTGTTAATTTTGTCCTAGAAGGAATAGAAAAAACTTGTAGAACAAGAAATTACCCTTCATGAGGACAAGTGTAATTTTATTTACGCTATTCACCCCTTATCTCACGTCTGATATTTTCACAGAAATATTAAAGTATTTTTTAATAATTTATTTAAATTTTTAAAATGAAGATTGTGAAAAACCAACAAATAATTCAGTGATTTTTAGGGGGGGAAATTGGACAATGAACATACATAAAAAGCAACTATTACTGCTAAATAGATTTAAGGGTTGTTTTTGGATTTTAATTATAGCCATTTTATATTTAGTTCTAAATGCTATACTTCATTTAATTTTTCATATCTCATATGATTTTTTTGAGCAAATTACAGGTTTAATTGTACTTGTGTCAGTTATTTTTCCATTTTACTATATTGTTATAAAACAAAAGAAGAGCCTAAAAGAAGCGGTTGAAAAGTTAAATCAGTCAGAGAAAGAACTAAGAAAAACAAATCAAACTCTCTTTACATTAATTGAAGCATTACCATTATCCATAGTTGTTCTTGATCCTGATGGAAGGGTTAAAAAGTGGAATAGTGATTCTGAACAAATCTTTGGATGGAGTGAACAGGAAGTACTTGGACGTCCTCACCCAATAGTTTTATATCAAAAGCAAGAGGAGTTTTACAGGTTGTTCGAAAGAGTATTACAAGGTGAAATAAATACTAGCGTAAACGTACAATGTTTGAAAAAGGATGGTTCTCCAATCGATATTCACCTTTTTACAATACCAATAAGAGGTGATGGTGGACATATTGTCGGTGCAATTGGAATTGTGGAAGATATCACACAACCTAAGAAGATGGAAGTTGCTTTATATGAAGCAGAAACCAAGTTCCGCACGATAGTTGAGGAAACATTAGTTGGTGTATGTATCTCCAGGATAATAAATTAATTTACGTAAATCCTCGCTTTGCCAAAATTTTTGGATATACACAGAAGGAGCTTTTTAAAAGAGATGTAATTGATTTAGTTATCACTGAAGATAGATCATTAGTGTGGGAAAATATACATAAACGAATAACAGGTGAGATAAAAAACATTCGTTATATAGTCCGTGGATTAAAAAAGGATAATCGTATCATTGATGTTGAGGTCTTTGGTTCACAAATGATCTATAATGGTAGACCGGCTGTTATAAGTACACTGCTCGATATTACTAAACGTAAGCAAGCGGAAAAGTCACTAAAAGAAAGTGAAGATCGTTTTGCTCTATTTATGAAGAATATTCCAGGCGTAGTATTTATTAAAGACACTAAAGGTCGTTATGTATATGTTAATGAGTTATTTGAAAAAATCCACAAAATGAAATTAGCCGAGTGGTATGGGAAAACCGATGATCAAGTATGGCCACTTAAGTTTGCTACCAAATTTATAGCTAATGATCATATTGTTCAGCAGACTGGAAGACCTTTAAAAACGATTGAAGTTGTACCACAGGATGATGTTCTTCATTATTGGCTTGCTTATAAATTTCCGATCATTAATAATGATGGGGATATGATGGTTGCAGGAGTCGCCATTGACATTACCGAACAGAAGTGTGCAGAAGAAGCACTTCGTGACAGTGAAGAACGATTTCGTAGCGCATTTGACTATGCTGCTATTGGGATGACCTTAGCTGAAACGAATGGTAGATTATTGAAAGTAAATGAATCATTTTGCAAGATAGTTGGTTACTCAGAACAAGAATTGTTTAGAACAACCTTTCAATCTATCACTCATCCCGAGGATTTAGATGCTAATCTTAATTATATAAAAGAATTGATGTCTGGTGGGATTGAACATTTTCAGATAGAAAAGAGATAAATTCATAAATTCGGACAGATTGTTTGGGGTATTGTAAGCGTGTCAGTAGTGCGAGATGGAAAGGGGAAACCTTTGTACTTTATTACCCAAATTCAAGATATCACAAAACGTAAGGAAGCAGAGGAATTATTACGAAAGTCTGAAAAACTTTCTGCTGCAGGACAATTAGCTGCTGGAGTTGCTCATGAGGTTCGTAACCCACTGACTGTTCTCAAAGGATTTGTTCAATTGTTACAATCAGGGAAAAGTGATAAGGAAGAATATTATAATCTTATGTTGTCTGAGGTTGAGCGAATTGAATTTATTATCAGTGAATTTTTAGAGCTTGCAAAACCACAAATGCCGAAGTTTAAAATGGAAGATATTCAAAACATATTACAAAATATTATTGCAGTAGTTGATACAAAAGCAATCATGAACAAAGTTCAAATCTGTCTTATGTGTGGTCAGGACATTCCGCTTGTAGAATGTGATCAAAATCAATTAAAACAGGTTTTTATCAATATACTCCAAAATGCCATTGAAGCAATGCCAGGTGGTGGTATTATCTCAATTATTGTTAAGAAAGAGAATTCGGATAAAGTCCAAATAAGTTTTATTGATCAAGGGTGTGGTATTTCAGAAGAACGTATTTCAAAATTAGGTGAACCATTTTATAGTAATAAAGAAAAGGGAACAGGTTTAGGACTCATGATTAGTTATAAAATTATTGAAGAACATCAAGGAAGAATAAATGTAAAGAGTAAAGTTGGTCAAGGAACTACCTTTAACGTATTTTTACCTATTTTACAAAGGAAACGCTTTTATTAAACGAACAGATAATTATAATACGTACAGTGTTTTTTTAAGACATCTATTTTCTCTTCCTATTTCAACAAGAGATTGGAAAATAACGAAAATTGGATTCTGAAATTAAATTTACCAATAGAGGGGTTAGGTGAACCATACCTTAAGAAGTGTTAACCAAAAAATATATTTAATAAGTATGGTACTGAATACAAAGTCCATTCAAGATTATGAGTGAACTTTTATATATATAGGTAACGTGTAATTTTCAGTAATTGAAAGAATATATTAAATCATACATGAGTAGAAAATATTGAGGGGATTTATATGTACAGGGAACGTATAAAATATATAGACCAAGTAGAAGCACCAGTGTTCTTGAAGGGCACTGAAAAAGTCCACTTTTTTAGAACAACAATATAGTTATAAAAAAACGGGCGGAAGAAGAAGTAAGAAATGTAAGTCCTGACTTTGCCAAATTAGAAAAATTACCAGCAGGTCTTGGTGTTTGTGTAACATCTAGAGGAAGTGAATGCGATTTTGTCTCTCGAGCATTTTTTCCTAAACTAAAAGTAAATGAGGACCCCGATACAGGATCCTTGCACTGTAGCTTAGTTCCTTTTTGGGCAAAGATTCTAGGCAAAAACGAAATGGTGGCAAGACAGTTATCTAGTCGAGGCGGTACCCTTTATTGTAAACATGAAGAAACACGTGTAAAAATGGCAGGAAAAGCAGTTTTATATTCAGAAGCTGAGCTTTTTGTGGAGTAATACTGTGTAAAAGTAAAATATAGCAAAAAGAAGGGGTCAAGTATAATGGATGATTTAAGAGCAGCATTATTTTGTCCCTTTTCCACCCAAAATTCCAATGCTGACAAATGTTACAGTATTGAGATGCTACATATGGCAATGTTTATGGAGTCAAAGGGATACGCTGTTTTATCTTCAAGGAAGCACTGCTTAGTATTGTAAATGGCACGATCGTTCAGATGATCTTTGTACAGCTTTTATTCCGATTAAACATAACTAAGGAGTGAGAATTGAGTCGTATTCATTATAGTTGGGTTATTTTATTTATAGTTTTTTTTCAATTATGATAGCAGGAATCGTAGCCGTATCTACCAAAGGTACAATTGTGAAAATTGACACTGATACTGGAGAAATTCTGAGCGAGTTCTATACACATCACTTGAGGGTCAGCCTAGAAATCCTTCAAGGACCACAGTGGAATTAATGGCAACGTATGGGCAAAGAATCGGGATGGGAATAGCGTTGTGTGTAGTATCCTTTTTCTACGTATTACAAAAGGACAACCTTAGGCTTCCCTTTAGTGAAATGCCCTCCAAAACGCTCCTTCTTTATCAAGGATAGGGTCAATTTCTATAAATGGGATCTTAAATGTTGGAAATCCAGCTACATATGGAGCAATTTCATATACAGGAAAGTAAATGAACAAAGCTTCTTCTGATACGTAAAACGGTTGGTTCGGAGAAATCCCTTTATACGCATCAGGGAAAACATACGAGTATTGTTCGTCTGTTTTTATTTGCTCCTCAATAATGTCACTGATTTCTTTTACATAATCACTATTTTCCTTAAACAAATCTTTTAGCTCGTAAAATACACCCGTTTGTAAATCTACAAGCGGATAAACCTGAGATGGCGTTCCATGCGCTGCTCCAAAAGGAAAAAAATAAGAATTCAAGTAAAAAACAAGTAAGTCTTTCTTGAAGAACTGTATATCAAAATCAGCTGAATATTCAGCCATCGCTAAATTTTCCTCCGTTTCTTTTGACATCGATAAGTCTTTCAACCGAGTATTTACTGTATTTTGAATGGAAACATCCCTCATTCCTTCGATTTGAGGATAATAAACAAGATAATTTTTATTTGGTCTATATTTTTCTTCGATTACTTTATACTTCCGATTCAAAGGGATGATTGTATTCTGCTTCCATATTTGTCTACCATCTAACGTATAGTACGATAGGCGAAGATCGACATTTGCTTTAATGATATCTCCAACAAATTCTAAGGTGCCAATTCCCTTAATAATCGGTAAGGATTGCACGATCTTTCCGTTTCGATTAATAAAAAAAGTAGATTCTTGGTTACTAGCAGAAGCATATCTATTTTCATAAAGGAATACCTGTGTATAGTAAAAATCTGTTAAAAATGTACCCATTGTTGTGGCAATGGCAAAAGTGGATCCTAAGTAAGGCTGATCTTCGTTTATTGCTTTTCCGACACCAATTCTTCCTTCTCCAAGAAAAATAATTTCATTATAAACCGGTTTTATTACATATTTTCCTTCTCGATTGATGACCCCAAATTTATTTGTATAATCTTCCGAAACATTCACGACAGCAAGCCCATCTTGGAAAGGTTGAATACTAGAATAAGTTGGGGGAATGATAACCCTCGCCGCTAACGTCATGACTCCATATTTTGAATCATAATTAGCCTTCTCTTTAAATGCTAGCAATCCGTCACCTTGCATGCCTACAAACGGATATGGATACGTTTGTCTCACTTTCCCTTGTTGGTCAATTAACTGGAATACACCATCTGTCGTTTGTACGATTGCTAACTTATTTTTAAAGTCATTCGCCGTTTGATATTGGGCAGGTATCACTTCATTTCCATTAAGTTCTAAATACCCATACAAGCTACTTTCATTTTGAGTAATATTGAAAACAGCTCTTGACTCCTGGTACTCACCAATATAAGAATATGGTTTCCTGGTAAGTAGGATTCCTTGTTCATTCATGACATAATATCCATCGTCTTTCGATACTATGGCTCTACCTTCTACAAAGCTACTTATGGAACCATAAATCGGTGCTACTACAAACCTTCCAAATTCATTAATTAAACCATATTTATTATTGACCCCCACTACAGCTAAACCGTTCGGCTGAAAGTCCAACGCGTATTCGAAGACTGGTTCTAATGCAAATTCACCCTTTTTATTGATAAAACCCCAAAAGGTTCCCTTTGCCGTCTTAACAGGTGCAGGATACAACCTCATCGCTCTATTTTCCATGTAAAGTCTCCTTTAGTGCATCAATTCTAATTATCCTATGGGAAAAGGAGGGTGGATGTGCGAAGGTAATGAAGGTAAAGCAGAGGTGAAAAAGTCCTGGAAAATTATACTTCAGAAAACATAGTGGCACATGGGTGAAGGGCCAGTTATCAAACAAAAATATCTACTTCTTCACACCAAAAAGGGATATTAAACAGTTAATATATATTTATAAGAATTTATAAATATATATAAAATTTTTATTGAAAATGTAAGAACATACATGATTGCTAAAGCTTATCAATTTGAAATCATCACAGACATAAGAAGTGGGATTAACTATAATAAAAAAGGATTAAATCAACTAATAGATATGATTACAAATTCCAAAGTTGAAAAGATAGTTATTCTGTATAAAGATAGGTTGATTAGATTTGGATTTGAGTTAATTGAAAACCTGTGTAATAAATATGGAACTACTATCGAGGTAATAGACAATACTGAAAAAACAGAAGAACAGGAATTAGTTGAAGATTTAATCCAAATTGTGACCGTATTTAGTTGCAGACTTCAAGGTAAAAGAGTAAATAAAGCTAAGAAGATGATTAAGGAGTTGATGGAAAGTGATACTTGTGAAGAAAGTGAGGATAAAGCCAACTAAAGAGCAGCAGCAGCAGCTTTGGAAATCAGTAGGAACAGCTCGCTGGGCATATTTAGCACATAAAAACGCTTGAAAAAATCTCCAAGCGTTTTTCATCACAATGTTAAACATCCCTACTTTATCCTTGAGTGTCTTCGTCACTTTTGTATTCTAAAATATCTCCGGGTTGACATTCTAAAGCCTTACAAATCGCCTCTAAAGTTGATAATCGAATCGCTTTTGCCTTTCCATTTTTCAATATAGAAAGGTTAGCCATTGTTATTCCAACCCTCTCCGAAAGTTCTGTTACGCTCATTTTCCTTTTAGCCAGCATCACATCAATATTGATTATAATTGCCATGTTTTTCACCTCAAACCGTTAAATCATTTTCTGATTTTATATCTATGGCATTTTTTAATAGCTTTTGAAGAACAGCAGCAAAGACTGCAATCACAATGGAAGTAAAAATAATGACTAATCCGATTAACATGACACCTGGGGCGTCGTCTTTATCTGCCAAGATGTAAATAAACGGCAGAACCACCACATACACCGTACTAATTGCGAAAGCACAGTATTTTATTTTCTTTAAAGCCTTAACGGATAATTCTGAGAAAGCTTCGATTTTATCAATATAAGTTAAAAGTTTAAAAGCCTGATAAAGAGCAAAGTAGAACGGTATCGCTGATACATACATACCTATTATAATAGGATATAGTATATGGGCATAATCTGGATTTACTGGATTATTAGCTAACAAAGGTAACCCATATATACATAAAGCAAGAATTGGAGTTCCAATAAGAAAAATAGTTAATTTTAAAAATAGTGTTGTTCCTCGTTTCATAAAAAGCACCTCACTTAAAATTGTTAGTAATTTGATTTTAATACATAGTTTATTGTATTTCAATAAATTTTCGTTTATTTTCAATATATTATTATCGATTTATCAAATTGCTTCAATTTTTTTAAAATAAAAAAGCACTCCTCATTACAAGAAATGCTCTATAACTTTAAACTATTCAATTTATAACTTGTTCAACTAAACTGTCTGTTTAAGTACAATCATTCACAATCTATAAATTTATTTTTCTTCGAAAAAGGAAGGCGATTAACCTGCAGTATACATTCTGACGAAAACAAAATTAGTGAAATTTCCAATGAAATATCTTTGGTACGTTATTTACTTTTTTACACGTAACCAATATAGAAGCTAGAACTTCATGAAAGGTGTCTTGCTAATTCTTTGAATACCATAGGAGCAGCAGGATTTCATCTATAAGACAAATATTAGTTTTTATAGCAGTTTATTAAGGGGAGTTAACAATCAATTTACAAATAAGTGAATTTCCGATGGTTCGACATATTTTTAAGAATCACTTGTTATAATGACATTGTTTTAAAAGGAAAGGAGCTGACAACCACTAAATAGAAACAATTGAAAGCGTTTTATAAGCAACAGATTTCACTGATTGCCTAGTGTTTTTTGGATCAGCATTTAGCAGCAAGAGTCATAAACACCTTGTGAAAAGTTATTTTTGCTTTGATTTTTAAAAAAATCCAAGTTAAAACGATACGAGGAGGGATCATGATGGAGATTTTACTTTATATTGGTACATATCTATCGGTTACTCTTGCTCTTGGCTGGCTGATTACAATCGCTTTTAATATGTTTATTGAATAGGTTCAAATGTCGCTAAAAAGGACAGAGACATAGATGAAAACGTATTGGAGAAGGAAAGAAATTAAGTTCAATAATATGTTTTCATCGAAGGAAGTTTTAATAGATCCTAGTGATAACAAACAAAGAATCTATAAAGAGAGGTACGTTACGAATCTGTTTTTACGTACATGATACATACAGCCAGATTATACATTAAACAGCTAATTCATTTTGAGTTTGATTCGTTCTTAAAGATTCTTCAGTTAATCTTACTATCCAGGGAGGGAATTGATGTGTGGATTTTAACCCTTTTTATACAGGACAGCATAAAAATGTTTGAGTATGACAATAAGGATGAAGCCAGAGTAGAGTTTGAAAAAGCAGATGAAAGTAAGATTCTCTCTGAGATCATCCATTATATGGACTTTGAAAAAAGAGGAAAGTTAAAAAAAGGCGAAGTCAGAAACCCCCCTTGGAAATTTTAAGAAGAAACGGTATAGAATTATTCTTAACATTTACTTAACTACTATATATCTGCAAGGAAGAAATGGATTACAAGGGCGGTAAAAGGAACCAATGAATAAGTAGCGTAACTTTTTGAAATCATCTACAATATAGTCAGACACCTATATGGGACAAATCGCTTAAAATATACTCGTATTAAGAGAGGCGGTAAATGAAATGGAAACATCTAAAAAAATAACAGTAGAAACAACTGTTCAAACACCAGTAGAAAAGGTATGGAAATATTGGACAGAGCCAACTCATATAACAAAATGGAGTAAAGCTTCAGATGACTGGCACACACTATTTGCTGAGAATGATTTAAGAGCAGGTGGGAAATTCCTTTCAAGAATGGAAGCCAAAGATGGCAGTTTTGGTTTCGATTTTGGAGGAACTTATGATGAAGTGAAATTACATGAGGTTATTGCTTATACACTGGGTGATGGAAGAAAAGTTAAAATCACTTTTAAAGGTCAAGAAAACGAAACCGAAGTAATTGAAACTTTTGATGCTGAAACTACGAATCCAATTGAGTTACAACAACAAGGATGGCAGGCGATTCTAGACAATTTTAAAAAATACTCAGAGCAAACAACCATTTAAAAAAGCAAAGAAGAGATGTTCTAGTTTTCATTATTATAAGGCACCAAAAAAAATTAGTGGCGTGTGACTGTGGCTATGATTATTCAATAACCACGGATACTGCCATTTTTTATTTTTAAGATTATCGTAAGTAGAACGGAGGATATTAATGGATAGACTTACAATAGAATGCTATTTAATAGAATCCCAGAATTCTTAAAGGAACGT
>JBNJJO010000014.1:0-118660 GCA_051750265.1 Bacillota bacterium | reverse complement strand
AATTGTACTCACCTTTTTTTGGTTCAGGGGCAATTACTTAAACTTCAAGACGCTAAAAATGGGCATGAACAATATAAAAAAACAAAATTGTGCAAATGGAAACATTATCAGCCTGAGATCATCCTGTATACAGTGAGATGGTTACCTACAGTACAATTTTAGTCTTCTTAATACAGTTCTTCTACTTTAACAACTAACGGATGATCCGTCTCAAGCCCAGTAATCTCACTAAACGTGGCTCCAGCACCTTTTTCCTGGACTTTCTCCTTAAGTGTTAATGATTCCTGATCTTCCTCAGAAACAAATTTAAGGGCAGCAACAATGACATTGACTAGTTGCTCTGGTACTTGTTTGAATTCATTCATGTATTCTAAAGCAGGTGCCACTAAACGATCCTTTGGTCCAAGCTTACGTAATGGTGCTCTACCAACCCTTTGTACGTCATCAACGATAAATGGATTTGAGAATCGTCCGATTATTTTTTTGATATACTGCTGGTGTTCATCAGCATTATAACCATATTTTGCAGTAAGAACTTTCCCTGTTTCTTCAAGTGTTCCTAAAACTATTTTCTTAATTTGCTCATCCTGAATGGCTTCAGCAATCGTAGCAAATTCCACTAAATTCCCAAGATAAGCTGTTGCAGCATGTCCTGTATTCACCGTAAATAGTTTACGCTCAATATATGCCTGTAGATTTTCGACAAAATGAGCTTCCTTAATAGTAGGTTGCGTTCCTTTAATCTCAGTAGCGTCAATTACCCACTCATGGAAAGGCTCTACTAAAACGTCTAAGAGCCTATCATTATGCTGATTGGGGACAATACGATCGACTGCGGAATTCGGGAAACCTACATATTCATGTACCCATGCGATTTCTTCATCATTTAACTTTTCTAACACATGTTTTTGAAGCTCACTGCTTCCACCAACCATGTTTTCACAAGCAATGATATTTACGGGCAGACCATTAGCTTGCTTACGTTTTTTGAGTCCTTCTGCGATAAGTGGCGCAATAAATTTTAAAATATGCGGACCTACGGCAGTTGTCACAAGATCAGCTGTTGAAATCGATTGGATCACAGCTTCTGGAGCTTGCCCACTATTTAGTCCTGCTACACCTTCAACTAGGAACTCTTCTTTTTGCTCGTTAGCTA
This sequence comes from Bacillota bacterium, assembly GCA_051750265.1. Classification (GTDB taxonomy): domain Bacteria; phylum Bacillota; class Bacilli; order Bacillales; family Bacillaceae; genus Metabacillus. The sequence continues at coordinate 117,504 of JBNJJO010000014.1, read as the reverse complement.
GTATCACACGATACGCTTTTTCTTTATTGATTTCATCGATTAATGGTTCGTTCACATCGACAAATTCGACTTCATAGCCTGATTGGTGCAGTAAAAGACCGATAAAGCCTCTTCCGATATTTCCAGCTCCAAAATGCGTTGCCTTCAAATTAGTTCACCTCGCTTAGAAGTTGGATAATTTCCTCTTTCGATTTCGCTTGTACTAATTTTTCAACATTTTCTTCTTCAGAGCAAACTATGGCAATTTGTGAAAGAATATCTAAGTGCTCATTCCCTTTTCCTGCAATACCAATTAAGATCTTAACAATATTACCTCCACCAAAATCGACACCTTCTGGAGCTTGAATAACCGATAGTCCTGATTCTACTACAGTTGCTTTGGATTCTTCAGTTCCGTGTGGAATCGCAATAAAGTTTCCCATATAAGTAGAAGACAGTTCTTCTCTTTTTAGCATTTGCTCAATATATTCTTCCGTTACATATCCCTGTTCAACTAATATTTGACCAGTCGCTTTAATCGCTTCTGTTTTATTTTCAAGTTTTTGATTTAATAGGATGTTTGCTTCTTTTAATATATTCATGTTATTCACTCCTTAATTTTTGCACAAAGTTGGTAAAATATTTTTGACTGATATATTGAATTAAGCTACTTTTAGCAGCTGTTTCAAACGTGTTTATACTTGCTTGTGATTCAATAATACTTGCACTTATAAAACTCATAAGCTCTAATTGGCTAGGTTCTGCTTGTTCTGGTGCTAACAGCAATAGGATGCGCGTTACTCTTAACATCTGATTATCCATCGCTTTTAACAACATTGGGGTTTCTAAATCAATAATATGAAAGCTAGGACGAGTAATGGCATCACTTCTTGTATGAAACAACGCAAGCTTAGTTCCAGGAATAGCTAACCCTCCAATATGCTCACGTTGTAGCAAAGCTTTCACAAGTTCCTTACAGTCGGTAACCAAGCCCTTACTTACTAGCGTATCACTTACATGATGTAAGATATCTTTTATAGTTGACGATTTATTGATCTGAAAAGCTTCCATTTCATCTAACAGATTAATTAAAACGTTAGATTGGCCTGTAAAAGACTTGTAATCCTCATAACTAAGAGACAATTCAACTTTTTCATCACGATCATCATTTACACTATAATTTGTTATAGTAATACCCTTATTATGAATATAGTCTTTAATCTTCTCTAATTCATGAGCTGTTAAAATTGGACTTACTAGTAAATAATCAGTTGATATCTCCTCTATCGGTATCGTTGAAAGGATGATATCGTATATTTCTATATCCATATCCTTTAACTCAAATGCTGAAATGTTTCTGAGTTCCGCAATGTCTGGAAATTGGTTCTTGATTTGTGTTGCTAGCATCTTTGAAGTACCGATACCACTTGAGCAAATAATTAATGCTTTTAATTTCGTTCTGATTTGCCGCTTATGAATGGCAGCTCCAAAGTGAAGAACGAGATACCCGATCTCTTCAGCAGGGACATAATCAAATGGAAATGCGACAGACACTGCTTGAGTGACGATGTCAAAAAGCTCTTCATAATCCCTTTTTATTTCCGCAAGAAGCGGATTTGTAATCTTCATCCCCTGCTTAATTCGATAAATGGCAGGCTGAAGATGTGCCAGTAATCCCTGAAATAACGACGAATCTCGCTTCAAATTTTTACCAGTAATTTTCTCAACCTGCTCAATTAAGCGCTGAACAAGATAAGCGATTTCAACATTCTCATCCTGGATATCCATTTTCCCTTCGAAACGAAGCTTAGCTCCCCTTAAATGCATCGTAATATAGCCAACTTCTTCTTCCGGTATATCGATTTGAAACGTTTCTTCTAACATCTCAGCAATTTCCTGTGCAAAATGGAATTCACGTAAATCTTTCAGCTGGATAAGGTATTCATTTTTTATCGTGATGTTTTCACCACGCTGGATTCGTTCAATCGCCAGTGCAAGGTGGACAACTAATCCAACATAGGAGCTATCAGCTAATGGATACGGCAAACGAGAGTTAATCTGATTAATTAAATTCTCAATGATGATGAGCTTTTCCTTTTGAACAAGGCCAAGTAACCGTTCCGATATCGAATCAATTTTATTCGTCGATTTTCTTTCAATACTATCTCTTACCATCTTTAAAAAGTCAGGAACATCAAATTGGTCAGAAATTAGGGTTCTAATTGCTTTTCTCTTCGCTTTCTCTGAACCAATTAGTTCGATTCCATATCCTCTTCTTCTTATAAGAGTTAATCCATACTCTTGAACAAAAGGTTCCATTTTGTCGAGATCATGACTGATTGTTGCTGGTGTCACACCTAAATCATTTGCTAATGTAAGTAACTTTATCGGCTCTTGATGATCTAACAAGGTACAAAGAGCAACCATCATTCGCTCATCTGGAGTATATTCTTTATAATCCTGTTTTTGAATAGCTATCCTTAATTGGTGCACATTCGTTTCATTTCCAACGATCTTAATTCCGATTCCTGCACGTTTTACAAGTTCTAATTGAAACTCTGTTAGTAGCGGTTCGATATTTTTTAAATCACGATGGATGGTTCTTTCACTGACATCTATTTGATCAGCAAGTTCTTTAATTGTCACTTCCTGATTCGCCTCATCCATTAAAAATTGAAGAATAAGGCGTTCCCTAGCCGAAACAATCATAGCTATCAACTCGTTTCAAGTGAGTTATTGACATAGTTTAATTATAAGAGTGTGACATCTATTAGTTCAAAGGATTAAAAACGTGATTTTTTCAAAGTTGCTCCTGACATTATTTAATTGTGCATTCAGTTTCGAGATTCAGCATCCTTATAAGTGGTAAAAATGACTTATTGTCCGCAAGTCACGTATTATTGTCCCGTAGTTCATTATTTTGTCCAAATATCTTACTTATTGTCCGGAATCAGTATTATATCAGCCAAAAACACAAAGATATCGACCGTTCGACAAGTTACGAGATATACTTCCTAACATTCACAGACCACTCTAGGGACGCGACACGGAAAATAAGTATAAAAAAAGGGGGACGCATCTACAATTGAGTTGTAGCATCCCCCTATATCAGTTGTTTATTTTAATTCGTTTACGATTTCTTCATATCTAGGACTGTTAAGGAAATTCTCAACTGAAACATGATGTGCATTTGGCAATTTAGCTTTAGCACGATCTGTTAAGTCCTTATGTGTAATCACGATATCAGCATCATTTGGGATGTTATTAATAGAAGTATTTGTAACTTCAACATCTTTAATGTCTGCTTTTTGGACTTTATTTCGAAGGATAGATGCTCCCATTGCACTTGAACCCATACCTGCATCACAAGCGAAAATGATTTTATGAACATTGTTAAAATCAAATTCTTCTGCAGTTTTTACAGGTTGTGCTGTTAATGTTTCACTAACTGAGCTCTTTTTCCCTTTTAATGATTCCATTTTTTCTGTTGCTGCTGTTAAATCTTCTTCCGTTTGCTTACTTGATTTTAAGATTAAAGACGCTACTGCGAATGAAACAGCAGTACCTACGATTACACCTAGAATAACGCCGGTAAAGTTTCCTTTTGGTGTCATTGCTAGTAAGGCAAAGATACTACCAGGTGATGGAACAGCAACTAATCCTGCATTAAAAATCGTGAAGGTAAACACGGCACTAATCCCACCAGAAATAACCGCTAAAAGTAATAATGGCTTCATTAAGATATATGGGAAGTAGATTTCATGAATACCACCAAAGAAGTGGATGATACCAGCACCAGTTGCTGTTTGTTTCGCTGACCCTTTTCCAAAGAACATGTAAGCTAATAAAACTCCTAAACCAGGACCGGGGTTTGCTTCTAGTAAGAATAGAATCGATTCACCCGTTTTTGATGCCTGCTCAATACCGATCGGGCTTAAGATCCCGTGGTTAATTGCATTGTTTAAGAATAGAACCTTTGCTGGCTCGATGAAAATACTTGCAAGTGGTAATAAGCCTGCATTAACGATGGCTTCAACACCGCCAGCTAATACATTGTTTAGACCAAGTACAACTGGCCCTATTGCTACAACTGCTAATAAAGTTAAAATAGCTGCTAAAATTCCTGCTGTAAAGTTGTTAACCAACATCTCAAAGCCTGATTTGATTCGATTTTTTAATAGACCATCGATCTTCTTAATCAGATATCCACCAAGTGGTCCCATGATCATAGCACCTAAGAACATTGGGATATCCGCCCCAACGATGACACCCATTGTCGCCGTAGCACCAACTACCCCACCACGAACGTCATAAATCATCTTACCACCTGTGTATCCGATTAAGAGTGGTAAAAGATACGTAATCATCGGTCCTACTAATGTAGCAAATTGTTCATTTGGCATCCATCCTGTAGGAATGAATAATGCTGTAATAATCCCCCATGCGATAAATGCTCCTATATTCGGCATAATCATGCCACTTAAATAACTTCCAAAACGTTGAATCTTCACGCGGAAGTCGCCTTTGTTTTGATTTGTTTCCATTTTATAGTCACCTCTCTTTTGTTCTTGTCTTCATGTTAAAGCGTTTTCAGCTTTTAAACAATCTAAAGTAAATACGAATTTGTCGAAAGGAATGTTGACACGATTAATTTTGGAAAAAGGTAGGGTTTTTATGCCGAATTTTCCTAGTTTGTTTTGAAACTCTATATAAAAGCGGCTAACTAAGATGGATCTAGTCGACTTTTGTTGATGATTTATTAACTTTTTCCGATGAGCGACACTTTTTACAGATAATCTATCAACTTTTGATAATAATCTATCAACTTATTCCGATAATCTATCAACTCTTAATGATAATCTATCAACTCTTAATGATAATCTATCAACTTATTCCGATAATCTATCAACTTTCTCAATAAATCTATCATTCGACAAAAAACGACCAATTCCATCACATCTATCTTCTTGCTTCCCTAACCAAAAAAGAGCTAAAGCTACGAAAAAGCTTTAACTCTAAATCACATAACTTAATGCTCAACTCTCACACGCTAAATAAAGAATACAACCACCAATCCAATACCAGCCGTCTGTTTCAGCACTTTGTTTTGCTGGTATATCATATGTATACTCCCTTCAAACGATATATTTTAATATTTTTCACAAAACTCGTCTATCTTGTAAAATATTGTTTTCGTCATGTTTAACCGGTAATTTATAGATGGAATTTTACTTTAGTGTCAATTTTGAAGCACAAAAAGAGAAGCGGCAAAATAATCCACTTCTCAGTCACCCTAATAACATTAAATTGTATGCGACATCCCCTAATTATTTCGCCAGTATTCCCTTAATGACGATTGATGGATTTTCTGCTAAATCAATTTCCACATTATTATCTAAGTAGCGAATAACAGGACGGTGAAGATTTGATTTAATTCCAATGATGATTGCTTTTTTGTTATTGCTAAGTAGTACCTTTGTACCTGGTATGTAAGAAGGAACACTATTAATAAACGCTTCTATAACTTTCCCCTTGTACTCCACTTCATGTTTCGTCATAATTATTTCCATTGCCTCATGTGGTAGCGAATCTCGACTTGAAATTAATCTTTCGTAAACGTTTGCTACAGAACATATTTGGGGAAGTTCAAGGATTTCATCTCCAGATAGCCCTCTAGGATACCCTTTTCCATTTAATAATTCATGATGTTGGTAGGCAATATGAGCAGCTAATAAGCTAATTTCTCTAATTGATTTAATCCATTCAAATCCCTTTTGTGGATGTTCTGATTCTTCGTTAGTGAGTACCTTTCCTATATCATGCAACAAGGCACCTAGCGCAAGGTCTCTTAATTGTAATTGGTTGTAGCCCATCTTCTTTCCCATTTGGATTGAAAGCAATGCTACGTTTACCGAATGGGCATAATCTTTCAGCTGATCTGTCACATATGAAGACGGGATAAGAAAGATCGTTTTTCGAGTATTTACTTCTTTTATCATTGTAGCCACTGCTTTTTGTAACTCAATTAAATTTAATTCTTGCTTCTTTTCAACTAGTTCATACGCCTTTTGAACAACCGCTATCGTATCCATCCAAGTCGGCATATCTAGCATTTCATCCATCGTGATTCCTTCTGACTCAGCATCCTCAACCATTAATGTAGAAATACCCATATCGATTAAACGTTCTAATATTTTAGGGTGAATGGTTCGACCTGCTGCTAATAACACTCTTCTCATTCGATCATACACAGGCCTGGCTAATTGCATCGTCTCATGGTCATACTGGGAAATATCTATAAATTGCATATCAATTGCCTTCCTTTACTCCGCTAAATTCTACCTTCTCGTTTGAAGCGTAAAAGTTTATCAGATGAAATATTGATCTGTTTCTGTATCTCGAAAATCGTTGCACCAGGGTTTTCCCTTAGGTATTGCTTTATCTTTTGTAAATCTAATGTATCAATTTTACCGCACCCAGAACATACATTTTCATTATCATGTGTTTCAAGAAATAAATCATAGCATACTTCACAGTTTTTTAGATTCATATTTTTCTTGCCTTTCTGTCCTAAAGGATGCTTTTGGAGGCATACATAAATGGTATAACAATTTTTTCATTTCTTAAATAAGACTCTTCCAATCATACGATCTATCTTGCTTCTTCTAAACGTTCAAACTTACGTTGCACACTTATGATTGAACGGTCAAGCTTTCCAGCCACTTCTCTCATTGAATAGCCTTCTGTTAGCATCATTTGTAATTGTTTCTCTTCCTTAATGCTCCAAATCTTATAAGATGTTGGGTTCTCCTTTTTTCTCTCTTTATCAACCCAAGAAGGTTCAGGAATAATCGTTTGGGGCTCTATTTTTGAAAAATCAACTTTCTCCCTATTATCTGATGCCCATTTCCAAAAATCTTCCGGATGAATAAAATGGAACTGGCGTAAGGAATGAGTTATCTTCTTCGTACTCTTTAACCCATGTCTTGTTATCCAACCTCTAATCGATGTAGCATCTTTTTGTACTAAATTTGCAAGTTCATAAGTTGTTAAGTAACCAGTCTGAGCTTTTGTATTTGAAATGCCTAATCTTTTTAATTTATTTTGAATGGATGGTTCAGAACGATTTAATTTTTTAGAAATTGTTTCTATTTTCATTTTTCCTACATTGTCTTTTAAAAAATCAATCTCTTCTTCTGTCCAGTTTCTTCTCGTCATAATACCACCTTACTATTTTTAAATATAATGTAAATCAAAGCCTCTATAGCCTCTGCGGCTTTGAGAAATAATACCCTTGTAATAATGGCACTCCTACCTTTTTTGCTTTATTTAACTCTTCTTCCGTTTCGATACCTTCAAGAACGATTATCGCTTTGTCATGTAAATAAGCTTGGAAGAATATAAGTATTTCTTGTTTACCCAATGAGATTAATACTTCCTTAGAACACGCAGGATCTAATTTAGCAAAATTAGGTCTGAACTTGATAATTTTGTTCAGTGACACTTCAGACAGAGTTAAATCATCAAAAGCAATAAGAAACCCAAATGATTTTAAAAGCAATAAACGCGAAGAAAATATTTCATCTTTCCAGTAGCTTTCTTCACGTGTATCTTTATTAATTTCAAATACGATTCTTCTCTTTATTTCCGGATGATTAGTCATTAAACGTTGAATAAAATTTGGGAATTCAGGATGCACAAGTGTAGAAGGAAATACATTAACAAAGAGAAAATATTTTTCAAAATATGAGTAAGGATATTCCTTTATTGCATTGGAAATAGCATCGGTATCAAAATCATATAAAAGGCCATAATTTCTTCCATATTGAAAAATACTCTCGGGGTTAATACCTGGTTCCGTTCGAATAAAAGCTTCATAACCGAATATCGATTCTTTTTCAGAACACCAAAGGGGTTGAAATTCACTAAAGAAAGATCGCTCTCTTATTAAAGTCGTAACATTTAAAGCTGTAGCTCTCATAATCTACTTTCTCCTTTGTTTTCCTATTTCTCACTTCACCAATACCATTGAGTTTTAGGATCTATTAAAATCCTAGCTATGTATCAACAAGGATCCATTTATATCTCTATTTTTTTGTAGTTTCACATTAACACCAACATTAAAAATATTTACATATCTTAGTAGAGAATGAGTTCACCCTTTATTACTCCAGTAAAACCTACATTTACTCCAAAAGGAACTTGAAGTTCGCAGCATCAGACATAATACCTATTATTTCAGCGACATCTAAATTGCAAGAATGCAACTTGTAGTAAATACGATTTAAATTATATCAGCAGGAATGAAAATTTCAATACTTTCACTCTTGAAAAAGTAAAGAAATTTCATTTTGCTGTTACAAAAGAACTACTACTTCTGGCTATTTCATTCATACTAAAGTAAAATAATCCCTGAATATTAATTAATAGGAGAATTTATGAAAAAACAAATACCTAGACATAACTCAATTGGAGAAAAAATAAGAGAAGCAAGAAAAAAAAGAGGTATAACATTAGGCGAATTGGCAAAGGGTATATGTTCACTTGGTAAAATGAGTAATATAGAAAATGGACATATACCAATAACGAATGAAGAATTAATGAAGTTTTGTGAGAAATTAAATATTCCAACAAATTTTTTCTCTGATCCAGAGATAGATGAAAAAATTAGAAAGCTTGACTTTTTCAAACAAAAAATTAGTGATTTAATCGGGTTAAAGCACTGGAGCTATGTTAAAAGTGAACTTTCTAACTTTAAGGAAAAAATAGACGCTTATCAAATTCCAAGTAGAGAGATAGATTATTATTTCCTTTCTGGCATATTTTATCTTAAAACAAATCAGTACGAACGATCAGAGGAATTCTTAACAAAGGTTATAGATGAAGAAGAAAACAACAACTATAATATGAGATTAAAATTGAAAGCATACAACGCTTTATCCAGTTTCTTTTTCAATCAAAAGAAAATCTCAAAGAGTATTCATTTATTAGATAGGGCGTTGGAAATATCTAAAGAAAGTCCTACAATTACGAAGGAAGAACGAGATAATATCTATTTTAATCGTTCAATTCTATACCTCTATATTGGTGCAATTTATCATTCTTTAAAAAACATAAATAAGATAAATCATCATCTGATTTATCCTTTAGAAACAGAGTATATTAAACTGCTTATTAAATTTTTAGAAGATGAGTCAATTGATGAGATAAGAGAGAACTTACTTGTATTAAGAGAAAAATTACAACAAACAAATGATAAAGAGGGGATATTACGTGGATGGGCTCTTACTATTTATACAATAATGACTTCCTATCCTAAATCTAATTTAATTGAAAGGTGGAAAGACAGCTTTTTATTTGACCTTAATCTTATTGGTGAAATGGATGAGTTTAAAGAAAAAAGTTTGGCTTTGTTTCAATTAGGGATATTTGTTTGTTTATCATATACCGAAAACCAAACCATTGTTGAAGAGTTAATCAGGAAAACGAAACCGTTACTTTTAGAAGTTGAAGATCAACTACTGGTAGCAAGAAATTATTATTTAGAAGCCAAATTTCACAAGCAGTACTTAGAAGATCAAGTTACATCACTTTCACTTTTTCAAAGAGCACTTGAAACACTCAATACGAACGATGAAGGTTTATTAAAGGCTGATATTCTTTTTGAAATCAGCAAACTAATGAAGATTGAAAACGAAGCTATGGATGCATTAGAATTGTATCATGGACACTTAAAAAGCCAGTTTTTATTTACACATTTTCATGAGTTAGTTTTACCAACCTTTAAATATTAAAATAGATACAAAAAACCTAATAGGTGATTATCAACTCTCATATCTATCCTCGGAGTATATACCTAAAAAAACAAAACTACATACTAGTTTTGTTTTTTTATGATTTCAGTTCGACCTATTCAGAGAAATAGAAATTGGAAAAGATAGCGGGTAAAGGGAAAGGGAATTACCAATTTTACAAAAAGGATCTTGAAGACTATCACCTTAAAGGAGTATAAATCCAATTCAAAAAGGCGAATGAATTATTGATTCACTCACCTCTTTTTTAATTAAAATAAACCTGTTTTTTTCCATTTTATAAAAAAGTCATTTTGGTTAATTATGAAAAATTACAAATCAAACCGCTTCCGTTTCCCACTTCTTTTCATCCTGTACAAACAAAATCCCTAATTCATGATGCTCACCATCATACAGTGCCCCTTGAACATAACGGATTTCTCCATTAAAGCCAATGATTTCAAGCTTACAGAATGCACTATTTTTCTGAAGGGAATGATAAAATTCCTCAACAGTTTTAACCGCGTTCCCATTCACTTTCATGACCATTTCCCCTACCTGCAAGTTCATTTTCTCTGCAAGTGATTGTGGAAGAATACCTAAAATCATTAAGCCATGATCTCTTTTTGAAAAGTAGAAAGATGCTGAATCGTCATTAACTCGTTGGCGAATGGTAATATATTCGCGCCCCACCATTGCAATGAATACTGCAACAAAGGCAGCTACCGTAAACCAAATACTTATTACTGATACTATTAGTGTTAGTACTCCTAGCCATACGACGCGAATTCCAGTGACTTTAATACTCTCCTTTGGTAGCGAGCCTTGTATACGTTGATGAAAACCAATGAAAAACGGAATGAACATCAGTAAAAACGGCTCTCCGTTTATCGTCAAAACAGGCCACCACGGTAAAGAGGAAGTTAGTGCACCACCTGGTACAAGAAACAACAAAGGTAGCATCCATGTCCGATTTGCCTCATGTGTTCCAATTGGTAAACCTCTTGTACTAGTTTTCAAAAAAGGCGAAGTGTTTTTGTGTGCTGTTCGGTAAATTAACACGCCTTCTGCTACAACCATTAATCCTGCTAAAATACTTAGTGATGCATAGTTCGTCTTCGATAACCCTACAAAGAACTGCTCAAGTCCACCTGTTTGTTTATTTGTTAAGATTGCTGTGGCAAAGAGTGTAAGTCCAATTGAAAAAGCAGCGGAAAGCCAACGTAATTGAAAAGTAAAACCGATAACTGCTGTGACAATCGCTAATAATACAATCGTACCGAATGGTAAGCTTAAGCCGATACCAAAGAGAACGAGAGATGCAATGCACCCAACAATTAATCCTTTTGTATAGGTAAATTTCATTTCATTATACCAATCCTGAACGCGTATATGAAAAGATTTCCTTTCGCGCTTCACACGAAAATAACCGTACGCAAGTGTCATAAGGAAGAAAAAATAAAAGAGTGGATGAATAAAGAAGCGACCAACAGCCCAAAGTAACTCAAGTAACCAATTATCTATCAAAACAGAATCCCACCTTACTGGTTCTACCCGTTTCTATTAGGTTACTCATATTTTACCATCTCAGGCGAAAATTGAGTATGCTTATTTTAAGTAGTCCCATAGACTAGTATTTGAGAGTGAAAAGTCGCTCAATGAATTGTCTACTTCAATATGTAAAATCTCTTCTATCATTTTCATCGACTTCTTTATATCTGTCAAATTAAGAGATAAACGTTTATGATTATCAATCAAATATGTAAAGTATTCCTGAACACAAACCTTGTCAATCTGGTCAATCTCTTTAATCGCTGTATAATTTGCTAAGTACATACAAAATAATCTTATCCATTTGCTAGAACTAGCATGTGTCTGAGATGCTGATTTTTTTTCACTTAACTCAGTTATTAAACGTTGATAAACCTGTTCCTTCTGATAGCTGGATTTTTTCATACTGAATCCCCCGGCCTTCTCTCGTATATTTATAATTGAAGTTTTTCTCTTTTATGACAATTTAAACTAATTGCATTGTAATAATAAAAGCATTTCTTTATATACTAGTTCGAAATAGGTATGATTTTTACGTCCTTATTTTTTCGAAAAGTGAAAGGGGACAGTCCCCCACTGCTTTAAAGCTTTAGAGTGGTGGGGGACTGTCCCCTTCTTTTATTTAAATAATGCCTTAATACCCATTTTCAACTGCAGATCATTTTCTTCTTTCTCTTTTAACTCTCCAATTTTCTGATTAAGTGTATCTGCGGTTTGAAGATCAATTTTTCCGCTTATAGATAGTTCATTTGTTTGTTGAAAGGCTTTTACAGCTGTTTCAGTTTCCTTACTGAAGTAGCCGTCTTCTCTTCCTGGTTCAAAGCCTAGACCCTTTAAAACGAGTTGAGCTGTTTTTACCTGGTCGTTATTCATATCAGGTACTAGACTTTCTTCAAGCTGTATAGGGCTTACATGGAATAAGGCTGGCTGCTCTACATTAATAGTCGGCACAACCCCTTTTTTATGAATCCAATTCCCTTCAGGTGTTAACCATTTATAGAGAGTTAATTTAATGTTACTACCGTCACCCATTGGTACAGCCTGTTGAACCGTTCCTTTACCAAATGATGTAACACCTACAATGTCATAGCCAGATGCTTCCTTTAAAGCCCCCGCAAGGATCTCAGAAGCTGATGCACTTCCCTTATCAATCAGTACTGATACAGGATACTCTTTTTTCTTAGACAGCGTTGAGAAGTAACGTTTCTTATCACCGTTTCTTTCTTCGATTTGGATGTATGGTTGATCCTTTGTAACAAATTGTTTTAGGATTTCTTCAACGCTTTGCAGGTAGCCACCAGGATTACCACGAACATCTAATACAAGACCTTCAATATTTTCTTTCTCTAATTTTGATAACGTATTTTGGAAGTCTTCTGCTGTATTTTCTGAAAAAGATGTAATTTGGATGTACCCCACATTTTTCCCTTTATACTCTTTAGTGGAGCCAAAGATTGTTTCAAGTGGGATTTCATCTCGAACCACATCAAACGTAATCTTTTCCTTTGAATTCGGTCTTACAACCCCAATTGCTACCTTAGTTCCTTTTTTTCCACGGATTTTCAACACAGTCTCATGTAGATCTAAACCTTCAACATTTTCACCATCTATACTTACAATTTGATCATTTGGTTGAAGTCCAGCCTTTTCAGCTGGAGACCCTTTGAATGGTGCTACGATTATGACTTTGTCACTTTTCATGCCAACCTCTGCACCAATTCCTTCAAAAGAAGAATCCAGTGACTGTGAGAATTGCTGTGCCGTCTCCTTATCCATATACACGGAGTACGGATCATCTAAAGCGGAGAGCATGCCTTGAATAGCACCTTCCAAAAGCTCTTCCTCATCTACCTCCTCGACATATCGAGTAGATATTAATTCAAGGGCTTGTTTGAATTTATCAAACCCTTCAATCTCAGAGGCCTCTTCCTCTGCATTAAAAACATTTCCCAACGTCGGGATTGCTTCAGCTTCTTTAGGAGCTTCATGACCTGCGAACTCCATTCCAACATACATGCCACCTGCGCCAACTACTAAGGCTAGTGTGATTAACAATGCGGTTATTCTCTGATTCATATCTTATACCTCCTATTTCAAACTTAGCCAGGTTTATGTAAAACAGCTTATATTTAGACTTTTTTTAGTATATGTCATGCTCGTACAAATCATGTAATGCATTATAAAAAGTGCAGCTAACAAATCAAAACACCTCTAAAACTTGAAGTTTTAGAGGTGATTAAAAGGGTATTATTATTGTAGATAGTTTAAAGGGTCCACTGCATTTGTTTGTCCGTTCCAAGGCCCTTTATGAATTTCAAAATGTAAATGCTGACCAGTTGAATGGCCAGTATTCCCCATAATACCTAGTTGTTGACCTTTAGACACTGATTGACCTGCACTTACATGTCGAGCTTCCATATGTGCATATACAGTAGTAAATACTTGTCCATCAATGTTGTGAGAAATGTAGACAACATTTCCATAGCTACTAGAATAATGTGAACGAATAACTGTTCCACCTGCTGACGCAACAACTGGAACATCTGCACTATTTGCAATGTCTATACCAGCATGTAATTTCCCCCAGCGTGGACCATACCCAGACGTAAATGAACCTGATGCTGGCCACATAAAGCTACCGCTTGTAATGGCTGGTTTTTCTGATGATGAAGATGATGAATTACTTGAACTTGAACTTGAAATCGAAGCTGCTTCTGCTTTCTTTTTAGCTTCTTCCGCAGCTCGAGCTGCTGCTTCTTTTTGTCTTTTTTGTTCTAGCTCTATTGCCCTTTTCTGCTCATCTAAAAATTCTGCTTCATCTTCTAATTCATGCTTCTCATGGATTGCTTCATCGTGTTGTTCCTGGACTTGCTTTATTAGGTCTTCCTTTTTAACCTTTTGAGCTTGTAATTGCTTTTTAAGCACTTCTAGTTCAGTTAGAGATTGTTGTAATTTTTGAAGCTGGCTATTTAAATCTGCCTCTGTTTGCTCTAACAGCTTTTTATCTTCTTCGTGTGCTTTAATAATTTCACGATCTGCTTCAACAATAGTTGTAACAGCACTTACACGTCCTACAAAGTCACCAAAGCTTTGAGCACCAAGGAGCACATCTAAATAGCTAATCATGCCACCGCTCTCTTGAAGAGAACGAGCGCGGTCTTCTAGTAATTTATTCCGCTCAGCGATTCTTGCTTTTACTTCATCAATTTTCACTTTTAACTCTTCAATCTTTTTCTTCGATTCTTCAACACTAGCTTCTTTTTCTCTTATTTGACCGTTCGTTTCAGCAACCTGGGAATCTATTCTTTCAATTTCTCCATCTAATTCTGCTTCCTTATTTTTTAGCTTTGCGATCTCACTTTCCTTATCATTGATACCAGATGATACTTCTGACTGTTTCTTTTGGATATCTTGCTTTTTCTCCTCTAACGTTTCAGCGAAGGCAAGATTGTTATATGGAAGTAATAACCCGCTTGTCCCAATAACAGTAGCCAAGCTTAACATTACTATTTTTCTTTTCACCATGTTTCCTCCCCCCACGTTATGTATGAAAAGCGCAAGCGCATTGGTCAGCCTCAGGCAAATAAGACGCTCATGAAATGAAGGTGTTCTTTGCCTTCAATTCATGAGTGGCTTATGCCTCAAGGCAGTCAAAAAAACGCGACGTCCTGTCGCATTTGACTGCACTTGCACGTCCTGTGCGGTCTGAGACCACGGCGCTGGAGCTAGTCACGAAAACTAAGTCTACTAACTTTTATTATTTTTCACTCACAAAAAAGCTAGTAAACTAGCAATCAAAATGACTGCTAGTTTACACTTTTAAGAATTTACGTACTGACATTAAGCTTCCCCATACACCGATCAATGCTCCGATAACTAATAGGATCGCTGATACTTGGAATACAAATGGACTAAACGGTAAAAACTCAATGAACGAGCCTTGAAGTTTTGGTAACGCCCAAGTGTATAGCGATTTGTATCCCGTTATAACAAGGACAATTGGAACAACTGCACCAAGAGTTCCCAAAAATAAACCTTCTAGGAAAAACGGCCAGCGGATAAATCCATTTGTAGCACCGACAAGTCTCATAATCTCAATTTCATGTCTACGCGCAAAAATTGTAATTTTAATTGTATTAGAAATTAAGAACATTGCGGTAAAAATAAGACCAATAATTAGACCTATTCCAATATTTCGTGAAACCGAAATCACTTCAAAAAGCTTTTCAACTTCGTCTTGGCCATATTTAACCTTTGATGCATTTTCAAACTTCTCAATTTTATCTGCAACTAGTTTTGTGTCTTGTGGCTCCTTCGCCTTTACAACAAATACATCATTTAATGGATTGTTTTGTTCAAACAATTCAAAGGATTTACCTTCTTCACCTAAACTTTCGACTAAGTTATCTAATTCTTTTTCTTTAGGGGAGAAAACGACGGAATCGACCTGTTTAATCTTTTCTATCTCACTCTTAAGCTTTGCTTGAGCATCTTCTTTTGCTGTTACATCAATTAGAACCCTAATTTCAACATCATTCTCAAGGTTTGATGCAACATGATTTAAGTTCATCATGATGACTAAAAATGTACCAACCAAGATTAATGTCACAGTGACTGCACTTACTGATGCAAACGTCATCCATGCGTTTCTAGCCAAGCTTTTTAACGTTTCACGAAAATGACGACCAAGAGTATTAATCATATAATCCATACTCCCCTCTTGCTTCGTCACGCACAATCTTTCCATCCTCGACTGCGATGACACGCTTTTTCAACGTGTTTACGATTTCCCTGTTATGTGTCGCCATAACAATCGTCGTTCCACGATTATTAATTTCTTCAAATAGATGCATAATTTCCCATGATGTATCAGGGTCTAGGTTACCTGTAGGCTCGTCCGCTATCATAACGGCAGGATTATTTACGATTGAACGCGCAATAGAAACACGTTGCTGCTCCCCACCAGATAACTCATTAGGAAAGAATCGTGCTTTATGTTTAAGCTGAACTAAATCTAATACATCTAGTACTCTCTTTTTTATATGTCTTTGGTTTTCACCAATAACTTCTAATGCAAATGCAACATTTTCAAAGACTGTTAGTTTTGGTAATAGTTTAAAATCCTGGAACACGACGCCAATGCTACGTCTAAGCATCGGAACCTTAGATTCCTTTAGCTTTGATAAATCTACACCATTAATGATAATCTTTCCGCTTGAAGGCTTTTCCTCACGGTACATCATTTTAATAAATGTTGACTTACCGGCACCACTTGGTCCAACGACATAAACAAACTCACCTTGGTTAATCATTATATCAAGCCCATTAATGGCTAAAACACCATTTGGGTACGTTTTATATACTTCTGACATTTCTATCATAAAAAACCACCTAATAGTTGTTTTTTTGGAATTGTGTCGGTTTCTGTCGTAAATTGTCGACTAAACAGACATAATAAATCCTTGTCTTGTAAACTACAACATTTATTATAACATCAATTTTCGTCAAAAATAGACTAAATTTATATTACATTTTCATTTCATATATATTAATTTTTTTCAAACCCTTAATTTATAGGCTTTTTGAAAAGTCCTTGGTATAAAGTGTCAAAAAGTTCGCTTTTATGTAAGCGCTATAATTGTCTATTATTGTTTTAAATTTTAGAACTTTCTGACTGTTTTTGCAAGAAAAAATAAAAAAGGATGACCATTGTCGCAGTCAACCTTTCTTTTCACATAATTTATTGTCGTATTACGTTTCTTTTACAAACAAATTATTTTTTCTCTGCTAACCATTCTGAAACAACTTCAGCATCTGCATCATCTAAAATTCCTTTTGGCATGCCGCCTTGTCCATTGATAATGATATTTTTTATTTCGCCTTGGTCGTATTTTGCACCGACTTCAGTTAATTGAGGACCTGCTCCACCTTCAAGATTTTCTCCATGGCAGCCAATACAGTTTTGCTGAACGATTTTCTCTGCATCACCGCCAGCTGTTTCACCTTCAGTTGCTTCTTCTTCAGTTGCTTCTTCATTAGGTTCTTCTGCACCACCACAAGCCCCAAGAACGACTGAAGTCCCAAGTAATAATGCAAGTAGCTTTGTTTTCATAAAGAGTTCCTCCTTTAAAAATATGTGTTATGTAGATCTTTGTATAGACAATTCCAAGGATATTATAACCTAACTACGCACGTTTGAAACCTTCTCCAACAACCTCTGAAGCATCTGTTACCGTAACGAATGCTTGTGGATCAATGCTGCGAACTAGTTGTTTCAATTTTGTGAATTCCGTTTGATCCACAACACACATTAAAACGGGTCTTTCGTTGTTCGTAAAACCACCATGTGCTGCTAATCTTGTCACTCCGCGATCGATCTCATGAAGGATTGCATCTTGAACCTCTATTTGCTTATTTGTGATGATCATCGTCATTTTAGAACGTCCCCAACCAATTTGAACAATGTCAATCGTCTTACTTGTTACATATAAACTGACTAGCGCATAAAGACCTTGTTCAATATTAAACACAAACGCTGCAGATAAAACAATTAGGCCATCAATTAATGCGACACATGTTCCAAGAGAAAGTCCTGTATACTTATGGATGATTTGTGCTGCAAGGTCTGTCCCACCTGTTGAGGCTTTTCCTCTAAACACGATTCCAAGGCCTAAACCGATGGCAATACCACCGAATAAAGAACCAAGTAACGGATCTAATGTTGCAGGCTCCCAATTTCTTGTTAAGTACACAACAAGTGGTACAAAAATTGTTCCAATTAATGTTTTAATTCCGAATTGTTTTCCTAATAAAATAACACCAGCGATGAACAGCGGAATATTGAATGCCCATTGCACATAGGCCGGCTCGAATCCTAGTGTTGAATCTAGGATTGTACTGATCCCACTTACACCACCTGATGCAATTCGGTTTGGTAGTAAAAATAAATTAAAGCCGATTGCAACGAATGTTGAACCAATTAATATGTATATGCATTCGATTAATTTTTCAAGCATAGGATTGTATGAATGATTCCTTCTTCTTACGTTCATAGGCATGTACCTCTTTTATCTAGTATTTTGCTGGAAGCTAGGTGCCTAAATGAGTATAGCACTTGATATTTTGTCTGTGAATAACAGCTAAATAACGTGTTAATGAGGTAAAGAAGTTAAGTAATCGCTTTAATTGTGCTTAGTGTTTACTAACTTGCCTGAAAAAATTGCAGATTCAAAAAAAGCGCAAGTCGCCTTAAAATGACTTATTGTCTTATATTCATGTTTTATTGTCGGGTTAGCTCATTTTATTGTCGGCTTTTTTAATATATTGTCTGGAATCAAAATATATCAGCCGAAAACACAAAGATATCGACCGTTCGACAAATACCAACATATTTTCAAACTAAAAAAGCAACCAGGATTGCAGAGTCGCAATCCTGATTGCTTGTGATTTTATGATAATTTCGAACGTAAGAACGCATCAATAAATGGATCTAACTCTCCATCCATGACAGCATGTACGTTTCCGATTTCTGTGTTTGTGCGATGATCCTTAACCATTGAATAAGGGTGGAAGACGTATGAACGAATTTGGCTACCCCAGCCAATGTCTTTTTGCTCACCACGGATCTCTGCTAATTCTGCTTCTTGCTCTTCAATTCGTTTTTGATAAAGTTTTGCTTTAAGCATTTTCATCGCATGTTCACGGTTCTTAATTTGTGAACGCTCTGTTTGACACGTCACAACGATATTTGTTGGAGTGTGCGTGATACGAACAGCAGAGTCGGTTGTATTGATATGCTGCCCACCTGCTCCACTTGCACGGTACGTATCGACTTTTAAATCTTCCGTACGAATTTCAATATCGATTTCTTCATTAAATTCCGGCATGATCTCACATGAAACGAATGAAGTATGGCGGCGACCTGATGAATCAAATGGTGAGATACGTACTAGGCGATGTACGCCTTTTTCTGCTTTTAAGTAGCCATAAGCATTGTGTCCTTTAATAAGGAGAGTAACACTTTTGATTCCCGCTTCGTCACCTGGTAAATAATCCAAAGTTTCAACTTTAAAGCCTTTTTTCTCCGCCCAACGTGTATACATACGAAGTAGCATCGATCCCCAGTCTTGAGACTCAGTACCACCGGCACCAGGATGAAGCTCTAAAATGGCATTATTTTTATCATGTTGCTCGCTAAGTAAAAGCTGAAGCTCAAAGTCATTTAATTGACCAACTAAACCCTTTAATTCAGAAGCAAGCTCTACCTGCATGTCTTCATCTTCTTCCTCTTTAACAAGGTCATACGTTAATTGTAGATCCTCATAGGACTCGTTTAAATTGTGGAATTGATCAACCATTTCTTTTAACGCATTTGTTTCATTTATTACTACTTGTGCAGCATTTTGGTTATCCCAAAAATCTGGAGCAGTCATCTGACCTTCAAGCTGCTGAATACGAGCTTCTTTTATATCGAGGTCAAAGAGACCCCCTAAAGTCCGCTAAACGTTTAGCTGTTTTTTCAAGCTCTTGACGAATTTCTACTAATTCCATTACAGTCACCTCGGGTTAAATTTGCTAAAAAAGCATGATTATTCGCAAACAAGAGAGAGGTGTTACCCACCTCTCTCATCTTAAGTAATTTCTATATTATATACTGTACCAGCTTATGAAAGCTAATTATTGTCCACAACAGTTTTTGTATTTTTTACCACTACCACAAATACATAACTCATTTCGACCAATTTCAACCACTTTACGAGCGGGCTTTTTCTTTGGCTTTTCATCGCCTTCTTTTGGATGAACGGCAGTTTGGCCCTTCGCTACCTCTTGTCGCTCAAGATTGTTGCGAATTTGAGCTTTCATGATGTATTTAGCAACATCTTCTTCAATAGAAGAAATCATGTTTTCAAACATCGCAAAGCCTTCCATTTGGTATTCACGTAACGGATCATTTTGACCATATGCACGCAAATGAATACCTTGACGCAGCTGATCCATTGCATCGATGTGATCCATCCATTTTGAGTCAACGGCACGAAGAAGAATGACCTTTTCAAACTCACGCATTTGTTCTTCGCCGAAGTCTTCTTCTTTCACGTCATAAAACGCGATTGCTTTTTTGTTAATCAGATCTGTCATTTCTTCAGGATCCTTACCACGAAGATCGTTTATTGAAAGCTCACCCTCTTGAAGGATATTCGCATTCATAAAATCGATAAGGCCGTCTAAGTTCCATTCTTCCTCGACCTCGTCTTGTGGAGTATACGTACTTACTACACGCTCAATCGTAGATTGAATCATTTTTTCAACAATCTCACGTAGATTGTCAGAATCAAGTACTTCAAAACGTTGCTTGTAAATAACCTCACGTTGCTGACGTAAAACATCGTCATACTGAAGAAGCTGTTTACGTGCATCAAAGTTATTACCCTCAACACGTTTTTGTGCAGATTCAACAGCACGAGAGACAATTTTACTTTGAATTGGTTGTGTATCATCCATACCGAGACGATCCATCATATTCATCATATTTTCTGAACCAAAGCGGCGCATTAATTCATCTTCCATTGAAAGATAGAATTGAGTCGCACCAGGGTCACCTTGACGTCCTGAACGTCCACGTAACTGATTGTCAATACGGCGTGATTCATGACGCTCTGTACCGATAACAGCTAACCCGCCTACTTCACGAACACCTTCGCCAAGCTTAATATCTGTCCCACGGCCGGCCATATTTGTTGCGATCGTAATCGCACCACGCTGACCAGCATTTTCAATAATCTCTGCTTCCTTTTCATGCTGTTTCGCATTCAACACATGATGTGGAACACCCTTTTTCTTTAAAAGTTGAGAGATTAATTCAGATGTTTCAACAGCAACTGTACCAACTAATACAGGCTGTCCGAGTGCATGACGCTGTGCTACATCCTCAACAACGGCACGGAATTTCCCTTCCATTGAACGGTAAACCAAATCAGCTTTATCATCACGAGCAATCTGCTTGTTTGTTGGAATCGCTATTACCTGCATGTTGTAAATATTACGGAATTCCTCTTCTTCCGTTTTTGCGGTACCTGTCATACCAGAAAGCTTTTTATACATACGGAAGTAGTTTTGGAATGTGATTGTTGCTAATGTCATACTTTCGTTTTGGATTTCTAAGCCTTCTTTTGCTTCAATCGCTTGGTGAAGGCCATCACTATAGCGTCGTCCCTTCATAAGACGACCAGTGAACGAGTCAACAATAACAACCTGCTCTTCCTCAACCACATAGTCAACATCTTTTTGCATCACAACTTGTGCTTTTAACGCTTGGTTGATGTGATGATTTAACGCTACATGTGTAATGTCAAAAAGGTTTTCAATACCAAAGGCTTTTTCAGCTTTCGTAATTCCGTCCTCTGTAAGCTGAACTGCTTTTGTTTTTACATCATATGTAAAATCTTCTTCCTGCGTTAATTGGCGCACAAATCCATTTGCTTGAAGATAAAGCTTAGTAGATTTTGCTGCTTGTCCTGAAATAATAAGTGGTGTTCTTGCCTCATCGACTAAAATCGAGTCAACCTCATCTATTACCGCAAAGTTAAGTGGGCGCTGAACCATTTGCTCGCGGTAAAGAACCATGTTGTCACGTAAATAATCAAAGCCAAGCTCGTTGTTTGTTGAATATGTAACATCTGCCGCATATGCTTCACGCTTTTCGTCTTTACTTAGTGAATTCAAGTTAAGACCAACTGTTAAGCCAAGAAATTCAAATAACTTACCCATCTCATGTGCGTCACGACTTGCTAAGTATTCATTGACTGTCACAACATGAACGCCTTCCTCTGAAAGCGCGTTTAAATAAACAGGCATTGTTGAAGTTAATGTTTTACCTTCACCTGTTTTCATCTCTGATATATTACCTTCATGCAAGGAAATACCACCCATCAGCTGAACATTGTAAGGGTGTAAACCTAACACACGCTTTGCTGCTTCACGAACAACAGCAAATGCCTCTATTAATAGATCATCAAGCGTTTCACCTTTTGCTAGACGACCTTTAAACTCCTCTGTTTTTGCTTTAAGTTCATCATCAGATAAACCGCTCATTTTGCTGTTTAACGCATCAATCGAATCAGCCATTTTCTCATAACGATTTAACGCACGTTTGTTAAAATCAAACACCTTATTTAAAATTCCAAGCATTTATAACGCTCCTCTGTGTGTAGAGTATCATTTTACTTTATTAGTTATTTTTATTTTAAGCTATCGTTTATTTTAGCACTATTTTGGGAGGGGGACAACCGGGTACGGGGGTGGGGTCAGGCCCCTTTTGAGTTAGCGGCCTGATCTCATAGTAAATTATTAACTTTTTGTAAAGATATAAACTTTTCTACTTCCTTTAATGTCGGCATACCTGATTGTGCACCAAGCTTTGTAACCGATATAGCTGCGACCGCGTTGGCGAATTGGCAGGCTTCTTTTAGAGATGCTCCTTTGCTTAAAGAAACAGCTAATGCTCCGTTGAAAGCGTCTCCTGCTCCTGTTGTATCAACGGCTGATACTTTATAGCTCGGGATTAATTGTTCTCCGTTTTGATAGAGCATGACTCCCTTTGAGCCTTTTGTTACGATGCACTTTTCTTTGACTTGGCTTAGTTCTTCAACTGAAAAGGTTGATAAAAGCATTTCCTGCTCATGCTCATTTGGTGTTATGTAATCTGCTTGTAAGACTATGGTTTTTGGTAGTTTTTGAATTGGGGCAGGGTTTAAGATCACTGGCACCTCATGTTTTTTGGCTAGTTCAACTGCTTCAATAACACTTTCTAACGGGATTTCAAGTTGTAATAGCACGACATCACTTTTAGCAATAAGATTTTCATGATATTTTACAACTTCGGGTGTTAAAAAATGATTGGCTCCGGGTATAACGATTATGCTGTTATCACCATCTGATAGAGTAATTGATGCAACACCTGTTGAAATGCTAGGAACAGTTAATAGATTATCTACAAAAACCCCTTGATCCTTTAGATGTTGTTTCAACTCCCCCCCAAATGCGTCATCTCCTAAGCATCCAACTAAGGTGACTTCTGCTCCTAATCTTGCGGCCGCAACAGCTTGATTGGCTCCTTTTCCACCTGGAATCGTGAAGAAGTGTTCACCTTTTACGGTTTCACCGACTTTTGGAATCGTATTTGTTTTCGTAACAAGATCCATATTAATACTACCAATGACAGTAATTTTAGGTTTTTTCATCTTTTACTCCCCTATAAACGAAATAACAGCGCCATATTAGGCGCTGTACATTTTTAAAAGATAGAAATTATAAGTTTTTTGTACTTAGTGTTTGTGTCTAGCTCCAGCAGTCCGACTTTGTGAAAAGTCGGATGCCTATCCCCTCGAGGAAAAAACAAAACCCTTTTTTCCTAGGTCATAAGCCACTAATGAATTGAAGGTAAAGAACACCTTCTATTCATTAGCGTCTTATTTGCCCGAGGCTAAACAAGGCGCTTACGCTTTTCTTATACGTGAGGCTCTATTAAGCCATATTTTCCATCTTTACGCTTATACACAACATTTGTTTTATTTGATTTAGAATCCGTAAATACGAAGAAACTGTGACCTAACATGTCCATTTGAAGAATTGCTTCCTCGCTGTCCATCGGCTTTAAGTTAAAGCGTTTTGTACGAACAACCTCTTGTGGATCTTCCTCTTCGATTGGTGCATTGTCTTCAGGGTTTAGATTACTAAACACAAACTTTGGAGCACCCTGCTCACGAAGCTTGCGATTGACTTTTGTTTTATGCTTGCGGATTTGACGCTCTAATTTATTCACCACAAGATCGATCGCTGCGTACATGTCCTGATTATACTCTTCAGCACGTAACACAAGATCTGTCATTGGAATGGTTACTTCTATTTTTGACTCTTGATCATTATAAAATTTCAGGTTGACATTCACATTAGAGTCAACTGAATCCTCAAAATATCGTTCAAGTTTACCAATTTTCTTTTCTGTATATTCTCTTAATGCTGGAGTTATTTCAATGTTTTCCCCTCTGACGTTATATCTCATGATTGAACTCCTCCTTTATGATAAAGCTATGTATACTTAATTCTATATTCCCTTGCTTGTCTCCTGCTTAAATGTAAAATTAGTGTAAAGAAATTGTGGAAAATGTAGAAGAATGTTTAATTTTTGTTAATACAGGATTAAGTGTAATAATATATGCCAAACATTCCACTAATATGAAAAAACTCGTCATGGAGTAGACGAGTTTTTAATGTGTAATATATGGTTGTAACTGATGTTGTATGGATTCCTTCCACGCTATATATGCTGGGGCTAATTGATTTTTTACGAACTCGTGATGTTGCTCTAGTGTTGAGAATATAGAAGATTCTCCATCTAACGTTAAGATCACTTGATCAAAATTCTTTATTGCTTTTATTAACTCAGTTTCTTCTTTTAAAAGAGCTCTCATCGTTGAATGTGAGGAATCAACTTGATAAAAGGCTGATAAAATGTCTTTGAAAATCTTATCGCCTTCCGTTAACTGAAGATCCGTAAAGCTTCCAACTACATAGTCAAAGCCTTCTTCAATCGTATTTAAAAGATCGTTGTAAAAGTGAATAAATTCGTATTGATCAGTTGTTAAGGATACCATGTTGGTTTCACCTATTTTCTTTTGTCGTAGTACATACCATCTGTTGTAGAGACATCTTGATATGGATTTACATATTGTTGATTGGATGTCTTGGTTTTTTTTAATTGCATCATGTCTTGTTGAATTTGTTGCTTAATCTCAGAAAATCTTTTGGTAATACCCTCATTCCAAGTGACAATTTGTTGAAATAATTGCTTTTCATTTGCAGCAAAAGGTGGATGAACATCGGTTAAGAGCTGATCCCGATGATCTAACAAGGATGTTATTTTTTGAATACTTTCATCTCTTGCTTCCTTTGCGATCGGCTGGGACACTAATTGAAAAAGTTGTTCGGTTACTCCATATACTTTTTCTAATGCAGACACTACGCTTGTCCACCTTGACGATGTTGTTGTTGACGAGTTAGTTGAATAACCTGCTTCCATGTATCGCGGAATTCAACAACTAGACCTTCAACTTCCTTTAAAATTGAGCCATCATTCTTCACATTCGCTTCCGTTAAACGATGGTTGATATAGTCGTACATGACGATCATATTTTTAGAGATTTCTAGATCCATATTTAACGTAACCATGAGCTCAGTAATAATTTTCTGTGCTTTTTGAATATTGGTATTTTTGTCTTCTATTTTTTTATTTTCAATCGCGAGGTTAGCTTGTTTAATAAATTTCAGACAGCCATTGTATAGCATTAACGTAACTTCACCTGGTGATGCGGTAGTCACTGAATTTTGCTGATAGGCTGCATATGGGTTATTCATTGCCATAGTTGACACTCCTTTTTATTGCGATGAGAATTGCTGCATGAGATAGGACATTTGTGAATTTGATTTTTGGATTGCTTTTTCCATTGCTGTGAACTGGCGCCAGTAGCGGTCTTCTACTTGTGTTAGCCGGTCTTCAAAACGATCCATCTGAGAATTTATGTTCGTTAAATTTCTTCCAATCGTAAATTGTTGATTGGTCAAAGTAGCTTTTCCTGCTTTTTGCTCGATATTTTTAATCGTACTACTAATCGTATCACGAACGCGCTTTGCAATTCCTTTTTCTTCTGTCGATGTTCCGCTAGCATTAAATAATTGAAAGACTGCATTAGGATCCTTTTCGACCGCTTCTCTCAATTTTGTCTCATCTATTAATAACTTTCCTTTATCTAAGTAATTACTAGAGGTTTTAATGCCAAGTTGTGCGAGTTGACTATAATCAGTGTTTACATCAGCACCAGATATTGGGGTGTAAAAATCAGTACGCATTTTTGATAATGCACCCGACAAAATAGAATCATTCTTTATAAGGCCACTCTTCGCTCGTTCTTCCCACTGTTCAACTTGCTTTTCCGTCATGCTATCTTTCTCTTCATTTGTTAAAGGTTGATAGCTACGATAGCGTTCTTCTGTAAGCTTACCATTAACTTTTTCAATCATTTCATTGTATTTGTTTACAAATTGAACGATTTTATCAACCATGTTATCACTATCATTTGAAAGGGATATGTTAGCCGATGAATTATCTTTATGAAGTGTGTATGTGACATTGTTAATGGAAAAAGTATTTGTAGTACGAGAGGTAGAAAGACCATTTATAGAAAAAATGGCATCTTCCCCCTGTGAACCATCAACTCCAACATTCAAATCACTGCCCATTGCAGCATCTGTGAAACCTAACGAGTTAAACACATCGACAGAATCAGTGTTGTTTAAAGTCATGGCAGCTTGTTCACCAGTATCTTTTTTTGTAATAACCACTTTACCAGTTTCTGAATCACGAAACGCAGATATACCAAGCTCAGTATTAGTAGAAAGCTTTGACAAAACTTCATCAACCGTATCAGTTGCTTCAATAACAAGTTGAACATTATTTGCTGTTGTTCCATCACCATTTGTGATTGTTAAATCCAGTGTTTTTTGTGTCCCACCGGTAAAAGTTGTAGCTCCTGTAGAAATCCAAGTTGCTGATTTAGCTGTTTGAGTGACTTGAATAGTTGTATTGATATTAGCTGCAGACGAATTTGCTGTTGCTGTAACAGCACTTGTATCAGAGCTTGTTACTTTCTTCTTGATGAGGTCTTTCTGAAGTGTCATATTACCAAAGATAAAATCGTCAAAGTCTTTTAATAACTTATTCATTTCTCGGTAATCATCACGTTGCCACTCTAAAATTTGTTTTTTCTGTGTTAGTTTATCTAGTGGCATACGTTCTGCTTTCATTAAATCACTAACGATTTGGTCTATATCCATACCACTTGCTAATCCGCCTATACGCATAGCCATGTTTAGTAACCACCTCTAAATCTTTTTATCTATAATTAGACCTAAAAATTCTGTCATTGAAGCATAAATATCTAACCATTTCTTTGAAGGAATTTCTCGAACAACTTCTTGAGTGTGATTATCTACAACCTTGACATAATATTCGTTTAATTTTTCATGAAGTTCGAATTTTATATGTGTATTGGAAGGCTGGAGAAATTCATTAATACTATTAATAACTTTTTCTAATTCTTCTTTTGTTTCATGCCTTTTTGAGATTTTTTGTTCTTCATGTGTATTATCTGTAATATCCCTACGATCATTTTGTTTTGTTATATCTATGTTGTGAAGAGTTGACTGCATTGCAACTTTTTCAACAGACATTTTAGACGCTCCTCTTACTTTCTTATCTAGTACTTTTATCGGCATATTAGGGGAGAAGTTTAATACTAGTAAATTTATTTTCTTGAAGATGATAAGAAGTCAAAAGTAAGATTCACAATTGTGAAAGTATGAGGTATAAGTTTGATTGGAAAATGGCTTCCTCTACATAGAGAAAGCCATTTCTTTTAAAATTTAACGAAGAAGTTGAAGAACTCCTTATGGTTGGTGGTTTGCTTGCTTTACGACTGTACGTTTAAGTTACAGAATTGACTATATCTTCACCCTAGTTTCTTCCGAATTTGTTCGACAAATTTCAGTGGTGACAGTCACAGGAACCTATTCTCACAATTTCCGAATTTCTTCTTCCGACAACTCCGTCAACTTCGCAATAATCTCAATAGGAAATCCTTCTTTCAGCATGCTTTTTGCGACTCTTCGCTGGCCTTTTTCTAATCCTTCTTCTCTTCCTTCTTCCCTCTCCAATTTGATCAATTCACTGAAAGTTGGCGGTAAATTTTTTCGGTCTAAGTACATCATTTCCATCTCCTCCTTCGAGAGAATGATTTCACTTCTTAGCTTTTCTGTTAGATCTTTAGGTATTTGAAGTAAGTAGTCAATGAAATATATTAGTGTAGACAAATAAATGCGTTGTTCTTCTCGGGGATAATCATTCTTTTGTAAAACTAACCGGATTAATTTGCGTTTGAAGCGGTATCTCTTCGCGGCATCATTTTTTGCCTCATTTGCAAATTTGCCGGCCAACACAGCGATGGCGAATGGATTGCTTGAATGCAGAAGCTCATTTTCATCTTGATCATTAAATTTGTACATATTATATTTATACAATAATTCGGTTCCATGATACGAACGATGATACAGATTAGGTCGAAAGTTTTTAGACGCATCCGTTAACAGCGCAATTGCGACAATATCCTGATCGTACTTATCAAAAATCCGATAATAATAACGAAACATTCTCTTCGAAAACCCTGGTTCACAGTCTCCCTGTACCTCAATATGAATCAGAATCCATTTTTCCTCACCACTCTTAAGAAACACTTTCACAATTTGATCCGCTACATGTTTGCCCTTCTTTTCTTGAATAATTTCCTGAAAAAGTTCTTGCTGCAAAAATTCAGGTTCCTTTAAAAAATCAATTTCCTCGTACAAATCGGTAGCAAAATATAACACAAACTCCTCAAACAACTCATAGATTAGCTTCTTCCAGAGACCGTCAAAATCAATTACACCATAATCACGAGGCTTCTCCAACACCCTATTTATTACCATTAGTTTATCACACCTTCTTTCAATATTATACATCTATTATAGCAAATAAAGAACGTATGTTCTGTGAAATTCAACCTCATTGGAGGGCAAGAAAAGAGTACTAACAATTTGTAGAGTGATAGATTCTATGTCCCAACTATATAAAGCAGTTAAAACCTAAGGGTAAAACTGATCAAGAAATAGCAATATGTTTAAATAAAATGTATTGGTCTGTTGTGTACAAAGTAAATGAGTTAATAAAAAATGGCTTCCTCTAGATAGAGATAGCCATTTTTATTACTATTCGGTAAAATCTAATAATCTTTGGGTGTAAACAGTGAATTGCGATTTGGACAGGTACAATAGTCATATAATATTGTCGCTGATTTAGGATAGCAAAAAATGTGGAACAATTCTGTGAAACAAGATTATTCGGGTGGTGGCACTGGCACAGGAACCCTGGAACCAATCTTCGAGGGATAATTAGTATGGAGCTTTTTGAGAGGCAGGTTGTATTATTGTTGTAATTCACGTAGCTTTTTCTCATGCTGTATAGTTTTGACAGAAATGAAATCAACCGTTTCCTGAGTCTCAGTTAATTCCACACGAAAGCCATCCATTTTCTTTTCCATTCGATCTAATCGACCGTCAATCCTGTCCAATCTTTCATCCATTTTTTTAAACTTTTGATCCATATGATTTGAATGTAAATTTAATGCATTCAGAATTTCCTTCAACATTGTTTCCTGTTCCATTTTTACACCTCCTTCACTATCATTTTCATAATCATTATAACGAAATATATATACTCTTTCTATATATTTTAATGATTGCGGTGTTTATTTTTCCAGGTACTACATTCGGGCCTAACTTACATTTTGGGAACACACTTAACGATACTAGCAGTCAGCAACTCATTTCTCTCACTATCTACACACTTAAATTGGCATTTTGCAATTAGATCTTCCCTTTTTTAGCTTTTTGTACACCCGGTAAAGGTACCCTATGTCTATTAATCGGGATCAAGTACGGAATCATTATTGAGCCAACATTGCTTATGCTGCTTGAGAAGGAATAGAAATCATAGTTTGAGTCATCTTAACTTTCGCCTTAGAAGGTCTTTCCTAGTCGTTATGTGGGAAAAGGTACCTGTCCCTGTGTCCCTGTAAATAAAAAATCCGGATTTCCAAATAAGGAAAACCGGATTTTCATTAATATTAACGAAGAAGTTGTAAAACTCCTTGTGATTGTTGGTTGGCTTGCTTTGCCACTATGTCTTTCGACCATAGAATAGACTATATCTTCATCCTAGTTTACTCCGAATCTATTCGACAAAATTCGGGTGGTGACAGGCACCCAATTCAATTTTGTACTTTAACTATTTTTTGTCCAACTACTAAATAACCATCAAGGTAACAGCGGAACATAAGAGTTATTTCTGATGATGTCCATGTGAAATCGGATCGTTCAAACTTAAACTGTCCGTTTTTCGCTTGGTTGTAGTATCCTTTATTGCTTGTTAGTGCATTTACTCCATTTATTTTTGCTGTATCCAGGTCAAAGTCTTCACTTTTGAATCCTTCTGGCAAATCTACACGGACTGTGAATACACCATTATTGCCTTTAATAACCTTTGCTGTGACATCAATTGTTGCAGGAATGTATACCACAAATTGCTTTTCAATTTTGGTTGTCAGGCCTGCACCATTCGTTGCGATGACAGTCACATTGTAGACACCCGGCTTGTCTAATGTAAGAGAAGCACCTTTTTCAATCTCTTTTCCAGAGGTCTCATTCGGACCGGAAACGATCATATTCTCGATCTCGACATTGGATATGTTATCTTCTGCCGTGTAAAGCAATTGCAAGTTAGAACCTAGTTTGTATTCATCATTTAAATCCATGTTTACTACTGGTGCAGTTTTATCTATTTTCACTTCAATTGTCTTTGTTTTTTCAATATTTATTGCTGTATCCATTGAGAAAAAGGTAACTTTGTGGATACCTTCTTCTTTTAATGTAAAGGATGTACCTTCCACATATTCAGATCCATTAATAGAATAGAAGGTTTTCGTCACTCCACTTTGTTCATCAGTTGCTGTTAGATTTACCGTCACATCTTCTGTACTCCATGATTCAGGTGCATCAGAGGTTGTAACTGGATCGGCTTTATCGACTTTCACTTCGATCGTTTGCGCTTTTTCTGTGTTTCCAGCTTGGTCAACTGAATAGAAAGAAACTTTGTTAATACCTTCTTTGTCTATTGTGAAGGATGTACCCTCTACATATTCTGAACTATTAATAGAATAGAAAGTTTTCGCAACTCCGCTTTTTTCATCCGTTGCTGTAAGATTCACTGTCACATCTTTCTTACTCCATAAATCAAGTGCATCAGATGTTGTAACTGGATCGGCTTTATCAACTTTCACTTCGATCGTTTGCGCTTTTTCTGTATTTCCTGCTTGGTCAAGTGAATAGAAAGAAACTTCGTTAATACCTTCTTTGTCTATTGTGAAGGATGTACCCTCCTCATATTCTGAGCCATTAATAGAATAGAAGGTTTTCGCAACTCCGCTTTTTTCATCCGTTGCTGTAAGATTCACTGTCACATCTTTCTTACTCCATATATTAAGTGCATCGGAGCTTGTAACTGGTGCAGTTTTATCTATTTTCACTTCAATAATTTGTGTTTTTTCTTTGTTATCAACTTTATCAATTGAGTAAAACGAAACTTTGTGAATACCTTCTCCATTCACCTCAAAGGATGTACCTTCGACAAATTCACTACCGTCCAAAGAGTAATACGTCTTCGCAACCCCTGTTTCATTATCTGTAGCAGACAAGGTAACGACCTGGTTTTGATTGATCCAATCAGTTGGTGCATTAGCGGTTGTTACCGGTGCTTCTGTGTCTAGGATTAATTTCGCGAGTACTGTATTAGACTTTTTAGACTCACCAAAGGAATTACTGTATGACGTTACATAATATTCGTGATTCGCATAGGTTAAATCATTAATTGTATAAGACAGGTTATTTACTTTCTCAGCCACTAGGACTGGTTTTCCATCAATGATTTCGTATATATTGTAGCCGTTAGCATAGGTAACGAAATCCCAAATGATTCTAGCACTCGTTTCACTTAACAGCTTCAAGCTTGCCGTCGGCGGCTCCATAACAGGGTAAACAATTGTCTCAGTTACCTGGTTAGATGGTTTCGATTCACCAAAACGTGTATTGTAAGCCGTCACTTCAAAAGAGTGGGTATCTTCCGTTAGATTGTAAACATTATAACTTCGCGCTGTTCCTTTATAAATCAATTCTCTTTGATCATTTGTAATTTTATAGACACGATATTCGTTGGCCCAAGTAACAGATGGCCATGTCAATGTGATATTGTTCACGTTAAAAATTGTCTTGGTTAGTTGCGGTGGTTGTACTACCGGCCAAGTCAGTGTAAAGTTTATTAGGCTTCCTTCAGGCGATTCACCGAAGCGGTCACTATAGGAATGAACTTCATACTTGTAATCTCCCTCAGGCATATTGGTAAACGTTGTCGTCGTGCCTGTCAGTGTTTTTACCAACTCCTGTTTTCCATCTATATTACGATAAACTTTATATCCCGTTGCATAGGTAGCACTGTTCCACTTCAGTGTGATGTCATTTCCGTTTGTAATGCTTTGCGTTGCATTTCCTGGTGCTTGCATGATTGGAAAGATCATTGTAAATGAAGTTTTGCTTCCTTCCGGTGATTCGCCAAAGCGGCTACTATTCGAGTGAACCTCATATTTATAATCACCCTCTGGGATATTCGTATACGCTACAGATGTACCTGTTACTGTGCTTTTCAAGACTCTTTCACCGTCAATGATTTGATACACTTTGTAATTCGTTGCATAAGTAACAGGATTCCATTTCAATGTAAGGTTATTAACGTTTGTAAAACTGTGCGTCAGATTTTCAGGTGCCTCCATTGTTGGGAATACCATTGTAAATGAAGTTTGTCTTCCTTCTGGTGATTCACCAAAACGACTACTATATGAGTGAACCTCGTATTTATAATCACCCTCTGGGATATTCACATATGTTACAGATGTGCCTGTTACTGTGCTTTTCAAGACTCTCTCACCATCGATGATTTGATACACTTTGTAATTCGTTGCATAAGTGACCGCATTCCATTTCAATGTGAGATCATTTCCGTTTGTAAAACTACGCGTTAAATTTTCGGGTGCCTCCATTGTTGGAAATACCATTTCAAAAGAAACTTGACTTCCTTCTGGTGATTCACCAAAGCGAGTACTATTAGAGTACACCTCATATTTATTATCACCCTCTGGAATATTCGTAAACTTTAAAGACGTGCCGGCTATCGTACTTTTCAGGACTCTCTCACCATTAATAATCTGATACACTTTGTAACTCGTTGCATAAGTGACCGTGTTCCATTTCAATGTGAGGTCATTGCCGTTTGTAAAACTGTGCGTCAGATTTTCAGGTGCCTCCATTGTCGGAAATATCATTGTAAAAGAAACTTTATTACCTTCAGGTGATTCACCAAAGCGGGTACTATACGAGTACACCTCATATTTAAAATCACCTTCTGGAATATTCGCAAAAGATACAGTCGTGCCTGGTACTGTACTTTTTAAAACTCTATCACCATCAATGATCTGATACACTTTGTAACTTGTTGCATAGGGAACAGGGTCCCATTTCATGGTAAGAGTGTTGACGTTTGTAAAAGTGTGCGTCAGATTTTCGGGTGCCCCCATCGTTGGAAAATCCAGCTTAACGATTAATTTGCTTCCTTCACTTGATTCACCGAAGCGAGTGCTTAATGCATGAATTAAATAGGTATGTTCACCCTCTGATACGTTTGAAAATGTTGCAGACAAGGACGATACTGTAGTCTTCAACACTTGTTGACCATCAATGAGCTCATATACTTTATAGCTATTCGCATACTCAACTGCTTCCCAATTTAATACAATATCATTGCCATTTTGTACTTTGTGTGTGGCATTTTCAGGTGCTTCAATTAATGGAAATACAATTTTAAAGGAAGCCTGACTTCCTTCTGGCGATTCACCGAAGCGATCGCTAACAGAGTAAACTTCGTATTTGTAATCTCCTTGAGCCAGATTATTATATGTGATAGACGTGCCTGTTAAAGTATTTTTTAGGACTCTCTCACCATCAACAATCTGATACACTTTGTATTTTGTAGCATAGGTAACAGCATCCCATTTTAATGTAACAGTATTAACATTTGTAATACTATGTGTTAAATTACCCGGTGCTTCCATTGTATATTCGTTCATTGTCATAGTAAGTTTGCTTCCGTTTGGTGATTCACCAAAACGATTGCTTACTGAATGAACAACATATGTATGTTCTCCAGTAGGTACTTTAGAAAATGTTGTAGTTAAGGATACTCCCGTATACTTTAGTACTTTCTGGCCATCAACAAGTTCGTACAATTTATAGCTGTTTGCGTAATCAACTGCTCCCCAGTTCAACACAATATCATTACCATTTTGGATTTTATACGTTAGATTTCCCGGCGCTTCCATGGTTGGATGAACTAAATTGATTTTAAGTTCTGCGCCAATTTCTGATTCACCAAAAAGTGTTGAGTACGAATGGATCACATAATGGTAATCTCCGCCGGGTAAGTTCGTGTATGTGATTGCTGTCCCCGTAATCGTGTTCTTTAAGACTTTTTCCCCATCAACGACTTGATAGATTTTATAGCTTGTAGCGTACTCCGCAGCCGACCACTTCAGCGCGATGTCATTCCCGTTTGCTATCGTGTAGGTCGGATTTGCAGGCGCTAGCATTGTTTTACCTTTTAACGTAAATGTTAGTTTTGATCCTTCTGCCGACTCACCAAATCGAGAAGAATAAGTATAAACAGCATATGAGTAATCACCTGATGGCATATTTGTATATGTTACGCTAGTTCCAGACACTGTACTTTTTAAGATTTTTTGGCCATCGACAATCTGATACACTCGATAATTTGCTGCGTAGTCAGACAGATCCCAGCTTAAAGTAAAATCAGTATCGTTTTTAATTGTCTCCTTTAAATTGACCGGCGGCTTCATCGTTGGGTGAACTAACGAGAATGAAAGTTTGTCTCCTTCAGATTCACCAAATCTAGTAGAGTAAGAGTGAACTTCATAACTGTACTCACCAGCTGCCATATTTATGTATGTGACAGTTGTACCTGTCACTGTACTTTTCAATACCTTTTTCCCATCCGTGGTAATTTGATAGACCTTATAATTTGTTGCGTACGGTACACTTTCCCAGCTAAGTACCGTATCATTTCCGTTTTGGATTTTGTATGAAAAATTCCCTGGGATAGCCATCGTGATTGCATCTACAGTCAATGTAACTTTGCTGCCCTCAGCTGATTCACCAAAACTGTCACTGTATGAGTGTACCTCATAAATATAATTATCGGCTGGCATATTCGTATATGTAACGGTTGTTCCCGTTACTGTACTTTTTAATACCTTTTGTCCATCAATAATTTGATAGACTTTATAACTTGTTGTGTTTGCCGTACTATCCCAGTTTAAAACGATATCATTGCCGTTTTGGATTTTGTACGCGAAGTTACTCGGTGCAGCCATTGTTATCTTCTCAACAGTTAAAGAGACTTTGCTGCCTTCTGCTGATTCGCCGAAACGTTCGCTATAAGAATGAACCTCATAGACATGATCACCGGCTGGCACTTTAGTATATGAGATACTAGTACCTGTCACCGTACTCTTTAAGACTTTTTCTCCATCGATGATTTCATATATTTTATAGTTTGTCGTATATGGTACACTTCCCCATGTTAAGACAATATCATTAATGTTCTGAATCTTATACGTAAAATTACTTGGTGCAACCATTTTTACTTCACTTAATGTTAATGGTAATGTGCTGCCCTCAACTGATTCACCAAATCTGTCGCTATACGAGTGCACCTTGTAGGTATAATCTCCTGCGGGCATATTTGTAAATGTTGCAGTTGTACCTGTTACAGTACTTTTCAAAACAGGCTGTCCGTCTACGATCTGATATACCTTGTAGGCAGTCGCATATGTAGTGCTGTTCCATTTCAAAGTGAGGTCATTGCCGTTTGCAATGCTATGTGTTAAATTGCCTGGTGCCTGCATTTTAGGATAAACTACCTTGACTTCAACAGGTGTTGAAAGAGGGGATACCCCGTACAAGGAATGTTCGGCAGTTATTGCGTACGTATACGTACCTTCCGGTGAATTGTTGATCGTATACGATGTCTTACCAGTTACAGAGGTTAATAATGTTTTTTCACCTTCTGCAGAAATTTGGTATAGATTATACTTCTCAGCATATTGTGACGCGGTCCAGCTCAAGGCGATGTTGTTCACGTTTTGTAAAGTGTAAGTCACAGTGGCTGGTGCTTCCATATCTGGATAAACAATATCAACCGAAACTGGAGCACTCGGACCAGATTCTCCGTCCGAACTTAATGTCGAAACAACATATCTGTAGGAGCCTTCTACTAAGTTGTTCATATTGTAACTCGTCGATGTAACCTTATCACGCAGGATAAGCTGTCCCTCTGTAATTTCATACACATTGTATCCAGTTGCTCCATAAACTGAACTCCATGTCAATCTTACATCATCTGGTGTCAGTTTTTCTGCTGCAAGATTGCTTGGAGGTAACATATTACTGTTAGAAGTAGCAAGTATGCTAGCAATAGGATAAAAGAACTGAGAAATAATTAGAAATAATGCTAGAAATTTAAACTTCCTAAAAAACAATTTCCTCATACAATAGTCCCGCCTTTTCTTAAATTAAGCCAAATAAAAAAGAACCTTAAACAAGGTTCATAGGTTGGAAACTATGATTCCTTGTGGCAACCGGCTACCATCCACATGAATATAACTATCACGCGGTTCAGGCCCATGGCTTTGCGTCTTATAGTTTCCTATAATTTGCCTTTTTCACTTGGTTTTTTTGTGATCTTTAATCTATTATAATACTTTGAAACTAGTAGTTAGAATAGGTCTATATGCCTAATATAAATAAAAAACTCCTCATTTAGTATGAATTAGCAGTTAGGGTAAATATACATTTCACAACTAATGACATGGTTATATATAAATAGGTGATTTATTTTAAGATTTTGACCTCTTCATATGTTATGGTGATCAGTCTTCACTCGATCTTTAACTAAGAACACGTTCTGCTCGTATAGATACTCTTTTTGTTTTGACTAGAAACAAATTATACGCTGAAGGGAATTGATTCTCTTTGTTGATAGTGGCTATGGTATACCCTCATCATGCAGCTATTGCTTGCAGTTTATGACCATAAATCAGGAAACAACTTTCCATTCTGCCACTTAATTAATAATACATATCTCCTAATCTTTGATCATATATGTCTTTCGACAAAATCTATCAAACTTCGGGGAGTGACAGGCACCTCAACCAGGCACCTCAACCTAAGTCGAGGTGAGTTATATTAATTCATTAGTTTAATTTTATTGATAACCGCAAGCCTAAGTACCTCTTCTAAGTAAACTTGGTCGACTTCTAAATATCCGTTGGAAAACTTAACACCCATTTCCCTACCGTTTACTAATCTTAAGAAGCTTGGGATTCTATCATAACTTGCTGGACTTACTTGTAACCTAATTTTCAACTAATTTTACTCCTTCCATTTGCAAAAGAGACCCTAGCAAAACTAGAGTCCCTTCCAAATAATCTAAAATTAACGAAGAAGTTGTAGAACTCCTTGTGGTTGTTGGTTGGCTTGCTTTGCCACTATGCCTTTCGGTCACAGAATAGACTATATCTTCATCCATATTACTACTATGGAGCTGGGCACTTCGAACAGCTTTTGCTGCCCTACGAGATTCATAGTCTTAGCTTTTGCCTTAGACCGTTTTCTCTAGTCGTTGAACCTTCTCCAGAGTTTCCTCACAGGAGCTTGGCTGCTGATTATCCATTGTTACAATCCTCATCATTTTCAAACCTTCACGCTTACCGTTTCCAGTTACGTTGTGGTTGATGAAGCTTTAGGAAGTTCCAGCAATTCACCCAGTTATCCTCTAGCTCGTTACCAAACTAGACGCCCTTCTCATCAATTATCTCAAGAGTTGTAATACGCCTTGAGGCATTTGATTGGATTGAGCCAACATTGCTTGTGCTGCTTGAGAAAGAATAGAATTCTTTGTTTGGTTCATCATTTCTTTCGCCATCGTGCGAACATTTGCTTTCACAAATGACCAGACTATATCTTCACCCTCTAGTAATCTAGTAGGGGTCGGGCACTTCGGATTCACAATGGTGATGACCATTGTTTCACCTACGGATTTCATCATCATAGCTCTCGCCTTAGATGGTCTATCCTAGTCGTTGAACCTTCTCCACTCTTTCGAGACAGGAGCTTGGCTGCTGATTGCCCATATCTTTTCTTTTTTCAAACCATCACGCTTGTCGTTTCCAACTACGTTGTGGTAAGAAAAGCTATTAGGGTTTTCCAGCAATTCACCCGATAATAATCACTAGCCGTTACCAGCTAGGACGACTGTGCTTGTCACTGCTTAGGCAGCTAAAGCATAATCCACGTCACGGATACGAGATTCCGCAGCTGTTAGGTTTTCAGAAGATGTGTTCAAGTTGTTGATAGTATGCTCTAAACGGTTTTGAGTAGCACCAAGATTTGAACGTTCTGCAGAAACCTTAGCAATCGCTTCATCAATAACTTTGATGGCTACGTTTGCTTGACCTTGGTTTCCTACTTTAAGGTCTTTTACCCCTAATGCTGTAGAACCCATGTCTTTAATAGCAAGGTTGATATTTTGTCCAGTATTTGCACCGATTTGGAATGTAGATGAACCATCAGCGTGAACATCAGTAGCTTGTTGAGTTTCTGAGAAACTAGAAAGAGCGTTTGTTGCCCCAGTTCTTACATTACCACTAGCATCTTTAACTGTAATAGTTAAACCATGAATAGCCCCTGCTTCTCCAGCAACTGTAGCTGTAGCATCTACGCCTGAAGTTGCATTATCAGCAAGAGTGAAATCTGCCCCTGCACCATCTAAATCTCCAACAGTTTGAGCTGCTACTACGATATCACTACTAATAGTTTCTCC
Organism: Bacillota bacterium; assembly: GCA_051750265.1. Classification (GTDB taxonomy): domain Bacteria; phylum Bacillota; class Bacilli; order Bacillales; family Bacillaceae; genus Metabacillus. The sequence goes on along the minus strand of JBNJJO010000014.1, from coordinate 78,480 downwards.
GTTCTTAACATAAGATACTGTAACTGTATCTCCTGCTGTAATACCTAAACTATTACCGTCTGCATCAGTAAGAGCTGTAAGAGCTGTAGCAACTAAACCTGAAGCTCCTAAAGCGTCATTGTTGCTTATGTTTGAAGCTGATGCAGTCGTTTTATCCATTGAACCATCTAATAGGTTCTTAGTATTGAATTGAGTTGTTTCAGCAATACGGTCAATTTCTTTACCTAGCTGATCCATTTCATCTTGAATGTTTTTACGATCTTCAGCAGTGTTAGTGTCATTCGCTGCTTGAGTTGCTAATTCACGTTGACGTTGAAGAATTGAGTGAGTTTCGTTTAAAGCACCTTCAGCAGTCTGAATCAAAGAAATTGCATCTTGAGAGTTTGCTGAAGCTTGATCTAATCCACGAATTTGTCCACGCATTTTTTCAGAGATTGCTAAACCTGCTGCGTCATCTCCTGCACGGTTAATACGAAGACCTGAAGACAATTTCTCCATTGATTTACCTTGTGCACCATTCGCACTGTTCAACTGACGATATGTGTTAAGTGCAGCAATATTATGATTAATTCTCATCTTAAAAATTCCTCCTTGAATTTAGGTTCATTCACTTCCTTGTGAATGAAAGTTTATAATTAGGAAGAAATGCATTCTGTCGGCCGCCATCTTGCGTTTCTCCCTTACATTATTATTATCGTCAGTTATTAATATTGTTTAATAGTTTTTGTGAGAAATATTTAATTATTTTCGAATGATTTTTTGCCAATTTTAAAATAGACCTCTAGCATTTTTAACTAGAGGTCCAGACTGTTTGTTTTTAATTTATCAAGTATATTTTCACTTATGGAAGCTGCTTCATTATTTGATTCTTGTATACTTAAGTAAATTTCCTTACGATGTATTTCAACATTTTTAGGAGCATTAATGCCAAGCTTTATTTGATCACCTTGAACAGAAAGGACCGTTACCTCAATATGATCACCTATTTGGATTGCTTCACCAGTTTTTCTCGTTAAGACAAGCATGCTTCCACCTCCTACCTTTGGGCAGTTTTCTGAATGATTTTATGCTTAGTTGTGTATGATGTATCATTTAAAATTACTTGTTTAGCCAGTTTGGATGTATGATTAATTATAATGGGCGCCTGTAAATTTGCAGTTGTTTCAGAAAATGGTTCTTTTACGGATAAGATCGTAAATATTTGGATATCACTCTCGTTTTTTATCTGAAGTGTTTCTTTATCATGATCTGTAATGTCAAACTCATAATCTTTAACAAAGTGAAAAGGATTCGTCACAACGAAGCCTAATTCGGAAGTTTGCTTTGACTGCATAATAAAGAAAGGTGAGTCAACATCCATGGGTAATAAGATAAATTCCTTTTCCTCTAAAAACCCTGGTATCCCATGTTCAAAATGGATAAAATTAGTCTCTTCTACTTCTATTACACCATGATATTTCGTTTTTATTTCCATAAGTCACCATCCTAATATCTATTATGCCTTAATATCAATTATTTCAAAATCAATCTTTAGTTCATTTCTTCTTTGAAGGTGAACATCTATTTTTCCTTCTTCATAATCATAAATAGGCTTATTTATCTTCACATTAATAGTAGGTTTGTTTGGCTGCACTTCTACATCTACTTTGGCCGGCTCATATTGGATTTTCACACTACCAGCAGATGGAATAAATCCAAGTCCAAACTCTTTTTTAGGTTTGTAGCCATTTTGTTTTGCTTGACTTGCAATTGGATTTCCACCGTTTTCAATCTTCATTAATTCATCACCTTGTTGCGCTCTACGCGCTAGACCGGCTAACCAATCTTGATAACCGGTTTGGGCAAATTCCTCCGTCCTACGAAAGATAGACTTTAAGTCCACATCTGCTCTAGCCTGTGATTGGTCAATCGTTAGTTTAGATGGAGTTGTTCTTATTGTTAAATCTGCTTTAGGCTGTTCAATTGATAGATCTGCCATTGGTTGTTGAATATGATTTACAGCATTTCTTGTTTGAATTCCTATTTGTGCACTTGTACTTTCGAGTCTAATTTGGGGAATCTTCACGTCTATCACTCCTAGTAAAAAAGCTATCTAATAAAAAGATAGCTTATCGTAAAAAGTCTATTAAAGTAGGTTGAATAATTTTTGCTCCGACTGCTAGTGATGCACGGTGAATACTTTCTTGTATGGTTAGATCAGTTATTACCTTTTCTAAATCAGCATCTTCGTTTTCAGACAAAATCCTGTTGGCAATAACTTCTTGATCACCAAGGCGGCTTTCAATTAACTCCAGTCGATTGTATCGTGCACCAAGTTCTGCTCTCTCCGCTGACATTATTTCGAAATGTCCATCTATCTCTTTAAGAAGTTCATCCCCGTTTTCTAAACTTCCAACCCCATCTGTTAAACCTTCTTCTATCTTTTTTAATGTGTTAAAAAAATCAGCACCAAAAACATTCTCCGGATTTATATTCACTTTAAGCTGAACACCTTTAGAGACTTCAACGGCAAATGAAGCACTGTTTTGGGTGAATTCATACATTGTACCATCTGCACTCAGAGGATTTTCTGGGATTGGTGCTGTTTTTGTCTGGGTTCCATTAAAGATATAGCGTCCAGCGACCTGTGTATTTGCGACACCTATTAAATCTTCTTTTAATTGCCCGATTTCTATACCAATTGCTTTTAAGTCCTCTGGGCTGTTTGATCCATTGTTCCCTTGAATGACTAGTTCGCGGACACGCTGGACAATTTGTGTTGCATGTTCAATCCCTGCCTCAGAATTCTCTATCCATGTATAAGCCTCATTTAAGTTCCGCTTATACTGTTCTACCTCTGTTAAATTGGTACGGTAGAACATCCCCTTGATTGCAACTACTGGATCATCTGATGGGCGGTTAATTTTCTTTCCAGTGGCCAATTGGTCCTGATACTTCCCCATATTAGCATAGCTTTTGCTAATATTTTGTAATGAGTTGCTTGCTAGCATACTTTGTGTAACACGCATAATTATTCACCTACCTATCTCACTTATATTCCCATTCTATTAATTATCGTATCTAAGAGCTCATCCTGCAGAGAGATCATTTTAGCTGATGCATTATAGGCATGTTGAAATTGAATCATATTTGTCATTTCTTCATCTAAGGATACTGCACTAACCGACTGTCTTCTCTGATCAACAGAATCACGTAATATGTTACTGTTTGATGTTAGTCTTTCAGCTTCTTGAGCATTTACAGCCATTCCACCGATTACACCTTCGTAATAATTTTGGAAGGTTGTAGAGTTTCCTTCAATAGAGAATGTCTGGTTCTTTACCTCAGCAAGTTTTATTGCGTTTTTTCCATCGCCCATTTGAACTGTGCTCGCATCTTGTCCAGGTTCTTGGTATGCTGCCGCAATATTATCTGTCGAGCTCTTAATTGCAGTAGAAATTTGAATAGAGCTTGCTGCACCTTTTAGATTCTCATCTGATAAATAAACATCATTTCCAGCTGTATTCGTACCAAAAGAGAAAAAGTTTATTTCAGTATGCTGATCAGCTTCAAAATCCGAATTAAAATTCGATAAACTCCAACCCGCACGATGAACTTCATTAAATTTATCAGCAAATTCATATGCTAATGTATCAAGACTTTCGAGCATATCTGGATATAATCCTTTTTCAAAGGTAGTATCATTCGATGTATACGTATATCCATTTGAATCTATTAAACTGCTAATTTTTCCCGAACTGTTAAAATCTAACACCTCTAGATCTTTTGAACCAACACTTACTTTCTCTACTAATCCATTTGATTGATTATATTGTACAGAAAGTGGGCCCACTCTTTGTTGTTTTGCATCTACTAATGTACCGAGTGATTTTCCGTTATCATCAATAATTTCTACAGTAAACGTTCCTTCAGCTATTTCTAATGCATTCCCACCAGATTTTTGGGAAGTGATTTTTATATTTGCTAATGAAGAAAGTTGATCCAATAAAAGGTCACGTTCATCATATAAATTATTCGGTAGATACCCGTGAGGCTCAATCTCGGAAATTTGCTTATTAATATTATTTAATTGGTTTGCAATCGAATTAATTTCTTTTACTGAAACGTCTAATTCATTTTTCAAATCACCTTGCACTGACTTTAATGAAGTAGAAAGATAGTTAAACGTCTCAGCAACAGCAATACCTCGTTCTCTTACAACAGAACGTGCTCCTGCATTAGTTGGATCTAATGCTAAATCCTGCAATGATTGCCAGAAACGATCTAATGTTTTAGATAGCCCTGTATCAGAAGGCTCATTCATGATTTCTTCCATTTTCTCAAGTGAATTTGCTCTAGAATCCCAGTATCCAAGTTTATTATTTTCTTGTCGATATTGGGTATCGAGGAAACTTTCACGTACACGTTGAACACTTCCCGCTTCTACCCCGGTACCTATTTGTCCTGGAATTTGTGGACGATTTATTCCAAGAGAAGGGTAAGATTCAGTGCTTTGAAAGTTTACACGTTGACGTGTATAGCCTGGTGTATTGGCATTTGAAATATTGTTTCCTGTTGTATGAAGCGCACTTTGTTGTGCAAACATCCCACGCTTCGCAGTTTCTAATCCCATAAAAGTAGATCGCATTTATTTCCCCTCCTATCTTTTAAGCTTTTGAGTCGAAAAATGATCGACGTTGTTTATCGTTCGTTTTATCATTTGGCTTATTATAGTTGAAGTCACTTTCCTGAGGCATAATCATATCTAATGTAATAGCCGCAAGTTGTAAAGCCTGCTTTGTTAGTTCTTTGTTCAACTGATTTGTCGCCTTTAGCTTGTCCATCGTTTCTGTGAATTCTTTAGAAATTTCTTTTAGCTTTTCTTGTTCATAACCTGTTGCTTTTTCAATACATGCTGTTAAAGTTAATTCATCTTCACGCTCTAAAAATTCGACTGTAAGCTGAATCCGTTCTACCTCTACTTGTTTGATTGCTTGGACAAACTTTTGCTCCTGCTTTAATAGTTCTCGTAGTTCTTCTACATTCTCACCTTTTAAGCTCTCTGTTTTTTGAAGGGTTACTTTATGAAGATGTTGATGTAGTTGTAAAAGCTTTTCTAATGTTTGAATCAATTTTCCTGCTGACATTCATAACCCTCCATTTTCAGCTTGTAGGTTTATTTTTTATAAAAATTCACTAATCCATTCGCAATCGCCTTCGGATCAATCGTATATGTTCCGCTCTCTAATTGAGTTTTAATCGCTTGAACCTTTTCCTGTCTTGCTTTGGTCACTTCGTTTGATTGTTGTAGATCAATTGCTTTTGAGGAAATCTCTACTTTATCTTCCTTTGTTTGAGATTTCTGTGCTGCTTCAGCACTTTTTTCTAAACTGCGTTTATATGGATTCACGCCCATTGAACCAAGATTATTAATTTTCAAGAGTATCCCTCACTTTCGTTAAACAACGTGCATATTTTTATACTATATATATCGGATTGTTTTAATTTTTTTTTAGTCATTCACTATTTTTTAGTACTTCTGGAGTAGAATGTGAAGCTTTTATCTTTCTCTTTATGGCTCTCACTAATCTTTTTTACCTGCTCCATTTGATGCAGTTGTTTATGAATGTCATTTTTACAGCCTCCACAAATTCGATCTTCCCTAATCGTCCTTCCACACTTTTCACACGGATATCCGAGGTTCGGAAATTTAGATAGCTGGATTCTACCATTACGAATAAATTTCAATATCATTTCTTCTAAAACACCCGTACCTTCTACTACTTCATGTAGTAGCGCTTCACGGTTTTCACGCCTTCTCATAAATTTATAGACGGTTTCGAATGCTTTTTCTTCTTCTTTAAAGCAAGCATCACATACTGAACTAAATTGTGTGTGTACAAATAATGCATTACATTTTGGGCAGTTTGCTAATTCTCCCATGCTCATTCTCCTATCCGTTATTATCTATTAATAATATCGGCAGGACTTTTTAAATTTTAACTTCTAATTAATGTTAAAGAAGAAACACTTGATGCACCATTTTGAATAAGTAGTTTTGCAGCATGACGAAGTGTGCTACCTGTTGTATAGATGTCATCTATTAATAATATTCGCTTGTTCTCTATTTTACTGGATTCTTCTACCACGGAAAACACATTTGAGGCTGATAATCGTTCGTTTCGGGATTTTTTCGATTGTTTTTCATGGTGGGTTCGTTGGAGGATCTCTAGTTGTTGAAGAGGGAGGAAATCAGCGAGCATTTTCGCTTGGTTAAAACCGCGTTCATATAAACGTTCTTTGCTTAAGGGAATCGGAATTGTCCAATCGATGGTAAGAGAGGAGATTTTGTCTTTATAACTTCCAACAAACGTTTGTTTAAACACATTTACTAATGCTGCGTCACCACGAAATTTAAATGTGGCTAGGACTTCCTTCATAGCATCATTATACTCGAATACTGAAACATTTTTATGAAGCATATTTTTCCATACAGGATCATCCTCCCACCTTTTGCAGTCACTGCAAAGCGTTTCAGTTTCTTGCGGTCGATAGCAAGTAGGACAGGTTGGCCCTGTAATCTTTTTTAGGGTTTGCGAGCATTCATCACATGCGTGTTGTTCAGATAACAATAGTAAGCTTGTCCATGACACCTTCTGAGAAATTTCTTCATTACAAATAAGACAGATGATCAGAATCATTCTCCTTTTGTTTGTTTTGACATAACGGTCGATCTGAAACAATTTTTGCACATTCTGCTACTATCACTAGAAGTGATGTCATTTCTTGTTTATCGATAAAACCTGCTTTTACGTACAAGATTTTATCTTGTTTTGTGACATAGCGAGGTTGGGTTTTGTTTAATGTGAGGGCGAGGATGTCATCTAGACAGTCATCACACGTACATTTTAATTGTAAGCGAGTTTTATACTCGTTTAATAGATCCTTCATAATCCGTTCCATAGCATTTATGACCATGTAACCGCTCTCCTTGATATAGAAAATATTACTTTATTATGACATAAAAAGGATTTTTATGAAAGGAATCTGTTATTTTTGGGTAAGATAGTCATTTCGTCTTGCTTCTTCATTCATTTGCTGGATATGTCTTTTCGCATCTACCATCGCTTGTGTTTTCCCAAAGTGGAAGAGGGTAATGTCACCAGTTGGATAGGATGCACTTCTTCCAACCCGTCCTGCGATTTGAACAAGGGCGCTTTCTGTGAAAATGTCATCCTCACTTCCAAGCACAGCTACATCACTATTAGCGATCGTGACGCCACGTTCTAATATGGTAGAAGTGACAATGATCGGAATTTCTCCGTTTCGAAAGCTACTAACCTTTTCTTTTCTGTCAAGATCCTTTGCATGTACGCCTACGATTCGTTCGTCAAACTGCTTACATAAATGTACGACTTGATCAATGATTGATACTGATGGAACAAATAAAAACGCCTGCTTCTTACTTTGTAACTGCATGGATATCCATTTTAAGACAATGTTTGGTAGTGTGCCCTTTTTTAACTTCTTTTTCCAATCACCACACCATGCAAATGTTGGGACTGGTAAAGGGTGCCCATGATAACGAGCAGGGATTTTAACAGCTTCACGCTTCTTTTGCTGCACTTCTCTTTTCCACTGCTTTGAAGGAGTGGCTGTTAAGTAGATGAGAGAACCCTCGGGTTTGCGGGATTTTTCGACTGCATATTGAAGCGACTTATCAGCAGAGTATGGAAACGCGTCTACTTCATCCACGATCACAAGATCAAATGCTTCCTTAAATCGTAAAAGTTGGTGTGTTGTTGAAAGATATAATGAGGCTGGCTGGTGAATCTCTTCACTTCCACCGTATAGTGAAGTGATTGTAGTGGATGGAAATACTTTTTTTAGTCGGGGTGTTAATTCTAGTACAACATCTGTACGTGGGGTGGCGATGCAAATTCTTTTTCCGCCTGTTAATCCATATTCAATCCCATGAAACAATACTTCCGTTTTCCCAGCACCACATACGGCCCATACGAGAAGCTCTTGATTATGTTTAATCGCATGTACTACCTGCTCAGATGCATGAGCTTGTCCTTTTGACAACATGCCATTCCAAACTAAAGATGCAGAAGAACTTACTACAGGTAATGGTCCAATCCAACTGTACAATGGCGTGCATTCGCTCACTCGCCCCATCATGATACACTTCCTGCAATAGTGGCATTGCGCTTCACCACAACGTGCACAGGAAAAGGCTGCAAAAAATGAAGGGCTATTGTTGCCACAACGATTGCATGTTAAACGATCATTGTCTCGTATAACACCATAATTCAGTTTAACAAAGCCATGCTGATAATGAGTGTGTAGGGTTTCATGCGAGAAAGGAATTTCTGAAAGTAGCAATTCCCTCCCAACGAGGTATTGCTGTAGCTGTGTGGAATAAATAAATTCTTCATTCATGGGGTTATGAGGAATAGTACGGTGTTTGGAAATAGGCAAACCTTCTAAATGAGAAAAAACAGGAGCCAATCCTGTATTTTTTATAGAAAATCTCATTTGTCACCTCAATCACTTTTGGAGATTTTTCGATAACGCTTTTCTACACTAATTGCTGTACGTGATAGTTGAGTTGCTATGTTTTTATATCTCATTCCACTATGACGTAATTCTAAAAGCTTTCGATCTTCAAGGGTTGTCCAATGTCGGTATGTACGTTTACTAGCTTCCTTATTAGATTGTAAAGTGTGACTGGAAGTAATACTCATTCTTATCAAACCTCCCTTTTCTATTTCCATGAGTAGTATGAAGGATAAAAAAATACATGTCTACTATTTAACCCTAATACGAGAGAAAAGAACTAGATCATTCGTACTTCCCCCTCATAATTCTACAAACTCTCCACCTGAAAAACAAGACTTATTATTTCTTATACCACCCTAGTCCTATTGCACCCAATCTTTGGTTTCGACGTTAAAATGAAACTTCGCCGATATATCTCTTGGTTTCGCTGATAAAATGAAATACTCGCCGATATCTCTCTGATTTCGCCGATAAAATGAAATACTCGCCGATATCTCTCTGATTTCGCCGATAAAATGAAATACTCGCCGATATCTCTCTGATTTCGCCGATAAAATGAAATACTCGCCGATATCTCTCTGATTTCGCTGATAAAATGAAATCTTCGCCGATTTATCTCTTGTTTCGCTGATAAAATGAAATCTTCGCAAATATATCTCATGTTTCCCCATAAAATGTATCTTTCATCGATTACTCGTATTTTCGATTATAAAAAGGGCCAGTCCCCATAATAATGGAGCCTGACCCTTCTTTACCTTATTTTACTTCAACCCAGCCATTTTTAATCGCTACAACTACCGCTTGCGTACGGTCATTTACACTCATTTTTTGCAAAATATTACTGACATGGTTTTTAACCGTTTTTTCACTGATAAACAATGCTTCACCGATTCCGCGATTACTTTTACCGTCAGCTAGCATTTGTAGTACCTCACACTCACGACGAGTAAGAATATGTAATGGACGACGGATTTCTGGTTGTAGATATTGAGTTGGGGCAGCTTGTCCACTTGATGTTGCAAGTCGTCTGAACTCATTTACTAAATTATGTGTAACTTTAGGATGTAAATAAGAACCACCGTCTGCAACAACTTTTACTGCTTCGATTAGTGTATCTGCATCCATCTCTTTTAATAAATAACCTCTTGCACCTGTTTTTAATGCATGTGTTACATAGTTTTCATCATCATGTATTGATAAAATAATGACCTTTGTTTCAGCATTCGCTTCAATTAATTGCTTCGTAGCTTCGACACCATTCACTTTTGGCATGTTAATGTCCATAATGACAACATCAGGCTTGTGAGCATCAACGATTGCTAATGCATCTTCCCCGTCATCACCTTCTGCTACAACCTCAAAGTTTGGTTCGAAATCTAAAATGCGTTTTACACCTTCACGAAATAACTGATGATCATCAATAATTACGATTTTCGTCTTCATGCTTACGCCTCCCCACTGTCTTATTCTAGTCTATTTGCCATCTATACTGTCAATAAGCCATTAGACTGTATTTATCACGTTTTACGAAATGTTAACCGACTTGATATGGTACTTTAATCATGATAAAAGTCCCTAAACCTACCTTAGAGTCAATCGTCATTTTTCCTTCTAATAAGTCGATTCGCTCTTTCATACCAATGAGCCCAAATGATTTCTTGTCTTTATTTTCTTTCATTTCCTTAACATTGAACCCTTTACCATTATCTTTTATCACCATTGTAATGGTTTCTTTTGCTGCTTCTACCTTAACAGAGATTTCTGTTGCTTCAGAATGCTTTAGCGCATTTGTGACGGCTTCCTGAGCCAATCGAAATAACGCAACTTCAAATCTCGATGGAAGGCGACGATCACTAATTTCCCCAATGCTGTGGAAATAGATCTTTGTTTTCCCATTATACTCTTCGATTGTGTTCATGTATTTTCTGAGGGTAGGGATAAGTCCTAAGTCATCCAATGCCATTGGTCTTAAGTCATAGATGATTCGCCTAACCTCATAAAGTGCATTCCGAACATTTTTTCGCAGATTCTGAATTTCCTTAAAGCCTTCTTCAGCACCACGCTCACGATAAATACGCTCAATCAGTTCAGAACGCATCATAACGTTGGCAAGCATTTGTGCAGGACCATCGTGAATCTCCCTGGAAACTCGTTTCCGCTCCTCCTCTTGCGCTTCAATGATACGTAAGCCAAAGTCCTGCTTTTGCTGAGCGTCCTCTAACAGCATGCCAACTTGGCGTAAATCACGATTTAGGTAATTTAATACAACTGTAATTTGACTAACAAGGGCCTCAGAACGTTCAATGATTTCTTGCAGCCCAAGTAATCGCCTCTCTAAATCATCACGTCGATTTCGTAACTGCCTTTCATGCTGTTGAATCATCGTTAGCTCAACCTGAAGTGTGTGTGCTCTTTCATAAGCTTCACGAATTTCTTCCTCAGAAAACTCTTTAAAATGCTTACTTACTCGCGCAAGTTGATTGCGAGCAATTCTTGCATCCACTTCAAGCATATCACTCTCGTCAATAACCTTACTCACTTGTATTTTAATATCCTTTAGCTCTTCCACTAAAGATTCATATTGCTTACGAGACTGCTCACCGATCTGAAAAATTTCATCCTTACTTCCATCCACTGTATGAATCATATTATCTAAAACTTCATCTAGTACCTTGCTATCTATTTTGTTGGAGTTCACCATATTCCCTCCGTTTTTATGTATACTAAGAAATGCGGAAGCGCCTTGTTCAGCCTCTGGCAAATAAGACGCTCATGACTCGAGGCAGTCAAAAATGCGACAGCCTCATCTCTTGCCTGCACTTGCACGTCCTGTACTTCGAGGCCAAGGCGCTGGTGCTAGACACAAACACTAAGTGAAAAAATTCTACATATTTTTACACTTTTCAACTTAACTCTTTATAGTTTGCCACATTTTTAACGATTGAAGTAAAAAAAATGTCGTTTTATAATAAAGGAATGTGCTATTCTAATTTTGTTGCTTGTCAGGAGGTGTACAAGCATGCTTTCACATTATTATACCGTAAAAGGCTATGGAGAGCATGAAATAATCATCCAAAAATCACGTTTTATTTGTTATATAGGGCGAGTAACAAATGAAGAGGATGCTCAAGAATTTATCCAGAAAATAAAAAAGAAACACCATAATGCAAATCATAATTGCTCTGCATACCTCATTGGGGAAAATAACCAGATCCAAAAAGCAAATGATGATGGTGAACCTAGCGGAACAGCAGGAGTTCCAATGCTAGAAGTTTTAAAAAAGAAAAACCTAAAAGACACTGTCGTCGTTGTCACTCGTTATTTTGGTGGGATAAAACTTGGTACTGGTGGTTTAATTCGTGCTTATGGAAAATCTGTTTCCGAAGGGTTAGGCGCAATCGGAATTGTTGAACGAAAGCTAATGCGTGTGATGCATACAAAAATTGATTATACATGGTTGGGAAAAGTGGAAAATGAATTACGTTCTTCCAAATATATATTAAAGGAAATTCACTATTTAAATGATGTAGAAGTGGAAACCTATGTAGAGGAAGAGAAAAAGAAATCCTTTATTGAATGGATGACAGAGCTAACGAATGGAAAAAGCGAAATAACAGAGGGCACTGTCACTTATTTAGAAGAGCAAGTTCAAATTTAAATGTACGAGGAGAAACATATGAATAGAAAACAAATGAAGAATGTAAAGAAGAAAAAGAAACGTCCCATATTAAGAAGAATTTTATTTTTTGCTCTCCTATTGTTTTTATTTGTAGGAGTCTATTTAGGATATGTGTTTTATCAAACATTAGAGGCAGCAAACAATTCCTATGATGATTTAGGCCGTGATAAGTCGAAGCTCCGTGATTATGCTGTAAGTATTTCTAATGACCCTGTATCTATCCTGCTATTAGGTGTAGAGAATTATTCAAGTGGTGGAAAAGGTGGACGTTCTGACACATTAATGGTTGCAACCTTTAATCCAGCTGATCAAACAATGAAGCTTTTAAGCATTCCTCGTGATTCACGAGTAGAAATACCTGGCGAAGGTTTGGATAAAATTAACCATTCTTTTTCACAAGGTGGAAAAGAGTTAGCCATTGAGACAGTTGAAGACTTTTTAGATATACCAATCGATTACTACGCTACTGTTAACTTCGATGGCTTTAAAAACATCGTAGACATCGTAGGCGGCATTACTGTTGATGTACCTTTTGACTTTACTCAAAATAGTGATGATCCTAAAGCTGAAAAGCTTGAGTTTTTTGAAGGTCCTATGGAGCTAGACGGTAGATATGCCCTTGCATACGCAAGAATGCGTCTACAGGATCCTAATAACGACATTGGTCGTAACGAGCGTCAGCAACAGGTTGTAAAGGCGATTATTGATGAAATTGCTTCTGCTGGTACACTATTTAAAGTTGATCAGCTTACAGACGAAGTTGGTAAAAATGTTGAAACAAATATGAAGGTTTCAGAGCTATTAGGCTTTTATCAAAAATACTCTGGTTTTAACACGAATAAGATTGAAACACTAACGCTTGATGGTGTAGGAGAATATATCAATGGCACATCTTATTGGATCCCGGAAGAAGAAAGTGTTGAAGCCATACAAGATGAATTACAAACACATTTGGATATTCAAAAAACAGGTGTGGCTGATGAGTCTGAATCAATAGATGAGTTTGATGCAACTGCTCCGGAAGAGTAATACAGTTCTTAGAAAGCAGGTGGAACTTAATGGTTCCCCTGCTTTTTTATTTACTAATTATTTATGTTGATAATTCCTCAAAATGACTTATTGTCTGCACTATTCACTTCCGCACTCCTTGGGATACGCCACACCAATGGGTACGAATTGGCGTATGAAGAGGCGTCTCGACAAAACGCCACTTTTAAAAAAACTACCTCCGCTTAAAGGATTGGATCATTTTTGAATCGATTCTTTAGGTAGAGGCCTCCAAGCGAGTGAAAAGATATCGACCGTTCGACAAAACCAACATACTTTTCATCATTCATCCACGCCACTTCTGGGTGCCTCCAATTCTTGAGTGGCTTATAACCTCGAGAGATGAGCGCTGGAGCTAGACAAAAAAAAGAACCAGTCCAAACGACTGATCCTCTCCCTACACCTATCAATTATCTTTCTGAGGCTTCTTCACAGCTGTTAACCTTCTAAACGTGTTAATCAACGGTCTTCTATTTTTCCCAATCAATCCAACAACCTCTGCAATAAATTGAATCGCAAGCAACAGAATGATCATTAAGAGCAATGACAGCCATAACGTTGCATTTGAGAAGATGATTGCTGAAAATCCAAAGCATGCACTAAAGAAGTAGATAACCAAAACCGCCGCTCGGTGACTAAAACCTAAGTTTACTAAGCAATAGTGCAAATGAAGCTTATCTGGTGCAGCAATACTGCGTTTATTTAACATTCTTCTTATAATCGCAAAAATTGTATCAAAGATTGGAACAGCTAATACAATAATTGGAATAATAAAACTGAATAAAGTTATGTTTTTAAACAATCCTAACATTGAAATTACTGAAATGGAGTAGCCTAAAAACAGTGCCCCCGTATCACCCATAAAGATTTTTGCTGGGTAAAAATTGTGAACAAGGAAGCCCAATGTACTTCCAACTAAGATAAAGCATAATGCTACAACAAGAAACTGTGAATCAGCAAACGCCATGATGAGGATGCTCGTCATCGCAATTGATGATACACCTGCTGCTAAACCATCAAGTCCATCAATTAAGTTAATGGCGTTCGTTACAGCAACAATCCATAAAACCGTTACTGGATAACTTAAATAATCTAGATGAACAACTCCAAAAAAAGGAATTGTAAATTTATCAATTAAAAGATCGGATGACACAACGACAATTGCTGCTACTAGCTGTCCTAAGAGCTTATATCGTGCTGGTAATGTTAACCTGTCATCAAGTATACCGATGAGCAAGATGATAAATGCTCCAATGACCACTTCCGTCATATACATGGACTGTGGGTTTAAATAGAGAAAGCCAGCGATAACACCGATAAAGATAGCGAGCCCACCAAGTCGTGGCATAATATCCTTATGAATTTTTCGCGTATTTGGTTGATCTGTAGCACCAATTTTTATTGCCAGCTTTTTAACCAATGGTGTGATTAAGATTGCGACAGTAAAAGAAAGGATAAAAGCTACACTATAGTCAATATAAGAATGCATAGTTTTCCTCCACTTGTGTGAGAAATTTACACCTCCTCCATCATAGCAAAAATTTAATAAGAATCAATTGTTTTTTTCTTAAAGTAATATGACAAAAATCAACTTTTCCATACATGATTAGCATAGACATAAGTGATTAAACATATAGCATCGTCAACGTAATTGAAATAATTACTATTTTTTAAGAATCTTTTTATAAAAAGCTAAAAGCTTTATCTTCTCAGAATTCCAGTTATAGGTATTGGTGAAAGCCACTTTACCATTGTCCCCCATCTCTTTCGTTAAACCTGGGTCTTCTAGCAATGTTAGTATCGCTTTAGAGATCGATTGTGGTCGCTCTGGATTGATTAACAATCCACTATTAGCCGATTCTACCACCTTCCGATAGTGTGAAAAATCGGAGGCAATCACGGCAACACCAGCTGCCATATATTCAAATAACTTATTAGGTAAGCATACTAAATGATTGGGTACAGGCAAATAGGGAATGATACCTATAGAAGCCTTTGATAAATACTCTTCTATTTGTTCATATGGAACCTTGCCTTTAAACTCAACCTTGTTCTCCAGTTGATTTGCTTTAATTTTTTCATGGATTTTCTTTTCAAATGCGTCAGATTCAAAGCTACCAACAAATATGAGTTTTGCTTGTGGACTTAGCCTTGAAGCATGTGCAAATCCGTCTATGAGCTCCTCTATCCCCCTGATCGGTGTTATACCACCAAGATATAAAAGGGAATCCTCATTCTTGATTGTTTTCTTTGTAGGAGTAAACATCTCGGCTAATGGGTAGTTTTCAATCTTACATCTGTTGTACGATTGATAGCGCTCACCTACTTCTTCTGTCGTGTAAATGACACCGGAAAGAATTGGTATCGACATTTTTTCGAGCAATTCATAGGCAATGCGGATCGGACTTTTCAGCCACTTTTTCAAGTATTTTTTACTCATAATTGCATTAGGGTAATGCTCATGTACATCAAAGATAACGGGATTTTTTGTGAAAATACGTAGCAATACGCCCACAGGTAGTAATTCTGGGTCATGAAAGTGATACACATCTGCATTTGTTTCCTTCGCTAGCTTAAAAACAGAAAACGCATGTAAAAATCGCTTCCATTCTTTTTTCGGCTTTTCAATAGGAATTAATTCGATTCCGTCATCTTCTATTTGCTTATCAGGCTTTGGAGCTAACAGCGTAACCTCATAGCCAGCTTTTTTTAGTGATTTACATTGTTTATGGTAGATTCGTCCATCGTACGCATGGTGAACCGTCGTTATCACACAAATTTTTGTCATAATATCATATCCTTTTACATATCCAAGTTGTAACTTTTCCATTAATACTTTACACTATAATATTGATAATTCCTAATTTTTTAATGGAAAGGGATCACTATGAAAATCGTCTATATCACACAACATTTCCCACCTGAAATCGGTGCGGCACAAGGACGCGCATATGATATGAGCTCAAATCTATCAAATGTAGGTCATGACCTACATGTGCTAACGACCTTTCCTAATTCCCAACCTATTAAAAAGGTATATAAAAAAGAAAAGCTGAACGATTTAACCGTTTATCGTTCCTTTCGAATAAGAGATACAAAAACAAGCTCCATACGCAGACTTGCAAATTATTTATCATTTATGTGCTCAAGCTGCTTATCCGGTTTACTGGTAAGAAAACCAGAAATAATCTATGCTACGTCACCCCAATTGTTTCAAGGGGTAACAGGATATTTTCTAAGCAGGATACATCGCGCAAAATTCGTATTCGAAATTCGTGATTTATGGGTCGACTTCGCCGAGCTATTAGGTCAATTTAAAAATAAAAAACTATTAAATCTTGCCCGTAAGCTTGAGAGCTTTCTTTATAAAAAAGCTGACCATATTATCGTCGTAACATATGGCTACAAAAAACGCCTTATTGAGCTGGGCATTACTGAAGAAAAAATTACGGTTATACCAAATGGAGTGAATCCATCTTCATTAAAACAGGCAACTCAAACCAATGCATTATCGGTAAAACAACAGTACGGGATCGAAGGGAAATTTCTCGTCCTATATGCTGGAAATATTGGTGCTGCTCAAGGATTGGACACAGTGATCTCTGCCGCTGAGCAATTAAAGCATGACCCTTCGATTGTATTTATGTTCATTGGTGAAGGTGTTGAAAAACAGCCCTTAAAAGAACGATCAAGAACCCTTCAGCTTTCAAATGTTTTATTCGTTGATAGCAAAAAGAAGGAAGAGCTAGCCAGCTACTATGCTGCTGCCGATATCGGGATTGTCTCCTTGAAAAAACATCCATTGTTTGAAATCACAATCCCATCAAAAGTATTTGACTATATGTCAATGTCGACTCCGATCTTAATTGGTGTAGATGGTGAAGCAAGAGAAATTGTTGAGAAACATCATGCTGGCTTTTATTTTGAACCAGAAAACCCAACGGATTTTATTCGCGTATTAAAGCACGCGCAAAGCCACCCTGATGAGCTTAAGGAAATCAAGCGAAATGCAAAGCACGAGCTTATCCAATCGTTTAACAGAGAAACACAAGCAAAGGAGCTGTCAGAAACTCTAACTCATTTGACGAATCGAAACAACAAAGAGTTGCAAAAAAAGACGACCAGTTCATAAAAACTAGGTCGTCTTTTTTTATTTATGGTTGGAATGGCACTGGCTTTTCATCACGTTTACCAAAATGATGAAGGATTGCGTTCACAATACGATTAGATGCTTTACCATCACCGTATGGATTAGATGCTTTTGACATTTTTTCATATTCTTCTTTGTTATTTAAAAGCTCATATGCCAATTTGTAGATTGTTTCCTCATCGGTTCCAGCTAGCTTTAATGTACCTGCTTCAATTCCTTCTGGACGCTCTGTCGTGTCACGAAGCACTAATACAGGCACCCCTAATGAAGGTGCTTCCTCTTGTACGCCGCCAGAATCAGTTAAAATGATATAAGCGCGAGATGCGAAGTTATGGAAATCATAAACGCCTAGTGGCTCAATTAAATGAATTCTAGAGTCATCCCCAAGAATTTCATCCGCTACCTCACGAACAGCAGGATTTAAATGAACTGGATAAACAACTTGAACATCATCATGCTCTGTGACAAGACGCTTAATTGCACGGAACATATTTCTCATCGGCTCACCCAGGTTTTCTCTGCGGTGTGCGGTTAATAGAATTATGCGATCTGATCCAAGTTTATCTAATACTTCATGTGAATAAGTATCTTTTACTGTCGTTTTAAGTGCGTCAATCGCAGTATTACCTGTTACATAAATGGTTTCAGCTTTTTTATTTTCTTGAAGAAGGTTTTGCTCTGACTTATCAGTTGGAGAAAAGTGGAGATCAGCAATAACTCCTGTGATCTGTCTGTTCACTTCCTCTGGGAACGGGGAGTATTTATTCCACGTTCTTAGGCCTGCTTCAACATGTCCAACGGCAATTTGGTTATAAAATGCTGCTAAGCTAGCTACAAATGTTGTTGTTGTATCACCATGTACAAGCACAAGATCTGGCTTAACTTCCTTCATCACTTCATCTAAACCCTCTAACGCACGAGTTGTTACACCTGTTAACGTTTGACGATCCTTCATAATATTTAAATCATGATCTGGTGTAACTTCAAAAAGTTCAAGTACTTGATCAAGCATTTGACGATGCTGTGCCGTAACAGTAACAATTGAGTCAATTTCATCTGGATATTTTTCTAATTCAAGAACAAGTGGTGCCATTTTGATTGCTTCTGGTCTTGTTCCGAAGATTGTCATAACTTTGATTTTACGATCCATAGTTTTTAAAACTCCTTTTACCATTTTCAATAATAAAACTCTACTTATTAAATTAGCATAATAGGAAACAATCTACAAATACCTTTTACTCAGAGTATATCGTAGGGATCGTAGCATTTGTTCCAATCAAGATATGAGGGTTCTTTTCCTCTTTTAATTCCTTGAGAACTTGAACTAGTTTACTTTCTGATATAGCGATACAACCTAATGTCGGACTAGTAGAGCGACGCCATACGTGGAGAAATATTGCGCTTCCTTTTCCTTTTACAATTGGCTGGTCGTTGTAACCAATGATAATTGCATATCGGTACATGTAATTTGTCAATTTTTCATAGGAATCCCATTTTGAAGAAGGTGCTCCCTTATAGGTCACCCATTTATTATAATCAGAAGATGAAGAATCATCTATCCAATAATCATTTGATGTTGTCTTAATATAAGGATAATCAACATTTGCTGGTTTAGTGTTTGTTCCAAAAGCACTTCTTAATGGAAATAACCCAATCGGAGTTTTGCCATCCCCTTCTCGCTTATGACTACTTGAACCATTCTTACCCAACACAGCACTCGTAGTTAAAGTTTTACGCCAAGTATCACCTGTTTTCTCATACAGACTTAACGTTGCATATATAGAAGAAGTAGCATTTGATTCCACAACAAGCATTTGCTTAGAATCAATACCCTTTCCAAGTAAATACTTGTCGAATTGACTTTCAAATGTAGCGTGACCCCTCTTGAGGAAACCGAATCTACCAGCAACTTCTACCTTAAACCAGTTAGAATAAACTTGTGTAACGTTCACTGTCGTGGATTTATTTAAGGTAGCAAAAGGGATAAGGTTACCTGACGTATTATCATACACCTGAGAAGAAGTACTCATCTTTAACGTCCCCATTGCTGGTTCAATTTTCTTCACTTCGTTTTTTAATGAGCCATTTATAACCGGAGAGGTCTTTTCCTTTTGAATATAGCCAATCTTTCCATTTAGAGATACGGCTAACCAACTAGTGTAGTGCCTTAAAATCGGATATACCTGACCTTTTTTTACCGTTCCTATATGCTGGAGGTTTGTTTTCTCCTTTACATAGATTCCTGTATCAACATTTGCTTTAAAGTAATCTATTTCGTTTGTAAATAGTAGTTTCGTATTCTCTTTTTTTATAAGACCTATACGATTAGCAAAAGTGACTTCATACCAGCTACTATACTCCTGTTTCATTGATAGTGTGACATTTTCATTAATTTGAGCAAAAGGAATTAATTTCCCTGTTGAATTATCATAGATAGCTGTTTTTTCAGTTGTAGCAATAGAATAGCCTGAACCTACTTTATCTTTTGATTCATTTTTTAACTCAGAGGAATCAGCAGGTGCTGTATATGCTTTTGTTACATATGCTACTCCCTGATTATATTGAATTTCATGCCAGTCAGTAAACCCTTCTAAACGGGGGTATGTCTGATCTTTCTTTTAAAGTCCAATCTCTTTTAATCCATTAGACGTTTTTTGATAAACACTAACGTTATCTTCCATTACTTTAAAATAAGAATCTTTTGAAGCAAAGCCTAGACTAACTTCTGATTTTCTAATATATCCAATTCGATCTGAAAGCTGAATACTTATCCAGCTGGAATATTCCTTTAGCGCAGTAAAACTTGAACCGCCTAGCAATTCAGCCATTGGTTTTAATACTTTTCCAGAGTTATCATATACAGAAACATTTTTATTTATCGTAAACTCTCGACCGGTATGATTTAAATGTGATGTTATTTTTGCATTGGCTAATGTTTTTGTATCATCCTTATAGATATACATTTCTTTACCAGCTATTTTAAATTTATGCCAGCTAGTATGTTTAAAGTCACTTGCAAAAGTCTGATTTTTTGCTAGAGTACCAATTACAACCAAAGTACCATTTCTCTTCTCATAGATATATGCTGAATCAGAAGTTACAGTAAAAGTCTCATGATTATCTTCTGCATAAGCATTATAATGATCATAGAGTAAAAAGAAACAAACAAATAAACTAGTAATATGTATAAACTTTCTCATAATAACCTCCAACTACCATGTTAATAATCTACAAATTTATTATAATTTAGAAATTGAAAAATATCATTCTCATACAGCAGGAGGAAGTAAAATATGAACTCACTTTTGAGATTTACACTCTCATTTCTAACCCTATTTATTCTCTTTACGTTAGTGAATCCTACTACACATGCTGTTGAAGAAAAAAGAGACTTTGAAAAGGTAACAATACTTTTTGAAAATCAGGTTGATTTATCTATCATTCCGAGCGAAAGAATAACCTATCAATTTGATTCAATACCAGCTTATTCTGCTCTTTTAACAGCTAATGAAATTGAAGCTATACGCTCTAAACCAAACATAGAGATGATTAATATAGAAAAACCAGTAACCATCACCTCAACACAGTCAAAAGATTGGGGACATGAAGCAATTGGTGTACCAACAATGTTAAATGCCTCATTAACAGGAAAAAATGTAAAAATTGCTATTATTGATACTGGAATCGATGGAGCACATCCTGACCTTAACGTTGCTGGTGGAAAGAACTTCATTGAAAATAATAGTAATTATAAAGACGATAATGGTCATGGGACACATGTAGCTGGCATCATCGCTTCTTTAAATAATGAATTTGGTACATTAGGTGTTGCCCCAAATTCAAGTATTTACGCACTTAAGTTCTTGGATTCAAATGGTGAAGGGTCAACAACTGATCTTGCAAATGCAATTGACTGGGCCATCGAGCATAATATAGACATTCTAAACATGAGCTTTGGTTTTACTGGTAGTGATCCTATTATTTCAGAGCTACTTAATAAAGCTTATATGAATAATATGTTAATTGTCGGTGCTGCAGGAAATGAAGGGTTAAACTCAGTCGCTTTTCCAGCAAGCAATAGAAACGTCATAGCCGTCGGCGCAATCAATAAACAAAAACAATTGGCTGCCTTTTCTAACACTGGCCCGCAACTCGAAGTGACAGCACCTGGTGTTGGTGTAATAAGCACGTATATAAATAATCAATACAAATATATGGATGGCACTTCGATGGCCACCCCATATGTTAGTGGGTATTTAGCTCTGTTAATGGAAAAATACCCAACGAAAACAAATGCAGAAATACGATCTTTACTTACGAAGAACACATTAGATCTAGGAGTTACTGGTCGTGATACAAAATATGGATACGGACTAATTCAAAGCTTTATTAGTGAAAGCGAAGGTACTGAAACAAAGTCACCTGAAAATCCTCCATTCTTTCAAGCTGTTGGCGAAAAGGTACCAATCTATGATAATCGATCCGGATCACTAGTTAATGTCGGCTACTTAGAGGAAAACCAAGTTTACCGAGTTGAACGGCATTTTACAGGCTGGTATCAAATACGATTTGGATCTTACTCAGTTTTTGTTAGAAAGGATGATACACTTCCGATCACAAACCATAATCTACAGAACCTATCGAATAGTATACATACGATAAACCGTGACATTATCGTATTAAACGATACCCTTGTTTATGACAATTCTTCAGGATCACTCGTAGCTTTTGGTACGATTAAAGCAAGTACTACCTTTACCATTTCCTCAAACTATACAAGCTGGGTAGGAGTTAATTTTGGTGGAAGAGTCGGCTATGTAAAAAAGGATCAAGTTACAATGAAATTTCTTAGTACTGATGCCTATTTTAAAGTAACAAATAATATGGTCCCTGTTTACGACAATCGTTCTGGCTCACTCATTATCGTAGGGTATTTGACCAAAGGTGAAACATATGCACGTGAAAAGGATTATACAAGCTGGCATCAAATTTCTTTCGGCAGCTTTAAAGGCTACGTTCCAAAGAATGGAACGGAACCTGCTTCATCATTAATTGGTAAAAAAGCAAGTACATTTAGTTCTAGTGGTGTATTTACGACTAAGGCTGATACATTAGTATACGATAATTCAACTGGTAAGCTTATTCCCTTTCTTACATTAAATGCTGGAGTAACATACCCGATTGTTAAAAATTATACAAGCTGGTATGAAATCAATATCGCTGGTCGTACTGGATTTATCAAAAAATAAAAGGAGCACCTTATGGGGGTGCTCCTTTTTTGCATCATTGAAACTTTGGAATATCTAAATATAATTGGTAGCTTGTTAACTGGTTATACAAATTCATAAAGTTAGTTGTTTGTTTTTCTGCCCAACCAACATCTGTTGCATATTGGTGTGTTGCAGGGTTAGCTGGATTCCAACGCATTTTATAAAGTGTATCTTGATTGTACCCATTATAAACATATCTTTCAGCGACGAATTTTGCTCCGCCGATAATGGCAGCCTCTGGTGTAAACCATTTTTCCATAAATGCAAATTCAGATGCATTCTCAGTTGCATTTCCGTCGTTTGCATTTATACCAAACATGTTATAAACAGTATATGTCTTACCATCAGGAGCCTTGTAATCAACACCATTAGCAAGTGTTGATTTTCCGTTTCCAGTTTCTAATAAGGCATGTGAAACAAGGTAAATCTCATTAATCCCAGCTAATTTACTTCCTTCAGCGAAAGCTTCTCCCTTACCTTCTAATATGCCTTTACCAACTAAAAGTTTATTTAACTCAGAAGGATTTGCTCCAGCATATTTAGAAAGTAACACAAATTGATACATTGATTTTGTACTTAGGTCAAAATTAGCAGGGTTTACATACTCTCTAATATCTGACTCATGTGCAGCACTAAAACCTCCGAATATATGTGTTGGGTATTCAACCTTATACCAACCATTTCCAGCGTCACCGACAATGGTCAATGTTTTTCCGAAAGGAACACTATTGTATATCCAGGTAGAAGATAACGAGTTTGGTTCAGACCTTAAGTTCACTCCAGTTGATCCAGTAACAGTTGCAGTTGTAGGAAATGAACTCCCGCTTTCTGGTGATACTAGATACCCTGCAACATAAGCATACTGTATTTTATACTTATCTGTTTGCGGATTCACCTTCATCTGCTTATCAACCATATAGTCCAAAGTATAATTATAGTTTGTATACGTAACTTCTTTATAAATACCACCAAGTGCGTAATCCTTTTTCACATACCCAATACGGCCTGCAAATAAAATTCCCCACCAATTTATAGATTCCGAAACAATAGGATAACTTTGACCTTCTTCAATCTCAGCAAATTTTGTCATCGGAGTTGTTGTATTATCCATTACGTCTAGATTTTTCAAAGCTACAAATGTTTTCGTTGTGTTTTTATAGCTAGTATTTAAATTCTTAATACTGCTTCCAGAGTCAGGAGCTGTATCTGTTTTTGGAACATATGCTTTAAAGTCACCAAACTGTATTTGGTGCCAGCTAGTATAGTTAGCCGTTCTAGGGTATACCTGTCCTTTTGTTAACATTCCGACTTTTACAAGTGTTCCAGAACGATTATCGTAGACTGGAATATTTTCTTCTAATGCTTTAAAGTACTTGTCTGTTGATGTAAAGGGCTTTACAGCATTATTTTTATTAATAAAACCAATTCTTCCTGCTACTTCAATGGAATACCAGCTTGTGTATTCTTTAACAATCTTAAACGTGGTATTCTTTTTCACAACTGCAAAAGGTATAAGTTTGCTAGACTGTGTATTGTCATAAACAACAGAATCCCATCTTGGGCTAATTGTCACATTTGTTGTTATTCCATTACCTAAATTTGTAATGTTCTTACCATTATCAGGTGTTGTTGATGATGATCGAACAAATCCAGTAACATTACCAAATTTAATAGAGTGCCAGTTTGTATAATGTTTAATTCTCGGATACGATTCTCCCGCTTTTAGATAACCAATCTCAACGAGTTCCCCAGAGCTATTGTCATAAACGGGCACTCGATCCTCAGTTACTTTAAAGAATTTATCTGTTTCAAGGAAATTTGTCTTAACCTCGGATTTTCGAACATATCCTACTCTGCCTGAAACCAATACACTATACCAGCTAGTATATTCGTTCAAAATTGTGTGCTCCACACCTGCTAGAATAGTAGCAAACGGTGCCAGGCTTCCACTAGAATTATCATAAACTATGACATTACTCAGGGCAGTAAACGTTCTTGTTCCAGTTACGAGACCACTGCTGCCGTACTCATTTTGGATAAGTGGCTCACTAGGAATCGTTCCATCCTTTGGAACATAAGCATAATAATCCCCAAATGCTATTTGATGCCAGCTCGTATAATCATTTGTTCGCGGGTATACCTCTCCTTTTTTTAAATACCCTACAATTACAAGGGAGGAGGAACGATTATCATACACTGGTACTTGATCAGCTGTAACTTTGAAATATTTTGTATCCTCAGTAAAAGCTACTACGCTCTTAGCTAGAAATACTGTTTCTGTTTCTTCTTGAGACTCTGCATTAGTTGTCTCTTCTATTTCGCTATCTTCAGTAATGCTCTTTTCTTCTGCAGTGCTCTCTTCAACAGCATTCTCTACTAGATTGTTTTCATCTAGAATATTTTCTTGCTCAGTGTTTTCATCTAATAATTGCTTTTCTGTATCTACTTGGTCGGTAGAATCCGGCTCTAAAGAACCCTTATTTTCCTCTTGCTTTTCAACTTCTTCTAAAACAGGATCTTCAGGTTGACCTTCAGAAATTTCATTTGCTATATAGCTGCTTTCAAATTGTTCACGTTCTACTATGAATTCTCGTCCACCTACTAGAATATAAAAATATTGATCATCTAGTTTACTAACTGGCAGATCATTTCCTGGAGCAATCGACCCTGCCACGTTTCCAGTTTCATCCTTAAAAGGAATCGGCTCTTTATCAGCACGTAAAATCCCTAATTTCAGCGTTTCATCAAAGCTATTATAATCTTGGAGATTTACTAATACCTTTGCTTCCATCAGAGACTCACTATCGACAATTGCCTCCTTATCTCCCCATTGAAGAATCGCATTTCCTTCTTCATTCAAAGGTAGACTTGATGTGAATAAATATGTGTCTCTATTCAGCTGACCTAGTTTATATCCTTCATTATCATAAACTTCGACGTCAGCCGCTACTTGAATTAGTATCTGTTCTTGTTCTTTGGAAGTATCTTCTGCTGCAAGTATATCTTGCGGTAGAATAGAAAAAACAAGCAAGGATACTAATAACCATACTAAACTCCTAGTAAAAAAGCGGTGTATCACATTTACCTCCTTATGACTTTTATGACATTTCTATTACTCAACTATTATAGTATGTTACATAAAAAAACAAAACAAGACAAATTTCCCCGATTTCACGAAAAACAAATCAATAAGTACTAAATTGTACAAATTTAGTCGAAAATAACATAATGATCAGCAACTTTTATAAAATAAAATTCAATTTTTATATTTTTATAGAATCACTTACTCTTAAAATAGTAAAAGGAGTTTAACAATAATTGTTAAACTCCTCGAACAACATTAACGATTATTTCTATTTCTATATGCTTCATCTGCTAGCATAACTCCAATTGCTTTGTTCTCTGCCCATATTGAATCAAAGCTTGCTAATGGTACAGGACGCGGACCTATATATGGTGAGATTTCAGGTGTAAATCCTGGCTTTAAGTGCTCGGAAATAAACCAGTCGTTGAAACCTCCGCCACTTGGATTTGCTTTTGGTACAACAAGTTCATAACCTGTTTTGCTTTTAATCATATTTGCAATTTCTCGATCTCGTTTCGTTCTTTCTGTACCTTGCTTATAATGCCAGTACAGAATTTCTCCAGAAGAATGGTAAGAGACTACTGTTTTGAAGTTCTTTGCATTTGTAAAATCATACATTGCTTTTGCTTCAGGCTCACTCAAAGGCTTTGGACCTTTATAATTTTGAGGCGAAGGCTTTCCAGTATTTGAAACGATCGTATCCCATCCTGCAGGGTATTGACGATTTAAATCAACACCTCTTACATTGGCCTTCCAAGCTGAAAAGTCAGTATTTCCACCATTTATTTTCAATACTTGAGATGGATTTTTTGCTTATGTATATCCTTTTTGTACAAGTGTCACACCATCTGGATTTACCATTGGTACGAACAAAATTGAAGTTCTATCTAAAATACTTTTAACAGCATAGCCATCGATTTTTGAATTTTTCACATATGCTTGAGCATATTGATCAAGCATTTCCATCACAATATTTGTTGTCATTCTCTAGCATGATGAGAACCATTGATCATGATTTCTGTACTACCTTTACCAAGCTTAACTGCGTAAAGGTTTCGACTATCTACAGATTGACCGATAATCTGTTTTGTAGCTAATCCTGGATATGCAGCTACTATTTCTTCAATATCTTTGCTCATTTGAGCGTAAGAATAGACAACCTTAGGATTCACTAAATTTTTTCCTACTGTATATTGGATGGTCACATCACTTTTCTTAACAAATCCATAGCGGTCCCCAAGATTAACCTTAACGTACGTGCCATGGTCCTCCACATAAGGATAGTGTTCATTTTCAGCAATATAAGCAAACGGGACAAGATCATCACCTACATAATAGATTGGCGTTGATTTGCTCGTTTTGAACTCACCAACTTTAAGATACCAGTCAGACTCGTTTCGATACGTTTTATTAAGGATTGGTAATGTTAGATCTTTTGAAACATACCCCTTAATATTTCCAAATGGATTTCATGCCAGCTTGTATAATCATTTGTTCTGTGATAAACTTCGCCGGACTTCAAATATCCTACAATCTTTAAACTACCACTGCTATTGTCATATACAGGTACATTATTTTCCGTTGGTGTGAAGTAATTGATGCTTTTTGAAAATTCGAGTTTGGTGTCATTTTTTCTAACATACCCGATTCTTCCTGAAACATCGACTTTCAACCAGTTTCCATGATCACTGATAATGGGGTATTCATCGTCTTTATAAAGCTCTGCAAACTTTATTAAAGCTCCAGAAGTATTATCGTAAACAAATGTATTTTGGGTAATTGTTACTTTGTATGGGCTATTTTTGAAGCCTAGATTTTCATTTTGAATCATCTTTGCTAATGCAGGGCGTGTGCCTTCCTTATTAATAAAAACAGTACCGTTTTATCAGAAGGTAAAAATGAGAGCTCACTTTTAGCAGTAACAGCTCTGGATTGCTTTTCAGCCTTGCTAATCTTCTCTTCTGACTGCTCTGTAACTTCTTCTCGTTCATTTGTATTATTCTGTGGTTCTCTATTTACTTGTGGTTCTTCTATTACCTGTGGCTCATTAATCGCCGGCTTTACTATCTCTCTTCACCAGACAAAAATGATAGATAATATTCTTCAAACTCCTTTACTATCTGAAAGTTAGCTCCTTTAGCGATAGTAGCAATCTGTTCACCTGTCGTTCTTTCAACAGATAAAGAAGTTTCAGCAGTAACCGTTAACAGATCTAACTCTTGAGCAGGTGGTTCAGCAGCATCAAATTGATGTTCATTATTGCTTTGATCAATTAGTACAGCGGAACCAAGCCAGTCAACAAAGACTTCTCCATCTATTATGTATCCTAATTGTTCTGATCCCTTCATAAGGGTTGCTAATTCATTACCCTGATCATCAATAACTTGTACATCCTGCGACAGTAATATAGAAACAAATGAATTCCCTTGTTGAATTTGTTCTTCTGCTTTAACTGGCTGTAGCTGAACGCTTGATACCACAACTGAAAAAACCATGATGCATAGCATTAATTTCACAAGCCGTTTTGACATAAGTTATCAATCTACCTCCCTTTTTTCGACATAACTATACTATTATAATATGAATATAGTATTAGTAAAGGGATGAAATAAAAGTAATAAAAGGATAAAAAAGGCATAAACAACCTCCAAATCACGTTATTTGCCTTTTCGTTAAAGTGATAAAGGACTATTTACTTATTTGGAAATTAATTGTTTTCTCCAACTTTTGATCAACTTTTTTTATAATTTACTATGTATTGACCATTTTTAAGATTGATTTCAGCATCCTTAATCCTATCATCTAGCGTTTCTCTAAGATGGATAAGCATACGAATATAGTATGTAGTTGAAGATGGCTTGATTATATAGTGGGAGTCTCCTATATCTTCTGAAACATAGGAGACTCCTTTTTCAAGTTTTGTGTCACTCACAAGTGAATCCTCAGACTTTTCATAAAGGTCGGTTGATCTGGTTGTAGTAATAATGAAAGGGTTTTATACCTTGTTGATGACGACGGAATAATAGCTTGTCCCTTATCATCCTCCCTGTCTCCTACTTTCTCGTGAATTTGATAATTTTCAAATGACAAAATAACTAAGGCAATTGTACAAATAAATAATTAAGTAAAGATAACACTAAAATGACGATTAGACAGTAGAAACGTTACACATTTTTTACAAAATTCACTAAAAAAAGACATGAACTTTATCCCATTAAGGAGTTCCTGTCTTCATTGATTTTATTCCTCTATGCTAACTACCAACTGCTCGAGAACCTTATTGTTTTCATTTCATTACTAGTAGATGTTTTATAATTTACTATGTAATAGTTTCCATCTCTCTTTAAATCTGAATACGTCATCGTATCATCTGATGTTTCTCCAAGGTGCATAATTGTCATATACCGAACATTACTACCTCTTTGTTTGTACATTAGTTCTGGTCTACTTAGCCATGTATAATCTCGATAGGCAACATGACTTGTTCCTACTTCTTCTGTTATATCGTTAGGAGCATAAAGCTGTATGGCTGTTAACGTTCGACCAGATGGATGTGTTGCAATTGTTTCTCTGACCCCTTTTTTTGTTACAGTAAAATCAGGTGCAAGATGAAAACGTTGTATATAATTTTTTGTTGTTGAAGACTGTAAGTTATCAACAATAATTAATGTTTTCTCTTGGTCATAATAAACGCTTCTTTTGTGCTTGACTCCTGGTGTTAAACTATGTGAACCAACTGCCTCCATAATCCCATCAGAACGAATTCCTACCTTTTCAATTCGACTTTTCTCCAAATTAGCCTTATCAAGTGAAAATTCTGTTCCCTCTACTTGAACGACATTATGTCCTGCTGTACTCATTGCCGTTGAGCGTTGAGGGGATGCCAAATATGCATATCGACCAGTTTCTACTACATAATCGCCACCAAAACCATAAAGCTCAATGCTAAGATCATCTGGATGTTTATGTGCAGTACTATGAAAGCCTGCTGTCATACCAAAGTAAACTGATTGATCAAATGGTTCTTTTCCACCCCAGTGCTGTCTTAGGATGGCAAACTGATTTGATAGATTAATTGCTCGTTCTACTGGTTTTATACCTTCATTACCTTGTGTAAATGAGTACATCATCTCTGGATATTGTTCAGGATATGGAACAAGGTTCGTACTCATCTTAGATGCCGGTGAATCACCAAATAAAGGAATTGTTGTATCTGGCTTCGTTAAATACGTTAATGCATCTGGCATCGCCTTTACGCGAGTAATCATTTCCTCAGGAAGAGTAAATCCATTCTTTTGGCCCCAATCCACAAAGTCAATTAAGCTATTGTAAATATAAAGCTGATAGGATGGTGAGTGCTCCATATGAAGTCCTTCTGTCGAAATACCTAATGTAATTTGTTCCATAAGGCGTTTTGTAGCAATGCTTTTCCATTCCTTTGAACCGCTCATTTCTGGGAATGTTTCTGATATTGCTAATAAAGCTAAGTCTTGGAACATACCATGGTTGTTATGAGGGCGATAGAAGTCTTTCTGACTTAATAACCATGCATGCTCATAGAATAATGTCATTAATGTATTTGCAAACTCAGTGTCTCTATGAAGACTAGTCTTTTTATAAACATTCCAAAAATCAATTAAAATAAAGCAACGCAATGCTGTACCGTGATCATTATACCCCCATTTATAACTGCGGTATCCTTCAACTGGGAAGTATTTATACCAGCTTTCAATCACTGCCTTTGCGTATGTTAGATATTCCGGATCACCATACTGCTTATATGCTTGTGTTAATTGCTCAACGACCATTAAATAATTTAATTGGAAGAGATATGAATTAACGAAAGGCAAATTTGATCTCCAATCAAATGTATTTAAATTACTTACTGTTAAATAATATGGGTTTGCTAATAGCTCCCAATTGCCTTTAATAGCATTATCTGCTATTTGCTTTAGCGTAGATGGATTATACTCATTATAAATATATGGTATCTCTCCAATTGAAGATTTCGTATAATAATGTGAAACTAATCGTTCAAATTCTCCACCTTTAAAGTTAGTTAAATAAATTGGTTTTGCAATTGTTAATTTTGCATCAGCAATAGGAATATAATACGTAGTAGATGACGGCTTAATAATATAATACGAACTCGAAATGCCTTCAGGCACAAATGCTCGATCCTTAGCCAAACCTGATGTACGTACCAATGTTTTTCCTGATTTTTTATAAAGAGCTGTAGTTTTTGTAGTTGTAATTACAAACGGGTTATATCTAGATGAATAAGAAGGTACTAGAGAGATATCTTTTTCGTTTTCTTTAAAGTTTGCTTTTGCTGAATCCTTCTTAACAAAAGCGATCCTTCCAGCTACATCTATTTCCCACCAGCTCGTGTATTCAGCGATTATCGAAAAGGTTTGTCCATTTTTAATTTCTGCAAAAGGAACCAAGCTGCCTGATGTATTGTCATAAGCAACTGTATCTCTGGAAAATGTAATCGTCCTACTAGTTTGCTTTTTCTTTTTATTGAGGTTTTTTAACGAAGTGCTTGTTGCTGGAATTGTTCCATCTTTAGCAACAAATCCGTTAATTTCACCAAAAGTAATACGATGCCAGCTTGTGTAGTCCTTTGTTCGTGGATATACCTCCCCTTTTAGGACATAGCCTACAACAACTAATTCACCAGTCGAATTATCGTAAACAGGTAGCTTACCTTCTGTAACTAAGAAGTAATTCGCGCTAGCAGGAAATTCACTTTTAACGTCTGAGCTACGAATATAACCAATTCTTCCAGCAATCTCAACAGCATACCAACTAGTGTATTTTTTCAATATCGATATCTTCGTTCCTGACTTCACTTGAACAAAAGCTACTAAACTATCACCGCTATTATCATATACCACTGTATCTTTCATTATAGTAATAGATTGGTCTTCATTTTTCAGCGTAGTATTAAAATTATGAATAGATTCACCAGATGCAGGGATCGTATTTTCTTTATGGACATAAACAACCTCATCACCTAAGGTAACTTGATGCCAGCTTGTATAATCTTTCGTTCTTTTATAAATCGCGTCTTTTTGCAAATAAGCAATCTCCACCAATTGGCCATCCTGTTTTTTGTAAACCGGTACAAAATCAGCTGTTACTCGAAAATACAGATCAGCAGATAAAAATGAATTTGCATCAGATTTTATTACCTTTTCTTCTGCTTGTTCTGGTTCTTTTGCTGATTGCAATTCTTGCGATTTTTGCGTTTCTTGAGATTCAACTGATTGCTTTATTTCTTCTGGTTCATCTTTCACTAATGTATTATGTTTTTGTATCTTTACCTTCTTCCCAGCAATCATCGATATGATTTGTGTCTCCTGATCTTCTAAGACAGGCACAGTTGTACCAGTTTTTATCGTTGCAACAGGAATAATCGCATCTAACTCATAAGCCATGCTATCTTTCTTTATCACAACCATTTCCAGTTGTTGCAGTAAAGGTACATCTGCCTTTTCCTCTTCCTCGGGAGTTACTATTTCTACATAACCTTGTTCAATAGCGATTTGATCTCCAAACCACTCAATTTCAATTCCGTCTTCCTTTGAAGTGGCAAAAAATTTTGCATTTGCCTTTAACTCCCCTATCTCTTTTCCATCTTCATTTAGTAAAGGAAGGTCTTCCTTTACCAAAATTGTTACTAGCTCGTCTACGTTCTCTTCAGCTTTTACCTCTTTTATCTTTATATAGGGTAAAATACTGGAAAAGACGAGAAGAATAACAATCAGCTGCTTAATCAAAATTTTCATATTAAAAACATTGCCCTCCTATTAGAACTACAAAATTACTTTGCACATTATAAAAATGATGAAAAATACCCATTATTAATACTTCCATAAGTTTCAGTACTTGTAAATAGTTTTCTATTATGGGAATTTATCAAAATAGTAAATAGTCCCTTTGAATCAGGACTAAATAATAATTTACAAAAATTAGAACCGATAGGAAAAAAGAAAAAAAGGAACAGCCAAATCCATTACTGGATTTTGACCATTCCTAATGTCAAACTTTATTCCGCTCGTTGGCGAAAATCATACATAGCCCCTATTAAATTGTTCGAATTATAGAGAACAATTACCACATCGAACTCCCTTTCGTTCACCAAATCAATGACAGAACTTTTCTTATCATATCTTGGATCAAAGATAGTCGTTTCTTTGAATAATGATGAAATATGCGGGACAAGCGGATTAGCATAGGAATCTTTTATTAGCAGGGCCTTTACCTCATTATTAGCTGCTTTGTTAACAATGTTTAGCTCAGCATAATTATTTGCATATGCATCATGATATTCCATTGTTTGCAAATCCTTTTGGATTCCAGTCGCATAATAATCAGTAAACTCCATCGTTTTTTCTTCTGAAATAACGCCATTATAATAATCCATGTCCGCTAAAGAAAAGTTTTTTGGTTTAAAATAACAAGGGTTATCATCCTCAGCACTCACGAGCATGTGTAAATTTCGATTCCAGCTTCCTAATAACTCTCTTCCTTCTTCACAAGAATAGTTGTACTCTTCTTCCACGTTTAGCTTGGACTTAATTGGTTGCGTTTTGCTTATTTCCTCAATCATCGTTTCAAAGCCAAAGAAGGCACCTTTTATATTCCAATGATGATCTGTTTTAAAGTAATAGCTTTTCTTTTCTGCAAATGGTACTTCTTCATTTAATTTTTTTGATACATTTACACCATGTACAACCTTATCATCAAGCATTGATAAGAGAACATCCGTGCTTTCCTTGCCTCTTCCTCTAGGAACATACGGAGGAAGCAATTCAGCCATCTCAAACACCTTTGCTGGCATTGGAAAATAATAAAGCTCTGTTCCTTTTGCATGAAGCATTGTTCCCAATTCATTTAATGATGAAGCTGATGTTTCTAGTTCCTCCTTGTAAAAGCTATTTGAAGGCTGTGGCATAATCCAATTATCTATGGTTACGTGATAACCATTAACAAATGTTTTATTCATTTTCATTTCCCAAATTGTATAGAACTCGACCCATTTATCACGTTTAAAAAACTGATCAGTAAAATATGCTTCATACTCTTTAAAATATTCTCCTGATAAAACCGAATTCTTCGTTAGCCCAGGAATTTGCGCCAATCCACGATTTTCCAGTTCTGATATTTCTCGATCAGGAGTCATAATCGAATAAAAGCTAGGTGCAAATAGAAACGGCAAAAATACAGTTGTCAGTAAAATATGTTTAAGCTTCATTTAAAAAACCCCTTTAGAATCGGAAATAAATAAATGGGTTATAAGTTGAATTCACCAAATACATTGTTACAATAAACATCAGCAGAAGGTACATGCCACTACTTAGCACATCTTTACTTAATAGAAGTACTTTACTCCTTTGCGCAATCCCTTGAATCTCCTTAGAAAGCCAAGGATAAACTGGCATACTAAACAATATGCCCAAAAAAAGAACGATCCAATTATCGGCAATATATAGGAATGTTTCCTGACTCAGATGATTAGTTCCACCACCAAACATGATTTTCAAATAATCAAATGAATATGAAAAATTATCGGCTCTAAAAAATACCCAGCCTACCATGAAAATCAAAATGACATACAAATGTTGAATAGGTCTCCACGCAGAATGAATTATCTTTTCTAATCCAAGCTTCTCAAGGGCAATAATAAGACCATAGTAAAAACCCCATGCCATAAAGGTCCAGCTAGCACCATGCCAAAACCCTGTAGCTGTCCAAACGATAAAGAGGTTTCGATAAATCTTCCAAGTGCTTACCCGATTCCCACCTAATGGTATATAAAGGTAATCTTTAAACCAAGTTCCTAGGGAAATATGCCATCTTCGCCAAAATTCCGAAATGCTTCTTGAGATATACGGATAGTTGAAGTTTTCTTCAAATTCAAAACCGAACATTTTCCCTAATCCGATCGCCATATCACTATAACCTGAAAAGTCGAAATAGATTTGTAACGTATATGCGAGAATACCGATCCAAGCTGTCCCCGTTGATAAGCTTTCTGGAGATAGAGCGAAAATATCATCTGCTACACCACCAAGTGGATTTGCAATTAACACCTTCTTAGCCAGTCCAAGTACAAATCGACTAATACCTTCCGAGAATTTAGCAAAAGAAGTGATTCGTTTTTTTATTTGGTCTGCAACCGTATTATAACGGACAATAGGACCTGCGATTAATTGTGGGAAAAGTGCTATGTAAAGTGACAAATCGAGAAGATTCCTTTGAACTGGTGCATCCTTACGATATACATCAATCACATAGCTCATCGCTTGGAAGGTGAAAAAAGAGATACCAATTGGAAGTGGGATAGGTTCCATTTCAAATGAAACATCAAGCAGCTCATTCAAATTAGCAACAAAAAAATTCATGTATTTAAAAAAGCCTAATATTCCGAGATTAACAAGAACGGATAGAGTTAAAACAAGTTTTTTCCGCCTTTTTGTTGTCCCTACCTCAACTAATAAGCCAAATAGATAGTTAATAAATACAGAGAAAAGCATTAATAATACATACTTTGGTTCTCCCCATGCATAAAACAATAAGCTCGCAATCAATAAAACTGTATTTCTTAGCTTCGTTGGTGATAGGAAATAAAAGATAATGACAATAGGCAGAAATAAAAAGAGAAACACTAAATTACTAAAAACCATATCATCTTCTACCTCTTTCGTTTCAATACTTTGACTTTAATGGATTTCGAATGAGTCATCTAATTACATATCATCTGTTTTGAAACATGAAAGCGCTAACCTGATAAAAAAATAAGGCTCCCTCCCTTCCTACTCCCAGGTTTGGACAGTAAAACCCGGAGTTCGGACAGTAAAACCCCGGGGTAAAGCAGGGGATTTATTAGGTTGTTCTGCCTTTGAATAGCCCTGTTGCACTACAGTTCAGCTTAAATTTAAAGTTTCTTATAAACCTCTACATAACGCTTACTTAAAATAGACCAATCTCTATTCTTTTCCACCCATTCTCTACTTGTTAAACCTATTTTTTTAAAATCAGGTGCTTTGGCAAGACAAGTCTTTAATGATTCAATATTTTCTGCTTCAAACACAAGACCAGTTTCTCCTTCTTTCACCATCTCATTTAATGCAGGAATGTTACTTACTAACGCTAATTTCCCCATAGCCATCACTTCAAAAGGCTTTAATGGTGTTACCAATCGGCATACCTTTGCATTAATGCGAGGGAAAGGAAAAATGTCGATGACAGAATAATAATCCTTTACCTCAGTATGTGGAACTCTTCCGACAAAGCTAACAATATCCGATATATCGAGTGTCTTCACTAGCTCTCTTAGACGAGGTAAAGCAGGTCCATCTCCTACTAAAAGAAAATGAATCTTTCGTTGTTCTTTTTTAAGCAATGCTAATGCATGGAATAAGTCACTAAGCCCTTCATATTTCGTAATCGATCCGATAAAACCATAAACCGTTTTATTTTCAAGATTATATTTCTGAATAAGAAATTCATTTTGTTCTTGGGGATAAAATACCTTCGCATCAACACCATTTGGCACGATATCAATTTTGTTACGATCAATACCAAGTTGCACAAGGTGTTTCGATAAGCTATCACCAATTGCCACAACTCTGTCAGCAATCTCACAACAATATAATTCGTATTTTTGCTGCATATAATACCGTTCTGATTCATCAAATTCAGGGATTTTACTAACTGTTGAATCCTGCCATAAACCTCTTACCTCATAAACAGTTGGTATTCCTGCTTTCTTTGCTACCATCAATGCTGGTAATGCATTTTGAAAATTTGAGGCTGCATGGACAACTTTAGGCTTTACTTTCTTAAGTAACTTTAAAAATTCATTTGCATATTCATTAAAATAGTCACTTAAGGGAACAACATTTAGCTTTACTTTATTTCCAGGAGTAAACAAACGGTAATAGTCAACACCATCAATGCTTTCAAACTCTAAGCTTTTAACCTTAGGTCTTGCCGGCCAACCTAGTTTTGTCATCACAATCGGCTGAAGACCCAAGTTTTTTTGATGTTGAACAATTTCCTTGCTTCGTATCGTATAACCATTTATTTCAGGAAGAGATTTATTTAGAACATGAAGAATACCTGATTCACCTTGAATTTGATCAGATTTGCCATCCCATGTCCACAATTCTGTATCAAGAAGAACTTCATCTTTAGCAATTTCATATTCTGTTTTGAATGCACCTAATAAAAACACCCTAAGCTTCTTTAAGTAGTTCAACTTTTCACGCAGATTTCCAATTCGATGATGGATACTAACAAGCTTTCTTACTAAAAAAGGATCATATGAACGTAGCTCACTAGCTTTATTCGCTAAAATCAGGGATAGTCCGTATTTCTCTTTTTCATAAGCGTAATCAATCAACTGCATGTAAACCCAAAATCTTTTACCACTAGATTCAACAATCGAGACAAGTTTATCATCAAAACCATGATCTATCGCCCATTTACCTTTCACAATTGCATATTCAGCTGACTTTGAAACAGATTGGTCAAGGAGAGTAAATGTTTCTTCATTAATTGGTAGTTGATAGTCATAATGATAAAAAACGTTTACAAGTGACTCTAATATTCTTTTCTTGTTAAAATGTGATTCATTCATTGTTTTAATAAATGAATGAAGACGTTCGATTGAAAGGTTTTCAAGATTTACATATTTATATAAAGATACGTAGGATTCCTGCACATTTAGTATGTCAATAAATTGATTGCTCATTACATCTAAAAAGTCATTGTCAATTAACCGTGCTAGTCTATCTTCATGTTGATCGCCAACTGCTTGCTGTTTCAGGGTATTTATCAACAATTTTTGTAAAAGTAAGGAACGTTCGCCTTTTTCATATGCATCAATAAGTTTATGAAACGCGACAGTTGTCTCGTTATTTCCAAGTGCTTTATCAGCGTCATAAAGATCATTTATAAATGTGTTGTTCGGTAAGATCACAGTTTCCTGATTTTGATTTAAAGTTATCGCTATATGTATGAGTTGCTTGTATCTTTCAACATTTGATTCATTCTTTTGAAGCAAACTCGAAAAAGCATGCAGTGTTTCATCTTCTGATAGATTTTCTAAATAATGATATAAGTCCTCATTTCGATCTAGATCAATAATATGAAAACTTCTTTGTAATTCATGATTAATACTATCCAGTGCTTCTGCAAGCTTCTGTCTCTTACTCCATTCACTTTTTAAGCTAGCAAATGATAGAAACTCGTTCTTTTCCTTTTCTGATAATACACTGTCAAGCTTATATTCTTCATGAAACACGATGTAATCATCAATATTCCTCATATGAAACAATATCTTTTCTTTTAAAAACTGGATGTCATCGTCAGTTGATGATACAGATTTTATAACTTCCCAAGCTCTCTCATAAAATGCTAGCTGATAATACGTTTCAGCTTTTACGCTCCGCTTTTCTCGATCATTTAAACTAATTGACCTTGATATTGCATCGATAAAAGCTTTAGCCTTTTTAGCCTTCAATACTTGAGGTATTAGTTGTTTAGCTCTTTGATATGGTTTTCCGCACTCTAAAAATAACCTTAACAAACGATTTTGAGCAGGATAATAGTTATAAGATAAGCTAAAGAGGAACCCGATAGCTAATAGACGAGGTTTCACACACATTCCCTCCAATTTAATAAAAAAGGAAAGCATCAGCTTCCCCTTTTCAACATCTTAACTTATTTTCTGTCGCAATTCATTTTCTATAACTGCATATAAAGCTTGTAGCTTTTCTTTTTCATGTTCCCATGTGTATATTGCTTTTTTGGACAGGCAATTTGTAACGTATTTGTCGTAGTGATCCATTATCTCTTGAATGGCTTCAGCAATCGCCTGTGGATCCTCATCGGTGCATACACCTGTTTGTTCAACTTCTACAACGTATTGCTTCCCAGGATGCTTAGATGCGACTGTTGGAATGCCAGCTAGCATATATTCAAAAACCTTATTTGGAGTTGAAAAGTAATTATTTTTACTTGTATTTTCGTACATAACAAGACCAATATCTGCTTGTTTTGTATAATGCAAAACATCTGAAGCATGTACCTGTGGATGAAAGAAAACTCGGTTTGTTAAATTTAATTCTTCGGTTAACATCGTAAGGCTGGTTAAAGATCGGCCAGCTCCCATTAAAACGAGTCTATAATGATCAGGTAAATGCGTTAGTGCCTGAATGATAAGTTCTAGCCCTCTATGTGGATTTAGTCCACCTTGATAAAGAAGAAAAACATCTTCATCCTTCATTGCATATGTTTCACGTAAATTTTCGATCGAATGATACTCTTCGTTCTGAAGAGTATTGATCGGTGTATTTTGAATAACAGTGGACCTAATATGTGATCCATACATTTTCTTAAATTCTTGTTCAACATATGGGTTTACGACGATCAGATGCTGTATTTCTTTCATTAATCGTTTTTCTAGCCAGTATCCATATGTTCGATCTACATTATTTCTCCCTGCCATTTCATTAAATAACTCATGCGAATCATAGATGACGTAAAATTTATGTAATTGAGATAATTTCACACCTGCAGAGAGTGTATTTAAATCATGACAGTGGATCACATCATATTTATTTTTTCTATTTTTTATATAATGATCGCACGTTTGAAAAAATTGATCATATGCCCATATATCCTTTAGTAGCTTAACGGCTGGCTGTTGAACTAGTTTGATTAACGCACCTTTCAAATTCTTCGAACGCCGTGCTTTTGGCGAATTCTTTGATGAATTCGCCAATTTTTGTTTCATTGCTTTCGTCGAAATCGTTAACCTAACAACGTCAAGTTTATCATGAAGTTTAGGAAGTTCTTCATCATATTCCTTTAAACAAAGAATTTCTACCATATGACCGGCTTCTGCAAGAGATAACGCCTCTCTCTGAACTCTTGCATCATATAAAATATCCTTGAATAATAGCATGATCACATTCATTTCTTTTTAGCAGCCTCATTCATAAATTTCACATAGTTTGTTACGACCTCATTTGCTTCACCCACTGCTTTTTGCTCACCTACATGAATCCATACACATCGATCACATAGTTCACGCACTAAGCTTGGTGAGTGGGTAACAATTATCACTGTACGATTTTGCTTAATCTTTTCTAAAATAGCCGTTTTACTTTTTTCTCTAAAGGCCTGATCACCTACACCCAATACCTCGTCTATTAAAAGGATTTCGGGATCAATTGTGATCGCAATCGCAAACGCAAGCCTTGATCTCATACCTGAGGAATACGTTCGAACTGGCTCATGTACAAAGTCGCCTAGCTCAGAAAATTCAATAATCTCGTTCATTTTCTGGTCGATTTGTTCCTTTGTTTGTCCTAAAAGCAAACCATTTAAATAAATGTTTTCAACCCCGGTTAAATCCTGCTCGAAGCCTGCTCCTAGTGAGAGTAGGATTGGCCGTTTACCATCACTAATAAATTCACCTTTGTCTGGAATAATCAATCCGCTTAATATTTTCAAAAGCGTACTTTTTCCGGATCCATTTCGACCGATGACTCCAAGAACCTCTCCCTTTTTCACTTCAAAATTCAAGCCCTTTAACGCCCAAAAATCGGGCTTCTTTACTCTTTTTTTAAATGGATTTCGAATAATCCCTTCCTGTTGTCGAGGATATGAAACCCATAGATCCTTTAATTCAATAATTGAGTCGCTCACATTACATCACCTTAGCATATTCATTTTCGTATTTATATAATAGACGCAAAGCGAAGAATAAGATTACAAATGCGACTATCAAAATAATTCCAAGTGGTCCCCACATAGGTTCAGTTCCATAGATGAGAACATTTCGATACGATTCAATAACCGTAGTCATTGGATTTAGGTAGAATAAAGCAACAAACTTTTCAGGCACCGTGTCCAGAGTAAATAACACTGGTGATAAATATAAAAGCATACGTGCTACATATTGCATAAAGTTTTTAATATCTTTAAAATAGATTCCCATGTGGGCAAACAGAATCATCACTGGCAACAATACAAGTGCCTGTACGATGACGACAACCGGAAAATAGAGCATTGTTGTATGAAACGGAACCCCATAAAACAATAAAAACAAAATTAATACAACTGCACTTATACCAAATTTAAACGTATTTACAAGCAACCTAATAATGACAAACAAAATTTTTGGTACATATATTTGTTTAATAATTCGACCCTTGCCGGATATCGCTGTAGTAGCATCTACTAGGCATGCGGTTGTCCACTTTAAAGGAATAAGGGCAGTAAATAAAATGATTGGATAGTCTGGACCTCCACGTCCCAATATAACATGAATAAGTAAATAAAAGATCGCCATATATAATAAAGGGTCTAGTACCCACCATAATATTCCTAAGTATGTCCTAGCAACCTTAGATTTCAAATCAAAAACGGTCAAATAACGAATAAGATCTTTGTTTTCAAATATTTCATTAAAAAACTTTTTAATTACATTCATAAAAAAGTTCCCCTAGCTTATGTCTTATTTTCACTTTTAATGGACCAAAACCATCAATCGTAAAAGTGTAAAGATAAAAACATATATATATTAGCATAAATCGTCAATATCTTACATTAAAATTATGACATAGACATGACAATGTCTTTTCATTGATACCTATTACTTATTGTACCCAAATAAAAAGGCAGGATAAACTCCTGCGCGCATTATTTTGATGAAACGAATAAGCAAACATGGACACGCTGCCATTGAGGGGTGTCCATGTTTTTATTCTTTATTGGTATATCTTTTTCTTTTCCTTTTTTAATGCACTGTATAAATTACCAAAGTTGATGTATTCAAACTCCTCAGAGGAATTTTGAACAACGTTCTTCGTATCTAAAATTTGTTTCGTGCTCATGCCCTTAAGCTTAGACCAATCAAGCTCTTTAAATTCATTATGGTCTGATAAAATAAGAACCATATCTGAATTATTAACCGCTTCTTCAATATCCTTAATGACAAAATCCTTTTCAACATGTGGATCATATGCACGGATTTCATATTTACCTTCTGCTTTAAGTAGCTCAAGGATTTCCATCGCAGGACTTTCACGAATGTCATCTACATTTCCTTTATATGTTAAACCAAAAACTGTTACAACTTTACCATTTGCTTTTTCTATCAATGCATTTACGTTTTCAACAACATAATGTGGCATAGAAACATTAATTTCTCTAGATAAACTTATTAGCTTTGCTGTTTCAGGAGCTTTCGCAACAATAAAATAAGGATCAACAGCTAAGCAGTGTCCACCAACACCTGGACCTGGTGTATGAAGATTAACACGTGGATGCTTGTTCGCCATTTTAATAACATCTAACGCATTAATATTTAACTGGTTACACACTTTAGTTAATTCATTAGCTAATGCGATGTTTACATCACGGAATGTATTTTCCATTAATTTAGACATCTCAGCTGTTTTAGCATCTGTACGAATGATTTCACCTTTTACAAATGTGCTATAAACCATAACTCCAGCCTCCGTACAAGCTGGTGTAATACCACCAACAATACGGTTATTATAAATTAACTCATGCATGATTTGCCCTGGAAGTACACGTTCTGGACAGTGCACTAGGAAAATATCCTTACCAACCACAAAACCAGCTTCTTCAACAATTGGTTTTACGAAATCATCCATACTTCTTGGGCCAATTGTTGATTCAACAATTAATACGTTTCCTTGTTGAAGGAATGGAAGAATGTTTTTAACTGCGCTAAGTACAAAATTTAAATCACATGATTTATGCTCATCATCGTTATTAGGTGTTGGTACCGCAACGATAAATGCGTCTGCCTTTTCAGGTTGTAATGCGGCTTTAAACGTACCTTTTGCAACTACCTCTTCTAAAGCTTCCTGTAGTCCAGGCTCTTCTATATGAATTTTACCAGAATTTAAAGAATCAATAACCTCAGGTTTTACGTCAACGCCAACTACTTTAACATCGTGCTTTGCAAACATAATGGACGTAGGTAATCCTATGTATCCTAGTCCGACTGTACATATTTTCACTTATAAATCCCCACTTTCATTTTGCTTATGGAAACTTTTGCATAATTTCACTATTTTACTAAATACAATTTCTTATTATACCACTTTTTTTAGTGTGTTCAATTAAAAAACAAATTTTTCATTGTATTTTTTACTTATTCGACA
This sequence comes from Bacillota bacterium, assembly GCA_051750265.1. Classification (GTDB taxonomy): domain Bacteria; phylum Bacillota; class Bacilli; order Bacillales; family Bacillaceae; genus Metabacillus. The sequence continues at coordinate 35,483 of JBNJJO010000014.1, read as the reverse complement.
TTTTCCCCTTAAACTAAAAGATGATACATCAATTGATTCGAAAAGTATGTATTTTTTACGGGGGGGAGGTTAAAATCTATACAAAAAGAAGGTATAACGGATCAACGTTATTACCTTCTTCTGTCATATTTAGCTTCCCTTAGTTCATCAGAAATCTTTTGTAACTCTAAAATATATTTAGATTTTTTCTTTTGCTAGTTCGACGATTTTATTATATTCGCCTTTTTTATATAATTTATTGAACTTATCAATAACCTCGTCGTAAACCTTAATTTGATCTTTATAAAGTGTGAAAATTTCATATAACTTATCAATCGAAGAATGTAAATCCTCATTTTTTACTCTTGTTAGACGTTTCATGTACCAGTTTTTGAAATAATAATTAAAACGTCTTTCCATATATGCCTTCATTAGCCCTTGACGATGTAAAAACGGAATTCGATTTTGCTCAAGAACTAAATATTTATCAAAGAATTTTTTTGTTACCGTATTAGTTACAGAACCTGTAACAGCAGCATAATAGATATGAATATCAAGATCGATCGTTTTAATTTTTTCGGAGTTTAACATAAGTTCGTGGAAGAATAGCGTATCCTGCCCAGCTGCGTTTAAAACCATTTTTATATCATTCTTATCAATAATTTCTCGATTCACGACCAATGCTTGAATGCTTTGAGCCTTTAAATTCGACTCAACAAGGAATTTTTTTGGATCTGTTATGATATCGCCTAATGCATACCTCATTGCCACTCTGTGGAATGGTAATTTGATTTTCTTTTCATTATCTAAACGGACAATATCCCCAACAACCATGTCATATTCATCATGTTTAATCATATCATATAGTTTTTGATAACCATCATTTACAGCTTCATTATCAGGATCTAAATACGTTACATAAGGTGCTGTAGATAACTCAAACCCTTTATTTCTAGCTCTAGAGGCACTACCACTTCCTGAATCCTTAAAGAAGAAGCTTCGAACGTTCGAATAGTCTCTGCAAATACGCTCAATGAACATTAATGTGTCTTTATCAGATGAACCATCATCAACTAAAATAATTTCCATTTTTTCGAACATCGTGCTACGACGAAGACTTAAGAAACACTTGTTAAATAAATGGTGTCCATTGTTATAGACTGGAACAATAACCGAAAGCTCATACTCTACTGGCTCTTCAGGAACTACTGCCTGATCTTTATGCACAACTAACTCAAATGGATCTATGCTATAACCATTATCTAATCGCGTTGGTCCATTTAGGTTTTTAAGCGTCTCATAGCTGAATGACTTACTCCAGAAGACAGTACGGAATTTATCCTTCACTTCAAATACATAGTCATGATGAGACCCATCTACATAATCAAGCCCACTATAATAGCTATCTTTCGTCACATAATCAGAATCTGTATATTTAAATCCATTTACCATATCTTCTAAATAAAACTCATGGTAAGCATTAGTTGGATCAAAATAAGCAATCATATCGTAGTTATTTAGGTGGTCAGTACTAAAGTCGCTCTCAAGGAACAATTCTTTATGTTTATATGTTTGCGCATCAAAATTATATTGCAATGCAGGCGTTATTTCTTTTGCTAACACAGCCACGGTTCGTACGATTGGTTCATGCTTATATTCAACACAATCCATTAAAAATTGAAGGCGATCAAAGGTTGTTTCACTAGACATAACTCGTCTTACACCATAGACCTGCTGCTTATAAAGTTCTTCATTTGTATACTGATTTAAAATATATGGAACCTCTTCTTCGTCATTAATCAAAAAGACGTTTGGGAATTTATTGTTAATTCCAACGCTATAGTTGGATAAGATGAGATTTCCAATAGCTTGCAGTTCAAACACCCGATTAGCAAACATCGTTTCGCTAAAGTTTACAGAGTTTAAGTTAATTGACCAATCATAAAGCTTATGAAGCTTCTGAATGTATTCATGCGAAATTGCTGGTGAAACATAAGGTAAATACGATTTTGGGAAAAAGTAATTAGGATGATTTAAATCATAATTCCTATCAACAATTTTCAAATCTTTTTTACCCGCCAATACACCGTTAAAAATTGTACGTGTTTCTTCCTGACGATGTGTATATTTTTGATACCATGAACCAGCGAAAAGGACTTCCTTTTTCTTTTCCAGTTTTTTCATTCCAACAGGATTATGAAAGTAAGGATTAACACCAAATTCTAAAACGTGAACACGGTCATGCCCGCAATCAGTCTGATATGATGATACAACTTCCTTTGCAGTCGTAAAGACATAGTCACATTGTTGAGCGATCCCGATAAATCGATCATAGTTAACAGGGTCTTCCTTTGAATAAAATACAGTTTTTACGCCATCTTTTTTGAAAAAAGATAAAATATCGAACAGTTCTTGGCGTATTTTTTCTGATTTCGGATTTGCTAACCCTTTCCAACCTTCATCAATTCCTCTCCATGTGCTAGCCACGAAGAATAAGTCGAGTTTACCTTGATATTCTTTATAATTCTCTCGTGTAATATAGATAAAATTAGCTATGTCTTTATATGAAGAGTATAAAAATTCATCTGCTATAATACCAATTGTAACGTTCAATTTGTTGTAATAACGACTTCCGTTACTAGTCGGAATTTGATCTAAAAGTGGCTTAATTTCTTCAAAAAATGATTTGTCTGCCACATCATCACGGTACTTTAAATAATCTTCAACAGATTCTATTGCTCCTGTACGAACATACATCATAAAGTCATCAATTTTCTTCCCAGAATCTAAAATCTTTATCATTTCTTTTTCATCATTTATATTTTCTGACAGCTGCCTTCTCTTATCTTGGACAAGTGATAGTCTATCCTCTATTGATGTAATATCCATTTACTTCCCCCTGAACAAACTCTTTTTGAATTTCCAATAATTAACTGCCATTTTCCCAAGCTTCGAGTGGCTCAATGCATCATATTTTTTAGATAGTTTCTTATAAGATTTTAACAGCTTCTCTTCATATTTATAAGTGTCAATTAGTTCCTGCTGAAGAACGATCTTTGCTTTCTTTTCTTCAATTAAAGCTTTTGTAGCACTTTCTAGTCTTTTCCGATCGTCAGATAAATTGTTTTCAGTGATTTCCTTTAAACGATCAATTTCCTCTGTTAGTTGCGCAACACTACTTGATTTAACAGCTTCCAGACTTGTCATTTGCTCATTATATTTCTCTAATTGACTCTCTAGTTCTTGAACTCGTTTTTTTAATGTACTAGCTTCTTTATTAGCATTTCTTTCAATTTGTTGAAATGCTTCTTCTGATCGAACCATCAGATTCTTATCATAAGAAACATGCTCCAGAGGATTGAGTTTGAATATAGCTCCAATCCATTTACCGAAAAATTTGACCTCAGTAATTTTAAGCTCATCATCCGCTAGTTCAAGTAAACTATTTACGTAGTAGGTCTTTTTATGATCAAAATAATCGTTAACACCATACGGAACTGTCACAATAACTTTACCATCATGTGCAAGCAATCCTTTTGCATGTGCAAGAAAGTCTTTTGGATTCGTTAAATGCTCAAGCACTTCCCCAAAAATGATTGTATCGAATTTTTCTCCATTGTAAGAATGTGTAATAAAATTTGCATTTGCAAAAGAGACAATATCTCTTGTTGGCTTTGACTCTTTTTCTAACGCGTTATTAGCATATTCTATTGCTTCTTCTAATAGGTCGATCCCTAATACATTTTTTCCTTCTCTCCCTAATAAAATTGAAACAATTCCTTGCGAGCATCCAACATCAAGAACGTTTGGACCTTTTACCTCACCACAAATCCAATTAATTCGGTTCCTTACCTTTTGTCCGAATGTTGTTCCTAATTCATCGAAATAGGCTTGGTTAACACGGTCTATAGGTTTTTTCACAACATACACTCCTAATTTCCATCTCTATTAATCGTACGAAATAGCTTTTGTTCGATTACTATACTTCTCTCCATCACTAGTCCGAATAAAGTAATGAACTTGATATTTCCCTTTATCTTTAAGAGGATATATGAGTTCCTGAGAGTCTTGGTACATTAATTTATCAATAACTACATTATTCCTTCTAATATAAAATGCGTATTCAATATTGGGGGAATCCTCAATATTGATCTTAAAGTGAATATGATCATCCTTTATAGAAAGTTCTGTCCCTTCTAGAACAGCACCGTGACTCATAAACAAACTATCCATTGGAATATGAAGAATAGATTTTCCATCTATTTCAATGACAAAAAAGATATCTAGTACCTTAGAACCTTTTATATTCAGTTCTTTAATGTCAAAATAAGTTTCATCTTTAACGGGGACTTCCGTTATAAGCTCATCCTGATTTTTTACCACTATTTTCATCAAAGTGGATTTATTCTGATCCTTAAGTTCATAATCTACTAACAGGTTCCAGCTTGATGACGTTTGTTTATTTAGTTGCAAATTTTTGATATTGATTCCATAAATAATGTTTGACAAATGTGTCATTAAATATAGCGGAAAATGGACAGCTATTGCATTATGGTTTTCAATTTGATTATTAACTGTTAACTGATAATTCATTCCCAGCTTGTCCAGTTCTTTCACAAACGGCTCTATATGACGCTTATATTGGATATCATTTTCACTTGTTAATAGCTGCAACTTCGTTAAAGATTTTTCATGTAACTGTTTAAAAATAATCTGATTAAGCTTCTTAATCTCACCTTCGTTAGGGTTATCTCCAAGCATATACTCAAAAGTTTCCTTTGTATTCCGTTGTACATAATCAGCAATTCTTGTTTGTGGTGCACCCGCTACAACATGGCCATAATTGTACTTTAGTCCGTAGTAAAGTGCAGCACTACCTCCTTTTGAAGAACCAGCTGTAATAACATTTTCCTGCTTTACACCATATTTTCTAGCAATATAGCTAATCAATGATGCAATGGATGCTTCCACTTCATACGCTTCCTTCGATCCTAAATAGTAACTACCCCTAGGACCGTAATCATCTAAAATAAACAATCGATGACAATCTACATCTTTCAGTGTTCTCATATAATTATAGCTATTTGCTAGTTTTGCATTAGGGGGATTAAATCCAGAAAAAACAACAACCATATAATCCTTATTATTCGCCCCCTCCTCAAGTACATAACGTATCGGTAAATTGCTTTCGTAAACATTTTCAGTAAATTTAAACATGGAGCCAGCTCCCTACTTACCAATTTTTTATATATGTAAAAAGAATCTTTCTTTACTAAAGTTATAATAACTAATTTTAAAAGTAAACGCGAATTTTATAAAACCCTGTCGAACCCTATTAATTAAATACCTTTTCCCCACTATTTTCCCGGTGAAAACTCCTAGTTATTAAATTCATGCACACGAAAAAACTGCCTTAATAGAGGCAGTCTGATCTTTCACATTGGTTGGTTTACGTTGCTCGCTTCTGATAAAAATATTGTTTCTCTACCTATTGAAGCATAAGTTATGTTTTCTTCCTTCACAGCATCTAAAGAATAACAATTACGGCCATCAATGATTTGTGGTCTTTTCATTAATTCTTTATATTTTTTTAAAGGATAGTTATTCACTTGCTTCCATTCTGTTGAGATAAACGTTATATCCGTGTCATAGATTGCTTTATCGATTGTATTACAATACAACACAGTTTCACCTAAAACCTTTTTTGCATGCTGAATTGCTATCGGATCATAAACGTTTACAACAGCACCTTGGGTGATTAGCTCTTTTATTACTACTAATCCAGCAGACTCACGTATATCATCTGTATTTGGCTTAAATGCTACTCCAAGTACTGCCACCTTTTTCCCTTTAAAAGATCCAACTATATTCTTCGCCTTTTCAAGTAATATCAAGGGCTGCTTATTATTCACATTAATTACAGCTTCTAGCAATTGAAAACGGTGGTGCACATTACCTGCAAGTTGAACAAGAGCCTTCGTATCCTTAGGAAAACATGAGCCTCCATACCCTAAACCTGCTTGCAAAAACTTCGGACCAATCCGTTGATCCATACCAATTCCTTTTGATACATCCTCTATGTTAGCTCCAACCTTTTCACAAATGTTTGCTATTTCATTAATAAAGCTAATCTTAGTTGCTAAAAAAGCATTAGAAGCATATTTAATCATTTCGGCACTTTCTATATCTGTATGGACCAATGGCAGATTGAGTGGTGCATACAGTTCATCCATTTTTCTCGCTGCTTCTTCACAATCACTGCCAATAATAATCCGATCTCCGTTAAATGTATCGTATAGGGCAGAGCCTTCTCTTAAGAACTCTGGGTTGGAAGCAATAGATAAATGGCAGGAATTTGATCTTAATTCCTCTTCTATCCATCGTTTTACCTTCCGATTTGTCCCTACCGGAACTGTACTTTTTGTTACAACTAGTATCTTCTCTTTCTTTAAGAACTTGGCAATATCCTTTGCAACCATCTGAACATATGATAAATTGGCAGAACCATCCTCATTTTCAGGAGTTCCAACCGCAATGATAATAATGTCTGGGTAAGCATAGGCTAACTTAGGGTTAGAAGTAAAAAATAGTCGTTTTCCGTTCTGATTACTGACCAGCATTTCATCTAATCCCGGTTCATAAATTGGAGATATTCCTGACTTTAGGTCTGCTATTTTATTTTCGTCGATATCAAAGCACGTAACCTGATGACCAATTTCAGCTAACGCAACACCAGTAACTAACCCAACATATCCTGTTCCAGCAACAGTAATCTTCAAGTATTCCCCTCCCATAAACCATTAGTGTCCGATACGTTCTTGGTTGGCAATTACCTGTTCTAAATATGCTAATAATTCGTTTCTTAGACCATCTCGCTGTAAAGAAAAATCAATTGTTGCTTTAATAAAACCAAGCTTATCCCCAACATCATAACGTCTGCCATGAAAATGATAGGCAAGCACCCGTTGCTTCATCGAGAGCTGCTTCAACGCATCAGTTAACTGAATTTCTCCACCTGAACCTGGCTTTAATTTTTCTAATATATCAATAATTTCCGGGCTTAAAATATACCTGCCCATAATCGCACTATTAGAAGGAGCAGCTTCAGGACTAGGCTTCTCCACCATATCATTAACATGGAAAATATCCTTTGCTAACGCTTTTTCCTCATAACTAACAATCCCATATTTCGAAACATCTGACTCATTAACTTTTTGAACACCAACAACTGTACTTTGATATTCATCATATACATCAATTAGCTGCTTTAGGCAAGGAACAGAATCTGTTTGAACAATATCATCACCTAGCATGACCGCAAATGGTTCATCACCTATGAATCGACGTGCACAATAAATAGCATGTCCGAGACCCTTAGGCTCTTTTTGTCTAATATAATGGATATTTGCTAGCTCAGAAATTTGTTGAACCTCATTTAGGATGTCCCATTTCTCTTTACTAGCTAACGTTTCTTCAAGCTCATATGATTTATCAAAATGATCCTCAATCGCACGCTTACCACGCCCGCTAACTATTAGAATATCTTCGATTCCAGAAGCGACAGCTTCTTCTATAATATATTGAATGGTAGGTTTATCAACAATCGGTAGCATTTCTTTTGGCTGTGCTTTTGTTGCCGGTAGAAACCTAGTACCTAACCCAGCTGCAGGAATAATAGCTTTTTTTATCTGCATGATAACTCCCCCTTTAAGTTAATACTTCACTTTTACAGATTCTTCATCAATCTAATTTATCTTATATATAGTATTTTCGATCTCACATGATAAGTTCCTTATTAACTTATTTAACAAACTAAAGAACTTATGTGAAAAAATAAAAAGAGCTCATTAAGAAATTTAATACTTAACGTAATGTCTCTCTCACTATCTATATTCATTTTAACGTATTTTATCTTTACAAAAGTAAATCTTTCGTTAATTTTTAATCAATCTAAGTGACATGCTAGTTGATATACACTTATATAGGAAAATTGTTGAAATTACACTATTAATATTCTGTCGTTTTATGTATATTTATGTAATGTTAACCTATTTAATTAATTATGCTCTATTCTTAGAAAGGGGTTAGGAGTAGTGATTTTAGAAAATAAATCTCAACCTACATTATCAATTGTAATACCCTGCTACAATGAAGAAGAAGTGCTCAACGACACAATGGAGCAACTGCTGACACTACTTCAGCAACTCATGAGTGAAAAACGAATCTCCGAAAAAAGCTTCCTCTTATTTGTAGACGATGGAAGTAAAGATAAAACATGGGATATGATAAAGAAACAAAGTCAACTAAGTTCTTTCGTAACTGGACTCAAGCTAGCTAAAAATGCAGGCCATCAAAATGCGCTTTTGGCAGGATTAATGAATGTAATTGATCAATCTGATTGTGCTGTATCAATCGATGCTGATTTACAAGACGATCCAAATATAATTCGAGATTTCGTTATTAAGTACAGTGAAGGATACGATGTGGTATATGGTGTACGTGAAAGCAGGCAAAAAGATACATTTTTTAAACGCCAAACCGCCAAATCATTTTATAAGCTTATGATTAAAATGGGTGTTAACATTATTGATGATCACGCAGATTTTAGACTAATGAGCAACCGTGTATTAAAAAATTTACAGCAATTTAAAGAGGTTAACTTATTTTTACGTGGACTTGTACCACTAATTGGTTTTAAATCAACGAAAGTATACTACCATCGCCAAGAAAGAATGGCGGGTGAATCAAAGTATCCATTAAATAAGATGATTGCCTTCTCTCTTGATGGAATTACATCCTTTAGTGTGACTCCTATAAGACTAGTCACGATTACTGGAGTCGTTTTCGCTTTCCTAAGTGTTTTAGCAGGTCTTTATGCAATTGCTAGCAAGCTAAGCGGAAACACTGTTTCTGGATGGACATCGATTATTTTATCAATATGGTTCATAGGTGGAATTCAATTAATGAGCTTAGGGTTGATCGGCGAATATATTGGGAAAATCTATAAAGAAACAAAGCAAAGACCAAGATATTTTATCGAAGAACACATTCGACATGAGCAAAAGGATTTAAGTCATGTCTAAAAAACAAACCAAAGAATTTTTTCTATTTGCACTCGTAGGCATTCTAAATACAGCTATTAATTTTTTTTCCTATACATTTTTAGTCATCTTCCACACACCATATCTAGTAGCAAACCTCATTGGATATGGAGTAGGGATGGCAAATAGCTACTTTCTAAATAAGCAATTTGTCTTTCAACAGCGGGAACGAAATCCTAAATATTTAGTAAAGTTTATATTTGTTAATATCCTGACTGTTACTGTTCATAGTCTATTACTTTATGTGTTTGTCACATTGCTAGGATTACATAAAATTTATTCACAAGGGTTTGTTACATGTATCACTTTTTTACTAAATTACGCAGGAAATAAACTTTGGACGTTTAAATAAATGCACGTAAACAGGAGTAAAATATGAAGAAAATGTTAAATACGCATTCTATTTCTATTTTTATCAATATTATTGCACTACTATTTTTTTTCCTAGTAATTGCAGCTACATATAGCCAGATGCCAGTCAATCAGTTTTCTTCTATCGAAATAACTATATTGGTTGCACTTTTGCTAATCGTTGCCTCTTTCACAGCCTACATCGTAACAAAATACCTGTCTAAACGACTCTTCATCATTCTACTTTTAGGAATAGCGTTTCTATTACGAATTAGTTGGGCATATTTCATGAAAACACCGTTAGCCTCAGATTTCCTTTATATGTATGACGGTGCCGTGGATATTACAAAGAGTGATTACCAATTTACAGAAAGTTTCTACTTCCAAAAATGGTCGTATCAACTAGGATTTACATCATATGAGGCCATGATTATTGGGTTATTTGGCGAAAGCCCACGAGCTCTAAAGTTGTTAAATATTTTTTATAGTGTTGGAATTACAATGTTCGTTTATTTAACAGCTTCCAAGTTATTTAATGAAATATCAGGTAGAATAGCAGGGCTTTTTTATGCGTTTTATGTGCCTAGTATTATTATGTGTTCAGTTTTAACTAACCAGCACTTATCGACTTTTTTGTATTTTTTCGCTTTCTATCTTGTCATTAATAAGGGCTTTGAAAAAAAATACAGCTGGATAACAATTGGCCTTTTGATTGCATTAGGTAATATCATTAGACCATTAGGAAGCTTTTCATTGTTAGCAATCGCTGTCTATTGTGTGATTGTATTCTTTTTGAATCGTGATAAAAAGACCATTGTTACAATCCTGAAAAAGTTCAGCGGCATATTAATCGTCTATCTATTGTTTCAACAACTAATTAGCTACACAGTGATTGGGCTAGGGATTACTGACCAGACGTTATCTAATAAAGATTCACTATGGAAATTTGTACTAGGATTTAATCAAGAATCAAGGGGGCATTACTCATCTGATGATGTTGAGTATTTAGATCAATTTTCGTTATGGGACGAAAGAAATGAAAAAGCTAAGGAACTCATAAAAGAGCGACTCGAAGACAAGCAGAAGGTAATAGTCCTCTTTAAGGATAAATTCATTGATATGTGGGGTTCTAAGGATACAACAATCTATTGGAGCTTAAGAGGAATTGACCATTCTGCTGAATTCGCAAAATTTCTTTACAAAGCGGAGAGAGTTATGTATTTGAGTATGATTATTTTTAGCATTATAGGTTTTATCACCTATTCATATAAAGAGAACAGGTATCATTATCTCCTATTTCTCATTCTACTTTTAGGCTATGCAGCGGCGCACTTGTTAATTGAGGTTCAAACCCGTTATCGATTTGATATCATGCCAAGCTTATTTATTTTACAGGGTTACGGAGTATATGTTTTCTTACAGCTTATTAAGAAGAGGATCTGACAATTGTCAGATCCTCTTTTCATTTTTATTTACTCTTTTGAAGGAGCTCAATCTTCTTCTTCAGCTTCTGATTTTCAGCCTTTAACTCACTATTTTCTAACTTTAAATCTTGTAGCTCTTTCTCTAGCTCAGTGCCTTGTTTAGCTGTTGTAGCAACTTTATCATTCGAGCACCCTACTGCGGTAACGAGCAATGCTGCTGTTAATAGACTAACTGTTATTCGTTTCTTCATACTATATCCTCCTAGCGCACCATCTGTTTTCACTTAGAAGTGAAGAAGGGGCTGGCTTTCATGATTGAAGCCAGTCCCTTCGTATAGTCATAGGAGTGATCCCATGTCTATTTTGCAATAAAATAATTGATTACATATTCTGCCCAAACCTTATTTCCACTTTTGTTGGGCTCGTTAGACTTTGTTAAATGGTCTTCCATTTTTGCATCCTCTAAATCAGGCCAATTTTCCCAATGATTTAAATAAATGATGTCGTTCTTTTCAGCATAATCTTTTAATTGAGATACTTCGCTTGGATAATAGGTAGCAGAATAAATTGGATTAGAAGGTTGAATCATAAGTGTCATTTCTTCATTTGCATCTTGCCATGCAACAACCATTGTCTGAATATTTTCTAGCGTATTTATGATTCCAATAAGTCCATTATCTTTTAACATAGATGGTTCAAACAATAGAATGTCTGGTTGTAACTCGTTTATTTCCTCGTATGTTTTTTCAATAACAAGATCACGAGTCGTTTTGTCATTCGAAAGGACAGTTATCTCAAATACGTTCTCACCATATGTAGCATTTAATTCTTTACTTAATAGATCAGGCCATGCTCCTTCTTCAGTAGATGTTGCATTTGACCCATAAATAACAAGCTGTAACGGCTTTCCGGAGCTTGCTGCATTTTTCACTTTTTCTTGGAGTTCTTCAGGTAGATTACTAGTATAGGTTAAAATCTCTGATTGTTTTACTTCATCCTTTGGCATTTCTTGAGCAGTGTCTACTATTTCAACGGTGTTTGTCACTTTCTTACCCTGTGCAGAAATTTTATTATTCCAATGTAGATTGCCAAATATAATAGCTATTCCACACACAATAAGTGTTACTAAGACAAAAATCTTTTCCACAATTAAATCCCCCAATTTTCGACATATTCCATCTAAAATTATACACCAAAACAGCCATTCTACAAACAATTTCCATATTAAGAAAAGCGAAAGCGCCTTGCTCAGCCTTGGGCAAATAAGACGCTCATGAATAGAAGGGTTCTCTATCTTCAATTCATGAGGCTAGACACTAGAGGCAGTTACTAACTCGACGTCCTGTCGCTTTAACTGCACTTGCACGTCCTTGCTTCGGGGCCGCGGCGCAGGAGATAGACACAAACACTAAGTACAAAAAATTGTTTAATGATAGGAAATCATTTGTAATTTTTTTATTAGCTCTAGTTCTTCCTCATGCATTTCTTTGTTCGTTTCTATATTAAATTGTGCCGTACATTCAGCGATGGTGTTGCACATACTGCTTTTCACAAGCTGATGCATCTTTTTTATAGCAGTCGGAGTGATATAGTTTTGAGGAATAGGTGATGTTGCAAGCTCTTGTAACATCTCAAATCGTAGTTGGTCAAGCTCATATATTGTCATTTTTACACTTTGTGACTTCTGATTTTTTAGTGATTCCTTTGTCACCTTTTTCGCAAAAAATAGATAAAAACCAATGGATAGAAGGGCTTGTATGATCTCTATATACACGATATACTCTATGGCATCCAATATAAAAGAGCCAATAGCATAGGTTCCTGCAATAATAATGATGATGATTGCCGCTATATTTAGAATATGGCGAGATAACGAGATCGTATGCTGTTGCTTTTGACCGTCCCTAGATTGATAGTCTTGATAACTTTTCATCAATTTCGCTAGCCGTTCTTCTATATGTTGTAAATGCTGTGTTAACTCTTGACCTACCATGTTAAAACTCCTTTACTTAATCTCTATAACTCATATTAGAGGTGCTTACAAACTAAAACCAGCCACTCCTATTATTATTTCGGCATTAACTGAATTATTTTTAGTATAAGTTAGGAAAAATAGCATTTGCACCACAAATTTCACCCTTTGCTGTGGTCCACGTATAACTTATTGTCCGACAGGTAAGGTTTATTGTCGGGTTTGAATCATATATTGTCCTGTTTTTGAATTTATTGTCCGAAATGAGCATGATATCAGCGGAAATCATGCAGATATCGACCAGACGACAATTTTCGACAATTTTTAAAAATTCAAGAAGTAGACTCTCCCTTTATTAGTACCACTGCTCTCTAGTTTCATAGAATAAAGTAGTTTATTTGCAACGGATCTAGATTGAATGTTTAAAAAATCTCTCATCTCCTGATTTGTAATCGTTGAGTCGATTAGCAAGGAATAGTCTTCAAGTGCAGAAAGATGGGCATCTTTTAATACAAAGCTACATTTTGGGCATATCCACTTACCTTTCCTTATCTCCAACGGCAGATATTCACAGTTAGAGCAAATGACTCCTTTTAAAATGTCTTCTTTGGGAATTTTGTATTGTGCAAGAATGTCGATGTTAAGTGGGGTATGGTTCGTTACCATCTGTTGACTGAGTTGAAGAAGTTGCTTTTCACTGAGGTATTTCTTTTTTTCGTAATCTTGGTCAAATGACGAAATGGCAAATGGTAGCTTCGCACTATGGATAACCTTTTTATAGATTTTTTCATTTTGAGGGGTTGTTTCAAGCATTGTACGAGGTGTACTGATTACTACAAGTGACTCAACTGGTAGGTTTGGATGCTTCACAAGTCTCAACCATTTCCTTAACTGATTACTTTGTCGTTCCACCTGCAAAATCGGATCAGGGAACGACTCCTTCTTTTCATCCTGTATTCTAATGAGTTGACTAAAGTTACTATCAAAATAAAGTGTACCTGCAAAATTTTTCACCTCTAGAATAAGGATGAATTTTTTCGAAAGAATAACAGTGTCCAATTGAAAATAGTGTGTTCCATCGAAGAGCCTTACATCATGTAAAATGTGGTATTGGTGTTCAGCAAGAAATCCTAAATGGTAATCCAAGCTTTGTTCACCCTTGTATCCCGCTATCCTTTTTGCCAAGCTTTCCTTAATGAATTCAAATTTTGGATGATCAGCCAGGAGTCTTCTTTGTAACGCTTCTAATTTTTTAATGTTAAGCGGATACTTTCGTGGTTTTATGATCATTTCATCAGTCCTTTGTTCTTATTTTCATTTTTTATCTCATTCGGCGCGGAGATTCCTGTATCCTGCTCGGCGGAAAAATGACGTATTGTCCGAAAATCATGTTTTATTGTCGGGTTTCGCCATTTTATTGTCGGGTTTCTAGATTTATTGTCCGAATTCAGTAATATATCAGCCGAAAACACAAAGATATCGACCGTTCGACAAATGACGACACGCTTCCCAAGACACGCAAGCTAAGTAAAAAAAAGGGAACCGTAGTCCCCTTCTTCATCACTTACCCATTATTCGCGCTTTTTCTCTTTTGGATATAAAATACTGCCCCTCCAAAACTAATGATAATAAATCCAACCATTAATAGGTTATACACTTCAGTAGCTGTTTTTGGAAGCTCATTCTTCGGCACTACTTTTACCGGATCAACTAGGTTCTTCCCATCCGCAGGTGTTGGGTCTTGCGGATCCTCTTCTTTATCCTCACCATTACCAACATTACCTGGTGTTGTGTTTGGATTCTGGCCATCTCCTTGCAGCATAAAGTAAAGTGGATTTTCCAGGTAATCTTCTGTTCCGTTTATCTCAAACTCGAAGATCAATTCTTCTTCTTCCTCTGTCAAGAAGGTTATTTCATAATTACCGATTGGAAGTTCAAAGATATCAACTGGTTCATCTGCTGTGTAGTCGAATAATCGACCTTGTTCATCAGACCATCCGTAATAGAATACATTTTCAGTTTCTTCATCGATTCCTTGAATGCCAAACATCGCATTAACCTCTGGAACATCGGTTGTTTTGTACACATACATACTAACATCCTTGACTGTGCCCTCAATAGGTAAAGTCGTTACTTCTGCAAACAAATAGCCATAATATTCGTCATCTTCTACAATGACTTCAATGTAATAATCGGTAAATGGAGACAGTTCCGTAAATTGATAGCTTGTTTCTCCGCTTTCTATCTTGATCTCTTCAACAAGCTCTTCCCCGAAATTCGAGTATAGGGAAACTTGGTAAGAGCCTATTCCTTTAGGTAACATTGGATCCCATGAAATTGCGATGGAGGTTTCTGTTACCTCGTCAATGTACAGCTCTGGGTTGTTGTCGACCTCAACATTCACTCGTACTCCCCATTGCTTTAACTGTTCGATTACTTGATAATTTTCAGTGCCTTCTGATAGATCAAGCGTTGAAATATTGTAAAGCGAAACGTACTCAAGGCTCGACAAGCTTAGTAAAGGCGTTAAATCTGATATCATTGTTTCATCTAAAATCAGTTCAAATAGACTTTCAAAATGTGCAATGCCTGAGATATCCTTTATTGGGTTACCACTTACATCCAAATAAAATAAATTTTCATTTAATGTTGATAGTGGTGTAAGATCCTCAATGCTATTGTTTGCTAGATTAATAAAGTTTAGCTTCGTTAATGATGATAATGCTGAAATATCTTGAATGCTATTGTTATTTAACGTGATATCTTGTACCTTTTTCATTCCGCTTAAAAAAGAAATATCACTAAGGTTATTATTTACAATGGTTAAAGAGTTTACGTTTTTAAATTCTTTTAAAATTGAATAACTCTTTATTGGTGCATCATCGATATATACAAAATATAGTTCTTGTAGATCTTTTAGAGGTGCTAAATCTAGAGTAAACGCATTTCCATATAAATAAAAATCATATAGATTACTAGCATACTCTAAGCCAGAAAGGTCCTTAATATCAGACTCAAATAAATATAGGGAGCTAAGCTTCTCTAAATCACTTTCAACTGGATCACGTTCAATACCAAGCTGCTCTTTAATTAGCTCTTTTAGGTTGTTATCCTTGAAAGGGACCGTGTCACCTTGTGGTACATCCCATGTTATTTCAAAGGTTGTAGTACTTAAAACAAGATCTCCATCAGCATTATAGGCTTTAACTTCTACTTCATACTCAGTATTTGGTTCAAGACCTTCTATTTTCAAGTTGTTTTCTTCGCCTGATGTCGTAGTATAAAGCTTTCCATTCACATATACTTCATACTTTGCTATTTCCTGTTCACCATAATAGTCCCAATAAAGGTGAAGCGAGTTTTCTGTGACAGCACCAAAAAATGCTTCAAACCATTCTCCTTCAGATCCCTCATAATCAACATATACGCCTCGTTGCTCGAGCTGGTCAATTACTTGACGTGCTGCTGATTCCTCACTTAGATCGAGATTTTCGTTACCATATAGTGAGAGATACTCAAGCTCTTCTATGTTTAACAATACATCGATTTTATCAATTAATAAATTGCTAAGATTCACATCTCTTAGCTTGCTTAAATGCTGAATCTCTGTAATTGATTCAATTGGATTATCATCAGCAAGTAAGTATTCGAGCTGCGCTAATTTTTCAATACCCTTAAGGTTTTTGAGATTATTATCATAAATTGAGAAATATTTTAGGTTTTCTAAATTTGGTAGTGTTTCCAAGCTCTCTAAATTGTTTTGATCTAGAAAAAGGTCATTTAGATTTTGTAAGCCTGATAGAACAGATAGATCACTTATACCTGTAGAACCTAAATTTAGACTTATTAAATTGGTTAACTCATTTAAAGCTGTGAAATTTGTAAGCTTATTTCCAGATAAACTTAAACTTTTAAGATTTCTGGCTACCTCTAGTCCTGATAAATCACTAATTCTCTTTCTATCTAAGTACAGTTCTTCTAATGATTCCATGTCACTGACAAAAAGATCCCGCTCTAAACCAAATTCAGCTTTTATTGCTTTTTCTAGCTGTGCATCCTTAAATACAACTTTCTCCCCTGCTGGTTTTGGAAGTGTTTTAAACATAGTAGATGTGTTTCCAATTTGTTCACCTTGTTTGTTAAACGCAACAATTTCCACATTATATTCTGTATTTTGCTCGAGAGAATCAACCGTTAAACGATTTGGTGATTCATTAGAATCAAGCTTAGTAACCTTTTCAGCAACAGTTACTTTATAGTAGTCTACCGCTTCATCACCTTCATATTCCCAGCTAATAATTGCACGATCTTCGTTCGCCTTGATCGACGTAACGTACAACTTAAATGAATCATCATGGAATATCTCGAGCCCTTCACGTTGAAGTGTTTGAACTTCATCGCTTAATTGGAAATATAGTTCTCCGTAGATTGATAGTGTTTCTAAACTTGTTAGCTGCTGTAGTGGCAAAATCGTTGTAAGCTCTATGTAGCTAATATTAAGGTCTTTTAATGTAGTAAGGTTTGATAATGGAGCTATGTCTTGAACTCCTGTAAAACTGATATCTAACGTTTCTACTTTCGGAAGCGCTGAGATTGGCGCTAGATTTTTTAGTGAAGAGTCTGCAAGAATAAGAGTATTTAAGTTCGATAGTGATGAAAGGAATTGAACATTTTCTCCTTGATAATAAGAAAGATCAAGGTATTCAAGTTTTATTAATGCTTGCAGAGCAGAAGCATCCTTGATTTCATTTCCTGCTAATTCAACCTTTGTTAAATTCGTAGCTTTTTCTAAGCCTGTAATATCTTTTACGTCCTTATAAGATGCATCAAGCGTTGTTAAGCTTTCCATATCTGACAGATAAATCTCATCACGTTTCAATTGAAGTGCTGCTTTAATAGCGCGCTTTAAAGCCGAGTCAGGTATAGTGACAAGCTCACCTGATGGTTCAGTAGCAGCTATACTCACAGTTTCTTTGCTTACGTTTACTTCCTCGGTATTTTTATCTACTTCTTCAGATGGTGCAGTCGTTACATTCTCCACCACTTCTTTTATCATTGTTTCATTACCGATTGCTCGAATGCTAATGGAATAGCTTGTTTGACTATCAAGATCTTTTAGCTCATATGATCCTGCTTGCTCAAATTGCTCAACAATTTGTCCATTTACTACTAAATGATAGCGATCTGCTTCTTGAAGCTCTGACCATGTTAGTTTGATGGATTGATCTGTTACATTTGTTATTTTCATTTCTAACTTATTTAATGCATCTTTCACATGTTGGTAAGTTACTTCTATTGGTTCTGTTTGAAGCTCTACATCACCAGTTCTTTTCACTGTATATGTATACTTTTCACCTAAAACTACTTGTTGATCAACCAGTTGATAGGTTCTTATCAGGTTTCCGTCTTGATCTGATGTTGACTCTATTAATTCGACTGAAGATAATGGCGTTTCTTCAGCATTTTTTATTAAGGTAAAATTTTCTTCAGCTTGTAAAGAAGAAAATGTTTTCCATTGTAGCTGTATTCCATCCTCATTATTTTGTGCTGGTAAAAAGGTCATGCTGTCGTTAGCAGCAACCACTGTTGGGGAAAATGGGATAAATAGAGTCAATAGTATTGTAAAAACTAGTGCTAATGAAACGAAACGTTTAGTCAAGTTCGTCTTTCCTCCTATAATTTTCTATAATTTGTCAAATTAATTATAGTTTTTATTTATGTTTCTGCATACAGGAAATATTAGACAAAATTCTACAAAATTGTGAAACCTTTTTTTACTAATCATCGTCATATAATTAAAAACATTTTTTTACAAAAAAAGATTGTGATAAAAGTAGGAGAGAACTATAATCATTATTAACTAGATAACTACATTATAAAAAAGGATGAACGATATATGAGAGAAACAAAAAAGAAAAATAAAAAATGGTTGTGGATCATGCTAAGTATTATCGGTGTACTTGTATTAAGTACAGGTGGATATGCGTTTTATCTTTATAAATCAGCTGTAGATACGGTTGCTAGTATTCATGAGGATTTGGATAGAGACAAATCTGATAAACGTGGAGAAGATGTAAAGTTTTCAGAGAAGGATCCAATTTCAATCCTATTAATGGGTGTAGACGAGCGCGAAGGAGATGCGGGTCGTTCAGACTCATTAATCTTGATGACAGTAAATCCTAATACGAACTCAACGCAAATGGTAAGTATCCCACGTGATACAAGAACTGAAATCGTTGGTAAAGGGAAAGAAGATAAAATTAACCATGCATATGCATTCGGCGGCACAGAAATGGCGATTAACACGGTTGAACATTTTCTTGATATCCCAGTTGATTATTTTGTGAAAATTAATATGGAAAGCTTCAAGGACACTGTTGATGCAGTTGGTGGTGTTGAGGTGAATAACACACTTAACTTTTCTTATGAAGGATACGATTTTCGTGAAGGACCAGTTACTTTAGATGGAAAAAAGGCATTAGCATTTACAAGAATGCGTTATGAAGATCCACGCGGAGACTTCGGTCGTCAAGATCGTCAGCGCAAAGTGATTGAAGGTGTTATTAAAAAAGGCGCTAATATTTCTTCAATTACAAAGTTTGGTGATATATTTGGTGTTGTGCGTGACAATGTAAAAACAAACCTGACTTTTGATGAGATGTGGGAAATTCAAGCTAACTATAAGGCTGCAAGTCAAAACCTTGAGCAGTTCCAAGTAAAAGGTACAGGAGATAAAATAAACGGTATTTACTATTATATTGTTCCAGAGGAAGAGCGTGTGGCTTTGTCTGATCAGCTGAAAGAGCATTTAGAAATCTCTACGAAAACAGCAAGCAAAAATTAATAAACATTAGAAAAGCTTGGCTTGTTGCCATGAATGGCGAAAACCTTAGTTTTTTTTATACTATCATCCTTAGAAGTTGATAGTATAAAAAATGTCAGTCCTCTAATGGAGGCTGACATTTTTTTGTGTTCAATGTAACTGATCCATACCTGAATTAGGATCAGTTGGGTCTGGTAAATCGATTATCCTGCCAAAATGAATTGTATTTCCGAATTTTTCTTGATTGCTGATGTATGTATATAGGAGATCTGAAGCAAATGCCTTCTTCATTGTTAATGCATCATAACTAACTGGAACCTGCACTTCTTCATAGTTCTCTAATATAACAAAGGATTCCCCCTTATAAGGAATGATTTGACGAATATGATTAACTGAAATCCACATACATTCCGATTTATCAGCTGAATGTGTCGGGAACAAGCAAATCCGAAAAGTTATCGATAAACAAAGCGGCAGCATTCTTTTTCCCTTTAACACTCCCTTGGCAGCATCAAGCTTTCCTTCGAGGGTACAACCATGATATTCACAATTATCTTTTAAGATATCCTTAACAGGCTTTAAAACTTTTATCTTTTTGTATTGTTCAAGTACTACAGTGTTTTCATTCCCGTATTCATCATAAACTGCATACATTAACTGGGTTTCCCTTACTATAAGATATTCATTTAAAATGATCATAATTGCACCTTCTTCCAAATTTTTTAAATTATTTTTAATAAATTGCTAGTTGTGACTTTTGCACTAATCTTTTACATTCCACGGAAAAGCCATTTCCACCTCCAAATGACAGATTAGATACAGGTTTTATTCGTGTATGGTAACCAAAGATGTAGATGTAAGAGGGATAAGACGGAGTCGAAACATGTTGATTTACACAAAATTCATTATACCTTTAGAACTATGTAAATAACATCATTTTCCATTTAATTTTACCTAATATTTACAAAAGAAATATTCTTTTACTTATATGAAAAGTTCATTTTTAAACTGCAAAAATAAATAATAGCTGTTTCTATTCTTCGGAGCCAGGGAATTCATATACTATGAATAAAGGCTATGGTATATTTCTTCGGTATATGAATAAAACAGTTGAACACCATATCCTTTAAGGATAATTGATTTGTAGGAGGGATTTATTGTGGAATTTTCTTTTGGTATTATTATTTCAATTGCAATAGCGATATACTTAGCAATCGACGCACCGAAGCATAACCGTAATCCTTGGCTTTGGGGAATCTTAGGTTTCATATTTGGACCAATCGTACTTGGAATTTACTTAATTGCTACAGGTCGAAAAGTGGCTGGATGGATTATCTTAGTGATCTCTATTTTACTTATCTTACTCGTTATACTGTTATTCGCAGTCGGAATGTTCTTTATTTTTAATGGGATGTGAATTGATACAACATGAATGGAGCTACACTTGTATTAAGCCGCTCTCTTTTGAGGTCACTCAAAGCAAATAGCACATATATAAACAAATATTATGGCAGTGGATTTCAATGGAATCGCACTGCTTTTCCAATTTAATAAGGAATTTCTAGATAATAATAAATATAATAATTGTCACAATTTTCAATAAAATTTTATGGATATATGCTATTATATAAGAAAATATTCGTATTTAAGAGGACAATGTAATGAATAAATTAGGACAAATTATCCTGGTATTAATTTCCATATTATTTACAACCTACCAAAAGATTGTGGAACATGATCAATTTTTTACGATGGACTTTTTTATCTTTACCCTTATTGCGTGGTTTGTTGGATGGCAATATGACAGGGCACGATTCTATGAAAAAAAATCACGTGCTAGTGAAGAGAGCTATAAGCAATTGATTGATTCATTGCCTAAATCGGTTATAATCCACTCGGACTATAAGATTGTGTATGTAAATAAAGCTGCTTGTTCCATGATTGGAGCTGCCAATAAGGAAGAAATAATCGGTAAATCCATTTTAGATTTTATTGTTCCTGAGTATAAAAAACGTTTGCTAGAACGAATTAAACAGGTAAAGAAAGAGAACCTGCCATTAAACAATATCGAATACAAAATAAAACGTTTTGATGGATCGATGTTTTTCTTTGAAGTATCTTCCTTGCACATCGTTTTTGGTGCAAACGCGGCTGTGCTTTCAATTGGAAAGGATATTACTGAAAGAAAAGAACAAACAGAACGGCTGCTTCAAAAATCAGAAAAATTGGCTCTATTAGGCCAAATGGCAGCTGGAATTGCCCATGAAATCCGTAATCCACTCACTTCAATTAAAGGATTTATTCAGCTATTCAAGTCCAACCCTCATCTACAAGAAGAATACTATGATATTGTGTTATCAGAGCTTGAGCGGATAAATGCAATCGTAGGTGAATTCCTTGTTCTTGCTAAACCGACCGCTGCTGTTTTTGTTAAACAAGGAGTAGAGGTATTAATAAAAGATGTAGTGACCTTAATTAGTACCCAGTCTATTTTGAACAATGTTCAGATCTTCGTGGATTTTGATAGTGATTTACCAATGGTCAGCTGCGAAGAAAATCAGTTAAAGCAAGTTTTTCTAAACCTATTTAAGAACGCGATCGAAGCCATGCCAAAAGGCGGAAATATTGATGTTAAGGTAAAGGAAAAAGAAGAAGGTAAAATCTCTATCCAGATTATCGATCAGGGTATCGGAATTCCGAAAGAACGAATCTCTACACTTGGAGAGCCATTTTATACAACAAAGGAAAAGGGAACCGGCCTCGGACTAATGACCTGCTATAAAATAATAGAAAGTCATAACGGTAATTTAAAGATTCAAAGTAAAGTAAATAAGGGGACTACTATAGAAATTATTTTGCCTACTATCACCCAGCCGTTATTTACCGGGAATTAAGTCTTCTTATATAGTAAAATGTTTTTAAACGGAGAAAGAGAGATTTTAAAATGGAACCAAGTGGGAAGTTTAGTATGAAGAAATACGAATAAACATATAATATCAAAACGAAAAAGTCACCTCTGACTGTCTTCTTCTTTTCATTACCAAGACATTATATTGTCTTATAATTTTTAATTGGTTAAGTAGCAGTCAGAGTAACCACCCATAGTGCAGTAGAGATCTGTCCCCTAAGTAGTGGGGGCCAGTCCCCTAATTAAAATCCCAAACAATCCTCCACTCATCCTCTACTTTCACTGCATAAATATCCTGAATAATCGTAAAAGTTCCGAATTTACTTTTAAAGGTTTGCTCCACCTCCACTCGGTAGGCTTCAGGAAACTTCTCTGTATCTTTATTCATTTTCCAGTTTTGAACTTCCTCCTCTTCACTGAGCTCGAATGAGAAGGTTTCAACACCGAGATGGCTCATATAAATATGCGAACGCTCTGTTACGTACGCATTTTTCGAAAAGCGCTCCTGCATCATTGGATGAAACAGCTCCCATGCGCTACCGAAGTCTCCCTCCTGCTCGGACTGATAAAATTCCTTGACTACATCCTTTGGGTCTTGTTCGCCAATACCTGAAAAAAAACTAATGATCCATATAACCAACAATATGACTGCTACAAGTACAATTAAAATAGGTATCCTACTTGAAGAGCGTCTTCTCATCTATCCACACCTCGCTGCCTGTCTACTATCAGACTATGATGGTGTGTCGACGAATATTCTTTTAACAATTTCAGGTAAAAGATCACATCTATATGAATTGTTGGTATAATGAAATTTACCAAACAATTTAGAAATGAGTGAAACATTTAATGAAAGATGGCATTACATTTCTTGTTGAAATCGTAAACAACATGCATGATATATTAATCCTTATATTGAATGACATCTTAGGACTACAAATGACTGATAAAGACATGCACTTCTGGATTATGGGCTTTATCGGGATTTTTACATTTGCTTGTGTCTTTGTCATATCTAAATGGTTGTCAACATTTCCTTTTGGAATCCACCTTATAGCCTTTCTATATACCTTAACGTTTATGTTTGTTTTAGTTTTTGCAATCGAGATTCAACAAGCAATAACAAATAGAGGAAACATGGAATTTATTGATGCGATTATTGGTCTGTGGGGATTTATTGCGTTGTTTTTAGTGTATGTAGGCATAGCTTTATTTTTTATTATTACTAAACTAATAGTAAGAAAGATTAAAAATAAAGATGATGTAGACCTTTAAGTAAAAGCAATTAAAAAAGAAGTAACTACTTAGACACCTTTAAGGACATAAGTTAGTTACTTCTTTTTTTATCCTTCTTAAAGTGAAGTCAAATACCGCTTCTTTTTAACAAAGTAAGCCCACTCTGTAAAACCTAGTTCTTTCAATCTCTTTTGCACTAATTCAAATTCATCACCAATACGTTCAGGTGTATGTGAATCTGATCCAAAGGTTACTTTTACATTGTAGAAAAGAGCTCTTTCTAATATGTCATCTGCTGGATACCATCCACCACAATCCTTTGTTTTACCAGATGTATTGATCTCGATCGCGACATCTTCTTGTCCAATGATTTTTAAGGTATTTTCAATAGCATCTGTTTCAATATCTGAAAAGGCTGGATAAAATCCTTTCATTGCATCAATATGACCAAGGATTTGAAACACCCCGCTTTTTGCTGACTTCTGAATTAAGTCATAGTATTCTTCCTTAACCTTTAACTGTTCTTGAATGGATAAGCCATCCCAGCGCCCTTTTTTAAAAATATTAATGTCTTGAACATAATGAACAGAGCCGATTATGTAGTCGAAAGGATGTAAAAGGTATTGATCACGATAGACGTCAATATGATCTGGGAAGAAATCACTTTCCATTCCTAATAACACATGGATTTTATCCTGATATTTTTCTTTTAAGCGCTGTACTTCCTCAATATAATGGACAAAATCACTTTTTGCCATTGCAATCGTAGGGTAGAGATGATCTTCTTCACTATAAAAATATGGGGAATGGTCGGATATCCCAATATACTGCAGCCCATATTCAATGGCCTGCTTTACATAATCCTCAATTGTACCAATTGCATGTCCACAGCGATGATGGTGAGTGTGTAGATCAAATTTTATAGAATTCGTCATTTTCTAAACCCTCCTACTAAAATTAACCAATTCTCCTTATTTTATCATATCTTAGATTTCTACTTTTATCCATTAAAAGCCCCCATTGATTTTTGCCTGGGAGTTAGTGAAACAACGGTTCATACCATAACAGAAAGGTAACGTAAAAATTAACGAACCGTTAAATCAAAGTATATAGATGTAAAGCTCAACAGGTGGGACTTATGTGGTTTTTACACTTTTCATTTTCGTTCTGGTTGCTTTTTTTATTAATAGTAATAGGAATGATTAAAAATAAAGGTGATTACTCTGAGGGAGAGGTTTACCCTTTATTCTGAAGGTAGATTCACCAAAAATAAAGACCTAAACAAACGCAAAAAAACTACGTCTATTTAGGTCTATGAATTAACAATAAAAAACATCAAAAATTGGTTTCTTTTAGTTTAGTGCATAGCAGCAATACGAAAAATTAACCGCTTCTACTCAATCCATACATTTCTGGGAACGCACTTAATTGTTGAATCTCTTTTATACGTTTTGGTAAAGGTGGATGAGTTGATAATATATGACTTAACCATACAAAAATCCCAGTCTCTTTCTCTGCAGCATCTAAGTACTCTAAAGTATCTACTTGTGTAAATAACTTTTTTCCGATTGCAAGAATCGTTAAAGCATTAATTGCTGCGCTGGAATTCTCAATATACGCGGTAGCAACTCGGTCACATGTATACTCACAAGCCCTTGAATATGCATTACCTAAGAATGGAATCCAAAGAGCAGGTAATATTAGTAAATTCTTTGTGATATGCTTCCTTTGGATATGAGCCATTTCATGTGCTATCACAAAATCTAATTCTGTCTCATGGCCATCCTCTACTACTTCGACAAATTCAGAATACAATATGATAAAATTACGACCAAAGAAACGAGTAGCAAACGCATTTAACATCCCATCTGATTGTATGATATAGATAGTAGGTAAATCTTGAATACCCATATTTCCTGCAATAGCTTTAGCTCTATTATATATTTTAGGAAACTGTCTTTCTGTCAATTTCACTCCATTGTTTCGGATATGACCGATTGACAATCCATGTAGAAAAACTGTGATAAATAGACCAATTAAGATATAAAAAATACCAATAATTGAAAAAACGAGTCCAATGTACGTTAAGATACTTATAATTAAGCAAAGTGTATAATAACCTTTTTCATTATCATGAATTAGACGCTGGTTCATCAGTTACCACATCCCTAGTTTTCTAAACTTGCTGCCACTTCTTTGTTCTTCGCATTATTAATTAACTTGATCTCACTAATCACTTGTGTTTCTACTTCTGCATTTTTTTTATTAATCATTCCATTAATTAGAAAAATATCGATTAATGTCCAAAGCCCGAACACACCTAATGTAAGTGTCATCGCAACACCAGAACCAATTCTCCCCAAGTAATAACGGTGTACTCCAAGACTGCCTAAAAAGAACCATAGAAGCCAAGTTGTACCTGTTGATTTTTTGCGTTTGTCCATTTCCGATGCTAATAACTGAAGTTCCTGTGACGTTAAATCTTGTTTTGATAATAAGTTTTGCATAATTTTTCCTCCTAATAGTAATAAATAACTTGCTTTATCATTTTAATAGAAATCATTGGTAAATAATAGTGTAAGTTTGTAAATTTTATAGCTCCGTGGCAGGAGATTCAAGGTAGATCTTTTTACTCACAAAATGATAGCGTTCTATTTTTCTCGTGTTATATGAAAAACGCAAACGCCTTGGTCAGCCTCGTGATATAGGACGCTTATGAATAGAAGGCCGTTCTTTGCCTAATCATAATTGACTAGACATTTTAAGCTAGACACCTAAACTTAGTACAAAAGCTTATAACTTTCTGGTTAACTTAAAAAGGGCTATGGGGTCTGACCCCAATACTCTTAAATAATATCCAAGAAAGGTACCTAACCCCGGCTGTTTATAGCAATCGAGGGCAAGTACCTTTCTTGTTTTTTCTTTTTTAACTTAATTTAAGGTACTCACTTTCTTTTATCCTTCATTTTGTTTATTACCTAGAAAAAATGACCAATATAGTAATACGAGAGGAGGTATTACTATTGGATACAAGAAGGCTTGTTATTTTCACCCTTATCCTTATTTTTATATGCTCAATAGGTAGTGCGTACATTTTCAAGAAAGATGTAAAACCACCAGAGATGCATATACCTCAAAGAAAAATTGAGAGACAATTATCTCTTCCACACAATGCAGCTTTCATTCAAACACAAATTGATGATCTTTCTATTAGCAACAAAAAATCGGTTAATAGCATAAAAGAAAAATTTCAAAGAAGGTTCGAAACCTTACAAAACGAGACAAATAAAAAGATAGACTCTCTATTTAGCAAAGCTACCAATGAATATAAATCCCAAATAAAAAAGGAAGAAGTCTTACTTACTGATCTTTATCAAAAATATGCTGTTAAAGGACAAGAACTTGAACAGCAAACAAACGAAGCTTTTTATTCTCTTCATCAAGAGCTTATCAATGAGCTTAAACAGAATGGATATAGCCAAGATTATGCAGATGAATTTGAAGAAAAGTTTATTCAACATAAAAAGGAACGTGAATCTCAAATACTCAAGATGGCTTTATCTATTGTAGGTTAATAAATGAATGGGGACTGTCCCCATTTCTCCTGGTCTGTGAACATTTTGTCGAATAAATAGAATAATTGTCGAAACTATTAACATTTTGTTAAACCTTGTTTAATATGTTACATATTACCTAAACCTTCGATTTCAATTACAAATCATTAGGAGAAAAGTTATGCAACTAAGTGAGTTAATAGTCAATAAATTAGAATGTAAAATTAATGTATTACGAATTCGCATGATTTATACTGGTAATATAAAGGGTCTTAATCACCCTGCAACTATTAAATATAGTAAAGAACTTGACAAATTAGTTTATAAATATCAATATTTGGCTAGGTTTTTTGGAAACTGAATTTATTTTGAGTTTCGTTATTTTACGTTTCCGTGCATCAAAAAATGCATTTTACTATTCCTTACAGATTTTATAGGTATTTTCACCCAATTAATTATCTTGGTCTTAGAAAATGGATTATATCAACCTGAGCAAAAATACTTACAGCATTATCATTGATCTTTCAAGAGTTTCCCATATTGGAGATTTTCATTGTGAAAAACCATGTGTACAAATTGATTGTTTGAACCTCTTCTTAGATTCTCCTTATTATTGTTTACAAATTAGAAATAATGACAAAAATAGGAATATCTGAACCTTACGGAGGTCTGATTTATGAATAGAAAACAGATAATCATTTTTACCCTTATCCTTATTTTTATTTGCTCAGTAGGCAGTGCGTACGTTTTAAAAGAAGACACAAAAGAACCGGTGATGCACACACCCCAAAGAAAAATAGAAAGACAATTATCCCTTCCACACAATGCAGCTTTCATTCATACACAAATTGATGATCTTTCTGCTTAACGGGGACTGTCCCCATATCTAAGCCTTTAAAAACTATCTTTAAAATGCATAAAGCCCCATAACCTGCAAACAGGTCTATGGGGCTTCTTTATTTCTATCACATTCTCGTCAACTTCTTCTTCAAATCCGTCTCCATCGATGCTAAGTCTTGCTCCGCTTGAAGACGTTTTGCACGCCCTTCTGCTTGAATGCGAAGAGTTTCCTCTAAAGTAGAAACCAAATGATCTTGAACCTTCTTTAGAGTGTCAATATCAACAAGTCCTCGTTCATTTTCTTTTGCGGTTTCAAGTGTGTTCACTTTTAACATTTCAGCATTTTTTAATAAAAGATCGTTCGTCGTTTTTGAAACGAGCTTTTGTGCTTCAACAGCATTTTTTTGACGAAGCAACGTTAAAGCTATCGCCACTTGATTTTTCCAAAGTGGGATCGCCGTTGTGATTGAGGATTGGATTTTCTCTACTAATGCTTGGTTCGCACTTTGGATCAAGCGAATTTGTGGTGCGCTTTGCATCGTAATTTGTCTACTTAATACTAAATCATGTGTCCGCTTTTCCAAGCGATCGGCGAATTGCATTAAATCATTTACCTCTTGAAAGACCATTTGATCCTGTGTGGCTTCAGCTTTTTTCTTTAACGCTGGGATTGTTTTCGTTTCTAACTCCTCGAGTTTCAGTTCTCCTGCAGCAATATAGATATTCAACGCATGAAAATATTCTTTGTTTTGTTCATATAGTTGTTCAAGTACATTGATGTCCCCAAGGAGATCATTTTTTGAATGGTCTAATTTCACACTAATTCGATCTATTTGTGCACCTGTTTTTTGATATTTTGACAGCACCTCTTGAACAGTGTTCGATACCTTCCCAAACATACGGGAAATAAGATTGCTTTTTTCAGGCTTCAAGTCATCTGGACTTACTTGTTCTAGTTTTTTCATGAGATCACCAATGATCTCACCAATCTCGCCGCTATCCTTTTTTTGTACATGGTCTAGCATTGTATGTGAAAAATTCAAAAGCTTCGATTGGGCTTGTGTGCCATACAATGCGATTGCTTGTTGATTTTTTGGATCTATTTGTTCGGCAAGCTGGATCGCTTTTTGCCGGTTTTCTTCAGGTAAAACATCGATAAGCCTATTTGATTTTGTTGGTGCAGCTTTTTCATCTATTACAATTTCATTCTCTGCAAACGGGTTAGAAAGTAAATCGTCTAGTTCACTATTTTTACTCATGCAAACAAACCTCCTAAAGTCACTTTTTCTTTGTTTTATCGATCGAAAGCTTCGCAACATCCAATTCAAATTGTAAATGGTCAATATCTTTTTCAAGGACATCATATAAATCATTTTCCAACGTTTCTGCTAGATTTGAGATTGTCCTGCGCGTTTCATTTAAGGATTGAGACAATTCCTTATTTTTCTTAGGCTGTGTTGCTAATAATGCATACTTTTCACTGATTTCAACCATGGAGTCTAAATGTGAATAATAAAAGCGTTCTGCTACATAAAAACGTTTTGGTTCGTTTTTTGTAATTGAGTAGATTTTATTCACGACTCGAAGAATTTCGATATTTTGCTTAAAAGAAGCGACTGTTCGAACATTCAAGAGCGCCTTCCTGAGTCGCCTTATTTTTTTATTCGCTTCATGTAAATTTTTCTTAATATATTGATATTCTTTCCTAGTCAGCTGATTCTGTTTCAGAAAACGCGTTGTTGTATACCCTTTAATTGTTAGGTACACGACAGCACCTCCACCCAATGCATAGGCACTTGAAAGAAGGAATGTCTGATCAAATGCGAAAAAACTAACGAGCCAAACTGTACCTGTTGAAAAGGTAGCTACTGATGACCGAAGTAAAAAATGGAATAGTTGTTTCAATCAAATCGACTCCTATAATTAACGTACTACTATTAGTACGTATAATAAAGGGATAAAGTTTCATTCATTGAAGAAAACAATCACTTGAATAAATGGATCCATTCATCTAAAATCACAGATGGAATAGATTTAAATCGAAAAGATTGATAGGTGATCACTTTGGAAATAAAACGTAATGATCCGTGTCCTTGTGGCAGTGGAAAAAAATATAAGAAATGCTGCTTGAATAAAGCTAATGTCATCAAAATACAAGAAGTAAAGGAAGAACGATTCTTTCAAGATAAACATATGCTCGTGTTAAAACTGAGAGACTTCTTAAACAAAAAGGTACCGCCAACCGCGTATTACCAATTGCAATCAGAATTCAAGAAACGATCGCTTCACTCTATTAATGATAAGTTGGAGAAGGGATTTTTTGAGTTTTGGCTATTTTTCTTCCATCGTTTTGAAAATGGACTACGTGGAATTGAGTGGTTTACGAAAGAAAATGGGCCACGCCTTTCACAAGAAGAAAAGCAGATGGCTGACACATGGCAAACGCTCACTCCAAAAATCGTACAAGCTGTTAACAAGGAAGAAGATATCATCCATTTTGAGGATGTTTTAACGAAGGAAAAATACCATGTAGCTTATGTAAAAGACAATGTTCCATTTGCACCTTGGTACGGCACAATTACACTGCTCGAACCATTTGATGATTTATTTTATTTTAACGGAGTCAGAATCTTTGAAGATCCTAATTCTGTAAATCGTGCAGTTAAGAAGGCTAAAGAAATAATAGAAACAACAAAACAAAGCCAAGAGCAAGTAATGATCGATTATTTCCCTGAGATATTAGCTGCGCTGGTAACCAATGATGAAACAGATCGGTACGAAAAAAGAGAGATTAAAGAATATACGCTTCAATATAAGGTACTAGATGATCAGGCACTTTTAAACCTTCTACAAAGTGAAGAACAATTTGATATAGACACATGGGATCAACATAATAAGCGATGTAGTTGGGTTGGTAATTGGTATAAATACTCCGATAACGAAATCTCTGGACCTATTCATATCGCTGAAGTATACGGGAAACTTACAGTAGAAAACAACCTTTTACAGTTTAATAGCTTGGATCAAACACGTGTAGAAGAATTCGAACAGATCATACAAACGTTAATTGATTCTTCCGCACTTTCATATGGTAAGCAAAAAACAAATTCTCTCTCTATACCATTCCATGCTGAAATAAGAGACTTGATGGTTACTTTGGATAAGGACACTCCTCAATACTTTGCCCTTTACGCGCAAAATGACGTAAGATTTGAATTTGATAAACCTCTCCGACAGTTTAATGGGTTATCGATTAAAGAATTGATTGAGGCAGGAAGAGAAGATGATGCGGAGAACTGGCTAAAACAAATGGAGTATAATATGTATCTCCAAGTGAATCAACAATTTAAAAACGTTGAGACAACAGCAGACTTTAATACGGTACGTAAAGAGCTCGGATTTGCTCTATCATCATTTGTAACAGGTGGTGACCAGAGGGAATCCACTTTTGAACCGATAACACCCTCTAATCTAGAGAATCAACATATAGTTAAAAAGGAAGACATCCCTTACTACGAGCAACTGGGCTTTACACCAGATACAATTGACAATTTCTACGCTGCGGATTTTGTTACGTTCTTTAAAGAAAAAACAGTGGGCAAATCTGAAAATACGATAAGAAAATATAGAAGTAGTTTATCTGATTTAAGAGTGATATTGGAACAGCAGTCAATAACAGGCTGGGAAGAGTGTGGTCAAGCGTTTTGGAGACAAGTTTACGCTCTGGACTTCATGGAACTATATGAATTACTTACTAAAACGGCAGTAAAGGATTTCGTTAGCACGACAAAATCCTTAGCAAAATGGCTTGATCAGGAGAAAAGGACTTCTTCTTTATCAAAGATTGTTGTACAAGTGACAAAAGAAACGGAAGAGCAGATGCTGCGATCTGAGGTAGTGAATACTTATTGATTGATCTTCAATAATAAGGATCAGACCCCTTAGTCAATAATTTTTTCAACAACAAAGGTACAATACATTTGTAAAAGTCATCTTGTTTATTTATGATCAAGATGGCTTTTTCGTTTTCTTATCATTATTTTAACAAATGTTAGGGTAATTAACTTGGAAGAGGAAAAGTGGGGTTGTTTTTGTCTTCTTGTTGCTCAATTAATTCTTCAATCTATTTAGTTCCAACTCCTGTTCCCCTACCCTTCCTGCTAAGTAGACTATATCTCGCGTAAGGCCTTCCGTATTTTTCTCTACCTTCTTTAAAATAGTAAGCACATTTTTATTTTGTTCTACTTCCAACCTATCAAGACGTTCGTTAACTGCTAAGAACCCTTTTTTCATTTCTACTTCGAGCTGTTTAAAACTCGTGTTAACTTCTATGAAATTTTCGTCAACCTTCTCAAATTTTGTGTTAACCTCTTTAAAATTCTCGTCAATCCTCTCAAATTTTGTGTTAACCTCTTTGAAATTCTC
Organism: Bacillota bacterium; assembly: GCA_051750265.1. GTDB lineage: Bacteria > Bacillota > Bacilli > Bacillales > Bacillaceae > Metabacillus. The sequence goes on along the minus strand of JBNJJO010000014.1, from coordinate 2,870 downwards.
GTCAATCCTCTCAAATTTTGTGTTTACCTCTTTGAAATTCTCGTCAATCTTCTCAAATTTTGTGTTAACCTCTTTGAAATTCTCGTCGATCTTCTCAAATTTTGTGTTTACCTCTTTGAAATTCTCATCAATCTTCTCAAATTTTGTGTTTACCTCTTTGAAATTCTCATCAATCTTCTCAAATTTTGTGTTTACCTCTTTGAAATTCTCATCAATCTTCTCAAATTTTGTGTTTACCTCTTTGAAATTCTCGTCGATCTTCTCAAATTTTGTGTTTACCTCTTTGAAATTCTCATCAATCTTCTCAAATTTTGTGTTTACCTCTTTGAAATTCTCGTCGATCTTCTCAAATTTTGTGTTTACCTCTTTGAAATTCTCATCAATCTTCTCAAATTTTGTGTTCACTGTAGAAAAATTGGCGTTTGTTACGGTTTGAAAGTCACGAAGTTCTTGTTTCATTCCTCTCACTTCATGAAGCAGCTGTTGTAGCATTTTTTCCATCGTTGATCACCTCCTATTTGTCTATCACTAGCTATTATAATACAATCTTGTTTTTTTAACATTTATGAAATGTATAGTTTATCATAATAAATTAGCGTAGTTCCGTACCCAATTCTTCATACAAAATAAGCCCTCCAGTGAAATATAGAGGGCTTATTTTAATTATTTCAACATACCACTTTCTGTCTCTTATCTCTATACCCACTAAACAGTAGACCCAATACAGCCCCAACAATTGCAGGCAATACCCAGCCAACTCCCACATCATAAAGCGGGACTTGTTTTAATACAGGATCTATTGCATTTCCTAAAAATGTGGCGTTGATCGTTTCTAAGATACTAAATACACCAGTAAACACTGTAGTAAAAAGATAAACACGATTTGTTACAAATTCGTTTAACAAACCAAGTGTAATCAAAACAACGGCAATTGGATAAATAGCCCCTAATATTGGTACAGAGATGGACAAAATTTGTGTAAGACCTAAGTTCGCAACCGCGATACTAACGAGTGCAAGCACCGTAGCCCAGCTCTTATACGTCAGAAAAGGCATAACTCCTGAAAAATATTGGCTACATGAAATAATTAAACCGATGCAGACACATAGGCATGCAAGAGTAAATAAAAGGCCTAGCATGAAAATACCTGTCTGCCCAAATAACTCATTCATCACAATCGTTAATACTTGCGCCCCATTTTCAGGCTGACCAGCTGATGCACTTGAGGCACCGAGATAGCCTAAAATCCCATAAATGGATGCTAGTAAAATACCTGCACCAATACCAGCGTAACTCATATATTTCGATAGTAACTTTGTATCTTGTACACCTTTTGCACGAATCGTATTGGCAACGACAATTCCAAATACAAGTGCTGCCAGCGCATCCATCGTGAGATAACCATCTAAAAACCCCTGAAAAAATGGGCTGCTTTTATACGTATCTGTTGGCTTGGAGAATGAACCAATTGGCGTAATCAGACTCTTTGCAAAAATAATGGCAATCATCACTAATAGAAGCGGTGTTAATAATTTACCAAAGCGGTCAACGAGCTTTGATGGCTGCAGGCTCAAGCTTAGGGTAATGGCAAAGAAAACAACAGTATATAAAAATAACATCAGAGGCTTGTCTATCATTGACTGTGGTAAGAATGGCTTTAACCCCATCTCAAACGCAATCGACCCAGCCCTCGGGATTGCTAATCCAGGTCCAATTGAAACATAGATTACTAATGGAAAAATAAGAGCAAATAAAGGGTGAACACGCGTTGCAAGAGCTTGAAAGCTACCAGTCTTCGCAACAGTTATTACACCAAGTATTGGGAGTCCTACTGCTGTTATAATAAAACCTACTAAAGACACCCAAACCTCTTCTCCAGCAGATCGTCCTAAAAAGGCAGGGAATATTAAGTTACCTGCACCGAAAAACATTGAAAATAACATAAAACTAATAAATATAAGTTCATTTTTCTTAAACATGTCTATTATGCTCCTTCATTATAATAGGCTGAATTATAACAAGTAGATAACATAAAAGCTAGTAATCTAAAAATAGATAGAGTATTAAAATTATTTCGTTTTTTTAACCTTCCCTCTTGTTATGAAGTTTGAGTTGTGGAACATTAAAAAAACCGCTAGTTACAAGGCTCCCAAAGCTATTGCTCATGGATTCAGAAGTAACCAAAATGTTTAAATTTTTCTATTTTTCTATTATTTTATTTCAAAAAAAAGTTACCAAGGGTCAGACCCACTAGCGTTGAATTGGTTACAAAACATGTAAATATTAAATAAAAGTATTTACTATAATATTAAAACTCCCATTGTAAAAGACTGCACGTAAGAAAAATCAAGTAATTAAGTTTCCCTAATCTGCGCCTGTTTTACGTTAAATGTACGAAATCTTACCAAGGATATCCCGATACTCATCCGAATCTATGACGCATAACCTAGAGAAGGAGGCGTTGTCTAACGTCCATCCAAAACGAAGTCGATGGATACAACAAAAAAACCGCTATTTTATCACATTTATCAACGTTTGATTCAACGGAATCAATACGCTCATAAACGTATAAATAACGGGTGTTATCGATTAGATGGCGTCCGAGTATTCAAACTCCCGACCGACTGCTTAGAAGGCTGTTACTCTATCTAAATGAGCTATACTATAAGCCCATTCATTCAATTGGAGCGGGTGAAGGGAATCGAACCCTCATCATCAGCTTGGAAGGCTGAGGTTTTACCACTAAACTACACCCGCATGTCTATATTTGGAGGCACCACCCGGATTTGAACCGGGGATAAAGGTTTTGCAGACCTCTGCCTTACCACTTGGCTATGATGCCTTAACTAATGGCTGGGCTAGCTGGATTC
>JBNJJO010000013.1:0-121720 GCA_051750265.1 Bacillota bacterium | reverse complement strand
GAAATAAGTAAGTGTGTAAACTACAAAAAGGAAGTAAAAACAAATCAACAATCCTACGATTAATTTCTCGTGGGATTATTGAGTGTGGCCAGTCGGGATTAAAAAGAAGGTAAAGGAGGATAGGAAATGGAAGTAAGTTGTTCATTACTTTGAAGTTTTAAACGAGAAGATAATTGTAAACCAGCAGCATCATCTGAGCCACTATTTATTCGCAGTCCGGTAGAAAGATGTTCTAAGTGAGTTTGTTGATTAAGAGAAATACTTTTGTATTTCCTTAGTGCTCCTGAGTCAGAAAATTGGTGTCCTCTATACGAACAAATGATTAAAATAGCTTATCTGTCCATCTAAAAGCTTTAGCCATATCAGCAAAAACCAAAATTATTCCAGCATATAAAAAGTATCTGAATATGAACTCCTCATTAATAGGACCTATGATTACCAAGGGTTTTATTGTTTTTCGATATAAATTTGAAACCAAAAATAGGGTAACTTAATAAAGGATAAGTTTATCAATGGCTTAAAACAACCTATAGGAAACTAAAAAAACGGGAGGGATGGATACCAATGTATGATGTTATAGTAGAAAATGTAATTAAAGGATTCTTAATTTTTGGTTTTGTGACATTCTTTATACTGATAGGAATAACCAATCCTTCGTCAGAGTAAAAACGTTGCTTAAAGGGGCTGTTGACAAAATCCTATTTTTTAAAAAACGTTGTTGTAAAACCCAGTATTTATGCGGGTTTTAAAACGTCATTTTCGTCTAAAAGGTTATTTGTCAACAATCCCTAAATGCAGCGTTTTTTTATTTTCTGCTTAAAGGTGTACCATCAACATTTTGACATAAAACCCACGCTAATTCATTTATTGGAAGTCAAGGAAAGATTTTATATAAACTTATCGTGAATAGGAGACAGTCTCTTGAAAATTAAAGTTATGACGTTTAACATTCATCATGGCAAAGGAATTGATAAACAATTAGATCTTCATAGAATAGCTGAAGTAATTGAAGATAGTGATGCTGATATAATCGGTCTAAATGAGGTTGATAAACATTTTTCTAAGCGTAGTCTCTATAAAAATCAGATTGGTTGGCTTGGAAAACAACTAAATTTTGAACATGCTTTCAGTCCGTCTCTTTCTCTCAAATCTAAAAATTCAACAACGATACGACAATATGGAAATGCACTTTTGTCTCGATACCCAATCGTAACAAAAAAGAGCCATTCTTTTAATTATATAACAGGATTAGTTGAAGGAAGGTCGTTGCTTGACGCAACAATTCAAATAAATGAACGGTTATATCAAATCATGGTCACTCATTTAAGTCTAAATCCTTATCTTCATAGGAAGCAAACAGAATATATTTTAAATCAGCTTCATAAGTATCCGCATCCCACTATTATCATGGGCGATTGGAATATGAAGCCTGGATCAAGGCAATGGAGAACATTAACCGATAAGGTTCAAGATACTTGGCAGAATGCATGAATGGGACCAGGTCATACTTATCCATCGAATTGCCCAAGGGCGAGGCTAGATTACATATTTGTCAGTCCTGAACTACAGGCTGTTAAAGCAGAAGTGATCATAAAATCAGCAAAAGCTTCTGATCATTTGCCGTTAAAAGCAACAATAACTTGCTGTTAATAAAGATAATAATAGCCTCTTTTAGGGTTCGGCTAAATCATGTGAGGTGATTTTTTCAAATCTCCCTTCAAAGGAGATGTTTAACAATAAAGTTTGCACTGTCACCACAAAGAGGTACACAAAATTAATCCATCTTACAGACAAAGAGAAGATTAACGTACTCTTATATAGACTTGGAATCACCCAACCTATGATGGATAAGATCAATCAATACCGCGAGAAATGCGGTCTTGAACGGATCGAAAGATCCCATATCTTAGAGTAACAAGGAACTTATAATCTAGTACATATCGTTAGATGGAACGCGGAATGACGGGAAACTGTCACGTTCTGTGTGGAGCAGTGAAAAAGCCGGAGATTACCTCAAACGCTTACCTATTGCTAATTTATCTACAGTATATTTTTCTATCGTATTCAACGTATGTAATGATACAAAAATGACCAGATTTCTAACTTAGTGGAAACATTATATACAGTTGTTTTTTATAGTATTCAACGTATTCAAAGGTATGGAAAAGTGGACTTGGGTAACAGGAGAAAGAATGTACTTCTTCCAGACTAAACTTCAAGGACAGTAAGCGAAAGCGCATGGCTCCATTTGGTGCAAGCTGTGTATTGGCATTTGGTGTTTGGAACGCTCCATTATTGGATCTACGATTGTCGTATTTAGTGAAAAACAGGAGATATTACTTCAACATCGAATTAAGGAAATCTATAGGAACCAAACCTGTTATTTTGGCCATTAACTTCCTAAAATGATATAAGAACAAGATAATTTTTGTGTCTATTATTCAATCAAAAAAATTTCAAATAAAATATTAGAATGGATTTCAGGCTCAAAATATTCATTTTACACAAACATAATCATGCCTTGGTAGTAGTAAGCTATCTTATTAGTGAACTTTTGTAAATAAAAATGACCACTTTTTGTTAAAGAAAAAGTGGTCATTTTTATTTAGAAATTAATTAATTCAATTCAATAAATTGATAAAGCATTTTTATCACTTTACAATAATACAATTAATATTTTCGAGACTTTTTTTAAAAATTTTGCATAATAAATCCCTCCATAGTAAAAAATGAAGGTAGTCTTGTAGAAGTGGGGATTTTTTATGTTAAGGGTTAACAAAGCTGGTATCACTGTTGAAGAAATCACGGAACGTCTAGGAAAATCACCTGATTTTATATGTAAAAAAATAGAAGCCGCTGAGGGATTCAGCCTTTACTGCATTTATCTTGCATCGATCGTAACGACGAATCAGGTCGATGAAATGCTATTGAAGCCCATTTCTGAAGGCGATCAGAACATAAAACCGTCAATACATACTCCTATTAATATTAACTGGTTGAAAAAAATAATCCCTCTTATTCAATGGAAAGAATTATCCGGATCCAACGAAGGTATTTCCGATCTTCTTGAAGGTCATTGTCTTCTTATTCCGGCCTGTGGAAATACTTATCTAAGTTATGATGTCTCAAATGAACAATTTCGAAGTATTTCGGAACCAACAGGGGAGGCTTCCGTTCGTGGTCCAAGAGAGGGTTTCGTTGAAGAGGCAGCAAGAAATGTCGCTCTGATCCGAAAGAGATTAAAAAACGAACACCTAATATTTGAGCCATTTACGATAGGATCAGCAACAAGGACGAAAGTGTACCTAACTTATCTCAACAATGTGGCCTCAGCGATAATTTTAGATGAGTTCCGTCGTCGCCTTCATTCCATTCAAGCTGATAGTATTTTGGAGAGCGCTTATATTGAAGAATGGATCCAAGATAAGACATTTTCACCCTTTCCTCAATTAGTAAGTACAGAAAGACCAGATTCTATTGCAGCAAAATTACTCGAGGGACAAGTTGCGCTTATTACGGACGGTACACCTATGGTTTTATACGGGCCCATAACCTTTTTTCAAATGTTTTCATCCCCAGAGGACTATTACCAGCGAGCAGATATTGCCACAATCACGCGTTGGCTACGCATGCTTGCTTTTTTGTTTTCCATATTCGTACCATCTCTTTATATCGCAGTGGTAAGCTATCACCAAGAATTACTGCCAACCTCACTATTAATCAGCTTGGCAGCCCAACGTGAGGAAGTGCCGTTTCCCGCGGTTATTGAAGCGATTATCATGATGGTAACATTCGAGATTTTACGTGAAGCCGGGCTTCGTATGCCACGTATTGCCGGCCAATCCATCTCTATCGTCGGCGCACTCGTTTTAGGACAGGCAGCGGTGGAAGCCGGACTCATTTCGGCAGCGATGGTTATTGTTGTTTCTTTTACGGCTATCTCTAATTTCGTCTCTCCTAACTACAGTTTCAGTATTGCTCAAAGAATTGTTCAATTTTCTTTTATGCTATTAGCTGGGTTGCTGGGTTTCTTTGGAATCATGGTTGGCTTATATTTTCTTTTAATTCATTTAGTATCGATACGATCTTTTGGAGTCAAGTATATGACCCCACTGGCACCTTTGGCTCTTTCCGATTGGAAGGATACTTTTGTCCGGTTCCCCCGATTTTTATTGAAACGCATACCTCGTGCGTTTTATGAAAAAAAATGAAAGGAGGGTGAAGAATGAGAAGATCCTACCTTACATTATTAATTCTCTTGTTCTGTTCCGGCTGCTGGGATATGAAGGAAATCAATCAATTAGCGATTGTCAACATAGCTGGAGCCGACAAAGACCCGAGTACGGGAATGATTACTGCTTATTACCAGATTATTAACCCATCAGGCGTTTCAATCAAATCAGGCGGCGCAAGTGGCGGTGCCGTTTATACATATGAATTAAAGGAATATAGTTCCGGGAGATTTGCGGAACAAACAACCACGGTAATGCCAAGGTTGTTTTACACCCCTCATGTACAGTTATATATCGTATCTGAACGGTATGCTCAACAAGGTTTATTAGATTTAATTAACTTTCTGGAACGCGATCCTGAACGTCGGACGAATGTGAATATTGTAGTGACAGATTCCCCGCTATCCACAGTCATGAACAGTTATACCTTTCTGGAAAGAGTGCCAGGCCGGTTTGTTAAATCAATGTTTGACCTTCATGCACGCAGTTATCGTAACGGTATTATGCCTACACGCTTTAGAGATTTGGCAAAAGGGATTAATTATCATCAACCAACAATCATTCCGATTCTGCACTATAAAAGCGAACAGCCTGCTTCTAAAACAGATAGATTGGAAAACATCAACGCAAGTACAGAGGCTATGAGTTTTGAGGATGGAGCGGTTTTCCTTAATGCCCGCATGGTTGGCCGAATTGATTTGGATACAAAAAAGTATTTTTTTATCTTGAATGACAAGCTTAAGAAATTTGTAGAATCGATTGAAGTGAATGGAGAGAATGTCGATGTAGAGGTGCAGGATGTGAAAATGAATAGGGAATTCAACCGTTCTTCCTCTCGTTTAACTATACAGATTCGTGCTGAACTGCGGATCGTTAACAGTAAACAACCTAAACCAATGACCGTAGACAATCTTCATGAAGTAGAATCGGCATTTAATCGAACGCTGGAAGAGAAAGCAAAGTCCCTTGATCAGTTGGGTAAAGATAAAGACTGGGATCTGTTAGGCATTCAGGATGAAGGCGTTAACATTAAAAATTGGAAGGAGTTGCCTGTTACGTTTGTGGTGAACTCCAAGGTAACAACCATAGGAAATACAGGATCCCCATACAAAGTAGAAAAGAGTGAATAAGAAAATGGAAAATGCTCGACTAAGTGGATGGCAGATGATCACATTAACTTTTACTTTTGTCTGCGCTACAACGTTCCTTATGTTACCAGGAAAACTTATGGAAGATGTAAAGCAGTACAGCTGGATTGTTTGTGTTTGGTCGTTCTTGTACGGGTTGGTTTTAGCGGGTTTTTGGCTATACTTATCCAAACTTTACCCTGGAAAAAGCCTCGTTCAGATTGCGATACAAGTCCTTGGTAAATGGGCTGGTGGATTGATCGCCTTTCTTTACATCCTCTATTTCATCCAAATTGCATCTTGGGTAACACGTAACTTAAGTGATTTTATGCATAATAATCTTATGCCACGAACTCCCCTTTCCATTTTCAATGTAGTGGTGTTGCTCGTTTGTGCATATGCCGTCGTAAAAGGAATTGAGTCGATCGCAATGGTTTGTGAGCTTGTTACGCCGTATATTATTGTGGCTTTCTGGATTCCCTTCACGGTCATGCTAAAGGATTGGGATTTGCGGACTTTCCATGTCCCTTTTGACTTTCAGCTTTGGACTACGATCCTTCAATCTAAATATGCACTTGCGTTTCCTTTTATGGAAACCATCATGTTCATGATGCTCTTCCCTTTTGTTAAGAGCAGATTGAAAACGGCATTTTTTTTAGGAATTAGCTCCGCTGGTGTTATCCTTTCTATCTGTGTATACATGACGATTGGCATTTTAGGAGTCGATCGAGGCTCACATCTTATATACCCAGTTTACACCATTTTTCGTGAAATGCAGTTTTCGGGATTTTTGGAACATTTAGAAGCGATTCTTTCGATTAATATCCTTCTTTTATTATGTCTAAAATTAAGTTTATTGTTTTATTGTGCAGTCCTCGGTCTTTGCCAGCTATTTAAAATTGAAAGACGTGACATAGTAGCCTTTCCGCTAGTATGGATCATCTCTGCTTACTCTCTTTTATTTGCCAACGTGATAGAGAACATCGAATGGATTGAAAATTATTTATTTAGCTACTATATGTTGTACGCCGTCATTGTTCCGACCATTCTGATTATTGGTTCTTGGTTACAGACGCTATATAAAATACAGAGGAGAGACAAACCAGCATGATCGGAATGTTAGTCTTATATACACTGTTTCTCAGCGGTGGTTTGATGATATTAAACCGAGTACGAAAGTTGAATAAAAAGGAATGGTTTATTTTTATCGGGGTGACAACAGTGGGGGGAATTCTCTGGGGGAGCATCATCGTACATCATCCACTTGATTTAAATAAGATCATCGCATTGATTATTAATCAATTTAGATAGTTACAAATTTGTTTCACACACATATTGGTATCGGCAGTTCCAGATTAAATAAATACATTCATGATCCATTTTCTGCTTTACCTGCTAGACTGGTTGGTGGATTTTATGATTCTTTTGCACATTGCACCAGCTAAGATTAGCAATGTGCATAGCAACTTAAACTTCCCTTCCTATTTAGAAAGGGATGTCGGCTTCTAAGGTTAACTTTGGCCATCCGTACTTTGTAGAGTTGAAAGTTTCTGAGGAGGAGAGAAGATAATCTCTTCTCTCACCACACACCAGTCCTTGTCTTGCTCCACTCTTACAAGATAATTGCGGGTTCCTTTGAATAGGTCATTTTCTTGGCCATGCTGGATCTCTTCTCCATCCTATCTCACCCAATTTTGCTATTCATTTCACTCATTCCCTAAAAGAATAAGCTATTTTTCATAGTCCATTCTCTTCATCTGCTGTTGATTTAAAATAAAGTTTGATAATTTATAAAACGCCAAAATGTTGGTGGGATCTCTTGTAGCCAGCGTTAAGTTCACCCAATATAGAAGTGTGTCATAAGTCCAAGCGTTTTTATCTGGTTTCCTCCTTAGCTTCTCTAATATATTTCCCCATACCTTTACTTAGTTCAGATAATCTCAAGCATTTACTTGCCAAGTTATGTAAGAAGAGGTTTCATGAGTACACTATACCGCTTTTTAACTAAAAGCACTTTTCTCAGTAGTTCGATTTATTTGTTTATTTAGCTCAAAAAAATGACCTCAGTCTCTACAACGACTCAGGCCTTAAACAAGTATATAAGCACTACTTTTATAGATAAAGTACAGTTTAATTTTACGTTTGCTAATGATGCCCTCTTACCATGGATGGAGACATGCCAAATCTTTTTTTAAAGACCTTTGAGAAATGAGCCACATTTTCAAAGCCTGTTGAGTAGCAAACATCTGTAACGGACAATGCCGAATTTGCAAGTAATTCCTTGGCACGATCTAATCTACGATTTCGAATCCATTGAAGGGGCGAAGTGTTGTAGATCGATTGAAAATCACGTTTAAAGGATGACAAACTACGCCCCGACAAATAGGCAAGATCGTTTAAAGATACTGGATTGAACAAATTTTCTTCAATGATCTCAGTAATATGCCTTTTTTCTTTGCGTTTTATTTGCAAAAACTGAAACAATAACTTGTCATCTGCGTCTGCGAGATCAAACAACAACTCTAACAATTTAATTTTAATTAAACCAGGATTAATTCGGTCTGGTTCTTTAATCATCAGTTTTAACGATTCTATAAAGTGAATGAGCCTTTCATTAACTGACAAGACCGATATTGGGACCATGACCGAGGGATAAGCAGGCATTACATTCGCCATTTTGATAAAATCGTTTAGTATTTCATCTTTCAAGAAAAACATCATGTAATCAAGACGGTTTTCCGATCCATCCTCGCCAGATTTCTCATATTCAATGACAATAGATTTTTGCAATAAAACCATTTCATCTTTGCGGACAGTATGTACTTGGTTCCCAAAACGAACGGTGTATGTACCATTGAGCACGAATAATAGCAGGTGGTCTTCTAGAAATAATGTGCCTGCTTTACTTTCCATATAAACGCAGGACTCAAAGACCGTTAACCCATTCAACTTTAACGCTATTTGATGAACATCATTGGTTAAACCCTGTGGTACTTTCATTATCTTTTCGGAACGTACAATCATTTATACCCCTCCTCGCTATTCCATAACATAATATTAAGCCAATCCGTACAACTTCGCTAGTCCGATTCAAAATAACTACCTGAAGAGCAGCAAGCTGGCATGGGCCATCAAACGGCGCCTACTATTCTAAGGGGGTGAAATGTTGAGTTAAATATTATGGCCAATCATCCAACCGATTGCCTTGTTCTTATCAAGGTACTCTAAGAAACCTTTTTGTTTCCCCAGGTTACAATTCAGCAGGTAGCTGGACATCGAACTTGAACTAAATAGACAAATGGTTTGAACTGCACAGATAAGCACCATCGCTTAAAGTACGATAAAGTTAACTTGTCAGCAGGCATAAGATCGAACGAAGGGAGGGAAAATGATGAAGACATTGGTAATTGTCGCTCATCCTAACTTGGACACATCTCGCGTGAATAAGACTTGGTTGGAGGAAGTTAAGAAGTATCCGGATAAGATCACCGTTCATGATCTATACGCTTCCTATCCGGATTGGCGGATTGATGTTCAAAGAGAACAAGAACTTGCCATGCAGCATGAACGGATCATTTTTCAATTTCCGTTCTATTGGTATAGTTCACCTCCGCTTCTCAAGAAGTGGTTGGATGATGTACTGACTTATGGCTGGGGCTACACGTCAAAAGGAGGGAAACTGCGGGGGAAGGAGCTGGGTCTGGCTATTTCTATCGGTGGTTCAGAAATGGATTATCAGCCTGGAGGAGGCGATCTCTATACGATTCATGAACTCCTTAGCCTTTTCCATGCTACGAGCAATTTAATCGAAACCGATTTGTTGATGCCTTTTACCATCTTTGATACGGATGATAAAAGCGAGGGAGAATTAGTTGAGAGCTCTCGGCAATATGCAGAATATCTGCTTGCTGATAAGATTCCTAGGTTTCCAAGTAGATAACATACAACAAAAATAACAAAAAGGATGGGATTCTAGATGACAAAGCAAAAAGTTTGGTTTATTACTGGTGCAGCAAGGGGCATTGGTTTGGAAATACTGAAGGCCGTATTGGAAACCGGAGATAACGTTGTTGCGACAGTCCGTAGCTCGGCGGAGTCTTTAGCTGATAAATTAGGAAATCCGGAGAATCTTCAAGTTGTTCTTTTGGATATCACCGATGAACAACAGGCAATTGCAGCTGCGAATCAAGCCGTACAGAAATTCGGCCAAATTGATGTTCTTGTCAATAATGCAGGATACGGGCTGCTGAGTGCCGTTGAAGAAGCTACTGCTGATGAGGTTAGGAAAAATTTCGAAACCAACGTCTTTGGTTTGTTGAATGTGACCCGGGCAGTCCTGCCTCATATGCGTAAAAAACGTTCCGGACATATCATCAATATCTCTTCCGTTGGAGGATTGAGCGGTTATATTGGCTGGGGCGTATACGGTTCAACCAAGTTCGCTGTTGAAGGATTAACGGAGACACTTGCATTGGAATTGGCTCCGCTTGGAATTCATGCGACCGTAGTAGCCCCTGGCTTCTTCCGTACGGAATTTCTGGATGCTGCTTCACTAACGCGCTCAGGTCACATCATTCCGGATTATGACCAAACGGTAGGAGAGATGAGAAAATTCGCTACCCAGGCAAATAAGAAACAACCGGGCGATCCTGTCAAGTTGGCCAAGGCAATCGTGAAGGTTGCCAACGCGGAGAAGCCGCCGGTTCACTTGCCGCTTGGAAAGGATTCGCTGCAAAGATACCGGGAAAAGACGGCTAATTTTGAAAAGGATATTGAATCTTGGTATGACGTGATTACAGGTACAGATCACGATGATGTACATGTTCAATAAAAATAACTGAAATGAAATCTTTTTAAGACTTGTTGGGCCTTTGGATAATTAAGTGTTGCTTTATAAAAAGTTTGATTAAAAGCATGCTGCAAATGTTGATTTTATAAAAAGAAGAAACCCATCTTTTAAATAAAGATTGATTAAAATAGATGGGTTTAAATGTTATACACTTCGAGTTTTTATATAAAAGTTTGATAAAAAAAGTTGGTGGAGTTATATAATAGAAGAAAAACACCCTTGGTGCCAAAAAGGTGCCGATATCTATATTTTTGCATATTGTTGAGTGAATATTCTTGTGAGGAACGAATGTTCATGAGTGTGCTTAAATTAGGGTTAGATGGCATGATATTATCAGGTAAAACCTCGCAATCTATGGGCGGCATGATGTAAAAACCAACTCGAGAACCCTTATAAATAATGGGTTCTGAGGGTTTTAATTCACCTTTCTATCGGAAAAAATTAACATTTTGATAACATTTATTTAAGAATTTCCAAAATTGAGGATGTTTCCAAAAGATTGCATAACTTTTGTGAAGCATCCTTTTTCACTTCTCCGTTGTCTTTTTCTTATGGGTAACGTCAGAATTAACTATACTGCAAATTTATTAAGTTCGGTGACGGTGGTTATTAACTATTAGAGCGAGGACAATGTGATGATATTGAATTGATTAGGAAACAAGGTAAGCTATAAAAAAAGAAACAAATTGTCCTTCTCTATTCCATTAAAGGGCCATTTTGTGGAATAAGCATAGGAGTTGCCGTAGCTATTTCAACTCCTAGACTCAATCAAACACCCTGTTGGTTAAATGCTCTTGATACCCCGACTAAATAAGATTTCCTTAGAAAAATTGACTGGATATAAAGAAAGAAGAATCAAAATGCAAAAGCTGTTTAACTAAGGTGAAATCCTTGCCTTAAACAGCTTTTTTCATACACGCTCATATGCTTTGTCTGTTTGTCTTACGTAAATTTATTAACTGCATACCATTTGAAATGGTAGGAAGTGCCTTGTCGATATATTGCTCAGCTGTGAGATGGCTATTATGCTGCCAATCGACAGAGGCCCCATAAATACCCCAGCTTAACATGACTGAACCAATTCGTAGAGATTCAAGATTCTCCTCCGGTTGATTTTTCTTTAATAGCTTATAAATAAGGTCTCCTAGCTCCGCCTTTAGTTTTGTTTCGATTGTAGACATAAATGCATCGTAACTGCGTCGACATTGTGAGGAAAGTTCAGATTGAAATGTTGTAATTGAAAGAAAGATTTTAACGATTGTTTCTTCCGAAAGTTCATCATGCAACTTGATTTCATTAAAGATCTTTGTCATGAGGTTTTCCGTTAAAACTGCATCTAATAATTGATACTTATCTGTGAAATGAGAATAGAAAGTAGCCCGATTGACCGTGGCTTCATCTGTTATATCTTTAATTGTAATATCCTTGAACTCTTTTTTCATCGATAGCTGTACAAAGGCATCCATGATTAAGTTCCGTGTACGAGTAATACGCGGATCAATTCGAGTTTGTGACATTTAATCCCTTCTTTCATAGTTAGACAATTTATCAAATGTGTTGTTTAGACAACAATTGCGGAATATCATCGATTGAAATCATATTGAAAAGCGTATAAATTGATTATATAACATATGTCGAATAAACAAAATATGTTGTTTAGGAGGTGCTTTAAATAAATATTACCGTTTTCGGTGCGAATGGCGCTATTGGAAAGTTAGCTGTTGAACGAGTTTTAGTAAAAGGTTGGAATTTGACGGCATATGTAAGAAGAGAAAATGCTTTGGATTTGACCCATCAAAACTCCTTTTTGATTGAGAAAAAAGCATATTGTTTGAAAAACAAGAAAGTACAATATATAAAAACCTTAAATTAAAGATATTTTAGTTCAAGGTAATTGTATAAACGTTAAATTTCTTACACAAACTAGAATGTTCAAATATGTAAAAGGAAAGGAAAGATACAGAATGACAAAGGTATTGTACATCACAGCTCATCCTCATGATGACACTCAATCTTACAGTATGGCCGTTGGAAAAGCATTTATTGACACTTATAAAGAAGTAAATCCTAGCCATGAAATTGTGAATATTGACCTTTATAAAGAAAATATTCCTGAAATTGATGTGGATGTTTTCAGTGGTTGGGGGAAACTTCAATCTGGAAAGGGCTTTGAAGAACTTTCGTCGGAAGAGAAAGCAAAAGTTAGTCGACTCTCAGAGTTATGTGAGCAATTTATAGCTGCTGATAAATATATATTTGTAACACCTTTATGGAATTTTTCATTCCCACCAAAAATGAAAGCATATATTGATTCCGTTTCTGTTGCAGGAAAAACCTTCAAATATGTTGCGGATAAAGGTCCTGTTGGGTTACTTGGTGATAAAAAGGCTGTGCATATTCAAGCAAGTGGTGGTATTTATACCGAAGGACCTTTAGCTGAAATGGAAATGGGTCACCGATATCTAAATATCATGATGCAATTCTTCGGAGTTCCTTCTTTTGAAGGTTTATTCGTTGAAGGACATGCTGTAATGCCTGATAAAGCACAAGAAATTAAAGAAAATGCTATTGCACGAGCAAAAGATTTAGCTTCTACTTTTTAATTATCAAAGAGTCAACAACTTGTTGGCTCTTTTTTTTTATAATTAAAAAGTAATATGTGGATTTATACTTAGAAGCTATCAGACCTTCACCAATCAGGCGCATTTCTCTAATAAAGGAGTATGCTTTTTTATTTAAGAATCATTGGAAATGTCTTGCTGGGGAATACTATAGTTTTATGGACTAATTAGACGAATATTAAAGAAGAACAGAAGATAACAAATGAAGAGAAGGAATTAGAAAAGGATTTTAATAATAAACACTATTAAATTAGTGATCGAGTTTATCTTGATGTTTATTACGATCGGGCGCAATTGTGGAAGAACACTTAGTTTTTCTAAAAATGACTTTATTGTTGTTTATTTTGTGAAAAAGAGTATTGGATGAAGAAAATTAAACAACAATTTTTTTAACACCGTTCCATTTTTGAACGGTTTTTTTATGTTTGGAGCATTAAGAGTAAACGACTTTATTGTAACTTAACAGGATCGTTTATCATACAACAAACAGGTCATTCATTTCACTAGTTTTTACTTCACATTCTTAACAATTGACTTAATAGAACAAGGAGTTTTGCTTTGCTTATCGTATATTTAGGTTATTACGGTTTTTAGAAGTATATTAAATGGGGTGATAATCATGATGAAAACTAATTATGAGGAAAAGGTAACGGAGCTAAAGGAAAAGGGAGAGATAGAAATACCTATTACCGATTGTGACCTACAGTTTTATATTGAAGATACCTTGGAAAGCTTAAATCTAAAACATCGGATGCTGCTTCCACCAAGAAAAAAAGGGTCTGTTAAAGTCATGATTATTAAAATTATAGACTAAAAATAGCTCAAATAACTGATAAGTCTTAAACTAAAATTTATATAAATTTATTTCATTTTCACAATACTAGTTGGAACTTATATTTATTCAAGAAAAGGGCGCGTTTGTTTAACAATAAAATAAGTAAAAGGGTGGTACATATTATACATGACTAATATGTACCACCCTTTATTTTTTATGGCTTTTTACGATTTAGGTATTGATAATTTTAACTCGATGGCATCCGTTTAATATATTCCGTAGATCAATCCGGCAAAGTCCGGTTATATACTCGACACAATAACAATGAAGTCACAGCGAAGTTTCCTGAGTTGCTATCGTTAGACATTCCGCCAGGTACAACGTTAGACGGTGAACTAATCACAACCGATCCGGAAGGCAAACCTGACTTCGAAGCTATGATGAGTGCACGAAGATAGGCTATATCCGTAAAGTATAGTTATTTACGAAAAGCAACAATCTTTGCGAAAACAGCCTTGATGAAAAAGGAAACCTGTCGTAATGAATAAATAATGCACATTTTAGATCAAATTGCAGTTATTATGATGTTACGATACTTAGCTTGTTACTCGAGTATGTTAATTTAGAAAGACTAGTTTTATGTTAGCATGCTAAATTTTTGCAAAGAAAATGATTGAGCAGGATAGAAAAGGCAGTATAATCAATATATCAACTGATTCTTCAATAACTCCATCAGATCGTTATGGTAACCCATATAGATATCTCAAAGTATTTTTGAACTAATCTTCATTAATAATAGAAAAAAGTGGATAAAGTCGTATATAAATGATTAAGGTGAGTGAAATACAATGATGGAAGAGATTTTAGAGCAAGTCCAAAAAGGTACATTAAGTGTTGCAGACGCAAAAGTAAAATTAGCAACGTATGAGAATTTAGGGTTTGCGAAGGTCGATCATCATCGAAAAAGTCGTCAAGGTTTCCCGGAAGTTATCTATGGGGAAGGGAAAACGGAAGAACAAATTCTTTCAATTATTATAGCAATAAGGTCAAAAGACAATGATGTGCTAGTTACAAGAATATCAAAAGAAAAGGCCGGACATATTCTTAGAGAGTATCCAGAGTTTATTTATAATGAAACGGCACAGATCTTATTTTGGAAGGATATTACAAAGGTAAAAGAACCTTTTCAAGGATATATTGCCATTGTTTGTGCAGGCACATCTGATTTAAGGGTAGCAGAAGAAGCGGCTATTACAGCAGAAGCATTAGGTTGCGAGGTTCGGCGTTTTTATGATGTAGGAGTCGCTGGGATTCATCGACTACTAGATAATATTGAAGAAATCCAAAATGCCACAGTCTCTGTAGTAGTAGCTGGAATGGAAGGTGCTCTACCTAGTGTTGTTGGTGGACTCGTCTCCCATCCGATCATTGCTGTTCCAACGAGTGTTGGATACGGTGCAAATTTCAACGGGTTGTCAGCATTACTGACAATGTTAAATTCATGTGCCTCAGGGATTAGCGTTGTTAATATCGATAACGGTTTTGGTGGTGCATATAACGCTGTATTAATTTATCAATTAGCACAAAAAGGGGCAAGAAACAAATGAAGACACTTTATTTTGATTGTTTTTCAGGGATAAGCGGAGATATGGTCATTGGAGCTCTCATTGATACTGGAGCAGATCCGAATATTTTGGTAGAGGAATTAAAAAAGCTTAACATTGTTGATGAATATGAATTGAAATGGAGTAAGATTGTGAAGAATGGGATCACAGGTACAAAATTTGATGTTGTGTTAACACATGAACACGATTACAATCCTGGGCATGACCACAATCATGATCATCACCATGAGCATGACCACCATCATGAACATGACCACCATCATGGTGATGAACATCATCATGAACATGACCATCACACACATCATCACCGTGCTTACCGCGACATTGTAAAGATGATTGAAGCTGCAGAATTGTCAGAAGAAGTGAAAGAAACAGCATTGAAAATCTTTAAGAAAATTGGCGAAGCGGAAGGGCATATTCATGGTTTACCATTAGAAAATGTTCATTTTCATGAAGTGGGAGCTGTAGATTCGATTATTGATATCATCGGGGCAGCTATTTTAATTCATCAATTAGAAATAAAGATAATCAAATCATCACCAATCCCTTTAGGAACTGGAAGAATTCATATTGATCATGGCATTTATCCAGTCCCTGCACCTGCAACGCTAGAAATGTTAAAAGGTGTACCTATTGAACAAAGTGATGTGAAATTTGAGCTAACAACACCAACAGGTGCTGCGATCGTATCGGTCCTTGCAGAAGAATTTTGCACCCTTCCATCAATGGAAGTTAAATCAATCGGGTACGGAGCAGGGACGAAAACCTTTAAAGACCGTCCAAACGTGCTTCGTGTTGTCATTGGTGAATAAGTTGTTGTGTCAGCAAGACCTTAAACGTGCTAGGTTTTGTACAAATTTTAAACTTACCTAAAGGCGTATAATTACAAATGAGAGGAGTATGCAAATTGATTTCTCAACATCCTCTAAACAATGAACATATTGATGATGAAATGGTCAAAATGGAAGTGAACCTTGATGACGTTTCAGGAGAATGGCTTGGCTATGTAATGGATTTACTTTTTGAAGCAGGAGCGAACGATGTCTTTTATACTCCTATTTATATGAAAAAAAATAGACCTGGTATTTTACTTCAACTACTCACTTCTCGTCATAAATTAGATAAAATGAAAGAAATCTTATTTAAAGAAACAACAACACTTGGTGTGCGCTATTATCCTTTAACCGTTCATCGACTAGAAAGAAAGTTTAAAGGAGTCTCCACTGAGTGGGGAACTGTGACAGTCAAAATAGGATTTTATGAAGGACAAGTCGTACAAAGAGCACCAGAATATGAGGAATGTAAAGAAATTGCTAGACTTCATAAAGTTCCTTTGAAAAAGGTTTATGAACAAGTGTGGAAGCAAATTGATCAGGAAAGTTGAATTGTACATTTAATAAAAGGCTGTTTTCGCAAAATTGTTGTTTTTCGTAAATAACTATACTTTACGGATATAGCCTATCTTCGTACTCTTTTCGCTTATTTACTAAGTGGTACTCTCTTGAAATTACTTATAGTTTCTACTATAAAAATCCAAAGGCCGATTTTTATAAGTCTAAAAGCAACAAACTTTTAGAAAGAGCCTAATAAAATGATTTCGTATCAATTTTATATATAAACATCAATTTTGAGTATCAACTAGGATTTACTTGATTAAATACTAGTTGATTCTTATGAAATAGATGTTATGTTAAGGAATGAATCAATAATAATGAATTTTTTAAAATTGAAGTTGATAGGTAGGAGAACACTAGTATGATTTTAAGTTTTTTGTCGATATTATTCTTGGGTTTTATCTTAGGTATTAAGCATTCTATAGAACCAGATCACATTATTGCTGTAGCCACAATTGCGAGTAAAAGTAAAAAGTTATGGCGTTCAACATTAGCTGGGGTTTTTTGGGGAATAGGTCATACAATCACCCTTTTTATTGTCGGGATGATCTTAATACTTATGAAGGATGAAATCTCAGATAAATGGACCATGTCCCTCGAATTTCTTGTCGGGATCATGTTAGTTTATCTTGGCATTTCAAGTATGTTTTTTTATAAAAAGTATTCTAATCTTCAAGAACAGGGAACACGGGATTGGGAAAAAGCTTCATTTTTAAAATCAATTCTTATAGGGTCTATTCACGGTATAGCAGGAAGTGCAGCAATGGTTTTATTAACTATGTCAACCGTTACGACAGTATGGGAAGGTGCTGTATATATTTTAGTATTTGGTATTGGGACAATCGTGGGCATGCTATGTTTTACGACGATCATTGGTATCCCATTTGTAATGAGTACAAATAAAAGTATAGGACTAAACCGTGTTTTAACTAAACTAGCTGGTACAGTAAGTTTTGTTTTCGGGATTTATTATATGTACAACCTTGGAGTAACGGAAGGGTTATTTAAAATCTGGACAAAGTAATAAAGGTCCTGTCACCATGCTTTTTATATCTACTAAAAGATCCAATTTAGAAAAATTTTTAATTATTAGCTCCTGGAATATTCCCGGGGCTTTTTGGTATGTTGATTCTTGGTAGAATTCCCCAAAGGAGATGGGAAGGTACTTTTTTCTGCTCCTATTGAATAGGTTGTACTATGTAGCGATATTGATTCGACATGCATGGGAATGGGGGCAAGGGAATGAAGGTTGTTGAACAATTAAAGGAGTTTATTGTAAATCAAGATGTGATCCCGAAATCAATTAAAATTCATCCTGATGCACTATCAGAGTTAGAAGCTGAAAAATTTGTGTATATGATTAATAAAAGTGTGGAGAATCCAGTGAAACGTTTTATGGGAATCGAGCTTATCCCAGCAGATGATGTGGAAGGCTTCGACATCGTTGAAAAGGATGACATGAACGAACGCTGGATTGTGAAAAAGGAAGTTAAAAAAATAAGAGAAAAATATATCCATGATGACGGGGAGTTATCTAAAGACATTAGTTTATTGTTTGCTTACATAGGCTACTTAGAACGGGAGCTTGAGGATAAAACGAATTTCTTAAACTATTTGAGAGAGAAAGAAGCATTAAATATAGTAGGTGAAAAAGAATAAAGATATAAGGTAATCATGGTAAGAGGTTGCTTCGACTACACAAACCAGTGAGCAAAGTCTTAATAACCGCAGTTAAACAGTTGCCACAAACCAAAACAAGAAGGCTCTTTTCTAAAAGTTTGTTGTTCTAGAAAAAATCGGCTTTAGGATTTTTCCAGTGGGGCTTCAATCATTATTCAGAGAAAATTTTAAAATAATTTATGGAAAAGCGCACGACACATAACTAAATAAGGAAATAGTACATTATACGAAAAACAACAATCTTTACGCAAACATCCAACAAGAAAGACTATTGTTTATTGAGAGTGTCATTGGTAAACGTTTAGATGGCTTTTGTGAAGCTGAGAGGATTAATAAGTCTGTTGCATTTATTAGAGTAGTATGAAAAGTGACCAAAGAAACGGTAAAAGGTTAACCTTGAGTGAAGGTTAGTCTTTAATTAAGGCTCTTTTCTAAAAGTATGGCTCTAGGACCTGTAAAAATCGGCATTTGGATTTTTACTATACTCTTTAAATCCATATTAAAAGAATATTTGGAAGTAAATGAGTGAAAAGAGCACGAAGACAGGTTAAATACGTAAAGTAGAGCTATATACGAAAAACAACAATCTTTGCGAAAATAGCCTTAATTAAAATATAAACAAAAAAATCCTCGAATTTGAGGATTTTCTTTTTCCTTAACAAAGTTGTAATTTTGTCAATTAAAAATGCATATCAGATACATAAATTAGAGATGATGTTGGTTTATAAAAATGTTTATCATTTCACTGTGTGTTTTTTTACTTTTTTACAAAAGCCACCCGATATTTCAAATGAATACAGTAACTCCTTTAAATTCCGAATCTTAATTTCTAATACTTTACGGATAGTTTGAGCTTAAACAACGTTTTTAGGATTGAGCTTTTTACGAATAAATGCGATGCAAAGCAGTAAAAGAGGCAAGATGATTTGTATTATAGGATGAAAATATGGAACAAAATACTCTAATCCAATTTCTAAATGTTTAACAAAATCAGTTGCAGCTAATAGTGATAAGGGGGGAATAATGGTACCCAGAGCAAGTAATACCGATTTAATATGATTTAACTTTAATAATTGAGAAATTGCAACAGCAGCTCCGAATGTCCAACCGCCAACCTTGAAAAATACTCCTGCTACCATCATTAAAATAATCAATGCATCAAACCGTTCAAGAAAATCCGCAATAGAAACCATCCGGGTAGCTGTAAGAAGAGGGAAAAAATCCGAGCAATAACCCCCCAAATAAAATTACCGACATGCCTACCTTTCTGATTTTTCGTTTATTTTTTAAAAAAGGAAAAAACATCATGATGATAATTGTTTCTCCAAATGGGAAGTTTATGACACCAGGATATACCTCTTTCAATATGGGTTTGATACCGTTTCCTAATACTGGGGTAAGATTTTTAAGATTGAAATCTTCTACACTAGTTAATAGAATCCAAATCACAACAATTGCCATAATGTAAATTGGAAAGACCACTTCCCCCATTCGTCCCAAAGTCTCAATTCCACTCCGAAGACAATAGATCACTAACACCATAAAGGTCCCGATCACAACAACGGTTGGGGTATTGACTAAGATTGTCGAGACAAACAGTTCCCCGAGATCGCGACATGCTCTTGCTGCAGAATAGATAAAATGACAAATATAAATTAGAATGACTGGATAAGATAGGTACTTTCCGATAATTTTAGGAATCATTCCAACCAATGTATCATCTGGATAATAGGCTGATAATTGCGTAAAAACACCCATTATTAGCACACTACATAACATACTGATCAAAATAACCAACCATGCATCCTGCCTAGCTTCTGCCCCTAATCCCAAAATAATCGCGGTTCCAAATTCGAATCCAACAATTACATAAAAAAGTTGAAGTCCACTTATTTTTTGCTGCTTCATTATGTCTCCTTAGCATGAAAAAGTTTTTGATTAGCCAAATCAAAACGAGTTATTACCTTTGTTATTATTACAAGTACGAATATTTGTTATGCAAAAAGGTGTAGCGTCAGGATTTTGCGCTTTTACAAAGTTAAAAAAAACACTTATATATCCAATGTTTTGGGATTGATCCCATTTAGGTACACTCTATTGGAACGGAGTCAACATTCATTTGTCAGAAGTGGAACAAATTTCGTTGAGCACCAACGGAAATCGTTAAATATTTCTTATATTATTTTAAATAGACCGTTTTTTTATTCAACTAAGGTGCTTGATTTAATAAAGGGTTCCTTTTACATCAAGCAGAATCGAAAATACTCCACCAGTTATTTGGGAAACGGGTTTGGAGGATTATTAAATCCATTGAAATAACGAAGGAAAATGGACACGATTAGAAGCTCGGCAATTAAGAAGAAGCATCCTTGAATATGTTGCCAGCGAGAGATTTTCTCCGTTAAAGATTTAACGGTTGAAGAAATGAAGGAAAGTGAAAATCAGAGGAATAAATCACTTTTATATGAATAAAATGATTTATTGGGTATAAAAGGATACTAGTCAATAAACGAATAAAGATTGTAGTGTCTTTTTATAGTGTTTATACTAATGAGTATAGTAAAAAGATTGATCATGGTTACGGTCACAGAAGAACGTTGGATCTCATTAGTTATTTACCTGCAAATTTAAACATAAAAGGACGTTTTAATATGTTAACGCAAAATCCGCTTTTCCCTTTAAGATTGTTTATGTTTTTCATTAGTGCAATTTCCTCTATAGTAGTGAGCTTTTTTCCAATCTACTTTCAGGACAAAGGATTTACGAGTTCTCAAATTGGTTGGTTTTTAGCCATTGGACCTTTTGTTGGTCTTATTGCCCAACCTGTATGGGGGTATACTAGTGATAAATATAAAACAGTTAAAAAGGTTCTGTTCTCGTGCTTAGTTGGACTTGTTGCTAGTGTATTTTGGCTATTTCAAATCGATTCATTTCTCTGGGTACTTATTGCAGGCTCAGTCTTTTTCTTCTTTTTCTCACCAATCATCCCTCTTGCAGACAATCTTGGGAAAAGACAATCTCAACTTCATTCCGTAACATTTGGTTCAATTCGAATGTGGGGGTCAATTGGTTTTGCCTTATTCTCGCTAATAAGCGGTTTTTTACTTTCTACGTTTGGGATCGGGTTTTTAGTGATTCCGATGACAGTATTAACAATTTTGACATGTTTTTTGTCATTGCTATTATCTGATGCTAAGGCAGGAAATAAAAAAGTAAACTATAAGAATATCGGTCTTTTATTTAAAGATCCAACGCTATTAGCATTCTTTTTCTTGATTTCACTTGTCATGCTTACACACAGGACCAGTGATTCCTATATTAGCTTGTATTTATTTGAGCTAGGGGGAAATGAAATGCTTGTGGGCTGGATTTGGTTTATTGGTGTTTCGAGTGAGGCGCTATTATTCTTTCTAAGCAGCAAGTGGTTTAGGTCATCAAGTCCGATTATTTATTTGATCATTGCTGCATTTCTTTATGTTATTCGCTGGATTTTAACAGCCTTTGTACAAGATCCAACGATGCTATTATGCATTCAAGTCTTACATGGCATCTGTTTTTCGATCGCTTTTTTAGGTGCTCTTGAGTATTTATATAAAGTCATCCCAGAAGAAATGCAAGCAACAGGTCATATGGTATTTGTAGGAATATCGTTTGGGTTAACCGGAATTATCGGCTCATCGATTGGTGGGATCATTTTTGAAAACTTCGGTGGAACAACCTTGTACCTTTTATTAGCTGTCACAGCCTTTACGGGTATGCTTGGATTGATCCTGTTTTACATGAAGGAAAGAAGAGGAGAAATAAAGAATTTGAAAGGAATAGAGAGTGCTAGTTAGAAAGGGTCAGGGGTCAGACCTTATTTGAAAAATGACCCTTTCTTTTTTCCTTTTAATAGATCACCAGTCCATCCTTTCATTTTTAGATATATATACACAGCAACCATTGAGATCGAGATGAGAAGTAAAGAAATCAAGTAACCGTATTTCCATTCTAGCTCAGGCATAACTTTAAAGTTCATTCCCCATAACGCGCCCCATGCCATGACAGGTGTAAAAATAGCTGTCATCACTGTTAATGTTTTCATAATTTCATTTCCTCGATGTGAAGAAATCACTTCTTCCAAATTGATGATCGAATCAACTTCATGCTCATATTCATGGATTAAATACAGAGCTCTATTTATCCGTTTTTCCGTACGAA
This sequence comes from Bacillota bacterium, assembly GCA_051750265.1. Classification (GTDB taxonomy): domain Bacteria; phylum Bacillota; class Bacilli; order Bacillales; family Bacillaceae; genus Metabacillus. The sequence goes on along the minus strand of JBNJJO010000013.1, from coordinate 99,217 downwards.
CAAAGGTTTTATTATCACTTACTTCATCAAGATAAACCTCTTCTATCGCCATTATAAGTTCATTCATAGGGATGAGTATATTACTCCAAACGAGCAATTCATGACGTCGTTCATAAATGTTTTCGAGAATACTCGTTTTATTTTTTCTATGAATACACCAGATAAGTTTCCTTAGCTCACCTTCAAAATCATCAATGCTAACTAAATACTTAGTAAGCAATTCCCTAAGGATCAGTAAAAATCCATCAATAGGTTGTTTCGTTTTGCTTATTTGCCGGAGAATTTTTTCAGTTTGACTCTTTTGAAAGATACAAAAGTCTAAATCTACCGTAATGAATGTATCGCTAGTTAGATAAAAATGAAAGATCTTATAATCACGTTCATCACTGAAATTTTGGTCGTAAACGAGAGATCCTTTTAGAATATAGTGATCGTCAATTATTTCAATTTCTATGGAATTTGTTTTGTTGATTTTAACCCCGTTTAGCCAATCTCTATTTAATAGATTTGAATCATGTTTAATCGATTGCTTCATATTCATTACATCATCGTTGTTTAATCGATGCCAATTCTAGTTTATAGCCTCCATAGGATCCCTACCTATTATTAGATTTTTTGTTCTAATGCCCGTTTTTCATATCTTTAAAACCTTTGTATTTTTTTTGAAAGAAAATGTTTTGATAGATTTGAAAAGGGTATAAAGGAGAAATAATTACAGCAATACATGCAATATGGTCAAGGTTCTTCTGAAAAATTGTTTCACAAGATCTAATATCCAAAAGGAGTGAGTGTAATGAAACGTACGACGATAGGGATTAAATCTGTTATGGCTGTTGGAATGGGAACTTCTATTGTGCTATGGGTATCTTCTAAACCAAATAGAATTAAATTGGAGAATGTTTTGCGGGAATGGAAACGAAAGGTAAAGCCTTCAGTATTTGATAAAAGTGAGAGTTTTCCAGTCGAAAAAGGAGGACATCCACACCCACATGATCTAGAAGATAATAATATGGTAAGTGAGGGTGCGATGTACTCAGTAAAATTTTACAATGAGAAAAAACAGTAAGGTTTATTTGAATTTTTGGTTGGGACAATCAATGTCCCAGTCGCTTTTTATTTTACCAAAAGCGCTACTAAGAGGTGTATAGCGTTGACTTTCCTATTTTTGCTCATTTATTTTGCCATCATTATGACTGTAATAGAAATTCACGTGATTCTATTTCATCTAACAGGCTTAAAAGAGGAGGTGTCAAGATTTCAAGTTATTTCATTGATGACGGGTACGGGCTTTACAACAGGAGAATCTGAGTTTATCTTATCCCATCCAATCAGAAGAAAACTAGGAATCTTTCTGATTTTAATTGGCGCATTTTCCCTAGCTGTTATTATCTCCTCTGTTAGTAGTCTTCTTGAGGATGATCTAAGAACCAGAACAATCCTCTATATAGCTGGGTTTGTTATTTTTTTATTTAGTATGTTAAAAATACCTTACCTTCAGACATTTCTGTTAAAACATCTTGAACATAAAAGTGGCGGAAGGGAAGAGGAGGTTAGATTGCCAATTCGAGAAGTATCGTTAAAAGAAGAAGAGGACAAAGTGTTTGAATTTCAGATAAAAGGTGATTCACCTTTCATAAATAACACAATGAAACAGGTACTTGCAGATCAAGATTCGGTTGAATTTGTTGTGTTATTTATTAAAAGAGGAGAGGTTAAGATTCAAATAGATCTAGATGAAGTACAGTTACAGGCGTGTTGAAAAATGGGATTTCTTTGGGCTTTAATTATTGGAGGGATTATTGGTTGGTTAGCAGGCTTAATTGCAGGACGTGATATTCCAAGTGGGATCATTGGAAATATAATTGCTGGTTTTATTGGAGCGTGGCTTGGTTCACTTCTATTAGGACAGTGGGGGCCTTCAACAGGCGGATTTTATATCATTCCAGCACTAATAGGGGCTGTAATCCTAGTGTTTGTTGTAAGTTTTATTTTAAAAAGTATGCGTAAACACGCTTCATAATAGAAAAGTAATCCACTTTTATTAAGAGGAGATTCAAAGGTAAAGGGTCAGATCCCTTAAATCGAATATGAGCTTTGACAAAGTTGGGAGTCAGACCCTTTTGAGTCGGTAATTGAAGTGGTATTCAATGAACTAATTAAATCTGGAGTATCTTTTCACTGTTGTACATTGCCTATATTAAGTGTGAATTGATCAATATAGGAGAAGAGAGGCAACCTTACCCCCTCGAAAATAAAGTTTTTCATGTAGCTTGCTCTCTAAGTATTGGAAGTGTACAGCAGCGAAATGCACCTCCGGATTTAATGATTTCTGATATATCTACTTCAATAACATGATAACCACGGTCTCTGAGCTCTTTATTTACTTGTTTATTAATTGGTAAACTGATCACTCGTTTCTTTCCGATTGAAAGCACATTTGTACCTAATGTAGCTTGTTCTTCTTTAGAAACTTCTATTAAATTGTACCTGGAGGATAGTAACTTTTCTTTTTTATCATCAAATTCTCCTGGGAAGACTAAAGCTTCATTTGGAGATAAGATATTGAAAACACAATCTAAATGTAAGTATTTATCAGTAAAAGGGACGGCAATTACTTCAAAAGATGGCAGTAAACTTTGTAAATGAAGGATGGCATTTTCATTCGTTCGATTACTAACACCAATGTAGATAGTGTCGCGATCAATTATTACGTCGCCACCTTCAATTTTATCTCCAATAAGATTTGTGTACGTAATTTTTTCATTTTCTAGAAAATCAATAAAAGGCCTCTCTTCACCTTTTCGGACATCATGTGCCATATCTGCCACAAAGACTTGATTCCCGAGAGTAAAACCAACATCACGAGTAAATACTTGTTCAGGAAATTTCTCTAAAGGAGAAAGCAACATCACATCAACTCCATTTTTCTGTAACGTTTCAATGAATAACTTATGCTGTTTTTTAGAAAGTTCTGTATCAATGTTTTCTTTTAGATATTGTTTTTGTGTTTCATTAATCGGTTCTCTAATCGTCATAAATTCAGGTGAGCATAAAACAACTTTTTTTAATAAGTCATATTCACTAAAACAAGAGCTCTTTATGTATGGTGGCTTAATTTTCATTTTTGTCCTCCTAACCTAAAAACAATTTCTTTATAATATGCCCTATTTAGATAGGATTATTAAATCCCTCTCTAGATAGGATTATTAAACTTCTTGTTTCAACGATTTAATTGATGAATGCTAGCTTGAAAAATGAAACCTTCCTAGTTAAGTATTCTACAAAGTTCAGCCTATCGCGAGGCCTAACAAGGTAATCTTTCTTTAGTCTTCTCGTATTCAAGCGTGTGCCGAGGCTCAAAATATCACACTGAGTCGTTATGAATGGTATACATTATACGTTAGTAGAGGTATATCCCTACATTGTGATCGAGTCAGCCTCTTTTTTTTTTCAATAATTGGCATTATATTAACTAGAAATGTATAAGATATATAAAAAATTTTTGTCGTGTAAAAGAATATAAATCCAGAAGGATTTTGAGGTAATGAGAGAGAATAAGTATTAACTGGAATCATAAAAGTTCACAACCCCTTTGAAAGGAGGTGAATCATATGACTCAAAGCGTATTATGTGAGGTAAATAGCTGTAAAAACTGGGAACAAGGAAACAAATGTACTGCTAATTTAATTTATGTAGTGAGCCTGGAGGGTAAACAACCTTCTGAAATTAAAGAAACAGGCTGTAAAACCTTTGAACCTTCTGCTTCATAAAATGCCTCTAAGATTTTGCAAGTAACAACAACTTTGCTTTCTACATAACAAAAATTCTCTAAGTTACATTCCATAAAAAAGAGGTTGGGTACCTAAAAGGAGCCCAACCTCTTTAATTGCTGATAATTAGCTTTATGTAAATTGGATTTGTATATGATATACACAGCCTTAAGTTTGAGGTTTAAAACCAAACTACAGATCGAACCATTTAAAAAGAGCAAAAATAGCTTCTCTATTAAGGTTACCTAAAAAGTAAAATAAAGAAGGAATTGTGGTGGGCTATTGACAGTTTCGTTCATATCAGTAAGTAAATGCAATTTTTACTGATAAAACTAAAAATGTAAGGAATCCTACGTCATTTTTTTTCATTTTGACAACCCCTTTACCTTTGATACTTTAAATATACAGTATTAAGAAAAACTTGTAAGTATTTCGGGGAGGTTATCTAACGTATTTTTTTGAAATATTGCTTACGTTAATCCAAATATATAATAAATAATAACATTGCCGTTACCTTTGATAGCCTGAATATATGGACGTAAAAGCAAGATGAAGGTGGCTTTTCCGTATGCTAGTGAGTAAAATTATGACGAAAGAAATGACCATCAAAGAACTAGCCGTATTATATGGTTTAAGTGATTATGGAAGAAAAAAAGTGGTTCCTTCGCGGTTGATTTTACCGGGGATTATTTTTGTTCGTACTATTTCGCCTAATTGGTATTGCGCGTAGGAATATAGGGAGTAATGGCAGTGAGATTCGCTTTCAGTTTTTAGTCCTTACGTCTCTGATTTCAGTACATACCTAAATAATATTTAAAGGGCGTCATCTTTGTGTGGAAAGGGTATAATAAATTGGCAGAAGTAGACACTAAAAGGGCTTTCCTTGTGTTGATATGTAAATAGATAACTAAAAATATCATTGAATAGCTATGATTTTTGTTTTTCGTAAATAACTATACTTTACGGATATAGCCTATCTTTGTGCTCTTTACGCTTATTTACTAAGTAGTACTCTCTTGAAATTGCTTATAGTTTTTACGATAAAAACCCAAAAGCCGATTTTTATAAGTCTAAAAGCAACAAACGTTTAGAAAAGAGCCTATGTAAAAGAAAAAACTAGGATACAAAAAGACAAAAGAAGAAAAGGAGATATGATGACAAAGAGAAAAGAAATAATAGAAACAGGATGGAACTTAGACAACAGTTATGCTCGTTTGCCGAAATCATTTTTTAGCAGCCTAAACCCAACCCCTGCACGCTCACCGAAGTTGACCATTTTCAATTCAACGTTGGCAGCATCCCTAGGGTTGAACGACCAGGCGCTGCAAAGCAATGATGGCATAGCAGTGCTTGCTGGCAATCGGATTCCCGAAGGTGCTTTGCCTCTTGCTCAAGCCTACGCGGGGCATCAATTTGGGCATTTTAACATGTTAGGGGACGGCCGAGCTCTTCTGCTTGGCGAGCAGATCACTCCCCTAGGTGAACGGGTTGATATTCAGCTCAAGGGTTCAGGTAGAACGACATACTCCCGCGGGGGCGATGGTCGAGCGGCACTTGGACCGATGTTACGCGAATACATTATCAGCGAAGCAATGCATGCGCTTGGTATTCCTACCACCCGTAGTCTAGCAGTGGTGACAACCGGTGAGTCAGTAATCCGCGAAACCGACCTGCCTGGTGCAATTCTGACCCGTGTGGCTGCCAGTCATCTGCGCGTTGGTACCTTTCAATATGTTGCAAAATGGTGCACAGTTGAGGAACTCCGGGTCCTGGCTGACTATACACTAAAGCGTCATTTTCCAGACGTTGAAGCTGATGAGAGTCGATATCTTTCGCTACTTCAGGAAGTGATCAAGCGTCAGGCCCTGCTGATTGCCAAATGGCAACTAGTTGGCTTTATTCACGGGGTGATGAACACTGACAACATGACCATTAGTGGAGAAACCATTGATTATGGTCCTTGCGCCTTCATGGATGCCTATGATCCGGCAACGGTATTCAGTTCTATTGACATTCAAGGCCGCTATGCCTATGGCAATCAGCCGAATATTGCCGCGTGGAATCTCGCACGATTTGCTGAAACCCTATTGTCGCTGCTGCATGTCAATCAGGCGGAGGCTGTCAAACTGGCCCAGGATGCGATTTCAGATTTTACTGAGTTGTATCACAGTAATTGGCTCGCGGGAATGAGAGCAAAACTGGGAATGTTTAACGAAGAGATACAGGATGAATCCCTTATTGAAGACCTCCTCAGTATGATGCAGAAGTATGCTGCGGACTATACCAATACCTTCCGAGCATTAACTTTTGATAGATATGAGGATACGGTCCTGTTTGGGACCCCAGAATTTACTCAGTGGCATGAGCTGTGGCAGGCGAGACTAGGCAGGCAGCAGGAAACGAAAGCCACGTCGCATCAGTTGATGCGGAACTCCAATCCTGCGCTAATCCCTCGCAACCACCGGGTAGAAGCCGCATTAGAAGCAGCAGTGAAACAAGGAGACTACAGCGTGATGGAGCAGCTTCTTGATGTTCTTTCAAGCCCCTACGCGCACTCCCCCGAACAGGCTGATTACTCAACCCTGCCTGCGCAATCAACCCGTCCTTACCGAACCTTTTGCGGCACATGATATAGAAGTATTAAAATCAAGTTGACGCCTTGTCATGGTTTACTATTAGTACAAGATAATGCTACCCCTTTACTTGAGGTAGCATTATCTTTGTTTATGATTTCTTCCTTTCAAGTGACTGATTTAAAGGGATTTTAGACATTAACGGATATGTTATGTGTGTGTCACCATCTGTAAAAGCAGTTCTAGGATATTCACCACAGTATTTTGAAGGAAAGAACGGTTTTGACAGCAGTGGAACTAACACGTTCTTGAGATGGAACCCATCCGTCTGTAGTGCAAACATGCCTTGTTAGTAACAAAGAACCTATGTTAAATTTACATAATACTGATTATAAACACTGAAAAAGCCCTAATTCAAGGGCTTTTTCAGTGTTTGTAATTGTGTTTATGTCAACTAACTATTCAAAAATATAGATAACTTTTGAATTCCCCCTTTTAATCTTAGTTATCATGGTAAAGATATTAAAAAGCATCTAAAGCTAAAGCCAAACAAGGATCATTAAAGTAAACAACTTCGGTAAGAATCTTACAGCCTTGAATGTTCTCGAAAGCTTGTCTTGCTTCTTTTTCCGTGTCAAATTCAAAAAATGTAGTGTTTAAATTTGAATAGATAGTGATTAGCCACAAAAAATTGTCCTCCTTTTTTCATATGGGATAAGGGATTTATGAAAATAACATATCAATTTTACATACTGTCAAACAATAGTAAAAAATTAAGGAATGGAGTATGCTAATAAAATTCTCTTTGGAGGTTTAGCTTTAACTCTAAATTATACGATGATGGTTTCCGGGTCTTTTCATTTCAGTCTTGTGATTACTTCAGCGATTTAATCAAAGTCCGAAATGACAGACCATCCGGATAGTCTTGTTTTTGAGAAGAGTCAGTCTGGATGAAGAACTTTGCGAAAGATGTCATTGTTTGTCACGTGCCTTCAGAACCTTTTGGGAAGAAAAATTTATCGCCCTTACGCAAAGGGATAGTTTTACTATATTCAGCCTCTCCCTCGAGCACGTTATTTGAATCGTCCTCTGGAATGTGCTTCTATACTCTAGTAATGATAAAGGATTCATCAAGTTCACTGCGGTTCAGCCAGTGAATTGTTCCTATCGTTTTCTCTTCTACAATATGCGGCTCCCATGTGTCTATATAAGCTAGGGGTTAGCTCATCTAAATCTTGTTCATCATTAATAGTCATTTTATAATTTTTCATTCCTTCCTCTTTTTAAATAGGTTCAAATCTTCTTTTACAGCTTTGCTCAATCTTACAATATTTTCTCTAGTAAGTTTCTAATATTCTACCTGAATTTAAATTTATTCACCTTCCTTCGATGTAAAGCCTATTTGATTTTTGAAGAAATTCTACAACCTTCCGATTAACATTGAATAATTTTCACATAGAATCTTTTGCTATTTAATTTGACACACCATCTTATCCCCCTCTCAAAATTTTTTAGTGGATCCACATTTATGATTATGATTCAATCAATTGTGTTCGCCAACTAATTTGTAACATATTTTGACAGAGTATTTTAAATTTTTAGAATTTTATAAACCCTTTTCTGCTAGCGACTCCGACTGAAACCAGTAGTAGAAGACCTTGACCACAATGTACGTTGTTTGTTGAACTATAATCACTTGCAGCTGCTAAATTAGAAAGCTCAACACTCTAATATCTCCTTTTAGCTACTTCTCTTATTATCGCCAATAACACATTTAATATATCTAACACACCTTTTTTTATTGAATATAGGCTATTCACTATAAAATTTATAAAAATTCGAATATTTTTTAAAATACCATGTTAGAAAATCTGACAATTTTCGAGACATGTTAAAAAAAACCATGTAAAAATAAACCATATTTTTAAAAGTGTATTTTGGATGAATGTTTTATATGAAAGTTGCACATTTATCTATAATGGAGGAGGTATTACATGAAAGTTGCAGATTTATTTAAGTGACAGATCAGCCCGAGCTTATAATTATTTATACTGCGTTACAAATCCCAAAGGCTGCAATGTGCTGAGGTGTTAACTAATCCATTTCCTCCATCATTGTTGTAGCAAGAGGCGCCATATTGAACCAGGTAAAGAAAGATACAAAAAAGGCAAACCACGTAAAATGTAAAGTTCTAATACTATCATTCTTAACTTCTAAGGAATCCTAAGAAATCACCTGTGATTTTATGTGAATTTTTTCACATTTATTCCTACCGTGTCGGATTTTTTGCATAATTGTGCTTGTGCGCAAAAAATTTTAAACCGTTAAAGATAATGGATGATTAGGGGGATTTGTATGGTTTTTATAGAGATAGTTGAATTAGAGGACAGAATCAATCAATTAAAAAAAGAATTGATCCAGATTGCTGAAGCAACTGGCTTAAATAGCCATGATACCCTTTGTTGCAGTCAGAAATTAGACCAACTCATCACGATTCACCAAGAACTTTATAAAGAAAAAGAAATTAGAAACATGTTGTTGAATGTATTCGAGTTTGACACTTCAAAATGAAATGACTTTATTGTTACTGTACACCATTATCTTTTTTTATACATGTGAAATAGTGGTAGAAAACTCATAGGCTAGGGTACAATCAAATAGCTGAACGATGAAAGCAGTGAAATCCGTCCATATTCATCGAGAATGGATTTTTCACTTGGTTTAAAGGCCAAGTGGCTAATGGTAAATAGAGCATATCATTACGGGGTTTGCTCTTCTTTTAGTGATCGATATAAAGTTGCAGCTGAAACCCCTGTTGCTTCCTGAATTTCCTTCACAGTCATCCGTTTAGAATGGTACATTGCAATAGCTTGATTTAATTTTTGTTGATTTACTTTTGGTCTTCCCCCTTTACGGCCACGATCTCGGGCTGCCTTCAGGCCAGCCAACGTTCGTTCATGAATGATATCCCGTTCAAACTCTGCTAAAACTGATAGGCATTCCAAACATAGCTGTACCTGCAGTTTTACCAGTATCAATCTTATCTTGAATACTGACAAACTCCACCTCTTTTCCGCGAAGTTCATCTGCAATTTCAATTAATCGTTTTGTATCTAAAACAATGCATGGTAATTGGTGTCCTTTGGAGGTTCTTTGCGTTCATACTGTATATGAACCTTACCCTTATGATCGGGATTGAATCTATGAAATTTATCTTAGTACCATTCTTGATTCTATTTAGCGTATTAATGATTTTTACAACTGTCTTTATTTTCCCTGTAATGGTCCATTACAAATTAAGTGTCTTTGGGATCATTAGAAATTCATTTTTATTAGCAATTAGCTTTCTTCCAACTAGTTTTCTAGCTTCCCTTGTCATTGTTGGGATTTTTATACTGTTTCTATGGCATCCCATTACAATTTTTATCAGCTTTAGTGTGGGTGGGTATCTCATTTTTATACGATGCAATAAGGTTTTTGAAAAGAGAGAACTATTATAAAACGTACTTTGTAACATGAAATATTCAGTTGGTCTACTAAATAAATATAGATAGAAATAAAAATAAAGATACGAGAGATCTAGTAAACATACGTTCTAGAAGGTCAAAAGCTATAAATATATGTCTGTTTCCAAGGGACTGTCAGGATAACATCTATTTGAATGACATAAATCACTCCAATCATTTAACAGTCACATCCATATTTCATATATGAGTTTCATGCATGGTATGATCAGCCATCATAATTGACAAAAGAAAACCCATGTATTACTATTATCTCATATTCGAGATATTTAATTTCAGGATATATTCATTTACCAGCTAGAAAATGATTCAAATGAAGAACAGATATATATTTTTTGAATATATATCTCGAATTAAGGATACATGAGAGGAATGATTCATTTGCTTTCTATTGACCCTTCTAAAAATACAGAAAGGGAAAATTATAAACTCTTAATTGGAAGTACTATTCCTAGACCAATTGCATTCGTTACAACGAAAGCAAAGAACGGAACCTTAAACGGTGCACCTTTTAGTTATTTTAATATTGTTTCATCAAACCCTCCAATGATTTCTTTATCTATTCAAAGAAAAGAGGGAAGCCAAAAGGATACAGCTCGAAATATTATCGAGACTAAAGAGTTTGTTGTTCATATAGTTGATGAACATAATGTTGAAAAAGTGAACATCACTGCAGCAAATCTGCCCCCAGAGCAAAGTGAAATAGAGTTAGTGAATTTAACACCAATAAAGAGTACAAAAATTTCTGTACCAGGCATAGAGGAAGCGAAAATTCGATTGGAATGTTATTTAGAACGCTCTATAGAGTTAGGAGGTCTTGATTCCCCAAGTTGTGACCTGATTATAGGAAAAGTCGTTCATTTTCATATTGAAAACGAAATTTACGAAAATGGAAGAATCAACCCAAGAGGTTTAGGAGCTGTAAGTCGATTAGCTGGTGATCATTATGCGAAAATTGGGGAGATTTTTTCGATTGCTAGACCTAAATAGATATATTTGTGGGTTTCCTTTCATTAACAAGAATATTATTTGCTTTGTGTTGCAATACTGAAAATTGGGGCAGCACTTAATGGAAAGCTAGCAGTTAGTATGTAGCAGTTTTGACACTAGCAAAAATCACACTGATCCTCTGAAAAGAGTAAAGAAATGAAATTAATGACTATTAAAATGGAATTTCGGTGCCATATTAACGGGGTGAAGAACTCAATTGTATAATAGGTATCGAAAATATCTCAGGCGGTGAAGGATTTGGGTTTTTTAGACAAATTATTTGGAAAAAATACAACGAATAAGGAGATAGAGACAATGACAAATGTAAAATTAGCAGTAATTTATTACAGTTCTTCAGGTACGAACTATCAATTAGCACAATGGGCAGAAGCAGGAGCAAAAGAAGTAGGTGCTGAAGTAAAAGTATTGAAAGTACCAGAAACAGCTCCACAAGCAGCAATTGAATCAAATCCAGCATGGAAAGCACATGTTGAAGCTACAAGCAATGTACCTGAAGTAAAATTAGATGATTTAGAATGGGCAGATGCAATCATCTTCAGTGTACCAACTAGATTTGGTAATATGCCTTCACAAATGAAATCGTTCTTAGACACGACAGGTGGCCTATGGTTTAACGGGAAACTTGCGAACAAAGTAGTAAGTGCAATGTCTTCAGCATCAAACGCTCATGGTGGACAAGAGGCAACGATTTTATCATTATATACAACCATGTATCATTGGGGAGCAATTGTAGCATCTCCTGGTTATACGGATCCAGTGACATTTGCAGCTGGTGGTAACCCATATGGAACAAGTGTTACCGTTGACCAAAATGGAAAAATGATTGAAGATGTTGAAGCTGCCGTTAAACATCAAGCAAAACGTACTGTTACAGTTGGAGAATGGGTTAAAAAAGCGAATCAATAATACGAATCAGGGCCGATTGAGAAAATTCAATTGGCTCTTTTTAGTTGTTTAATGGTAACAAAGTTATACAACTCTCTTAATTATTGAGCTAACGTTGGCATACTTGAATCGTGATGCCGCCTTTTCGTCGTAAACTGGCTGGGCTTACTAAGAAAAAACGTTATAAAAATGGTATTTTCTGCTATTATTAAGTAATAAGAAATTTTAATAGCGGAGGTTTTTGGATGGGGAATAATGAGAAAAAAACATTATGGAAATCGTTAATTAATAACGGGTTCTTGAGTGCCCTTTTTGTTATGCTAATTGGAATCATAGTTTTGGTTTATGTACTAATCTAATTTTCTTGATGGTTAAAAACGATAAAATGCAGATAGTAGCTTATATTTAAATAATAATCACACCTGCCTTAGAATAGGTTGGAGTGATTATTATGTTTGTTATTACGGGTAATAGAAGAAGGGGTTTTAAAGGATAGTCCTGTAAGTTCACTGGTTTTGCAAAAAAATTAATAGAGGACTCGCCATAAATAAAAGGTCGCATAGGATTCCCAATTCTTCCATGGAATAGATAATTCTAAAATTTCAGCTTTCGTAGGTTTTCTTTCCATAGGAAATAAAGTTTTTATTGAATTGATCAGGCCTAAAAGAAAATGTACGTATTTTTCAAAGTGCTGAAAAAGCATTTTCTGCAAATTTTCGTCCCTGTAAACGTTGTAAACCTACTGATGAGCGGTTGCCTGATAGTGAATGGGTAAATCTGATAACACAATACATTGATAAGAATTACACTGAAAAGCTAACTTTGGAAACGTTGGCTGATAGTTGCCATGGAAGTCCGTATTATTTCAACGTACTTTCAAAAAAGTTACGGGCATCACGCCTGTTTACAACATGTCAGAATAAACACGGCAATAAAATATTTGATTCATTCAGATATAGCTATAACTTTAGGCATGCCGAACACGTCATATTTCATCACTTTATTTAAAAAGAAAACTGGATATACACCGACAACATATCGACAGTTAAATAGTGAAACGGAGGGATTGTAAAGTGAAATCACAGAATAAGCTAACCATTTATTGGTCATTGCTGCATCATAAGGATTGGAAAATGTATATTGCAGCAACATCGAAGGGGCTTTGCTACGTAGGTTCACAGAATATGCCGTTTGAAGAATTGTCGGTTTGGGCAGAGAAACGCTTTCCTGAGAGTCCGCTTGTTGAAGACGAAGAAAAACTTCATCCCTTTGCGCTTGAACTAATCGAGTATTTTAAAGGGAAACGTCAAAGCTTTACCGTTCCATTTGATTACAATGGGACTGCGTTCCAACTCGCCGTGTGGAAAACACTTTGTGAGATCCCATATGGGCAGACTAGGGTCTATTCCGACATCGCGAACTCTATCAAGAAACCAGCCGCTGTACGTGCAGTGGGAGCAGCAATTGGAGCGAATCCAGTGTTAATCACTGTGCCATGTCATCGCGTTGTAGGAAAGAATGGATCGCTTACGGGTTATCGTGGTGGTTTGGAAATGAAGACCCAACTCCTAGATCTAGAGCGGCAAAGATCATCGAAGATAGGAGATGATCCGTACAAAGAAAGCTTAACAACCAATGATTAAAGAGAGGAACAATCATGAAAAGTGAATTGTTCTACACAAATCCTAAACCATCCTCAATAAGGGTAGAATGTTTAGACGGAAGGGGGGATTATGATGAGTAGCAAAACAAATGCAATGAGAATTCTTGATGGGAAAAAAATAGATTATGATATTTTGATATATGATGTTGGTGATGGAAAGATAAATGGAGTTTCGGTTGCAGAAAAAATAAACAGATCGAAAGAAGTAGTCTATAAAACGTTGGTTGCCCATCGAGAACAACATCTTTTCATCTTTGTGATTCCGGTAGCTGAGGAGCTTGATTTAAAAAAAGCAGCAAAAGCCGCAGGTGAGAAGAAGCTTGAAATGCTTCCAGTAAAGGATCTCCAGAAATGGACTGGCTATATTCGTGGTGGCTGCTCCCCCGTTGGCATGAAAAAGAACTATCCAACCTTCATTGACAGTAGTGCCAATCGTTTAAAGAAAATGGTTGTAAGTGCTGGTAAAATAGGCATGCAGATGGAAGTGGAGCCACAGCAGCTTGCAAATATTGTTGATGCGCAATTTCTAGAATTAATGAAATGAAATCTATGTCTCAAACAGGTTTTCTTTTTTAATAGAACAGGAAGCGAGGGTAATTCAGTAGAATCTACTCTTTCAACGAAGAGCCCCATCTACCTAAAGATTACATCATGGCATCATATTGGTGTGAGAACGCACCAGATTCTATATTTATTAAAGGTGGCAAAGTAGCACAATCCGCACAGCTTTGGGACGAAATTCGAATGTAGGTAATGAGTTTCGCATTTTCGGGTATTTACGCCACAGACGGAAGTAGAGCATACTGAAGCCTTGCGAATCCATTTTGGAATCGATGTAGGTAAAGACTAGGTTAATAAAATTTATCAGTGTAATAAATTTATAGGTGCTAAAGTTGACCTTTTATAACCCTGAAAAATAGTGCAACCAATACTAAAGTATTACCATAGTAAGGTTTAAATCTCATTTAAAAGAAAAAAGCTTATCTGCAGACAACGATAAGCTTTTTTCTTAATGAACTTTATTAACTAACTATTATTTTCATTAGGTATTTCCTCTCGACATTAACAATATAGCACCCGTTAAACTAGAACATTGAATTGTTTTATTCAACAAAAACACAAAAGGAGACGCTCTAGAAGTCTCCAAGTATTTGCTCTACTTGTTAATGAGGAGTTAGTTCATTTACAAAAGCAGTCGCTAAATTTCAGAATTGTCACCTTTATTACTACTAGCGGTCTTTGCGTCATTCGCATGTTTAACACCTTTGCTTGTATAAGGTTTGGCGCTCTTTGCTTTGTTGGCACCAGCTTTCCATCGGGTCCAGCCCTTCTTGCCTGTCCCTCTACCTGTTCCGCCTTTAGCCTTACCTTTACTCATCTAATCACTCCATTATGTATGTTGAACTACCTTCGTTGGTTAGTTTTATCCATTTTGCTTGATTATTAACCAGGCATGATGAAATATACATCATCATAATCAATAAGTACAGAAAAAGTTCAAGCTGAAGCCTTTACCATCAGCTTGAAGGTAGTGATTTAATAATTTACGAAGATGTGAATCATGGTAAATAACATCTCCTTGTATATTGGGGTACTACGTTCTCATTTATACACATCAAAATAGTCCTACCTGATGCGGGGCTTTCATTTTTTCTTCAGGAGAAATAATAAACGATGAGCACTTTATATTACCTTTTTTGTAGTAAGATAAGATTGGTGATACTGTAACTATGCTATTTAATAATTGGAGTAATATTTATAATATTACCAAAAAGAGAGGTGGAAAATGACGATTTATATTGCTCTGCTACGCGGTATTAACGTAGGTGGTCATAAGATAATTAAAATGGCCGAACTAAAAAATCTATTTGAAACAATGGGCTTTGAGAGTGTAAAAACATATATACAAAGTGGTAATGTCCTGTTTAAATCTGAAGTGAAGCCAGAGGAACTAAGCGAACGAATTGAGCAAGAGATAAGAACTGCTTTTGGTTTTTTAGTCCCGGTTATCTTAAGAACTGCTACAGAACTAGAACATATTATCAGAAATTGCCCTTTCCCGGCTGACACATTATCGGAAGGGGAGAGTGTACACATATCTTTCATGGCTGAATTTCCTTCACAGGAAGGGATCGACTATTTGAACAACTTTAAAAGTGAAATAGATGAGTACCAAATTGAGGGGAAAGAGATTCACCTATTTTTCCGTCAAAGTATCCGGAATTCTAAACTTGCAATTCATCTTCAAAAATTAGGTGTCCCGGCAACATTGCGTAACTGGAAAACAATTAACAAGCTTGTAAATATGGCAAATGCGATGGGTGAATAAATGTAGCCTCCTGAGATTGTCAGTGAAGAAATATTTTTTCGTTTATCCTTTGGATACAGCATTGTTTAAGTCTGCATCATAAAGATAGGCACACCCTGTTATAGCATTTGAAAATGGAAATGTAGTAAAATTAAGGTGTTAAAATGTTCACCAAGACAAGATTTGTAATAAATGTCTAACTAAAAATAGGAGTTACAGCAATGAAGATTCATATGGTGGCTAAAGATGCACTAGAAGCACAAGGAATTCGCTGGATCATACAATCACATTTAACCGGAATTCAATTAACGGTATGGAATGATATCATGGGGCTATCAAATGCGCTTCAATATGATAAGCCAGACTTTATCATATTGGATATGGATAAATGGGCTTGGGATGATGAGACACTTAAAGAGATGTTACAAAATAACAAAATCCGTTGGTTGGGAATCTCATCGGAAAGGGTTTTTCAAGTTGCCTATCGGGGACTTCGCTTACATGCGGAAGACATTTTATTTCGGCCGTTTTCTCCTACAGATTTAATCAAACAAATTCAGCAATTACGCTTTCAAATAAGGAATGAGCAGCAACAAGCTCCCATAAGCATATTGGAAAAAACAGATATGGTTGACATTGACTACCCTGATTTTTTCTTAACCGAACAAATCCATCCACAACCTGTCATAATGTCTGCTTTTGTAACTCCACATGCCAACACACTGCCACTTGTCTATGACACCTTGCAAGGTTATCACTTTACAGGAAAGAATCGTTTTTTTGCATTATCCGGGTTCATATTAGGTATACATGAAACACAGGAAACGTCGGTGCTAAATGAAGAATATCGTACATTTCTTGCGCACTGGAAAGAGCAGATGAAGGAGCCGCTTGCACTTGTTATAAATGCTTCAACAGAAAAGGACACGTTAAAAGAAGTTTACCAAAAAACAAAGCAATTGACAGAACAGGTTTTCTTCGAGGGCTATGACATTATTTTGGCCGAAGATGAACGTTCAGGTTGGCGTGATATGGATCCCTTCCTTACACCTATTGAGCAACGTCAATGGGTCGAAATGCTTGAAAAGAAGGATACAAAAGCGATTCGTGAGTGGGTAGAACATGAATTTTTTACATATAGAAGACCATATCCAAGCCCTGATATGGTCCGAATTAGGCTAACTAGCGTTCTCGCGCAAATCCGCAGATATATGAAAGCTTACAAAACGCAAGAAGCAGAATGGGAAACGGCATATCATAATGTCTTTCAGCAAATTATCCGAAAGCCTGTGATCTACCAGATCGTTTCAGAGTTACTTACCTTTATCACCCAATTGCTAGTCCAAGGACGTGATAATGTACAGGAAGGCCAAGGTAAACTTGTGGAAAAGGTAAAGGCGATGATTGAATCAAACTATTGGGACGCTCAGTGGAATTTAGCGGCATGTGCCGATGTGCTTCGCTTAAATAAAAGTACCATCAGCCGTCGCTTTGCAGCTGAATCAGGGCAATCCTTTCGAGATACACTTCATCAAGTCCGAATCCGAGAAGCAAAACGCCTATTACAGGAAACGGATTTACCGCTAGAAGAAATTTCACGATTAACAGGTTATTCTCATCAAACGTATTTTAGTGCTAAGTTTAAACAACTTGAAGCATGTACACCATTGGTTTATCGGACTAGGATATGAAAAGATTGTAGAGGAGTTAGGTTTCTCTACTTTTTTATTCTGATTAGTGTGAGAATGTCGGGGGGATGTGTCGTTATTTTTCGAGTGGTCGATTTTGATTCCGGACAATATTGTAAGAAAAATAGACAATAAAAAAAGCTAACCCGACAATAAAACGGTATTGCGGACAAAAAGTCATTCTCCGTTTAGCCAATGTATGAATCTCCACACCGAAAGGGATCTGCTTCGTGGTTGATCAAGCCGTTTGCGCTTTTATTTACAAGTTGCTGTCACCAATGCTTTTTCTATCACATAAAGTAGCATATGAAGGAGCATTATAGACGAATTCTAGAAAATTATGGTTGACACTCTTTTGTGAAGCGCTTACAATGAAACTAGTTATTAGACATTAGTGTTTTAAAGATAAGTAGTATAAGAGAAAGAGTTGTTTATATGGCATTAAGTAAAGATCGTCGTATTGGTCGAAACGCCATTCTTCTCTTGCTGTCTGATGATTCAACTGAACAGCTGGCAAAGCTTGAACAGTCGAATTGGAAGGGCTGTATAGGAAAAGTTGGTTCGATGGACGCGCAAAAGATAGTTGCAGCAATTGAAACAGCTGCTAAGAAAAATGGGATTATCCAGTCGGACGGTTATCGTGAATCTCATGCATTATACCATGCGATTATTGAAGCGTTGCATGGTGTAACAAGAGGCCAAGTGCAATTAGGATCTGTACTAAGAACGGTTGGCTTATCTTTTGCCATTTTACGGGGAAACCCATATGATAATGAGCAAGAGGGAGATTGGATTGCTGTTTCCTTATATGGCACTATTGGTGCACCTGTTAAGGGATCTGAGCATGAAACGATTGGTTTAGGTATTAATCACATATAATTTGCCCATAGTATTTTAGTTAATAGGGGGCTATATCTTGAAATCATTTTTGATTTCTTTGATATAGTCCCCTTTTCTATTGCGCCTTTACTTAACTAAAGGAATTGAAGGGAGACAAAAAGATGGTTACATTAAATGGTCAAACGCTTAATTTTGCAGAGGTGAACAACGTTCTATTTGATGGAGATAAAGTTGTTTATTCTGAAGAGAGCATGAGAAAGGTTCAAGAAAGTCGAAAAGCTGTTGAAAAAATTGTTGCTGAAGGAAGAATTGTATATGGTATAACAACTGGGTTTGGGAAGTTTAGTGATGTATTTATAGGCAAAGATGATGTGGAAGCACTGCAACTGAATTTAATACGTTCACATGCTTGTGGGGTTGGAGAACCTTTTCCAGAAGTTGTCTCACGAGCAATGATCCTCCTTCGAGCAAACGCATTACTGAAAGGTTATTCAGGTGTACGTCCTGTTGTTATTGAAAGATTGCTAGACTTGTTAAATGCAGGGATTCATCCTGTCATTCCACAGCAAGGATCACTTGGTGCAAGTGGTGATTTAGCTCCACTCTCGCATTTGGCTCTTGTATTAATCGGAGAGGGGGAGGTCTTTTATAAAGGGGAGAGGGTACCTGCGATTAATGCATTAACAAAAGAATCAATTTTTCCGATAACATTAACAGCAAAAGAAGGGTTAGCCCTTATTAATGGTACACAGGCAATGACAGCAATGGGTGTTGTTGCATATTTGGAAGCAGAAAAATTGGCTTATCAAACAGAGCTGATTGCATCAATGACAATTGAGGGATTACGCGGGATTATTGATGCATTTGACGAAGATATTCATCTTGCTCGTGGCTATAGAGAGCAGGTAGAAGTGGCTGAACGAATTCGTGCTCATCTAGCAGATAGTCATTTAACAACAAAGCAAGGTGAAATACGTGTTCAAGATGCTTATTCGATCCGATGTATTCCCCAAGTACATGGAGCGACATGGCAAACGTTAAACTACGTGAAAGAGAAATTACAAATTGAGATGAATGCCGCTACAGATAATCCGTTAATTTTCGATAACGGTGAAAAGGTTTTATCTGGTGGTAACTTCCACGGACAGCCGATTGCTTTTGCAATGGATTTCTTAAGTATAGCAATGGCGGAACTAGCAAACATTTCAGAACGTCGAATTGAGCGCTTAGTAAATCCACAATTAAATGACTTGCCACCGTTTTTAAGCCCTGAACCAGGTTTACAATCAGGTGCGATGATCTTGCAGTATGTCGCAGCGTCTCTTGTATCTGAAAACAAAACATTGGCACATCCAGCAAGCGTTGATTCGATCCCTTCATCAGCGAACCAAGAAGATCACGTGAGCATGGGGACAATTGGATCAAGACACGCATATCAAGTGATAACAAATACACGTCTTGTATTAGCGATCGAAGCGATTTGCAGTATGCAGGCAGCAGAAATTCGTGGAAAAGGAAAAATGGCGAAAGCGACAAGCGGATTTTTAGAAAATGGTAGAAAAATCGTACCGTTTATTAGCGCAGATCGGGTGTTTTCTAAGGATATTGAAGCAATGAATGAATGGTTAAAGGTAGGAACTTTTCACTTTGATACAAGTGTAACAAAAGAAATCCATTCATAAAAAGTGTGAACGGGGGGGACAATGCAGACCAGCTTGTCGGAGGACTTCAAGTTGATGTTGCTAAATTGGAGTCCCCCCTTTAAAGGAAACCAAAAGGGGGACGAACGATTGTTTAATTCTGTACTTATTTCCGTAGTAGTTATGGTTGTTCTAAGTCTATTAAGAGTAAACGTTGTTTTGGCAATTTTGTTCGCCGCATTAACTGCTGGATTGGCTTCTGGATTATCGTTTGTAGAAACCACCGATCTGCTCGTATCAGGAATGGGAGGACAAGCAAATACGGCATTAAGCTATATTTTGCTCGGAGCATTTACCGTCATGATTGGCTACTCAGGAATTACTGGGTTTTTAGTAAAATATTTAATAAATGTTTTAAAAGGGAAAAAAGCCTTTATGCTGCTAGCAATTGCAGGAGTTGCTTGTTTATCACAAAATGTTGTACCAGTACATATTGCCTTTATTCCGATCTTAATCCCGCCTCTCCTTCATTTGTTTGACAAAATGAAATTGGATCGTCGAGCTGTAGCTACATCTTTAACATTTGGCTTGAAAACTCCATATATCATGATCCCTGCTGGTTTTGGGTTGATTTTTCATGGGATAATCGCTGAGGAAATGACGGCGAATGGGATGGCAATAAGCGTTGCAAATATTCCGCTTGCGATGCTTTTACCAGGTCTAGGAATGGTTGTTGGTCTGTTAGTTGCCATTTTCATTACGTATAGAAAAGACCGAATGGTTTATACAGACGAGGGAAGTATGGCTGAAATTGCAGCAACAGTTGATGAAGATTTAACTTTCACAAGGTATCACATGTTTACGATCGTAGCAATCGTTAGTGCTCTTGCAGTACAACTCATGTCTAGTTCTTTAATCATAGGAGCGCTTACGGGTATTGTAATTATGTTTGTTCTAAGAATTGTTCCATTTAAAGATGGAGATCTCGTTGTTAATGAGGGGATTAAGATGATGGGGATGATCGCATTTGTTATGTTAATCGCCTCAGGTTATTCAACGATTTTAAAGGAAACAGGAGCGGTAGAAAATTTAGTACAATCAACAATAAGTTTTCTTGGAGATAGCAAGTTTATGGCTGCTTTTTTCATGCTCTTAGTCGGCTTATTAATTACAATGGGGATTGGCTCATCATTTGGTACGATTCCAATTTTAGCAGCGTTGTTTGTTCCGTTATGTGCGGTACTCGGTTTTTCTGCACTAGCAACAGCAGCTTTAATCGGAACAGCTGGAGCGCTTGGTGATGCAGGTTCACCAGCTTCTGATAGTACACTAGGACCAACGTCGGGGTTGAATGCAGATGGAAAGCACAATCATATTTGGGATACATGTGTCCCTACATTTATTCACTTCAATATTCCATTATTTATCTTTGGACTGATCGCGGCTATGGTACTTTAATTTAATTACAAGTAGAAAACGCTTTTTGAGATAGTTTATAAAATAGAGAAATAACTAAAATATATTGAAATAAATTATAAAATAATCACTAATTTATAATAAAATTTCAGAATTTTCGTTATAAAATGAAAGTAACAAAACTAGGAGGGGAAACAAATGAAAGCGATAACGAATAATAAAATTACAAGATATGTAGGGACAGAATTGAATACAAAGGGTTGGCAACAAGAGGCAGTGCTTCGTATGTTGATGAATAATTTAGATCCAGATGTTGCCGAAAAACCAGAAGACCTTGTGGTATATGGTGGCATTGGAAAAGCAGCGCGTAACTGGGAGTCTTTTGATGCGATTGTTAAATCACTTAAAGAACTAGAAAGTGATGAAACATTACTTGTGCAATCAGGTAAGCCAGTGGTCATTTTTAAAACACATACTGATGCACCACGTGTTCTCATTGCAAATTCAAATATTGTTCCAGCTTATGCAAACTGGGAAACATTCCATGAACTCGACAAAAAAGGGTTGATGATGTATGGGCAAATGACAGCAGGTAGCTGGATTTATATTGGTTCTCAAGGAATAGTTCAAGGAACGTATGAAACATTTGCCGAGTTAGCAAAGCAGCATTTTAACCATACACTTAGAGGTACCATCACTGTAACAGCAGGACTCGGTGGAATGGGTGGTGCACAGCCGCTTGCAGTAACAATGAATGGTGGTGTATGTATCTGCATAGATGTAGATGAAACAAGAATTGACCGCAGAATAGAAACTCGATACACAGATGTGAAAGCGTATACATTAGATGGGGCAATTCAGATGGCTGAAGAAGCGAAAAAATCAGGGAAAGCATTATCCATTGGATTATTAGGTAACGCGGCAGATCTTCTTCCTGAGATGATTGCCAGAAACTTTATTCCTGATGTATTAACAGATCAAACATCAGCACATGACCCATTAAATGGATATGTTCCTTCAGGTATGTCACTTGAAGAAGCAGTTTCATTACGGAAATCCACCCCTGAAGAGTATGTGAAGCTCTCAAAAGCATCAATGGCAACACATGTAAAAGCGATGCTTGAGATGATGGAAAAAGGAGCAATCACGTTTGATTATGGTAACAACATTCGCCAGGTTGCCAAAGATGAGGGAGTAGAAAATGCGTTCGACTTCCCAGGTTTCGTTCCAGCCTATATTCGTCCCCAATTCTGCGAGGGAAAAGGACCTTTCCGTTGGGTTGCATTATCAGGAGATCCTGAAGATATTTATAAAACAGACGAAGCGATTTTACGTGAATTTAGTGATAATGAACATTTATGTAACTGGATTCGTATGGCACAGGAAAAAATTCAATTCCAAGGTCTGCCTTCCCGTATTTGCTGGTTAGGATATGGAGAACGTGCTCGCTTCGGAAAAATCATTAATGACATGGTAGCAAGTGGCGAATTAAAAGCACCGATTGTTATCGGGCGTGATCACTTGGATTCAGGCTCTGTTGCCTCACCAAATCGTGAAACAGAAGCAATGAAAGATGGATCAGATGTTGTAGCAGACTGGCCAATTTTAAATGCGATGGTTAACGCAGTTGGTGGTGCGACATGGGTATCCGTACACCACGGTGGTGGAGTAGGAATGGGTTACTCGTTGCATGCAGGTGTGGTTATTGTTGCAGATGGTACGAAAGAAGCGGCAATACGCATTGAACGAGTACTGACAACAGATCCAGGGATGGGTGTCGTGCGTCATGCTGATGCGGGATATGAACTGGCAAAGAAAACAGCACGTGAAAAAGGTATCAATATGCCTATGCTTGATAAAGGAACTGATCAATAATGAAAAAAACGATTTGGATTAAACATGCAGCCCAATTGGCTACGCTAGCATCAGAAGTGAAAGGTCCGCGCTCTAAAGAAGCGATGTCTGAGCTAGGTTTGATTGAAGACGGCAGCTTGTGGATTGAGGATGGTATCATCCAATCTGTTGGTACAACGAAAGAGCTGGAAGAACGCTATAAGGATAAGGAGCATGAAGCAGAAGTTGTCGATGCGTCTAACCATTTAGTCACTCCAGGATTAGTGGATCCTCATACACATGTTGTTTACGGAGGAAGCCGTGAGCGTGAATTTGAGATGCGTCTTGAAGGAGCATCCTATATGGAGATTATGAACGCGGGTGGAGGGATTCATGCGACCACCCGCATGACAAGAGAAGCATCAGAAGAAGAGTTAATTGAACAAACAACTCGTCGTCTTGATTCGTTTCTTGCACATGGTGTCACAACTGTAGAAGGGAAAAGCGGTTACGGTATGAACCTAGGAACCGAGCTTAAGCAGCTAAGAGTGATGAAGAAACTGCAGGAACAACATATGATTGACCTTGTACCTACTTTTATGGGTGCTCATGCCGTACCACCAGAATATAAGGGACGTGAAGATGAGTTTGTAGATCATTTAATTCATGACATGTTACCAGTAGTAGCTGAGGAAAAATTGGCGGAATTTAATGATGTTTTTTGTGAAAAAGGTGTGTTTACGCCTGAACAATCTGAACGAATATTAGAAGCTGGGAAACGCTATGGGTTGATTCCAAAAATCCATGCGGATGAAATTGAGTCTTATGGAGGAGCAGAATTAGCTGCAAAAATTGGTTCAATTTCTGCTGAACACTTATTGAAAGCTTCAGAAGCAGGCATTAAAGCGATGGCGAAGTCTGGAACAATCGCTTGTTTACTTCCAGCAACAGCGCTGTATTTACGCGAAGAAGCGGCAGCGGGAAGACGAATGATCGATGAGGGTGTGGCAGTGGCGATTTCAACCGACTGCAATCCAGGGTCTTCACCAACAACTTCTATGCCACTTGTCATGAATTTAGCCTGTATCTCTATGCGTCTCACTCCAGCAGAAGCATTAACGGCGGCAACATTCAATGCGGCTTGTGCGATCAACCGCCATGAAAAAGTAGGGTCTCTTGAGGTTGGTAAACAAGCCGATATCGTTTTGTGGAATGTGAAAAATTATCAGGAATTGCAATATTTATTCGGAGTAAACCATATCAAAGCGGTATGGAAAAAGGGTGTAAAGGTGGTGTCATAAGATGAATGAACATTTTCTTCAAGTACCTGAATGGTCTTGGAATCATCCATCGAATGACGAATCAACTTACGTCCATCATTGGGTTAAACCGCTTAACGAAATGGAATCTACACCTGATTTAATCCTATACGGAGCACCGATTTCCCGGTCTTCGATCAGTGTATCTGGGGCTTCTTTATATCCAATAGAATTTCGGCGGATATGGAAAGGATTTGCCACATATAACCTAGACGAAAATGTTGATTTAAGCTCCTTTCGAGTAGCCGATGCTGGAGATGTGGCGATGCATACGACAGATATTCTTTTATCACATCAACGCATTCAAACGACAACTGCCTATCTTACAGCACACTATCCAAACACACGAACATGTATGATTGGTGGCGATCATTCGACAACAGCTTGTTCTGTTCGCGGGATTAAAGAAGCTTTTGCCGGGGAAACGATTGGGATTTTACAACTTGATACACATCTTGATGTGAGGGATCCGAAAGAATTAGGACCGGCAAATGGAACACCGATCCGCCAATTAATTGATGGTAATATAGTAAAAGGCGAGGATGTCATCAATATTGGTTTGCATGGCTATTATAATGCAAAGCCACTTATAGATTATGCGAACGAACACAGTATTCAGATGGTGACGTTAAAGCAAGCGCGCAAGCTGGGACTGATCAATACAATTCAAAAAGCACTTGAGCAGCTGTCAGGAAAAGTTGATCGCATTTACGTTACAGTCGACATGGATGTACTTGATATTTCTGTTGCTCCGGGTGTACCAGCGTCCACCCCAGGGGGGATGTCAGCGCTTGAGCTGTTTGATAGCTTACTAGAAATCGGCAAACATCCTTCTGTTCACCATATTGATTTTGTTTGTCTCGACCCGAGTAAAGATTCTGCTGTTTCTGAAACAGTTAAGATCGGGGTATATGCATGGCTGCAATTTATCACGGGTTCCTTGTTAAAAACTAGATAAATCTCAGAATAATCTAGCACAGAATGAGAGGAACTTGGATCTGCACAAATGTGGAAATTTGTTCTATAGCTTTATAGAGGACTTCGCTATTTCGTATCAATAACAATTTGTGAAAACTAATCGTCGATTCTATTGACAGTATTTTATAAATGTCACAACATCAAGTTGATATGCGCTTTGCAACATATAAAGGTAAGTATAAGAAAACATGCTGAAGTTTCTCATTTTCGGGGCTAGGTATGAAAAAAAGTAATTCATACACCCCAAATATGATAATAAATTTCATATCCCTTGTTTTTTCCTTCAGGTTTAAGTAAACTACCTGTAAATTCAATTTTTCGGGTGCTAGTGGAAACTGGCTGAGATTGTAATTATTCCGTTGCTGACCGTGGTAACCTGTTGGATAATGCCAGCGTAGGGAATGTGATTAGGGAATCTAAGAGCACTTTGCGTAGCAGAGTGCTCTTTTTTTTGGCCCAACCCAGCATAGTGAGATCAAACGAGAGGGTATGAATGAATTGACAAATGAAATTGTGAATAGCGTTCTTCATTTTATTAAGAATATAGATCATTCAGATGAAGCATTTAATGATCAAGCATTACATTTATTTAATTATCAATACAGAAATAATCTTCCCTACCAAATGTATTGTCGACAAAAAGGAAAAACACCTAGAATGGTCAAAATGTGGAAGGATATACCAGCGGTACCAATCAATGCGTTTAAAGAGCTAACCCTAAGTTGTGAAGACCCAGAAAAAGCTGAAGATGTGTTTATGACAAGTGGAACAACGAAGGGTATTAGGGGGAAGCATTTCCATCCAACGCTAGAAGTCTATAACAACTCAATGCTACTAAATTTTAAAGAACGGTTTATGAATGGTCATGACAGAATGAGAATGGGAATTCTTTTCCCAACTGAAGAAGAAATGCCTAATTCATCGTTGTCCCATTACCTTGCTTTGGCTTTTAAAGAATGTGGGACAAGTGAGAGTAAGTATTTCGTTAACAATGAGGGATTGCAGGTTGAGCAATTATTAGCTGAATTAGAACGAGTTGAAGATAGTGGCGAACGATACGCGCTTTTAGGTGCAACATTTAGCTTTGTTCATTTATTTGAAGAACTACATAAAAGGGGAAAATCATTTCAATTACCTAAAGGAAGTAGAATTTTGGATACAGGTGGCTTTAAAAATAAATCGAAAGAACTTAGATTAGAGACCTTTTATTCTGAATTGTCAGCATTACTAGGTGTTGAAAAATCAACTTGTATCAACATGTATGGGATGACAGAGCTTAGTACTCAATTTTACGATTTTGGTAATGAGGTCGTTCCTTCAGTAAAAAGAGGTCCGCACTGGATTAGAACTAGGATTGTTAATCCTTTAACTGGGGAAGATGTTGCAAAGGGAGAACGCGGAGTACTCGTACACTGTGATCTGGCGAATTTTAACTCTGTGACAACGATTTTAACAGAAGATTTGGGTATGGAAAATGAGGATGGTTTTTTATTATTAGGTAGAGTACAAGGAGCAGAAGCAAAAGGTTGTTCGATCGCTGTAGATGAGTTCATTCGAGCTGCAAAGGGGTCTTTTTAATGAAGGAAATAGCAGGCTATCTTCCGTATATCGGGGATGAGGAGCTTGAATATAAGACCTTAACATTTGAAGGGGAAGATGAAAAGCTTGAGGTTCAGGTTCCAGTGTTAACAAAAGAACAGATGGATAAAGTTGTTGAAAATGTAAAACAAGCAAGTGCTAACATATTAAAGTCAATTACGATTTCCGACATCGTTCAAGTGATTAACACTGTCATTGAACAGCTTCTTGATCGTACAAATAGATATCGTCAAAAAGCTGAAAAGCTATTACCTATTATCACAGGTTATGATGAAGAACTGGTAAGGATCGGGTTGACAGGGTATTTAAAAACATTTCGTAAACAAAATTTACAGCGATTTCTTGTAGAAGATTTCGGAAACCCTTTGCTTCTTGACGATTTCCAGCCAAGATCTAAAAGGGGATTCTCTAAGGCTATTGGGCCGAATGTAACGGTTCAAATTTGGGCAGGGAATGTACCAGCCCTTCCATTATGGAGCCTTATTTCTAGTCTTTTAGTTAAATCAGGAAGTATCGGGAAAGTACCGAGTGCTGAACCATTATTTGCAGGTTGGTTTGCAAAAATGCTAGTAGAAGCCGAACCAAAGTTGGCTGATTGTTTAGCTGTCGTTTGGTGGAAGGGCGGCGATGAAGAAAAGGAACGTCAATTGTTTCAACAAGCAGATGTTGTACTTGCCTATGGTGGCAATGAATCATTGGAATCGATAAAAAGCCGTGTCCCAATAACAACCCGTTTTTTACCATTTGGACACAAAATTAGTTTTGGGGTTATCTCAAAGATGTGTCTTGACTCTCGTAAAGCTTGGAAAACCATCCATCATGCCGCATATGATGTCATTCGATATGATCAGCAAGGCTGTTATTCCCCCCATGTATTTTACGTGCAAAATGGAGGGAATGTTTCTCCAAGAGAGTTTGCTAGATATTTAGCACATGAGTTGGAGGGCTTTGAAAAAAGATATCCTCGCAGGGTTCTTTCAATCGAAGAAGGAGCAAGTCTGGCAGAATGGAGACAAAAAGAAGAATTTAGTATGTTTTCAAATCGAGAAAAAGAAGTGTTAGCTGAACCGAGTGGTGCATGGACGGTTGTATACGGGGGAAATGAAGGAGAGCTAACACCAAGCTGTTTAAACAGGGTGATCAAAGTGATTGCAGTGGACGAGCTTAATGAAGTGATTTCGTATATAGAAACATATCGATCTTATTTGCAAACTGTGGGAATAACTAGTACTCCTAATGAACTTTTTCACCTTGCAGATTTATTAGGAAAAGCTGGAGTTACACGCATTACAGGTCTAGGGTCTATGACATCCCCTGAGGCTGGATGGCATCATGATGGCCGTTGCAACTTACTTGATCTTGTCAATATGGTCGATATTGAACATAGTGCTGAAGAGTATGCAGAAAGTCTCGCTTCTTATGTAGATTAGGAGATGACAACATGAGTTTTTTGGTCATTGATGAAGTAACGTATAGTTATGAAGGAAAAAAAACGATTATCAAAGATACAACATGGAAGATCAAAGAGGGGGAATTTCACAGTTTACTAGGTAGAAGTGGCTGTGGGAAAACAACGTTATTAAAAATTGCCTCAGGACTTTTGCAACCAGACCAGGGAACCGTTTACTTAGGAAAGGAGAAAGTTATGAAGCCGTCGCCTGAAGTAGGGTTTGTTTTCCAGGCACCTACTTTATTGGAATGGAAGACGGTAATCGATAATATCCTCCTGCCTATTTCACTGAAAAGAAAACCAAGGAAGGAAGAACGTGATCGAGCCTGTTCTTTATTACAAGTGATGAAGCTTGAAGAGTACCAGAATCACTACCCAACAGAACTTTCTGGAGGACAGCAAAGTAGGGTAGCGATTGCACGCGCACTTATTAAAAATCCAACGATGTTATATTTGGACGAGCCATTTGCTGCACTAGACGCGATTACAAGAGAGGAGTTACAGGATGATCTGTTAACTCTTTGTCAAAACGATAAGATAACAGTGCTGTTTATTACACATGATATATCGGAAGCGGTTTACTTATCTGACCATGTAGCGGTGATGATGGAAGGTCAAATTGCTTATGACTTTGAGGTAACGCTACCAAAGCCACGTAAGGTTGAAAACAGATATAGTTCTACGTTTAACGAACTTTGTTTAAAGGTGCGCGATGTCATGAATGGAGGAACAGCATGAGAAGCTTTCGGATTTATTCATTTCTTCTGTTTGTCTGTTTGATTATAGGCTGGGAGCTCGCAGCAAGTTCGATGTCAGAGCTGATTTTACCAGCCCCCTCAACTGTTCTTGCTGTGCTATGGGAAGGATTAACCATTGGGTATTTATTGCCTCATATTTACCGAACAACTTTGGAAGTGTGTCTAGGACTCTTTTTCGGGAGCCTTTTAGGTCTACTAACCGGTATTTTAATGGGAGAAATTGAATTTTTACGCCGCATTCTACTCCCCTATGTCATTGCAAGTCAGGCAGTTCCGAAGCTAGCATTAGCACCATTGTTTATTTTATGGTTTGGATTTGGTATGACATCGAAAGTTGTGATTACTGCACTCATTTGTTTCTTTCCATTACTTGAAAATACGATTACTTCAATTCAACAGACGGATCCAAATAAAAAAGAGTTATTTCGTGTATTAGACGCAACACGTTGGCAAACATTGGTCCACTTAAAAATTCCAGCAGGTTTACCAGGGATTATGGCAGGATTTCGAGTCGCAGTTGTTTTAGCTGTTGTTGGAGCCGTTGTTGGAGAATTTATTGGTGGAAGTGAAGGATTAGGGGCGATGATTATTGCTTCTCAAGGGATGATGGACACGCCACTTATGTTTGCCGTACTCATTTTACTCACTGCTTTAGGTATGATTCTTTATGAGATCGTGAACGTAGTAGAAAAATGGTTTTTAAGACCATATACAAAGGAGAAAAAAAGATGAAAGTAAAAATCGTTATGAACGTTGTTTTAGTAGCATTACTAACTTTATTAACTGCATGTAACCAAGATTCTTCTTCAGAAAAAGAAGAAACAGCACCAAAAGAAAAAACGAGCGAGAGTATTCGAGTAGCGAGCTGGAGTCAACCCATTACTGAACAAACAAATTTATTAGTTGATGAAGAGAAAAAATTCTTCGAGGAACAGGGGTTAAATATGACATTTATTCCTGGTGCAGGGGGAGGGGATGCGTTAAAAAATATCGTTTCTGGTAAAGCGGATATTGCCTTTACAGATCCTGGTTCTTTGTTCTTTGCATTAGACAAAGGAGAAAAACTGAGAGTGATTTACAATATTTATCCGCAAAACGTCTTTAATATCGTGTCATTAAAGGAAAAAAACATAACAAAACCAGAAGATTTAAAAGGTAAAACCATCGGTGTATATAGTCTTTCTAGTGGAACGAGGCAAAATCTATTGGTGTTGCTACATGAAGCTGGGTTAACGGAAGAAGATGTTACGATCGTTGAAACAGGCCTATTAAATTTTGCTCCATTAATGCAAGGTCAAGTGGATGCGACGGCTGCCACTGACACAGGTCTTTTTATTGGTAAGCAAAAAGGCTTAGGTGAAGTAAATGTAATGGAGGTAAAAGACTACTTAAACTTTCCAAGTGATGTGTTTGTTGTAACTGAGGAGACATATCAGGAGAAAAAAGAGCTATTGCAAAAGTTTTTAATAGGCTATAAGAATAGTGCTGAATGGATGATAAATAACCCAGATGTAGCTGCATCATTAGCGGTTAAACATGCAATCGACGGTAAAGTGGAAGAAAATAATTTAGAAATAATTAAAATCCGAAATACTTCAAGTGTCTCCCCTACAACAGAGGAAAAAGGGCTCGGTGCGTTTGATATCGATGTACTTCAGCAAGCAGCAGATACATATCAAAGGTTAGGCTTGATTGAAAATAAGCTCGATATCGATGGGATTGTAAGTGAAGACCTTATTCCGAAGAAATAACAGGGGAGAGTTAATATGAAATTTCAAAATAAAGTAGTCCTTGTTACTGGCTCGAGCCGTGGGATTGGAGCATCGCTTGCTCGTGGATTTGCAAGAGAAGGAGCAATCGTTGTTGTAAATTATCTTCAAAACAAAACAGCTGCTGTGGAAATTGTTACATCTTGTATTGACCTTGGTGGTGATTCCTGGGCAATCCAAGCGGACGTCACGTCAGAGCATGCTGTCAATGAGATGGTAGATGAAATACTTTTAGAAGCGGGAAAAATCGATGTGGTGGTAAACAATGCGTTTAAACCATTTGTCTTTGATCCTGATCAACGTAAATTGGCATGGCAATTAACTTGGGAGGATTATCAGGGGCAAATTGATGGAGCAGTCCGTTCTACCCATAACGTATGTCAAGCAGTTTTACCAGCAATGAAAAAACAAAGTCAAGGTAGCATTATCAATATGGTCAGCAATTTAGTTGAAAGACCTATTATCCCGTATCCTGAGTATACTACGGCTAAAGCCGCTCTTGTTGGATATAGTAAAAATTTAGCAGCAGAACTAGGTTCCTTCGGCATCCGCGTAAATTGCGTTGCACCAGGTCTCGTTTATCCGACCGATGCAAGCCGTTATACAAAGGAAGAAGTAAAGGAAATGATTATTTCACAAACTCCTTTAAGGAGACTAGCATCCCCTAGTGATATAGAAGGACCTGTACTATTTTTGGCATCAGATTGGAGCCGGTTTATGACAGGTCAGACTCTATATGTAGATGGCGGACTTGTGATGAATTAGAATCATAAAGAGAGGGGCACAAACAAATGAATAATGAACAACTACTAAGTACATTAGAAAAAGTGAAACAGCAAAATCCGCTTGTCCATAATATTACGAATGTCGTGGTAACAAACTTTACAGCAAATGGCCTTTTAGCATTAGGAGCATCACCTGTCATGGCATATGCAAAAGAAGAAGTTGCAGATATGGCGAGAATTGCAGGTGCACTCGTCTTAAATATTGGTACTTTAACACACTCAGAAATTGAGGCCATGCTGATCGCAGGAAAATCGGCAAATGAGCATAAGGTACCAGTTATTTTTGATCCAGTCGGTGCTGGTGCCACTCCTTATCGAACAGAAACAGCACGTCGAATTGTCGATGAATTATCGATTTCCATCTTAAGAGGAAATGCTGCTGAAATCGCGAATGTTATCGGGGAAGTATGGGCCATTAAAGGCGTTGATGCTGGTGAAGGAACTGGTAACACGGTTGAAGTAGCTCAGACAGCAGCAAAGAAGCTAAAAACTACGGTCATTATAACTGGGAAAGATGATGTTATTACAGATGGTAGAACCACTTATGTCGTTCACAACGGACATCCCATTTTAACAAAAGTAACAGGAACAGGATGTTTATTAAGTTCAGTAATAGGTGCCTTTTCAGCTGTAGAAAAGGACTTACTACTCGCTTCGGTTGCAGCACTAGCTACCTATGGTGTTACTTCCGAAATGGCTGCAAAACGAACAGAAGAAGAAGGACCAGGGAGCTTTCAAATTGAATTTTTAAATCAATTATCGAAGGTTTCCTCAGAAGATATACGTAAGTATGCCTCAGTCGATAAACTGTAATAAGAATGTAAGGAGAGAATGAAATGGCTATAAAAAAGGCATTAACAATTGCAGGCTCAGATAGTGGTGGAGGTGCAGGAATCCAAGCCGATTTGAAGACCTTCCAAGAGTTAAATGTGTTTGGTATGTCAGCAATTACTGCTGTTACGGCACAAAATACACTTGGTGTACATGGTGTATATCCTTTATCTGTCGAAGCTGTAGTGAACCAAATTGAATCAATCGGAAGAGATCTAGGAACAAATGCGATAAAAACTGGGATGCTGTTCAGCAGTGACATTATTCAAGCAGTCTCTGAGTGTATAAATGAGTTTCAATGGGAAAATGTCGTAGTTGACCCAGTCATGATTGCTAAAGGTGGAGCATCTTTACTTCAAAATGAAGCTGTTACAGCAATGAAAGAACATCTTTTACCTTTGGCTATGGTGATTACACCTAACATTCCTGAAGCTGAAGTGCTAGCCGATATGAGCATTCGTACGTTGGATGATCGATTGGAAGCTGCAAAACGACTTTATCAACTAGGTGCTAAACATGTCGTAATCAAAGGTGGACACGATGAAGGCAAGGAATTGGTTGACGTATTGTATAACGGTGAAGAGTTTACTTATTTTACAGGTAAACGAATTGCCACAAAGAATACACATGGAACAGGTTGCACATTTGCTGCAGCTGTTACTGCAGAGCTTGCAAATGGAAATTCAGTTAAACGTGCTGTAGCAACAGCTAAAGACTTTATCCAAGCTGCAATTGAAGATGACTTAGAAATCGGAAATGGTCATGGTCCAACGAATCACTGGGCGTATCAAAAGCGACAACACTCCAATATCGCCAGTAAGGGGAAGAAATAGATTGGCAAGAATTTCGACAGAAGACATGTGTGATTTACTGCGAGTATACTTTATTATGGGCAGCACTAATTGCAAAATGCACCCTAAACATGTACTTGAACAAGCAATCAAAGGGGGTATATCACTATTTCAGTATAGAGAAAAAGGAAACGGTGCTTTAAAAGGGGATGAAAAATATCACTTTGCAAAACAATTACAAAGCATTTGCAAAAAACATACAATTCCGTTCATTGTAAACGATGATATAGAGTTAGCCCTTGCTCTTAATGCAGATGGTGTTCATATTGGACAAGATGATGAATCAGCTGAAGTAGTTAGACGGAAAATCGGAGACAAAATTCTTGGAGTTTCAACTCATAATCTTGAAGAAGTTGATAAAGCGATTGCCCAAGGAGCAGATTATTTAGGAATTGGCCCTATATACTCAACTACAACAAAAGAAGATGCAAAATCAGCCCAGGGCACGACACTTTTACTGGAAGTTCGGAATAAGGGCATCCATATACCTATTGTAGGTATTGGAGGAATTACTTCAGAAAATGCAGCACCTGTTATTAAAAGTGGAGGTAACGGTGTATCAGTCATTACAGCTATAAGTCTTGCAGATGATCCTGCAAAAAGTGCAAGAGAACTGAATGATGTAATCGATCTGTTAGGTTAAATTTTATTGGGTTTGAGGCAAACGAAAAGATAGCAATCATGTGAGTAGTGAATTTGATGTGGAAACGACATATCAAGATACTATTGTATGTTTTTAGAAAAGTAATATCTTATTGTACTTAATGAGGGGTAGCGTTGCTATAAAAACAAGTGACGGTGCCTTTTTTTTGTTTTTAAGAAATTATAAAATTCTTGTACTGTGGATAAGCGCTTGACATCCAGCTCCAGCAGTCCGACTTTGTGAAAAATCGGATGCCTAGCCCCTCGAGGTCATAAGCCACTCATGAATTGAAGGTAAAAAACACCTTCTATTCATGAGCGTCTTATTTGCCCGAGGCTAATCAAGGCGTTTGCGCTTTTGTACATTTACCAGGAAATTATAAAATTCTAGGACTGTGGATAATCGCTCGGCATCCAGCTTCAGCAGTCCGACTTTGTAAAAGTCGGATGCCTAGCACCTCGAGTTGCTTGCATGGTATAATATATTGTAAGGGTTTACATTTTTTTCTTTTTTTTAAATTTGTTGTAAATCCGTAAGCGCAAGTAATTAGTGTTAATAGTCACTTTAATCTTTTTCTTCGCTCAGCCAGAGCCGCAGCAGCCTTTTTTTGATTCATGTAAATGAAGGTAGGTGTACTTTGTAACTGATTTTGCATTGCATCTTCTGATATATAAAATAACTCCTCAGAATCCATGTCTACTCTACTAGCATTGGCATTAAAACATAACAGATCTATCTATTTGATGGTCATGTGGGTAGGTTCTCCTTATGTGGAACTAGCACAGAATTGCTGAATCGTTATATGATAATAACAACATGAAAGTGAATTTTACATTTCAGAACTATTAAAATTATTTGGGATGGAGATTATGTTCAGGAGTGAAAAACTAAGATTAGATAAGTACCAACTTGGAAAAGATGAAATAAGGATCAGGAATCAGGAATCTATGTAGGAGTAATGCTCTTTGGGTAAGGCTGTTTTCGCAAAGATTGTTGCTTTTCGTAAATAACTATACTTTACAGATATAGCCTATCTTAGTGCTCTTTTCGCTTATTTACTAAGTGTTACTCTCTTGAAATTGCTTATAGTTTCTACAATAAAAATCCAAAAGCCGATTTTTATAAGTCTAAAAGCAACAAACTTTTAGAAAAGAGCCTTGGATAAAGACTAAGTAAAAAATGGCATGGATTATCTCTATGTTCTGCTTAATTATTATGAAAAAAGAAATATTTTTAACGTTTATACAGGGTTTCCGCGAGAAATGTGGAGTCGAATATTATTTATAAGTGGGATGTGATGTCATGAGTAGCTTCTCGGAATATACACACTCAGGCTACAAGTATAAACTTTATGTACCGAGCCGGTACATAGAGGGAAACGATGTACCTTTGATGGTGATGCTTCATGGTTGTAAACAGGATCCGGATGACTTTGCTACAGGAACAAAAATGAATCATCTTGCTGAACAAGAAAACTTTATTGTACTTTACCCAGAGATGAATCGCTTGTTTAACCCTTTTAATCTTGCTCAATTTAATCTTGATGGATGCTGGAACTGGTTTTTAGATTATAATCAGCATCGTCAAGGAGGTCAGCCTCAGATTATTAAAGGAATAATCGATGATGTCAAAAAAAATTATAGTATTGACTCAAATAAGGTGTATGCAACTGGTTTATCTGCAGGCGCAGCTATGGCTACCATTCTTGGAGTGACCTATCCAGATGTATTTAGTGGAATTGGAATATGTTCCGGATTACCGTATGATGCCGTAGATGTATTAATCACAACTGATCCAACGGCAAAATCTGCAAGAGATGTCATGATTCAAGGTACATCCGATCCGTATGAGTGTGGGAGGAAGGCCTATGATGAAATGGGGAATTTTAAAAGGAAAATGCCTGTCATTGTTTTTCACGGTATCTGTGATACCACTGTGCACCCGATTAATGGGCAGCAGGTTATTATACAATGGGCTCAAACCAATTTCCTTGTGGAAGGTGGTAAAGGCAAAGTAGATGTGACACCTGCTTTTCTAAAGACGGGTATTTCAAATGAAAGAAGCTATACCCAACATGTGTACAACGATAAGGATGGATTTTCATTAATGGAACTTTGGATGATTGACAGAATGGGACATAAATGGTCTGGTGGAAGCCCAAATGGTTCCTATACGGATCCACTGGGCCCGGATGCATCATCCATATTATGGAGATTCTTTTCAACACAGCATTAGTATGCAATCATTTATTGTTCAGTTTGGTTGAATATACGAACGGATAAACTGACAATGTGTTTGTATTTGGTTACTAGTTTTAAGTACTTTTGCTTGGCTTGAGGTCATTTTCGCGAATCCTTTTAGGGTACCCGGATGTCCATTCGAAACGCTTGTACGATATTTAAGTATGGTATTTAAGCACCCAATGGAATCCATTTACCACCTATACAAAACAAAAAAGTTAAACAATTCCTTTGGACTGAGGAAGGTACTTAACTCTATAGTCACAAAAAAGTGACATTAAGAGTGTGTTTGGTCAGGTCAAAGGCAATCCGGTCGATCCGTCAATTCCACCTTCACAACCTACTAAAGAAGGCAGTAAAAGAGGGCGCCTAAAGGATAAGAAATGACAAAGTCTATTAAAAACCAGAAAAAATACTAAAAAATGCTGGAAAACCCAAAAGTTATTTATCCTTTTGGGTCATACTCACACCTCGGCACGATTACAGTATTAACTCATATTCCTGCTATTTCAAATAACTAAGCCGCCATCGACACTTAAAACCGCTCCATTTATAAAATTCGCTTCATCTGAAGCCAAAAATAAATATGCAGAGGCAATATCTTCAGGTGTACCAAGTTTTTTCAGTGGTGTCTTTTCTTTCATGGTATCTAGAATCTTTTTAGGTACTGCTGAGGTCATGTCAGTTTCAATGAAACCGGGAGCTATTGCATTAACCCGAATACCTTTTGGCCCAAATTCTTTCGCCCAGCTTTTGGTAAGACCAATTACTCCTGCTTTCGTTGCAGCATAATTGGTTTGACCAATATTCCCATATAATCCTACTACGGAAGAAGCATTAATAATCACTCCTGCCTTCTGTTCCATCATAACTGGAATAACAGCCTTCGTGAATTTAAAGACACCTGATAAATTTACGGCAATTACCTTTTCCCAATCAGTTTCATTCATTTTTGTAAGGAACCCATCAATCGTTATTCCTGCATTGTTAATTAATATATCTATTCTACTATAAGTATCTATCGTTGATTGAACCATTTCTTCTATTTGTGCAGTATTAGTAACATCAACTTCAAAAAATTCAATCTGATTTTTATCACCAAACTCTTCTAAGACAGCCATACCAGCAGACTTATCACGATCACATATGACTACCTTGGCACCTTCTTGCAAAAATTTTCGAGCAGTTTCTTTACCAATTCCT
Source organism: Bacillota bacterium (assembly GCA_051750265.1). Lineage (GTDB taxonomy): Bacteria > Bacillota > Bacilli > Bacillales > Bacillaceae > Metabacillus. The sequence goes on along the minus strand of JBNJJO010000013.1, from coordinate 61,640 downwards.
CTTGCTCCACCTGTAATTAAAGCTACTTTTTCGGCTAATTTCAAAAATCCCACCTCTTTTTTATCGTTTTAAGGATACCAACAGAAAAACAGTCAATCAAAAACCACCTTAAGATTTTCTGTTAAAGCCGTTATATCCCCTTTACTATTTAATATTTCAATATGTTAAAAAAAGAACAGCGATTTCTCGCTGTTCTAGTTAAACATACTCAATGCAGTTTTTGTGTTGGTTTCAAATGCATTGAGAACACCTTTTTGTGTTGGTTTCACTTGGTTTAAAAAATTTTCCAGTACTGGCTTTAGTTCTTCACGAGTTTTTTGTTGATGGCCGATAACTGTTTTAATAGATTCTTGGAATTGCTGTTGTGACTGACTTAATACATTTAAATTCGCTTTAAAAGGTGTTGAAGTTAGTTGTTGAACGCGGCTGATTACTTCATCAAGCTGCTCATTCGACTGTTCGAAAGATTTACTTGATTCTTCACTGCTAACATTTTGAATGTTCTGCATAAGGTATTGACGCATTTCTTTAAGTAATCTTTTTTGTTCCTCTTCAATTCTGTCTATATTGCTAGTTACCTTTTCCCATGCTTCGTTTTGGTGTTCAAATGCTTGAAGCGCAAGATTTTCCACTTCCTTTTGAGAATCGTAGAAGAAGTTCAATCCGCTTTTCCAACTGTCCCAAAAAGAGTCAATAAAATTAAAATCATTCTGAGCGTTACTTAGGCTTTTTTTGTTTATAGCCATGTTAAAATCCTCCTTTAAAAAATGGAATATTTATTGTGGTTGCAGTAATACTGCAGAGTCACTTTGCATAATAGAGCAACAAAAGAAATTACTCTTTGTCTTCTTTATTACGATTTGTTGAAGATATTGGCATGAACATATCCGTGTACATTGTAAAAAAACGGTTAAGCATCGATTGGTATTGCTCAAGCGAACCCGCCCACGTATTTAGATAAGCCTCACCGGCATCGGTTAAAGAGTAGATCCGCTTTGCCGGTCCTCCTGTTGAAGTATCCCATTCAGACTTTACCATATTATCTTTTTCTAGTTGTCTAAGCATTCGATAAACATTACCCTGGTCAATAGATGAGAAACCAAATTGGGTCAACTGTTGAATCAATTTGTATCCATGCAAATTCCAACCGCGTAGACTTAACAATAGCACAGGTATCATTAAGTTTTTCGGAACACTGGTCATTATTTTCTCATCTTTTGATTTCGAGTCATTACTATCTTTTTTCATTGACATTGGATCACCTACAAATAGCTTAAAGTTTCTATATGTGTAATTTACACCTATATGATTCGTTTGTCAAACCGAATTATATAAAAAGAATTAGTCAAATTGTGACAAAATTCTCATTCGTCATTCTCATTGTGCTAATCCACTCTATTTCTTTGTAATAGCTACTATTGTAAAGGATTTAGGCTCAGAATTTTATCAAACTGGTAATGACATTTTTCATCAAAAATCTTCAAATATCTACACTAATTTGACAAAAAAATTAAAATGCTTGCCTTGTAAGGACTTTAATTATCATTTAATATAAAATTCGTGATAACAAATCAACTGGAAGGAGCGAACAAATGACTCAACAAAAAAACTTTAATCCAATGGATTTGTGGAAAGACATTTATAACCAGTCTGAATCCTATTGGGGTAATGTATTAGATGAAAAAATGAAGGAAGAATATTTTTCCGAGTGGATGGGAAAAGTCCTGGAAATGAATCTTCAGGTCAAGAATATGTTAAATGAAACGACAGAAAATTATTTGACTCAAGTGAATCTACCTACTCGAAATGACCTTTCAAACATCGCATCTCTTGTCGTGAATGTAGACTCAAAAGTTGATAATTTAGAAGAGTTGGTTGAAGAAACCAGCGCAAATCAAGTAAACCAAGCGGAACTAAAACGTGAAATGACACGTGTGAAAAATGAAATTAAGAGTCTAGACAATAAACTTAATGAAATCCTTGCCTTGCTAAATGAAAAAAGCAGTGCTGGAAACGTTAAAGAAACAGCTGAGATAGCTGAGACTGCTGATACAGCTGAGAAACAATAAATTAGATAAATAGTCGGTAAGGTCTTTTAAAATATCATTTAAAAATAATAAATACATAAGGAGTGCATCCAGATGGCAGATTTAAACAATAAAGTGGCAATAGTGACAGGTGGCGCAAAAGGAATCGGACAAGCAATTACAAAGGAATTGGCTAAGAACGGTGTAAAAGTCGTAATAAACTATAACAGCAGCAAAGGAACGGCAGAAAAGCTTATCGAAGAACTTAAGGCAGAAGGAAGCGAAGTTTACGCGGTGCAGGCAGATGTTTCAGATTTAGATCAATCTAGAAAACTAGTAGAAGAAGCCATTGCTCATTTCGGTAGAGTAGATATCATTGTCAATAATGCGGGAATTACACGGGACTCTACTTTCAAAAAGCTTAGTGAAGAAGACTGGAGAACAGTGATTGATGTGAATTTAAACAGCGTTTACAATACAATCTCCGCTGCTTTGCCTCACCTTCTTGAATCAGATGCAGGGCGAATCATTAACATTTCCTCTATTATCGGACAAGCAGGGGGCTTTGGGCAAACAAACTATGCTGCAGCAAAGGCGGGAATGATTGGTTACACAAAATCGCTTGCGCTTGAGCTTGCAAAAAGCAATGTAACCGTTAACGCGATTTGCCCAGGATTTATTGACACAGAGATGGTCCAAGAAATTCCGGAAAATGTCCGCGAAAAAATTGTTGCGAAAATTCCAGCACGTCGTTTTGGTCAACCGGATGAAATTGCACGTGGAGTCGTTTTTCTCTGCAAAGATGGTGAATACATCACAGGACAGCAGTTAAATATTAACGGCGGACTATACATGTAATACACTCATTTTAAAATGAACAGGAAAGGTGTGAGAGTCAATGAGCATAATAGGCTCAAAAGAATGGCAGCAGCTTATGGAAACGATTCCTAATGAGTTCCAAGAATCGTATTCCCGTTTAACTAGGGCAACGGAAGTGTTAACAACCGAACCCGAACCGGAAGTTGGTCTAACACCAAAAGAAGTCATATGGACAAAAAACAAAGCGAAGTTATACCGGTATGTATCCGATCAGCCGAAAAAGTACAAAGTGCCTCTCTTATTGGTTTATGCACTCATTAATAAACCTTATATCTTAGATTTAACAAAAGGAAACAGTTTAGTAGAATATTTGGTTAACCGTGGTTTTGATGTGTATCTCCTAGATTGGGGCACACCAAGTTATGAAGACAAGACTATGAAACTTGATGACTACATTTTAGACTACATACCACGTGCTGTTCGAAAAGTACTGCGGACATCAAATGCAGACGAAGTTTCGATTCTTGGCTATTGTATGGGTGGTACAATGACATCTGCTTTCGCCGCTCTTCATCCTGAATTGCCGGTTCGCAACTTAGTATTTATGGCAAGTCCATTTGATTTTGAAGAAACAGGCTTATATGGTTGTTTCCTTGATGAACGATACTTTGACATCGACAATGTCGTCGAAACACTAGGTCTAATTCCACCTGAAATGATTGATTTCGGAAACAAGATGTTAAAACCAACGACAAACTTTTTCGGACCTTACATTAGTCTTGTTGAACGAGCAAACAACGAACAGTTTATAGAAAATTGGAAATTACTACAAAAGTGGGTATCCGATGGCATTCCATTTCCAGGTGAAGCGTATCGTCAGTGGATCAGGGATTTCTACCAGCGAAATAAGCTGATTAAAGGAGAGCTCGTCATTCGGGGTCGAAAGGTTAACTTAAAAAACATTACGGCAAATGTACTCAACATGTCAGCTGATAAAGACCATATTGCCCAACCGCATCAAGTGAAAGCGCTTATGGACGTCATCTCAAGCAAAGATAAAGAGTACGTTACATTGCCTACCGGCCATGTGTCTGTAACATTTGGACCTAAAGCAGTAAAGATAACCTATCCAACTGTCGGCGACTGGTTAGAAAAACGATCAAAATAGTAGAATTAAACAATAAATGGTTTTAATATTCTGAAAATTCGTTGATTTTCCAGGAGGGTAAAATGCTAGAGGTAATGCAGCAAATTTACAGCCCTTGCTATGGCAAGGTTGAAAACATTTTGGTAAACGAATCATCCTATATATATGAATGGGAAAAGCTGTTTTTAATAAGAGAAAAGAACGGTTCTGTAAAAGAAATTAGCGTAGGGATGAGTGGTTTGATTACGTCTCTTGAGGTTAAAGAGAATCAAAATGTAACCCCAAACACTGTCTTAGCGAAAATAAAGGAAGATTTATTTAATACCGGATCGGATTAATCATATAAATTCATAATCTAGTATCTGAAACAACGAATTTGCTGTCAGAAATTTCAACAGAATAAGTAAACTTCAAGCTGAAATAAAATTATCTATTAAAAGGTTTATACTAACTATTCAATTTTAAAGAAATATCATTAATAGATAGAATTATATTTAGATATTTTACTACATTAAACATACATTTTGTCGTTAGTGGCGCAGGGGCGGCCGGTATCGCAATTACTAAACTTCTTCTTAACATGGGTGTTAAGGATATGATCCTATGTGATTCGAAAGGAGCCATGGGTAGTAACTGCTGTTTCCACTGCCGTTGCTGAAGCTGCTATTAAAACCGGGGCAAGCAGGAAGAAAGCTTATAGTATAGTAGATGCTGAGTAATAAATGAGTTTTTCTAAAAGGAGAGGAAGATAATGTTGCAACAAGAAATAGTTATAGTAAGTGCGGTTCGCACGCCAATCGGAAATTTTAGTGGAAGTTTAAAAGATGTTTCAGCGACAAAACTAGGTGCTCATGTTATTAAATCGGCATTAGAAAAGGCTGGAATTAACCCGGATCAAGTAAGTGAAGTTATTATGGGGAACGTCCTCCAAGCCGGATTAGGTCAAAATCCTGCTCGACAAGCTTCGATTCAAGCGGGGATACCTCAAGAGGTACCAGCATTAACGATTAATAAAGTCTGCGGTTCTGGTTTGAAAGCGGTTCATTTAGCTATGCAGTCGATTTTAGCCGGTGATGCTGACATTGTTGTTGCAGGAGGTATGGAGAACATGAGCCAAGCGCCGTATTTATTAGACGGTGCACGTTCAGGATACCGCATGGGAGACCAAAAAGTAGTGGACAGCATAATTAAAGATGGCTTATGGTGTGCGTTTAACGATTATCATATGGGAGTTACAGCAGAAAACCTTTGTGAACAATACGAGTTGACGAGGGAAGAACTTGATCAATTTGCTGCCAACAGTCAACAAAAAGCGGTTGCAGCAATTGAGGCTGGCCGTTTTGAAGATGAAATTGTTCCTGTTGTAATACCACAGCGAAAAGGAGACCCAATTGTTTTTGCAAAGGATGAGTTTCCAAGGGCTGGTACAACCGCTGAAAAACTTGGAGGATTACGCCCAGCCTTCAAAAAAGACGGCAGTGTAACCGCAGGTAACGCATCAGGCATAAATGATGGAGCTGCAGCAGTCGTTGTAATGAGCAAGCAAAAAGCGGAAGAATTAGGACTTGAGCCACTTGCAACAATCCGTGCGAATGCAAGTGCAGGTGTTGATCCAAGTATTATGGGAATTGGTCCGGTTCCAGCTACGAAAAAAGCATTGGAAAAAGCAGGTTTGTCCATTGAAGACATAAATCTTATTGAAGCAAACGAAGCTTTTGCTGCACAGTCGTTAGCAGTTGGAAAAGGGTTAAATTTTAATGAAGAGATATTAAATGTGAATGGTGGAGCAATTGCATTAGGACACCCTATTGGTGCAAGTGGAACGCGTATTTTAGTTTCGTTGCTGCATGAATTAAAGCGAAGAGATGGGCGTTACGGATTAGCGACATTATGTATTGGCGGCGGTCAAGGTGTTGCAACAGTAATTGAACGCACGTAAGCAAAGTTTCATAGGGAAATAAATTTACTCAACTGGACGTGTAACTTATGTAAAACGTTCAGTTGAGTTTTTCTACAAAAAATCTACTTGATTCTTGCAGAATCCTTATTTCGATAAGAAAAAAACGCACTTACAATGTTCTGTGGTCACAGCATCTAACCTTGAGAGGGAACCCAAAACAGGGACAAGAGTATACTGTAAAAAAGGGAAAAGACAATATTTTATACGCACTAACGCAGGTCTTTAATTAATTTATAAGCCTTTAAGCTTTGCCGATACGGTTTGTCTTTTGATTATCCCTTGGATAATGGTTTCAATTACAACGAATTAAGGGGTGGAAACTTTGAGGAAGATAGGCTATGCTATTTGCACAAATTGTGGGTGCAATGAATTTTCGGTAGAAATTTATCGTTGTCAAAGTTGTAAAAAGATGTACTGTAAAAAATGTGCTCAGGATAATTTTACATGTCTGGATTTAAAATGTGGAACAGGAAGTCTTGAACACAAAGGATATATTTTACCGTTTGACGAGGTTGAGGAGACATACGTAACGTGAGTGTTGACAGTTTGAGCCAACCTTTAAAGGTTGGTTTTTTTGACGTTTAGAAAATTATAAAATTCTAGGACTGTGGATAAGTGCTCTTCATCCAGCTCCAGCAGTCCGACTTTGTGAAAAGTCGGATGCCTAGCCCCTCGAGGGGGAAAACTAAACCCTTTTTTCCTAGGTCATTAGCCGCTCATGGATTGAAGGTAAAGAACACCTTCTATTTATGAGACAGAGTGGATGAATAACTTTAATGATAAGGAAAAACAAGAAACAGGGTTAGACTTGTTAATATATAAATATAGATGTCTTATCGGTACAATTAGGAAACGTGGGCCTGCACCAACCAATTATCTTTTGCAATCTCAATTGCTGCTTCCGTATCATTCGTTAGCTATTTAGACAAGTGATGCTAAATGCTTTGTAATACCTGATGCAATAAGGATTGAAAGTGATAAAATTATATGAAGTGGTGGTCAATCGAAAAGGGACAGGCTTCACTATATATTCACAATAATAGTAAACTAACAGGCTGTGTAACGAATTAGCCCATTGTACAACTAAAAGTTAAAGTATGAGCATATCTTAATGAAATTTACACTGTTATTAACGGTTGACTTACATAAACATCTGGCGAGGGTGAAAGTATAAGTAATAGTTTACCTAACGAAACTCTTTTGCGCGAACATTACTAGTATAGAATAGTGAAACAAGATTGCTCTAGACCCACTCGATTGTTACTTGTTATTATGTTCAAGTAATTGAAAAGTGGAGGCTGAAATAGTTTGGAACAACAATATAATGATTTGAAATTGGGAGAACGAGGGCTAATTATTAGTATAATTGCTTATATTTGTTTATCCTCTTTAAAATTAATGATAGGATATACCGCAAATTCGGAAGCACTAAAAGCCGATGGTTTAAATAATGCCACCGATATTATTGCCTCAATTGCAGTATTAATCGGACTTAAGGTATCGCAAAAACCAGCTGATAAAGATCATCCTTATGGTCATTGGAAGGCTGAAACGGTTGCTTCAATGGTCGCATCTTTCATCATGATTGTCGTTGGAATTCAGGTTTTATATGGTGCCGTTCTGTCTGTTTTTGTGAACAAGCATCAAACTCCTGACTTAGTTTCAGCATGGACCGGAATTTTTTGTGCAATCGTTATGTTTGTTGTTTATCGATATAACAGGAATTTAGGTAAAAAAATCAATAGCCAAGGATTAATGGCTGCGGCAAAAGATAACCTATCTGATGCTTGGGTAAGTATTGGAACAGTCATTGGAATAATTGGTTCGCAATTTGCTCTTCCATGGCTTGATCCTGTAACGGCAATGATCGTAGGATTGCTTATTTGTAAAACGGCATGGGATATTTTTCGAGATGCCTCCCATCATTTAACAGACGGGTATGATACAGAAAAGATTCAAACTTATAAAGAAACCGTCCTATCTCTCTATGGTGTAAAGGGTGTAAAAGATATTAAAGCGAGGAACTATGGAAATAATTCTGTAGTAGACATTGTGATCCTTGTGAACTCAAACTTGGGTATTCGTGATGCACATGATATTTCAACCAAGGTTGAAGATGTTCTAAAAACTAAACATGGTGTTTATGACGTACATGTTCATGTTGAGCCTAATTAATTTACTTATTTTTTAGTTAACTATCGAAACAAAACAAGTTTTCATACATATACTTAATACAAAAAAAATTTTGTGGGAGCGAAGTATGGATCAAATTTAATAACGTATATAAAAGCAGTGGATTTCATGCATTTTAAAATCTCACTGCTTTTTTGTGATTATGGATAATGGTGAAAATCCATTATAGAATTTAAAGGGATTTTCTCATTTTTTGCATTTTTGGACCATTCCTTACATGTAATACAAAAAAAATTAATTTGCACCTCAAAAAGTTGTAACGTACTTCCACTAGGTGAATATCATGTATTTTGAAAGGAGTGGGTATAAAGATGACTGTAGAAAGATATGAATATCATAATGAATCAGATTACACAAGGAATTTACATGGTAAGTGCAAAAAGTATATGTATCATCATGTTATTTTAACGATGACTGATGGGAGTTCTTTCGATGGTATTATTGAGGATGTAAGTGGAGATCGTATTACTGTATTAATGGGTGAGGATACAGCGGAGAGAGAAAGTGATGAATTAGAGGATCGACAATTTGGTTATGGTTATGATTATGATTATGGTTATGGTTATGGACGCCCTCGCAGAAGGTTCAGACGCTTTAGACGTCAGGTGTTACCTCTTGCTTTATTAACAGCATTATCATTATTACCTTACGCATATCCATATCCATATCCATATCCATATCCATATTATTCCCCGTACTACCCTTACTATTAAATTGCAAAGAGAAAAGGAAAAGAGCCAGCATAAAAATGTTGGTTCTTTATTGTGTAGTAGGACAGCGTAAAAAGAATTGGTACGAAACGTCGCACTCAAAAGGATGGTGTAAAACGATAGGCATAATATATCGTAAATGATTAATGGTTCAATTGAAACTTTACTTATTTATCCAATGTATATACTATAAAATGGAAGGGGAGGGAGAAAATTTGCTTCAACTTGAAATATATAATGCCATTTGGTTATTCGTTATTGTTTTCATGCTGCATGATTTTGAGGAGATTATCGCAGTAGAAAAATGGGCGAATAGAATAGAAAGTATGATTCGAAAAGAAAGAAAGTGGATAAAAAATGCGATCTGGCATTTTTGGAATGTTAATTCATACGGTTTTGCTAAGAGGGATGTTTATATTTTCTTAACGATGTCCATTGTTACGTTTCTTAAAGTCCACTATTTAACTAGCAATTGGAGTTCACAGTTATTTTTAGTCTTCCTTCTATTTGTGCTACTACATAATATCGTTCATGTTCTACAAACAATTATATTAAAAACGTATACACCAGGTCTTTATTCGGCGATTTTCTTAGTAACTCCATATTCTATTTACTTGATTTACCGTTTAAAGTCAGCGAGTCTTATATGAAAACACATGGATGAATTTTCACCCATGTGTTTTCTTTTTACTCCACTTTCCATGTCGTTCCTACCCGTTGTAAATGTTTTTTTCCTATATTTTATAAAATCAAGAATTCATTTTATTATACTTCGTTAAAACCAGCTAAAAAATGGTAGTGATAACAATAAAATGGAAAACAATCCATGCCCATTTTCCTTAACGAAAAAGTTCTCCCCCTTAAGGCTAGAATGTGACCTAAGTATTTAAGCAGAAATATGAAAAATTACAGCGATAAAAGAATAAATAAAGAACTTTTGGGAGAAAGCTATGCAGGAAATAAAAAAGCACTTAATGTATCCAGTTCAATCAGGTTATAGCATAGAAAAAGTTATTATGAGCACGATAATTATTGGGAAGTTTATGCACCCGAATATAATTATTGGAGGCTAATTCTTTATGGAACAAAATCAACAGCAGAAATTACTAAAAGCGCAACAAGACGTACAAAAGGCACACCAGCAGTTACAAATGGAAAATCAACAATTACTACAAGCACAACAACAGGTGCAAACGGAAATTCACCAACTAAAACAAGCACAACAACAAGTTGAGCAAGAACAACTAGACGTTCAAAATGCACAACAAAAACTCCAACAGGCACAAACTACTGCAATGGACTACCAAAACAATCCACAATAAAATATATTAGTGAGACAAAAAGAGCTACTTAATGTTGGCTCTTTTGTTTTTCTTAAAGGCTTTTCTAGTCACCTATTTCAACTTGTTAACTAAGTCAAATATTCAGAAGGTCTACAAGCTTTTTTGTGGAATAAATATTGGTTTAAGTGCTATTCTTCTAGCAGCTGTTTCTGTATTTGTTGAATTAGGTACTGTTTTTCAACTTTCAAGCATCTGTTTTATCATTGTCATCCTGATGACACTGCTCGATTTCCGAAAACAAAGGCAAGATAAGAAAAAACAATCAACGGTTGCTGTTTAAAACGAAATTTCCTGTGGACATCGTATGTAGAAAAGCAGGTATAGAAAAAAGAGCACTTTTTGATGCTCTTTTTCTAACTTTCCATTAATTTCTTAAGCCTATTATAATCAGATGTAACTGATCGTTTTACCATTGATTTTAACAATGGTTGTGCAACTTTGAAAAATTTACTCGCATCACCTTCAACAATAGCCGAAACTTTCGTACCTTCAGCAGCAGGCTCCACAAACCGAGTTACCGTAATTGGGAATGAACTCTCCACACTATTGATTTTAATTAGATAATCCTTTTCAAATTGAATCACTTCAAAAGTAGTATAAATCTTTTTTCCTAAAAAGGTAGCAACTTGTTCATACGTTGATCCTTTTTGCAAAGGCCCGTCTGAAGTAAAGGTAGCTTCAAGCATGCCACCCTGCCATTTAGGGTTGTTTTCAAAGTTTGCTATATAAGCGAAAATTTCTTGATGAGGTTTATTTATATTTACAGATACATTCACTTTAATCATGTGATCACCTATTTTTGTCGCTCTTCAGGAAGCTTTCCAGTTTCAACATAATCCTTTAAAAAGGTACCCAATAATTCTTCCCATCCATGACTATGCATGTCCTTCCAATTTGGGTCTAACAGACCTGCAGCAGAATGAGACAGTTTTAATACAGTAGAATTTCCTTTTTCCTCAAACTTGAATGAGTATGCACTGTTAACCGCACCACGCATGCCTAATAATCCATTTAAACGGATTTCTTCTGCAGCCTTCACATACGTAACAGTCCCCCAAATTGCGCCCTCGCCATTTCCTGCATCTTCAAGAAAACTTCCACCAACTTTTGGTTCCAAACTCAATATGGACTCTTGTCCAAATAAACGGTATGCCCACCATTGATTGATATCTTTGGTTAAAGAGGTAAATACAGTTTGACGATCTGCGTCAATAATCACTTCTTGCTCAATTTGAAACGTATCATGTTTTAAACTATGTGTATTTTCCATTTCTTCATTTCTCCTCTCAGCTACTTGTTTTAAATTTAAAATCGAAGTGGCCATCGTTGATTGATATTTACTTACCCAGCGATCATACATCTGTTGAAGTGGCACTACATTTAAGAAATTTAAACGTGTACGACCTTCTCTTCTAATTAAAATTAAGTTAGCGTCTTCTAATAAATTTAAATGCTTCATCACTGCAAATCTCGTGACATCTTGAAAGCTGTCATTAAGTTCTCCAGTTGTTCTTGGACCATCTTTTAAATAATCTAAAATTTGTCTCCTAATCGGATGACCCAGTGCTTTGAAAACAATCGTAAGTTGCTCGTCAATCATGTTCCTCATCCTTAGGTTTTGAAAAAATAAGTTACCATTTGGTCACATTTAATGTGTGACTAAATAGTAACGTAAATGTTCTTGCAAAACAAACATAAAAAAATATAAATTCAACGATACCGAACAAGTAATAAATCCCTATATATTTTTTGAAGGATTATATAGGAGGTATGATGTATGAAGAAAAAAGCAATCACACTTATAGCTTGTTCAGAAACTTATCAGAAATTAATTACATTCCAAACAATTGATGAACTAAATCAATCAGTATACAACCACATCATACGCCACATACATAAACTGTCCAAAACAATGATTACAATCTTAAAACTAATCGGAAGATACAATGTTAAATATTTAGGAGTTTCTTTTTTAACAAAGGCTCTTTTCTAAAAGTTTGTTGCTTTTAGACTTTTAAAAAACGGCTTTTGGATTTTTATGGTAGAAACTAAAAGCAATTTCAAGAGAGTACCACTTAGTAAATAAGCGAAAAGAGCACGAAGACAGGCTATATCCGTATAGTATAGTTATTTACGATCAATCTTTGCGAAAACAGCCTTAACAAAAAACAAAATTGGAGAACTCATAGGAAAAAGCAGAAGAACGATCATTCGCATTTGTCATAAACTTGAACAACTAGGAATCATCAAACAGTACAAGATGAAACGCACCAGTGATCAACAACAAACATCAAACGCAATCGTCATTCAGCCATACATAGATACACGCGAAAATGAAAATGTCACACAAGACAAGCCTGAAAATGTCACACCAAAAACCAATTCTTCTCCTTTAAAAAATATAATAGATCTAAAAACGTATGACGGCCCTGTTTTGTTACCATATGAATCATTTAGGGAGATGTGTCATTGCTTCACAAAAGAGAAAAAGACAGTCAACCGTTTATGAGACTGCTGAAAAAGTGGTCTTCCGCAAAAAACTAAAGTTTTTTGGGGTACTAAAGGTATCCTTAAGCAAGAAACGGGCCTTAGAAGCGATTCTAGAGGTCCGTTTTTTTATGACTTATATTGTTGTTCTGAAAAAAATAGACTTTTTCAGTGCCCTCACCGTTTATATGGCGTTTTTTTAGGTCAAATAAAACCTATAAAGCAACAATTTGATAAAAAAGCGTTGCTAGACATCGGAATCTTAGCGATTAAAATTGCGTTTCAAGCAACGAAACGAAAAAAGATCAATAATATTTTTGGTTATTATAATGGTGTTTTGGATGAATTGTTAACTAGGCTAATTTCTGGAAATAAGGGAGTGGAAGTCATTTAACCCCATTAACTGTTAGTAAAACAATCATTTCATTGCTTGAGTTGAGAATCAATCGAAGAGGTTAAAGAGGGGAGATCTGTCAGTAAAAAGTTTGCTTATGGTAACGAACCATTAGCGGGATTGTTAATTTCTATGGTTATCCTTATCCTGTTCAATTAATGATCTTCTCCTTAGAAAAGGGTAAGGGAATACAAATAGTGTTGTCGACAAGAAAAACGAATATTTGTCAACGTCTAGTAAATTCGACTCGTTTTTTGTAATTTAAATGTATTTCTGTTAAATTTTACATTTTATTTACAATGCCTAAACAATACTATTGTAAGTTTAGACTTGTGGGAATAACTATTTAGGAGGAGAACAATGGGGCATAAAGTAGTAAATAGGTTTCTATCATTATTCATGATTTTTGCATTAGTTTTACCAAGTATTCTATTAAATTTTACACCGGAAGCAAAAGCTGAAGAAGCACCTCTTTCTGTTGCAGAAGCTATTGCTAAAAGTAATAACAGTGGTGAGAGTGCAACTGTCGAAGGTTATATTGTAGGATATACTGCTGGTGTTGGTTCATATGACTTTGAATCACCATTTAGTGCGGATACGAACTTTGCAATAGCAGATTCACCTTCAGAAAAAGAAGGGTCGAAAATTATGCCAGTACAGTTACCTAATTCACCTTCTTCTATAAGAGAAGAATTTGGGCTTTTGACAAACCCTACTATAATTGGGAAAAAGGTTAGAATTACTGGTAACCTATTCACCTATTTTTCTAACCCAGGAATCAAAACGCCTACTACTATTGAATTCGTCGACGCCAGTGACCCAGTTGACCCAGACCCTGTAACACCAGGTGAACCAATTTCAATCGCAGAGGCTCGTACAAAATCGGGAAAAGAAGTAACTGTTATAGGTACGGTTACAGCTGACAACTCTGCAATTGGCGGCGGTAAACTGTCTACCTTTATACAAGATGAAACAGCAGGTATTAACATTTTTGCCATGTCTGCTGCTAGTTTCCCAGAATTAACTGAAGGCAAACAAATAAAAATTACAGGTACGATCACATCATATAAGGGCTTAACAGAAATTGAGCCAATCGCAAATGGGATTGAAGTTTTATCAGAAAACAACCAATTGCCACAAGCGACTGAAATGACATTACTAGATTTAAATTATGATAGTATTGCAGAGCAAAAAGAAGGACAACTAGTTAAAGTAAAAGGTTACGTTAACAGTGTTCCAAGTTCAGCTGCTGGTGGCGGATACAATGTATCGGTAATCGATGAAGAGTTCAACAGTACAACGATTCGCATAATGGAAGCGACTAATGTGATTTCTGCATTAGAAGCTGGAAAATGGTATGAATTTACGGGAGTATTAAGCCAGTATGATTCATACCAAGTATTACCTCGTAAAGCAGGGGATATCCAAATATTAGATCCACAGCCTGAAGCACCGGAATCTGCTGGAGAATATTCTTCTACAGTGAAAAGTGTTGTTGATGGTGACACGATTCATTTAGAAACACCTGTTTTAGGATCGACAAAAGTTCGTTATGTAAACATTGATACACCAGAAACCTATCATTCTCCTCAAAATGAAGCAGATCAAAATCAATTAGATCATGGAAACAGAGCTAAGGCTTATTTGAATGAGATGTTAAAGCCTGGTGACGAGGTTATTGTTAAGCTAGGTGATGAAGTGACAGATGATTATGGACGTTTATTAGCTCAAGTTATTCGAAAAAGTGATCATTTGAACACAAATTTAGAAATGGTGAAAAAGGGATATGCAGCTACTTACTTCATCTGGCCTGTAGGTAATGAAACGGATTACAATATGTTCCAAGCGGCAGTAAAAGAAGCAAAGGATACAGGATTAGGTATTTGGGATCCAGCTGTTCCATTAATGGAATTGCCTTTTGCATTCCGTGCGAGAGAAGAAGGTAAAGGGTTTACTAGATTTGTAGGGAATTCATATACGAAAAGCTATGTGACTCCAGAACAATGGGAAGAAGTACCGGTCGAAAAAAGAATTTTCTTCGCAAGTGCACAAGAAGCGGAAGCAAATGGCTATACTGCGGGGACTGGTAATGAGGAAAATGATACTATTAGTGTTCAGTTATTAGGTGTGAATGATCTTCACGGTAAAGTGGATGTAACAGGAACTGTAAACGGAGTAAACTATGGTCGCATGGATTACCTTGCAGCACACTTGCGTGGTCGTGAAGCAACAAATCCGAACACATTGATTGTCCATGCTGGTGATATGGTTGGAGGAAGCTCACCTGTTTCGGCTCTATTACAAGATGAACCAACAGTTGAAATGATGGAATCCATCGGTTTTGATGTAGGTACTGTAGGAAACCATGAGTTTGATGAAGGTGTCGATGAAATGATGCGTCTTATCAATGGTGGAAACCATGAAAATGGGACACCGAATTATGATGGAATTGATTTTCCTATGGTCGCAGCAAACGTTGAGTATAAAGATTCAGGTGATTTAGTTTTAGATCCTTATGCAATTAAAGAGGTTGATGGGGAAAAAATTGGCTTTATCGGTGTAGCAACAGTCGATACACCAAACATGATTATTTCAAAAGGAAATGAACATATTCGTTTTACAGACGAAGCAGTAGCGGTCAACAAATATGTACCAGAGCTTCAAGCACAAGGTGTTGAAGCCATCGTCATCTTGGCACATGTACCTGGTAACCAATCAGGTCAAACGGCTTCTGGTGAAATCGCAACCATTGCAACAAAAGTAAATGATGAAGTTGACGTAATCTTTGCAGCTCATAATCATGTAAAGGTTAACGCAGTTGTTGACAATAAATTGATTGTCCAAGCTTGGGAATACGGAAAAGCATTTTCTGATGTTGAGCTTGAAATTGATCGTTTGTCAGGTGATATCGTGAAAAAATCTGCTGAAATTGTTGATGTCGTTCAAGCAGGCATCACTCCTGATCCAGAAGTTAAATCTCTATTAGACAACTATTTAGAAAAAGTTGGACCAAAGCTAAACGAAGTAGTTGGTGTAGCGGGTTCAGAAATGGATGGCGGATATACGCAAAAAGGATTAATTGGTGATAATGCATTAGGAAACTTAATTGCAGACGGCATGGCTGCTGCCATGAATAGTGACTTTGCCTTAATGAATGGTGGAGGAATCCGCGATGATCTTAATGCGGGTGATATGACATGGAATGAACTGTTCAATATCCAACCATTTAGCAACACTTTGGTTAAACTTGAAGTAACAGGTTCTGATATGCGAGCGATTATCAATAGTCAATTTAGCAGTTATGGTCCTGATGTAAGTATTGCTGGGTTTAGCTATACATGGGATAGCACGAAAGGATCATTTGGTGAAGTGATTGATTTGTATTTACCAGACGGTTCTAAAATTGATCCGGATAAAACATATACCGTAACCGTAAATAATTATATGTATCCTCACAGCAGTGACAAATATCGGATTGCTGAACTTGGTGAAAACCCTATTCAAGGACCAGAAGACTTACAAGCAACGGTCGATTTTGTGAAAAGTATCGAAGGAACGGTTACGTATACTGCAGAAGGACGCATTTCTGAAGATTTCACAGCACCAGTAAGTACACATACTTTAACAGCACCAGATAAAGTCAATGGTGAATACTCGAAAGAAGTAGGAGTCACTCTATCTGCAACAGATGCTGGTGTTGGTTTAGACTATATCGAGTATAAACTAAACGATGGTGACTGGACAAAATATGACCAGCCATTTACTGTAACAACTGAAGGTGAATACACCTTATCATACCGTGCTATTGATAAGGTGCATAACTTAGAAGAAATGAAGACAGTTACATTTACGATTAAAAATACAACAATCAGTGATGTTGAAAAGGTAATTTTAGAAAAAGAATTACATTACGGACTAAAAACATCACTTCAAAATCATCTTGAAAAAGCAGAAAATAATTTAAACTTAGCTAAAGAATTCCCTAACTCAAAGGAGCAATACACTGAACGTGCGATTGAAATTCTTAAAGACGTAAAAAAGAAGGTCAGTCAATTGCCGAAAAAGCAGGTGTCAGATCAAGACAAGCAGGAGATTACAGATCTTGTTGATGAGGTTATTGCTAGTATAAAAGGTGAATAATAAATACGTTTTTGGGCTGCTAGTCTCTTTACTAGTGGCCTTTTTTTGTGCTTAGATGGGGATGAAGAATAGTTGTAATAAATTATTAATAACAATATATATAGGAAGAAAAACTAGTAAGCTATAACTTAACAGATAGTCATAATCCTTATTATAAAAAGAATTGAGGTGTCCTGAGGTGTTTTTGGAATCTTTTGAAACAAAGCAGATGCTTGAAGCGATTTTAGGAAGTATCGACGAAGCCATTCATGCAGTCAATTCTGAAGGCATCACGATATTTTATAATAAGGTCGCTGCTAAACACGATGGAGTCGTGATTGATGAAGTACTTGGAAAACATGTATTAGACGTATTTCCATCATTAACGAGCCAAACAAGCACGCTTCTGAAAGTGATCGAAACCGGAAAACCGATCTACCAACAATCCCAAACCTATAAAAATAGTAAAGGACAACTGATTGATACGGTGAATACAACCATACCGATAAAAGTAGGGGATAGAATCGTTGGAGCGGTTGAGATTGCAAAGGATTTATCGCAGGTAAAACAACTATCGCAAAAACTTCTTGAGCTTCAAGAAAAAGTGAATAATCAAAAGACGAAACCGACGACCATTTCCGGAGCCAAATATAATTGGGATGATCTCATTACGGAGTGTGGTGCAATGAAAAACGTAAAAGAGCTTGGCAAAAGGGCTGCAAATAGTTCCTCACCTGTCATGATTTACGGAGAAACAGGTACAGGAAAGGAGTTGCTTGTCCAATCAATTCACAATGCATCCTCGCGTAAGAATGGACCATTTATCGCGCAAAACTGTTCGTCTTTACCAGAATCCTTACTAGAAAGTATTTTATTTGGTACAAAAAAGGGAAGCTTTACTGGAGCAGTTGACCGAGCTGGATTGTTTGAGCTTGCCCATGGAGGTACTTTGTTTCTTGATGAAATCCATACAATGCCATTAGATTTTCAAACAAAGCTTTTACGCGTTCTCGAGGATGGGGTCATTCGCAGAGTTGGAGGAACTGATTCGTATGTCGTTGATGTGAGAGTCATCGTTGCAATGAATGAACATCCTTTTGAGTGTATCGAAAAGAAGCTATTACGTTCTGATTTATATTATCGCTTAAATGTTTTTTTTATCGAAATTGCCCCATTAAGAGAACGAAAAGGGGACATCTCTTTATTGGTTCATCACTTTATCAAAAAATACAACTATCTTTTTAATAAACTTGTCATCAAAGTCGATGATAACGTGCTGGCCCAACTTGAAAAACATCGATGGCCAGGGAATGTTCGTGAATTAGAGCATTCTATCGAATATGCGATGAATATGACAGACAGTGATACGATTACAGTGAACCATTTACCTGCTTTTTATACTTATAAAGAAGAAAGGATAAACGTGAAACCATTAAAAGTTATCGTAGAACAAACAGAAAAAAACTTGATTCTACAAGCGTTAAACGTAACAAATGGAAATGTCCTCAAAGCCTCAAACATCTTAGAGCTCCCAAGACAAACGCTTCAATATAAAATGAAAAAGTATGATATTCAAATGGAACAAACATAGTAAAAGGAGGATGCATGTGAATCCAACTTACGAAACGAAAACCGTAAAAACCTTGGATTATACGATCCAGCTATATCTGGATTATTTTAATGAGCGGCTTCGTGTCGATAATTACCGGGGAAATATGACAATGATTCTTCATGAGCTTGATCGAGTTTTGGAAAAAAACTCGTTTACGAAAGTGATCTTTTTCACTCGACCAGAGCATTGGCAGCAACTACTAGCAAAAGGATTTGAGTTGGAAGCGATTATAAAAGGTTTTTTCAATGGCACGGATAATTATATTATGACCTGTTATAAAGAGATCGATCGGAGAACAAGTAAATATTGGATCCAAGAAGATTCGATTATTCATACAATTCAGGAAAAAGAAAGAAAACCTGAAGAAACAAATTCGCCGAATCGTTATCACTTCCGTAAAGCAACGTTACAAGATGGAAATCAACTTGCCGATCTTTATGGAAAGGTGTTTGCGATTTATCCGACACCGATGAACAACGAAGACTATGTAAAAAAAATGATCAATGAAGGAACGATTTTTTATGTGGTTGAATGCGACAAGCAACTTGTTAGTGCAGCTTCTGCAGATGTCAATCAAATATTTCACCATGCAGAACTAACCGATTGTGCCACATTACTAGAACATCGGAAGTACGGATTAATGAAAAAACTTCTTATCTATCTTGAAAATGACCTAAGAAACAACGGCATTTATTGCGCCTTTTCTATCGCACGAGCGCTCTCCTTCGGTATGAATGCAGCCTTTTATCAGCTTGGCTATCAATATAACGGCAGATTGACAAACAATTGTTATATCTTTGATAAATTAGAGGATATGAATGTATGGGTAAAGGATTTAAGTGAAAAAACGGATCATGACTAACTGCCAGTTTTTCTACGTTGTGCCGATTTTTCGGCATAATAAATAAACAAGAAAACATTTAGGGCTGCCGAATATTCGGCAGTTGCTCTGATTAAATGGTGGAACGATTCCCCTTACTGAAGGAACTTGCATATATAAAAAAGAGGCATATGTCACGGTTTCTGCGTAAAGTTGCCTAGTGTCTAATAAGGAAGGGCTAGATAGACTTTCTGATTTTGAAATCACCCTTCTTAGTTGGCACGAAAATTGCAAGTAACTAGTGTAGAACAGTAACTAAGGGGGAAATCAACATGTTGCTTGATTTATATAAACCAGAAAGACACTGGAAAGATATCGAACTATGGAAGGACGTGCCGGAGGAGAAGTGGAATGATTGGATTTGGCAGCTAACGAACACGATCCGTACACTTGATGATTTAAAAAAGGTAATCGAACTAACACCAGAAGAAGAAGAAGGCGTAAGAATTTCTTCAAAAACGATCCCACTAAACATTACCCCATATTATGCAGCATTAATGAATCCAACAGATGTAAGATGTCCAATCCGGATGCAATCAGTTCCGATCGGAGAAGAAATAAACAAAACGAAATATGATTTAGAAGACCCGCTCGAGGAAGATGAAGATTCACCTGTAGCAGGTTTAACACACCGTTACCCTGATCGCGTTTTGTTTCTCGTCACGAACCAGTGCTCGATGTATTGCCGTTATTGTACCCGCCGTCGATTCTCTGGACAGATTGGAATGGGCGTTCCGAAAAAGCAGTTAGATGGTGCCATTGATTATATCCGAAACACACCTGAGGTTCGTGACGTGTTACTTTCAGGCGGTGATGGCTTACTCATTAATGACAACATCCTTGAATATATTTTGAAAAATTTGCGAGAAATAACACATGTAGAAATTATTCGAATTGGAACGAGAGCACCTGTTGTTTTTCCACAACGAATCACGGAAAACCTCTGTAATATTTTGAAAAAGTATCACCCTGTTTGGTTAAATACTCACTTCAATACGTCGATTGAAATTACCGAAGAATCGAAACGTGCATGTGAAATGCTTGTTGATGCAGGAGTCCCAGTTGGAAACCAGGCGGTTATTTTAGCTGGTATTAACGACAGCGTACCAATTATGAAAAAATTAATGCATGATTTAGTGAAAATCCGGGTCCGCCCTTATTATATTTATCAATGTGATCTTTCTGAGGGGATTGGCCATTTCCGAGCACCAATTTCAAAAGGAATCGAGATTATTGAAGGGTTACGTGGTCATACATCCGGTTATGCAGTACCAACCTTTGTCGTCGATGCTCCTGGGGGCGGGGGCAAAATTACATTACAACCAAACTACGTAATTTCACAAAGTCCAACAAAGACAGTACTGCGTAATTTTGAAGGTGTCATAACCACTTATCCAGAGCCAGAACATTATGTTTCAGGGCGTGCAGATGATTATTTTAATGGAATTTATCAAAATCACGATACAAAACCATCGAAAAAAGGAATTAGCTCTTTATTGAATGATGAACAATTTAATCTTGTTCCAGATTCACTTGAGCGCTATGATCGCAGACAGAACTTTCAACAGAGCCCAACCTATTCGTCATTAAAAGAGAAGCGTGAAAAGCGTGATGAGCTGAAAGAGAAGAAGTTTCAGGCCCAATTAAAGAAGGAATACAAAGACACGGAGTAACACTAGGGGGGGTGTTATCAAAATGAAATGTGAATGGTGTGAAGAGGCACAAGTTGGTGAAATCACCTGTACTGTTTACTGGGAACTTCCTGATGGAACGCGAGCAATTGAAATAAAAGAAACACCGGGTATGAAATGTTCTTCATGTGGAATGGAATATCAAACAGAAAAAACAATTCAAGAATTAGAGGATCAGCTTTTATTAATTGATACGACAAAGATTGGAAAAGAAATTTCGTTCGACACATTAATGGCTCAGCCCAAATTTTTAAAAAGAAACTATTTTAGATTTTAGAAACGTTTGAAACAAGAGATTAAGGTGAAGGACAGAGAGAGGGGATTCGTATGGAACGTTCGTTATTGATTAAACCAATGATGAATGACTTTTATCCAACTGCAACACATGGTGATGGCATCTATCTATATGATGATACTGGAAAAAAATATATAGATGGTTCCTCTGGTGCAGTCACAGCAAGCATAGGTCATCGGGTCCCTGAAATCATTGAGGCTATGCATGAGCAAGCAAAAAAAATATCATTTGTGTATCGTTCCCAATTTACGTCAGAGCCGGCAGAAAAGTTGGCTCAAAAATTAAATCAGCTTGTCAATGCAGACGAAGACTATTGGTCATTCTTCGTTAACAGCGGGTCTGAGGCAACCGAAACAGCGATGAAAATAGCCATCCAGCATTGGCAGGAGCAGGGAGATTATCAGAAACAAAAAATCCTGTCACGTTGGATAAGTTATCACGGGATCACGCTTGGGGCGTTATCTATGTCAGGTCATGTCAAGCGGCGTGAACGATTTGTTCCCTTGTTAGAGGATTATCCTTGCGTATCAGCACCATATTGCTATCGATGTCCATTTAATCTAACGTATCCGGAATGTCAATTATTTTGTGCCAGTGACTTAGAAACGGCGATCCAGCGGGTAGGAGCTGAGCATATTGCAGCCTTTATTGCCGAACCAATTATAGGTGCAGCTGGTGGGGGCATTGTTCCACCAGAAGGCTATTATCAAAAAATCAAAGACATTTGTGAACGCCATAATATCTTATTTATTGCAGATGAAGTAATGACAGGCATTGGTCGCACCGGGAAAATGTTCGGGATGGATCACTGGGGAGTTAAGCCAGATATCATCGCACTCGGAAAAGGAATGAGTGCTGGTTACACAGCAATCGCAGCCACACTTGCGAGTGAAAAAGTAATGACACCTATTTTAAATGGATCAAAATCGATCATGAGTGGTCATACCTATAGCGCAAACCCACAATCGGCTGCTGTTGCTCTAGCTGTACTAGACTATATAGAAAAACATAGATTGGTAGAAAAAGTGAAAGAAAACGGAGACTATTTGCTTGAAAAGTTGCAAGCTGTAGCATTGAAAGGTGGCATGATTGGCGATGTTCGTGGAAAAGGGCTATTGGTTGGTATCGAGTTTGCTGCCGATGCAAAAACGAAACGTCCGTTCAGCACAAAAGCAACAGTGACAAGTAAAGTAGTCGAAAAAGCAAGAGATAAAGGCTTACTTATTTATCCTGCATCAGCTGGTAAAGAGGGCGTACATGGAGATGCAGTCATTATTTCACCACCCTTCGTAATAACCAATCAAGAGATCGACCATTTAGTTTCTATTTTTGAAGAAACAATTTCAGAGATTCGAAGTGAACTCAGGTAGAGAGGAGGAGCAAAATATGACGCAAATACCTCCAAAGAAATCAACCAACAAAGTAGCTAGCCTTGAAGAAGCGATGTCGCATATTACAGATGGATGTACACTCATGTTTGGAGGATTCGGAGGAATTGGGAATCCTCCAACATTAGTAAATGGAATGGTTGAAAAAGGGGTAAAGGATTTAACTCTTATTGGGAATGATACTGGATTTCCAGATATCGGAATTGGCAGGCTGGTAAGTCAAGGCAGAGCAAAAAAATTAATTGTCTCACATATCGGCTCAAACCCTGTTGCTGGTCAGCTAATGATGGAGGAGAAAATGGAGGTGGAATTTTCACCTCAAGGAACTTTGGCAGAACGAATTCGTGCGGGTGGAGTCGGTCTCGGTGGCATTCTAACAGATGTTGGACTTGATAGTATGATAGAAGAAGGGAAACAAAAGGTGTCCGTTAATGGGAAGGAATATTTGCTAGAGACAGCTTTGACCGCTGATATAGCAATTGTTTACGCAAAAAAAGCAGATACATTTGGAAATCTTGTCTATGAAACGAGTGCTCGAAACACCAACCCATTAGTGGCGATGGCAGGAAGATTTACCATTGCAGAAGTAGAAGAAATCGTTGAAAAAGGTGAGCTTAACCCCGAGATGATTGTGACACCTGGGATTTACGTTGATCTCGTCATTCAAAGTAAAGGGGTAGATTGGAAATGGGCATGGGAGTAGATGTACGAAATCGAATCGCAAAACGAGCAGCAAGGGAAATTGAAGACGGAATGATCGTTAATTTAGGGATTGGGATTCCATCACTCGTACCGAATCATTTATCCCATGATGTTCATGTAATGTTTCATGCGGAAAATGGGGTTCTTGGAATGGGGAAATCACCTGAAAAAGGTGCGGAGGATCCAACATTATGTAATGCTGGAGGCTTTCCTGTAACCATCGTCCCAGGTGCTTCCTATTTTGACAGTGCCACCGCTTTTGGAATGATTCGCTCTGGTTATTTGGATGTAACGATTCTAGGTGGACTTGAAGTAAGTGAAAAAGGTGATTTGGCCAACTGGATTGTTCCAGGAAAAAGAGTACCAGGAATTGGTGGAGCGATGGAGCTTGCTAAAAAAGCGAAAAAAGTGATTGTGGTAATGAATCACTGTAATAAAAAAGGCGAACCGAAAATATTAAAAACATGTACATTGCCTTTGACTGCGAAAGCATGTGTGAGCATGATCATTACAGATATGGCTGTAATCGAAGTGACGGAAAAGGGGTTGCTTTTAAAAGAAGTGATGGCTCCATTTACAATAGAGGAAGTCGCAATGAAAACAGATGCACCACTGAGGATTTCTAGAGATGTAGAAACGGTTAACTAAGGCAGAACTCTTTTAAGGAGGAGAATCGTTTGAGCGACAAACGTAAGATGCTACAAGCTCAACTCAATCAGTGGTTAACGACGAACCGTGGACATGGGGCCCAGCTCCTACAGAAACTGGTGCAGGCCGACAGTACACAGGGAAATGAACAGCAGGCACAAACCATTGTCATCGAAACACTGAATAAAATCGGTTTGAAGATTGATGTTTGGCAGCCTGAAGGGGACGAATTAGTAAACCATCCCTATTTTGCCTCACCACGAAGCGAATTTAAAGGAAGTCCGAATGTTGTCGGCCTATTAAAAGGAACAGGTGGGGGACGTTCCCTTATATTAAATGGACATATTGATGTCGTTCCTGAAGGTAATCGGGAGCAATGGGAGCATGACCCATATAGCGGGAAAATCGTCGATGGGAAACTATACGGTCGCGGTGCCACAGATATGAAAGGTGGAAATGTCTCCCTGCTTTTAGCTCTATCAGCTCTTCAAGAATTAGACATTACGTTAAAGGGAGATGTTATTTTTCAAAGTGTCATTGAGGAGGAAAGTGGTGGTTTAGGTACATTAGCAGCTATTTTAAGAGGTTACAAGGCAGATGCAGCAATTATACCAGAACCGACTAATATGAAAATATTTCCGAAACAACAAGGATCGATGTGGTTTAGAATCCATGTTAAAGGTCGCTCAGCCCATGGTGGTACACGATACGAGGGCGTAAGTGCAATTGAAAAATCATCTCTTGTTGTTGAACATATCAGAGAGCTTGAAAAACGTAGAAATGAACGAGTTACCGACCCACTTTATAGTAAAATCCCGATCCCGATTCCAATCAATATTGGAAAAATTGAAGGTGGTGATTGGCCTTCCTCAGTCGCTGATCTTGTAAAATTAGAAGGACGAATGGGTGTCTCCCCTGAAGAAACAATGGAAGAAGCAAAGCAAGAGATGGAAAGCTGGATTGGAAGCCTTAAGGAAATCGACCCATGGTTTGAAGAACATCCTGCAATACTCGAGTGGTTTGGTGCGAGATGGGTACCAGGTTCAATAGACCTTGAACATGAGTTTGTTGGAAAATTAACATCTAGCTATCGAGACGTATTAGGTGAAAATCCGGTCATCGAAGCGTCTCCATGGGGGACAGACGGAGGTCTGTTAACTAGAGTTGGATTAACGCCGACGATTGTGTTTGGACCAGGTGTAACAGGAAAAGCCCATTTTCCAAATGAATATATTGAGATTGACAAAGTTTTTGAGGCGGCAGAAATCATTGCCTTAACGATTGTCGATTGGTGTGGGTATGAATAACGTCCAGAATAAAGGATAGTTCTTATGTCAAATGGGATAGATGGCAGTCGTCTGCTGGGTGAATTATATAAAAACCATTTTTTTTATCCAACATCCTAAGGTTTAAAAGCAGCAGGATGCCGACCCTTCTTTTATTTTCAAAGAAGGGAGAGGCATATACCTCGAAGATGGAAAAGGAGCATTGTTATAGATGCCATGTCATGGCTTGGAATGCACTGTTTGACACGGAATTCGATTTAGGGGTTAAAAGCTGTTCTAATAGCTACTTAAAAATCATTTGGTTTGTTTATGCGTATAAACGAATGCGACTACCACAATAGTCCTTCGCGATATCAGATCTGCCATAATGGCTGATTTTGCAATGGTGAATAAAAAGGAGGGGAAAATGATCTTTTTCATTCACTCTTTTTTTATTTATATAGAAGTTTTTTTTCTGAAAGATTGTTGTGGATTTTTTAGACAGTTAAGTAAGCGGATGCTTGCCCTATCAAGATTAGGCGTGTCACTTTTTGAAACAACTGACGTTTCAAATTTGTTTTTACATATTGATATTTATGGAAAAACGGTCCAAAAACCACAGTAATTAAGAAGAACATCATTAATTTAAATGAGTTAAGTCATAATATAAGTTGTGCCTAAATAATATAATTTTGGAGTCTTCGTAGAGTTAGGTGATTTTTTTAGTAAGAAGGTGGTGTACTATTGAAATTAGTAAATAAGAAAAGCAACTCGTGGCGAGATAAGAGACAAGAAAACAAGGAAATACCACCATTGGATTTTAATGAAATTCAAGAAAGGTCTTTGTTTATTGGAGTAAGCCTCGGTTTTAGTTACCATAATGAAAGAGATTGTGTTGTACTCATGTATAAGGATAGAACGTATTGGGAGATGAAAACAAATGGAAGCGAAGATGCGTTCGAATTTCTGTACCGTAATATTAACTTTTTTTCTAAAAACAGATATCAAAAGGCGAGTAATTCTTATTTAAAGGAATATATCATTTTTACGACAGGCGCTAGTTTAAGTACTCCAGTAAAACCAGAATATACGATTCGCGATGTTCAGCTTGAAGAAAAATGTGAAACTCATTTGAATCAAAGATGGCAATGTGAAAGTTATCTTAAGATTAGTGATTGGATAAATCGTTTTCCTATATCTGGAGCAACGAAGAGAGTATATTTAGAAACAAGCCCATATAGTAATTTTCCGTTTGAGATAGAGGAAAAAAGGGATGTTGAAAAAGAAAAAGCGTTTTTAGTAGACGCATGGAAAAAAATAATCGGACGATCGGGTTCCACCGAAAAGATAAGGGGCTGGAATAAGGAAAATTTCAAGGATGATTATTTTCGTGATGCCTTTGTATCGATGTTAGTGTCAATCACTTATACAAGGTGGAAATCAAACGATAAATCCGGAACAAATGATTTTTTAGAAGTCATTGTGGATCATGACGGTATCTATTGGCTTCTTGATTACAAATCTCTCAAAAATTAAATTATTAATGACAATATGGAAAAGCCTCTTTCAAATGAAATAGGCTGATTACGTTTCATCGGTTTCTTAGTTAAAAATCAATCATTCATTTCTATTACGATTTGAAGTCCGGATCTTCATAAAGATGAGCAACCCAACCTTAAGCATCTATAAACAATCGAACGGCCACTACATGACGGTTTTCCATTAAAGTAAAGAAATGGGGTATGTTGACCGGAACAGAAATCACATCCCCAGCAGACAATTCTACATCGAAATAACCGGAATCCCCCGTGATCGTAAAGATCCCATTTCCTGCTGTGATTGCACGAACTTCATCTTTGGTATGATCATGTATCTGTTCAAACTTCTTCAGTAGATCATCTAAATTAGTAGTTGCATCGGACAATGCAACAATGTCCCATTCTTTATAGCCACGTCGATTTGTAAGGGATCTAATTTCGGAATCAAAGACGGTAAGAATTTCTTCTTTTTTCTCATCAGAAAGTATAAAATTATCCTGCAAATTATTGGGTAACTCTTCCATATCCCAATGTTCATAAAGAACTCCTTGTTTATCTAAAAATCTCTTAACCTCTTGTTCTTGTGTTAATCTTTTATTGGCATTACGCATTCTAATCGTTGACATAGTTTAATTCCCCTTTTTTAAAATTTTAAAGTTTGTTTAAATTTTTCCAGAAAAAACATGTTAATTTGATATTCAAATAGAAATTCAAATGCCTCTAAATGGCGTTTAGCAGTAAAGTCACTATCTCCCCATACATAGATTCCATGGTTTTTGATTAATACTCCTGGAACCTCGGGGTGGTGGATAACTCTGCCGATTTCTTCTGCTAATTTAGGAAGATTAGCATCATTTTCTACAATTGGAATTGTTAAAGAAGCATCTTCTTTCCAAATAACAAATGCTTTAATCATTTCATGTTTTATGAAGGTTACTTTTCCTTGATCACGTCAACTAATTGAGTAACTGGTCCTGTTAGGTTAACTGCATAAAGTGCTTTTTACTAGTTATTTCCATTTGGTGTTGATTACGTTTTTCAAAAGAATCTATTCGTTTCAAAGCAGGTGCATAATCATCCCGAAAGAAAATCTCGTCATCTTTTACAAGGTCTACTTTTCCATCGATCTGGTTTTGATATTCGTTTTCCAGTTCCTGAAGAGGAAGTCCGATACATTGTTTGAAGATACTCATTAGTAATGGACGGTTGTTAACTCAATTCAGCCTTCTTATTCCATCGATACCAAAAACGAGGACCCGGAAATTGCGTGAGAAGAGAATCTGGTATGTGCAAATCCATTAATTTAATCTGGCCGTCCATTGATTATTTGCCAAAGACTGTTGTGAGGATAGATGGAATATCCGGATTCATATTAACAAGGGGGTAGTCGATCATTAATAGAGCCTTAGGTATTTCATCTGAATTGTCATTTAACACGTTTACTTCGATTACTTTCCCTAAATGCGGTATCATTTGTTCTTTTTTTGCCTTTGGGAGCTGTGTCCAACTTCCGACAGTAAGTACAACAGCGATTTCTTCTGCTTTTTTGTGAAAATCAAAATGATCATGAATTAAATAAGTAGCTATACTATAATCTTGGTCGGTTGTCACAAACATTTCACCTCCTGAATATAAGGGTTGTAGACAGATTAAAAAGATGGTGATGGATAATTAAGAAACATTAATTTTGTGAGTTTAAATTGGTATGGTGTAAGTGTTGAAAAATCAGGGGAAAATCCTTTGGCGGCATAGGGACCATCAATGTACAGTAGACCATTTTTAATTTAGGTAATAAGAAAATGAAGCCCAGAAATTCAAGGCTAGGCATTAAAAATTTTTTTTAGCTAGGAAATAGTACAGATCTTTATCATCTGATTGACGTATTATATCTTAAAACCTTTCTAATGATCGTTGAAGAAATTATATCTGTATAAAAAATTTCAAAAAGAAACTTTTTAAAAGTCTCAGATTACTGATAGCGTAATTTGTTATTCAAACTTTTCATATGATAGTTGAATACTCTGACATAAAAGATAAATAACATAAAAAATTGTAACTCTAGGAGATGAGAAAGTGATGCATAAAAAACAACGACACCTTTTCACATCGGAATCAGTTACAGAAGGTCATCCAGATAAAATGTGTGATCAAATCTCTGATGCTATATTAGATGCCATTTTTGAAAAAGACCCAAATGCCCGCGTTGCTTGTGAAAGTTCCATTAGTTCAGACTTAGTTGTTTTATCTGGAGAAATTTCAACGGACAGCAAAGTGGATTTCTTAGAAATAGTGAGAGAAACCATTCGAAATATCGGTTATACAAACACTGAATATGGTTTTGATGCAGATACATGTAAGATTTTAATTGCGCTGAATAAGCAATCTCCTGATATAGCTATAGGAGTTAATAAAGCTCTAGAAGCCCGTGAAGGTTTAATGAATGAGGATGAATTAGAAGCAATTGGTGCAGGGGATCAAGGATTAATGTTTGGTTTTGCTTGTAATGAAACACAGGAGCTAATGCCATTACCAATCTCTTTGTCCAACAAGCTGGCTAGACGTTTAACAGAAGTGCGAAAAAATGGGATGATTGGTTATTTACGGCCGGATGGAAAAGTTCAGGTTACAGTAGAATACGAAGACGCAAAGCATGTTCGCATTGATACAATCGTTATTTCTGCACAACATGATCCGGAAGTAGAATTAGAACAAATAAAAAAAGATTTGCATCATCATGTAATTGCTCACGTGGTACCATCTGAATTAATGGATGATAACACAAAATATTTTATTAACCCGACTGGTCGTTTCGTCATTGGTGGACCAAAGGGAGACGCAGGCTTAACTGGTCGTAAAATCATTGTTGATACGTATGGTGGATATTCACGTCATGGGGGAGGTGCTTTTTCGGGAAAAGATCCAACTAAGGTTGATCGTTCGGCAGCCTATGCAGCACGTTATGTAGCTAAAAATATTGTTGCAGCAGGGATTGCAGAAAAATGTGAAGTTCAACTTGCTTACTCTATTGGAGTAGCTACTCCTGTTTCAATAGCTGTTGAAACATTTGGTACAGAAAAAATAGAAGAAAGAAAGATCGTTCAACTAATTCGTAAATACTTTGACCTTCGCCCTGCAGGTATTATTCAGATGTTAAATCTAAAGCAACCCATTTATTTTCAAACTGCGTGCTATGGGCACTTTGGAAGATCGGATATCAATTTGCCCTGGGAAAAAACGGATAAGGCAGAAATGTTGAAAAAGGAAACAGAAATGATAAGTGAAGAGGAATGAAGTTTTTAAGTTCAACTTCTAAAAGAATAGATGCACTTCTGTAGTCAACATAGAATTTATCTTTTATAAGCTGTTATGTTTGGAGAATCCTAGCATAAATAATGATTAATCAATATATTAAGACAAAAAAGTGCAATAATTGTACCTATCATAGCCCGAGTTTTGTAGAATACTTATGAAGTATCAAGTACCATATTTCAAACAAAAAGGGTGGTTTATGATGACATTCACCAGCTGGAGGAATAAGATAAAAAGCATTTTCTCCATCCAACATCTTCGATCCAACAACAGCAGGATAGTGGCCCTTCTTTTATTTTCAAAGAAGGGAGAGGCATTTACCTCGATTAAAGGAAACATAGTCCTTGATGGCATGTCATCGCTATGGAATGTGAATGTGGGACATGGGAGAGGAGAAATGGGGAGAAGGAGCAAAAGAGAAAATGACAAAGCTTACATATAGTTCTTTTTTTTGAACGTTTAGTAACGAACCTGCGATTCAACTTTCCGCAAAGCTTGCTGAACTAGCACCTGTCAATTACAGGAAACGTTTTTACATCTGATGGATCTGAAGCGAATGATACAGCATATAAGCTCGCCCGCCATTATTGAATCTTAAAAGGCAAACCGGAGCGAAAAAAATCATCTCAAGAACAAAATCGTATTATGGACTGTCAATGGGAGCGACTAGTGCGACAGGTTTGAAACCTTTCAGGGACTCACTAGCTCCAGATTTTTTTCATGTTACCCATTTTGAATCTGCTGCACTGCGCGAACGAATTGAAGCGGAAGGATCTGAAACGATTGCTGAGTTTATTGCTGAACCAGTCAAAGGTGCTGGTGGTGTGCATATTGTACAAGAAAACTACTTTAAAGAGGTAAAGGATATTTGTGTAGAGTATGGAATCTTGTTTATCACTGATGAAGTCATTACAGGATTTGGAAGAACAGGCAAATGGTTCGGCATCGAACACTACGATGTAACTCCTGACATAATGTGTTTTGCAAAAGGTATACAAAGTGGCTATGCAAAGCTTGGTGGGGTCATGTTATCTAAGGGAATTCATGAGGACTTTAAGAAGCTTTCAACGGGAACGTTATAACACGGATATACGAACAGCGGCCATACGATGATATGTGCAGTTGCATTGAAAAATATCGAGTTGGTTGAAAAATATTACCAAGTTGAAAATGCTAAGGTGATGGGAAATGAACTGTTAGAGGGCCTTAAGCAGATTCAAGGCAAAAGAAAAATCGTTTGTGAGATAAGAGGAATTGGGCTAATGGCTGCGATTGAATTCGTTGATTCAGATCAAAAAAGGTTTAAAACATCTATATCACAACTTATAGTCGTTGAAGCAGCGAAACGCGGGCTCATTTGTCGTTCTGTCGTATTTGATGGAAAGGATACGATTGTGATTGCACCACCAATGATCATTAATAGCGAAGAAGTCGGGAAAGTGATTCGGATTTTAGATGATTCGATCAGTGAGATTGAAAGTAGCAGATAATTAACGCGCAAACTTTTTCGAAACCATTTATCCCATAATTCTCGAAACAGTGGATTGAATTTAAACAAGACAACATAGCCAAAAGCTAATGTGACGATTGAAGAAGGTCTTTAATTTTTAGATATATAAACTTGATGGGCTTAAAGCCTTTCGAGTTTTTTTATTTTATAGTTAAAAAAGCTAATATTTGAAATCAGAACGAATGATGGTATGCAAATTATCGTGAAAGCTAATGAAATAATAGAATTCAGCGATCGGCAGAGTCCGGAAATGAAAGGATTAAAAAAATTAAAAAATAGGATTGAAAAGCGCTTACAATTCAATTATACTTTTTATAAATCGATTTACTAAACCGGTTTATAAACCACTAGAAAGGATTTATAAATGAAAAATGTGATTGTTCCATTAAATGCTTTTAATAGAAATGAAGTTTTAGAGAAAGGGCAGGAGGCGTTTATAGAAAGGGTAGCCCTGTCAGGTGCTTACGGAATTGAGATTCGTAGGGAGCTATTTCCAGAAGAGGATATGCCACTTGAAGAAATAAAAATGGAGATTGAAAAATTCAAGCTATTTATTGTTTTTTCTGCTTCAGTAGAATTATGGACTATAAAGGGTCAATTGGATAAAGATTCCCTTCAAAGGACTTTTGAAGAGGCAAGAAATCTCGGAGCAGCGTGGGTAAAAGTTTCTTTAGGACATTATTACCCTGAAAGCTCAAGCTGCACTGAATTAAAGGATTTTTTAAAACAACTTAATTATGAAAACGGAAACATACAATTACTAGTTGAAAATGATCAAACACTTCATGGGGGAAGTGTTGAACGATTAAAGTGTTTCCTTAAAAACGCTTCCCTGAGTGAAGTGCCTGTCAAAATGACATTTGATATAGGAAACTGGCATTATACGGAACAGAATGTTCAATATGCTCTAGAACAGCTTGCTACATATGTCAGTTACCTGCATCTCAAACATGTTGAAAAACGTGAAGATGTGCTAGTTACATTGCCACTTCCATATGACAAAGACGCAGAGTGGAGACAAATAGTAAACCGATTTCCAGCTCACGTGACAAAAGCAATTGAGTTTCCAATCGATCCAATCTCTAAAGCTAAAAAATATATTGAGATGGTTCAAGAAGCAGTAATAGAAGAAAGCGGGGTAACAATATGCAACAATTAGATGTCATCACATTTGGTGAAGCGATGGCCATGTTTATGGCAAATGAACAGGGGCCATTGCATGAAGTTAATCACTACACCCGTGGTCTAGCGGGTGCGGAAACCAATGTGGCAATCGGTCTGGCAAGATTAGGATTCGGATCAGGATGGGCAAGCAAAGTCGGAAATGATTCGTTTGGGAAATTTATTGTTCAACGATTGAAAGAAGAGAACGTTAATATTGACCATGTTTTAGTGGATGAACACTTTCCTACAGGGTTTCAAGTAAAATCAAAAGTGGTTGTTGGCGATCCTGAAGTTCAATATTTTCGCAAAGGTTCAGCAGCAAGTCAAATGGGAGTAAACGATTTCCAAGAAGATTACTTTGTAAATGCCCGTCACATGCATATGACCGGAATTCCTCTCGCTCTATCCAATCATACGAGAGAATTTGCAAAACACGCTCTTGAGTTTATGAAAAAGAATAAACGGACTGTATCATTCGATCCGAATTTACGCCCGTTACTTTGGAATTCAAAAACAGAAATGGTGAAAGAAACAAACAAAATTGCTTTTAAAGCAGATACATTTCTTCCAGGTATAGTAGAAGGCGGTTTATTAACTGGCTTTAGTTCTCCTCAAGACATTGCCTCCTACTATTTAGATAAAGGAGTAAAGCTAGTCATTATCAAGCTTGGTGAAGATGGCGCTTATTATAAAACGGCCGACAATGAAGGCACTGTAAAAGCAATGAAAGTAGAGAAGGTCATTGATACCGTTGGTGCAGGAGATGGATTTGCTGTTGGTGTCCTCAGTGGATTATTGGAAAATCTTCCAATCCACGAAGCGGTGTTGCGAGGAAACGCGATTGGATCATTAGCCGTCCAATCACCAGGGGACAATGATGGCTATCCAACTAGTCACCAATTAGACCAATATATGAAAAAAAATGTACAAGGAGTGAAATAATATGCAAAAAACATTAGCAAAACAAAGATGGCTTCGATTGATTCCTGTTGTATTTATTACGTACAGCCTTGCATACTTAGATCGTGCAAACTATGGTTTTGGAGCGGCAGCAGGTATGGCTACTGACTTACAAATCACACCTGCGATCTCATCATTATTAGGCTCCTTGTTTTTCCTGGGCTACTTCTTTTTTCAAATTCCAGGAGCGCATTATGCGGAAAATAATAGTGCAAAAAAACTTGTTTTCTGGTCGTTAATTTTATGGGGTGGTCTTGCGACAGCGACTGGACTTGTTAGTAATGTCGGCTTTCTATTTGTCATCCGGTTTATGCTTGGAGTTGTAGAAAGCGCTGTTATGCCAGCTATGCTCGTTTTCCTAAGCCACTGGTTTACAAAGGCAGAACGTTCTCGTGCCAATACATTTTTAATTCTTGGTAACCCTGCAACTGTTTTATGGATGTCGATCGTTTCAGGCTATCTCTTAGAAGCATATGGCTGGAGATGGATGTTTATTATCGAAGGTCTGCCAGCAGTTATTTGGGCATTCTTATGGTGGAAATTAGTCAATGATGAACCGAAAGATGCGAAATGGCTTTCAGATCAGGAGAAATCATTGCTACAGGAAGAGCTTGAAAAAGAACAGCAAGGAATAAAGCCGGTTAAAAGCTATGCAGATGCATTTAAGTCAAAAACAGTCATCTTGCTTTGTGCACAATATGCTTTGTGGAGTGTTGGGGTTTACGGTTTCGTGATGTGGCTTCCATCAATTATTAAATCAGCACCGAATATGGATATTATTGAAACAGGCTGGTTATCAGCTGTTCCTTATATTTTATCGATTGTCCTAATGTTAACAGCTTCTCATTTCTCAGATAAATTGCAGAACAGAAAAGCGTTTGTTTGGCCATTTCTATTAATTGGAGCACTTGCATTTTATGGCTCTTATCTAGTTGGAACAAGCAACTTCTGGTTATCGTTCGTATTATTAGTCATCGCCGGCGGTGCAATGTACGCTCCATATGGTCCATTCTTTGCAATCATTCCAGAAATACTACCACGTAACGTTGCTGGCGGAGCGATGGCGTTGATCAACAGTATGGGAGCGCTAGGATCGTTTGCCGGTTCATACTTTGTCGGGTATTTAAATGGAGCGACGGGAGGATTTGGCGCATCCTATATCTTTATGGCAGGAGCTTTATTTCTTTCAGCACTATTAACGAATTGGGCGGTAAATGCGGCAAAAAAGCCCGACAAAAAAATTGAAGCGGTTGCATAAATTATGGGCTAAACAGCAGATTAGATAAATATACTTGAGGATAACTCAAAAGGGTCTGACCCTATTGAGTTATCCTCTTTTTCTGTTCATACTAGCAAAATTAGCCATTAAAAGATAAAATGGAGGAAATGAGAAAGCTAAAAGAGGACGATATGATGGCAGTAATAACAATGGCGGATGTCGCTAAAAAGGCAGGAGTTTCAAAAAGCACGGTTTCACAATATTTAAATAAACGATATGAATATATGAGTAAGGAAACAAGATACATAATAGAAGCTGCAATCAAAGAGCTAGGATATCAACCAAATAATGTTGCCAGAAGCTTAAAACAAAAACGTACGTCGATGGTCGGGATTATCGTAGCTAATATTATGCATCGGTATTCAACTGAAGTTTGCCGTTCCCTTGAGGATTATTTTAATGAACATGATATGAATACCATTATATGCAATGCCGATAATGATCCAGAAAAAGAACGAAAATATATTGAAATGCTCCGTGCTAAACAGGTGGACGGATTGATCATTTTTCCAACCGGCCAAAATATAGAGCTATACAAAAGCATGGTGAATATTGGATACCCAGTTGTCTTTATGGACCGAATAGTAAAGGATATCATGGTTCCATCAGTAGTCGTGAATAACAGGGAAGCTACCAATCGTGCAGTAGAGCACTTAATTGAAAATGGTCATAAGAAGATAGCGATTGCAACAGAGTTACTAACGATTTCTACTAGACTTGAACGGAAACAGGGATATATGGACGCACTAATGGAAAACCATGTACCTGTATCGGAAGAATATATGATAAGTACTGAAATAAAATTAATGTCAACAGAACTTGAAAAGCTGTTTTCCTTACAAGACCCACCTACTGCACTTGTAGCAGCTAATGACTTAGTGTTTTTAGAAGTGTTGAAATTTGCGAAAGAAAACAAGATTAAAATAGGAGAGCAGCTCGGTTTAATCGTTTTCGATAATATTCCATTTGCTGACCTAGTTAGTCCTTCTGTTACGACCATAAGCCAGCCTTCATATGATATGGGACAAAAGGCTGCTGAACTACTTTTAAAACAAATAAACAAAGAAGAAGTAGAGATTTCAGATACTGTGTTTTGTTGTGAACTTTACATAAGAGATTCTACAAATAGAAGGATAGAGTCGTTCTGATCAAGTGAACTTTTGAGGTCCTCATATTAGAAATAACCAATAGTATAGCAACTATAAAAGCAGTGGATTTCACACAAAAGAAATCACACTGCTTTTTTTTTGTAGTCAATTAAAAAGAAAAAAATAATATATTCTACAAAATGTGACAAAATGATCATCTTAAAGTTGGTAAAATATAATCATAAACTAAAGAGGCGGGAGGAAGTTTACCTAATATTTAAGTTGAAAGACACAAACCTAAGGTCAGGTTAAATAAGATTTCTGGCCTATCTTCTATTAGGAATAGTTAATGGCCATTCGGTAAATAGTTAAATAATGTACATACTTCCTAAAATCACTGGAGGTGATATACATATGGAAGGAAAACCACTTCATTATGATGGCAGCGTTCAAAATGTTGAATCTTCAACTGCAGATTCTTTCGTAAGTGAACCATTTAAATTGACTGATGAAATGAGAAATAATATTAGCAGTAATCCTTATGTCATTGAAAAATAGAATAATGTTAAAAAAGGATTTGCCTTATTAAAGCAAATCTTTTTTTATGAAGATAAGCAAATAATTTGAAAAACAATAGTTAGTCTTATATAATTATCTTGAATTAAAAATATTTTAATTCAAATAAAATATATGAATTATAGTTTCATAAACAAACTATAATGACTAAACTATATAATGAAGGGAAAGGTACAAAAATGACTCAAGTATTATACATTACAGCTCATCCACATGATGATACTCAATCTTACAGTATGGCTGTAGGAAAGGCATTTATTGATGCGTATAAAGAAGTAAATCCGGAACACGAGATTGTGAATATTGATCTTTATAAAGAAAGTATTCCTCAAATTGATGTAGATGTGTTTAGTGGTTGGGGAAAACTTCAATCTGGAAAAGCCTTTGAGGAGCTTTCTTCCGAAGAGAAAGCGAAAGTTGGGCGACTTTCAGAGTTATGTGAACAATTTATTGCAGCGGATAAATATGTATTTGTAACTCCATTATGGAATTTTTCATTCCCACCAGTGATGAAAGCTTATCTTGATTCTGTTTCTGTGGCAGGTAAAACATTTAAGTACACTGAACAAGGTCCAGTGGGTCTTTTAACTGATAAGAAAGCCTTGCATATTCAAGCTCGTGGAGGTATTTATTCAGAAGGACCGGCAGCTGAAATGGAAATGGGTCATCGCTATCTGAATGTTATGATGCAATTTTATGGGGTTCCTTCTTTTGAAGGTCTATTCGTTGAAGGACATGCTGCAATGCCTGATAAAGCAGAAGAAATTAAAGAAAATGCAATTGTAAGAGCAAAGGATTTAGCTCATACTTTTTAAATTCCATCAAAGGGTCAACGGGTTGTTGGCTCTTTACCTCCTAATTTTAAGTTTTTTTGTAAATGTTTATAGTGAAAGAGTTTTATAAAGCTCTATTATTTAGGCTCTTTTCTAAAAGTTTGTTGCTTTTAGACTTATAAAAATTGGCTTTTGGATTTTTATCGTAGAAACTATAAGCAATTCAAGGAGTACCACTTAGTAAATAAGCGAAAAGAGCACGAAGATAGGCTATGTCCGTAAAGTATAGTTATTTACGAAAAGCAACAATCTTTGCGAAAACAGCCACTATTTAAAAACTTTAAGCTTAATAAACGATCGAGTGACCTCAGTTAAATATAATAAATGCGAAGGAACTGTTTATTAAACGGTTCCTTTTCTGTGCGATGTGCAGTTGCACTAAGGCAAAGTAACGCCCTACATGGTCTCTTTTACCTATAAATATCTTTGAAAGTTAAAAATCTCATTAATATGCAAAAACTAGCTAAACCAGGCATGAAAATATCCTTTATAATGGAATGGACATGTGAGTAGATACATTTGTCCCCAAGGAGGATTAGACATTGCGATTACGAAGCAGAGTAAAACATTATTTTAATAAATACATCCTTGAGAGCATTCAGCGTAAGTTAATGGGAACCCTCCTTCTTGTCATGATGGTTCCTCTTTTAATTTTCATGCTGATTTCAACAGAGATTTCCAGAGGAACGGTTGAATCGTCGGAAATTAGTTCGAATCTTTCACGAATGGAGCTATCAAGCAGTTATATTGAAGAGCAAATGCGCATGTATGATGACTTTTTGTTTTCAGCACTTGTAGATGAAAAGCTGGTGCCAAGTATTACAACGGTTGATAATATTACCACTAGTAATACGTTTAACACGCAATCTTATATTAAAGATAAACTTTTTGGATTATATAATGGGAACGATGATATTTTGTCTGTATCGCTAGTTTCATACGAAGATGATCGTATATACAAAGTTGAAAAGAACGATTTTTTTGTTAGCAATTATCCGGATTTACCGTTAAAAAAAGAAAATAAAGATGCGATCTTCAATGTGGATCCAGCCACTAACAGTTTTTCTTTTGCCCGCAATATTTATCGATTTGAAGATCAAAAGCTGGTAGGGAAAATTGAAATACAAGTGATGTTTGCATTTATGAAAGATATTGCAGAAAACCTGCAAAGTAATGAAGGAGAATCTGTGTTGCTACTTGATTCACATGGAAATCTCCTTTACACTCCAGGACAGCTAACGAAAAAGTTTAGCAAAGTCATTGCTACACAATTAACTTCTACAACGGGAAACAAGTATATTACGAAAGAAAAGGATTATTATTTCTTTGAAAAAATGATGAATGAACAGATTGTTTTATTAAAAGTGGTGCCGGAAGAAGTAATGATGGTAGGGGCTGTTTATATTGGACGATCTGGTGTAGTTATTCTTATTATTTCTATTTTCTTGACTGTTCTTTTATCGATTATAGTGTCCAATCAAGTTGCAAAACCAATTGTAGCCCTCTCTAAAACAATGGAGAACGTTGAGGAAAATAACTTCAGCGTGCAAATAGACGCAAGTCGGACCGATGAAATAGGTATTCTTCATCGGAAATATAAAGAAATGATCAATCGTATACGGGAACTGATTGAGAAGGATTATAAGCGCGAAATGGAAAACCGAGATGCGCAATTTCTCGCTCTTCAAGCACAAATTAATCCACACTTTCTCTACAATACGCTTCAAGTCATCAGTGGGATGGCGCTGAAAAAAGATGCAAAAGAAATTTATGAAATGACACAGCGACTTGGGCATATGTTTCGCTATATTACGAATAAGCGAGGGGACCTGGTATATATTCACGAAGAAGTAAGTCATTTAAATAATTATTTGCATATTCAAAAACTAAGATTTGGCGATAGCGTATCGATCCAATTATTTGTTGATGAAGCCGTTAATAATGCCCTCATTCCACTTTTGTCCCTTCAGCCGATCATCGAAAACTCGTTTAAACATGGCTTTGAGTCTCAGGTAGAAAAAGGCAGTATTAAAATTGACATTCAAAAAGTATTTGACGAAATCGAAATTGTCATTGAGGATAACAGTGTAGGAATACCAAAGGATGTATTAGCTGATATAAAGAGAAAGCTATCACTAGACGTAGAGACTCAAAACAGAAGTATCGGGCTTAAAAATGTAGATGCCAGAATCAAGCTGTATTTCGGGAAAGAATATGGGATAGAACTTACCAGTAAGGAAGCCGAATATACCAGGGTAATTGTGAGAATACCGTACAAAACCCCTATGGAGTAATAACGCCACCATCAAAAATGAAGGAAAAACAGAGTTTAACTTCAAGCCCAATTTCAATTAGGGGTGGAACAAGCAACCTCTAAACTCTATTGTTGAAACTAGCCAAGTCTTTTTTTAAACTAATTATGCTTATAAACTGAGGTAAAGCGGGTTCCGTCCCCTTTCCTTCGTACAAACAAGGGGATGTGATTTGATGAGTACTCTATTAATCGTCGATGATGAAAGCTGGACAAGAGAAACGGTAAAAGCGTTAATTGATCTTGATTCTTTAGAGATTAAACAGTTAGTTGAAGCAACAAATGGGGAAGAAGCGATTGAAATCATAAAGTCGCATCGGCCTGATTTTGTGATGACAGATATGAAGATGCCTGGAATCGATGGAATCGGGCTCCTTGAAGTACTGGAAAAAGATTATCCAGATATACCGGTTATCGTACTAAGTGGTTATCAAGATTTTGTGTATACAAGACAAGCAATCAAATCACGAGTAATTGAATATTTACCGAAGCCTGTTGATGAAACCGAACTAAATAAAGCACTGGAAAAAGCGGTTTTTGAAAAAAGAAAAATGGAACAGCAGAAAATTGGTTATCAATTATTTACAGTGACACGTCCCGAAATAGAAGCATTGATTCAGCCTTTTCGTCGAACGATTGCTTTTTCCTTAAAAGAATTGAATGCCTCTCAGTTTTCCAAAAGCATTCATCAATTTCTCGGGAAATTAGATGACGGGTTAAAGCAAGATGCATCCTTTATGTTTCATTTGCATCAAGATTTTTTATTGCTTCTTGAAGAAGAGATGAAAGAACATAAACTTAGTGTTGAAGATATAGGTTTAGACCGAAAGCAATTAAGCTATCAGCAAAATCGAACGATTGAAGATGAACTGTTGAACCAACTAAAAATCGGCGAACAAGTCATCTTGAAAATAGAAGAAATCAGTAAGCAAAAAACAAAAATCAATTTGGACGATATTAAGCACTACATTGATGCGCATTCTACGTCGTCCAATATGTCTCTTGAAATGATTGCAAAGAAATATTTTGTCAGCAAAGAATATTTAACGACTGCCTTTAAAAAACGATTTGGATGTAATGTTACCGAGTATATAATCTCTTCGCGCATGGAAAAAGCAAAAGAGCTCATCCTTACGACCACGTTGCAATATAAATCAATTGCCGAAATGATTGGATATGAAGACGTTTCTTATTTTTACCGTGTATTCAAAAAGTACTATGGTACATCCCCGGGAGGAATTCGGAAAAATTAAAATAGTACAAATGTAAGCGTTAATATTGTCAATTCAATAAACAGAAAAAACAGATTATGATTAAAAAAAGAAAGGGGAGTTACCAAATGAAAAAAGCGCTTACATTATTTCTTGTTTCCACTCTGTTCACAGGATTACTAGCTGGTTGTAATGCACCAGGGAGCAGTTCTTCCAGTGAGTCTAATGGAGGAGATGCAAAAGAGGTAGAATTAAAAGTATTTATTGGACAGCCTCGTTTTAAAGAACAATATGAAACATACATTGATCAGTTTGTAGAGAAACAAAAAGAAGAGGGAAGAGAAGTAACGGTTAAGCTTGAACTGCCAAGTGTTAACCAAGCAGACCAGTTATTAAAAACACGACTTGCTTCTGGTGACAGCCCAGACGTATTTGCACTACATGCAATCAATGATATTCCAGTATATGACAAAGCAGGTTATTTAGAGGATTTATCAGGAGAACCATTTGCTGAAAAGCTCTATGACACTGTTTCTCCAGCGGTAACAAAAGATGGCCGTGTTCTTGCATTGCCTCTAGAAACACTTCAATGGGGTTACATTTACAACAAAGATATCTTTGAAGAAAATGGCATTGAAGTACCACAAACAATCACAGAAATGAAAGCGGTTATAAAAACGCTTGAAGACAAAGGAATTACCCCGTTTATTCGTTCTTATAAGGATTCATACATTCCACAGCTGTTCCTTCCTTTAACGGTTGGTGCACTTGAAAGTACCACAAACAAAGGGTTTATCGACAGCATGAATAAAGACGAAGGATCTTTTGCTGACTTGAAAGACATGTTCGAAATTATTGATCTTGTCCATGCTCATGGCACAGACCGCCCATTTGAAGTAGGTCAGGATCAGGGTGCAGCTGCATTTGCAAGTGGAGAAGCTGCGATGTGGGTGCAAGGACCGTGGATGGCTGAATCAATGTTATCGACAAATGATAAACTTAACTTTGGTGTAGCACCGCTACCGATAAACGACGATCCAAATGCTACGCTTATCGATTTGAGTACATCTACATCTCTAGCAGTATCAAAAGTAAGTGAAGTGAAAGACGTAGCAAAAGATTTCGTAAACTATGTATTAGATGAACAAGATTCAAGCGCTTTTTATGAGAGCTTAGGCTTTAACCCAATTTCAGATGTCCACACGTTTGAGCCGTATGCTTGGTTGGAAGATTCAGCGAAATATGTTGAAGAAGGAAAAGTATATCAAGACCCACTTATTCCTGCAGCTGTTAAATCTGCTTCTGAAAAGTTGCTTCAAAGCTACTATGCTGGAGACGCCTCTAAAGAAGATGTCATTGATGGCTTGGACCGCGCATGGCAAGAGTATAACAAAATTAATAAATAATTAATCTGACTCAAAAGGGGTCTGACCGGTCTGACCCCTTTTGAGTCACTATAAGAATGCTAGATTGAAAGGGTGAAAAGCATATGCTTGTTAAAGAATTGAGTGTACCAATTAAAGAAGTGGGTACTAAGAAGAAATTGAAGACAAAAAGCAGCCACTTAAGTTTAATCTTGTTTGTCTTACCTGCATTCATCTTTTATATTATTTTTCTTTTCATACCGACCGTTGGAGCTGGGGTATATAGCTTCACAGATTGGAACGGATTAAATCCAACGTACAATTTTGTTGGGTTTAGTAATTATATTGAAGCTTTTAGAGATGACGCTGCATTTAGACATTCATTTTGGTTTACGCTGCGCTATACCATCTTCCTTTTTGTTATTCAAAATGTAGTGGCATTATTATTAGCATTACTTATTGAATCCA
Source organism: Bacillota bacterium (assembly GCA_051750265.1). GTDB lineage: Bacteria > Bacillota > Bacilli > Bacillales > Bacillaceae > Metabacillus. The sequence goes on along the minus strand of JBNJJO010000013.1, from coordinate 18,349 downwards.
GAATGAAATCAAAGGGATTTTTCAGAACAATTTTCTTCATGCCAAATATGATTAGTATGATCATCAGCTCATTAATGTTCTCGTTTATTTTCACGAATGTATTTCCAGAGCTTTCTCAAATGGCTATTTTTTCGGTACTTGACCAACCTTGGATTGGTGATGCAAATGTGTCCTTTTACTCCATTTTAATTGTGTCACTTTGGCAGGGAGTGGGCTACATGATGGTCATATACATGGCAGCACTTCAAGGAGTACCGAAACAGCTGAAAGAAGCATCTATGATCGACGGTGCCAATATGTTTCAGCGATTGCGACATGTTGTCATTCCAATGATTATGCATGCTATTACAATTTGTTCATTCTTAACATTAAATCACGCGTTTAAAGTTTTTGATGTTGTCTATGCCTTGACACAAGGTGGTCCTGGTACCTCGACCCAAGTAATGGCGTTGAATATATACGAGGAAGCCTTTTCGAACAACTTCCGTTTCGGCTATGCCAATTCCAAAGCGATGATTTTGTTCCTCGTTGTATTGATTATTACTCTGATTCAAGTGAGTATATTAAAGCGCAAGGAGGTTGAAGCATGAGAGTAAACCGTGTTGCTTCGATATCAACTAATGTGATCTTGACCGTGTTAGCTGTTGTTTCTTTTTTCCCTATCTATATGTCTGTTATTAACTCATTCAAAACGCAGGGTGAAATATTCAAATCCGTTTTATCATTACCTAAATCATTCACACTAGATAACTATATCGGTGTTTTCACTGAACTGAATCTATTGGGAAGTGCCTTTAATACGTTGATCGTTACAGTTATCGGACTTACTGGCATTGTGTTTTGCGGATCGCTGGCAGGGTATAAGCTGGCGAGAACATCAGGGAAATTCAGCAATCTCATTTTCACTCTTTTCATTGCATCAATGCTTGTTCCTTTTCACTCAATCATGATTACGCTCAGCCAAATGGCAAAAAGTCTGGGTTTGCAAGGTTCCCTTTACGGACTTGGCTTGATTTATATCGGTCTCGGCGTAAATATGGCGGTTTTTCTTTATCATGGATTTGTGAAATCTATCCCAATGGAGCTCGAGGAAGCAGCAAAAATTGATGGATGCAACGACTTTCAAATTTACACTAGAATTATTTTCCCTTTGCTTAAACCGATCACAGCAACAATTTTAATTTTGAATGTACTCTGGCTCTGGAATGACTTCTTATTGCCATTGATCATGCTGACAGATGTGAATGACTATACACTTATGCTTTCTATTAATATGTTATTCGGACAATACGCGGCAGATTGGCCGAAAATCTTGGCTGCATTGGTCTTAACAGCACTTCCAGTTATCGTCTTCTATGCTTTTTTCCAAAAATATATTCTTGAAGGCATTGCAGATGGTGCGATTAAGTAAAACGATCGAAAGGATGACGTAAAAGTATGAAGGAATTGTTATATGGAGTTGCTTATTACGACGAATATATGCCATACGAACGTCTTGGAACAGATATTCAAATGATGAAAGATGCAGGCATCAATGTTGTTCGTATTGCGGAATCAACATGGAGTACGCATGAACCTCAAAATGGTGTATTTGATTTTACATCAGTGAATAGAGTGCTTGATGCAATGTATAAAGCAGGCATTTCTGTCATCGTTGGCACACCGACATATGCTGTGCCGACCTGGATGGTGAAAGAACATCCGGAAGTTCTTGCTGAAACAAAACAAGGTGCTGGTAAATATGGTGCCAGACAAATTATGGACATTACGAGTCCAACTTACTTATTTTATGCAGAGCGGATCATTCGAAAATTGATGGAAAATGTAAAAGACCATCCAGCTATTATCGGCTACCAGATTGATAATGAAACGAAGCACTATGATACGAGTGGACCAAATGTACAGCAGCAATTCGTGAAATATTTAAAAGAGCAGTTTGGAACGACGGATGCTTTAAATAAAGCGTTCGGGCTCGCCTATTGGAGCAATGACGTTCATGCATGGGAAGACATGCCTTCTGTTGTTGGTACGATCAATGGCAGTTTAGGAGCAGAGTTTTCTAAATTTCAGCGCAAGCTCGTTGACGAATTTCTGGCATGGCAGGTAGAGATTGTTAAAGAGTATCGCCACGCGGGACAATTTATTACCCAAAACTTTGATTTTGAATGGAGGGGCTACTCATTTGGCGTGCAGCCAAACGTGAACCACTTTTCCGCATCAAAGCCATTTGATATTACAGGTGTAGATATTTATCACCCATCACAAGAGGATTTGACAGGAATAGAAATTTCGTTTGGCGGCGATGTGGCTCGTTCAACGAAACAACAAAATTATCTCGTACTCGAAACGGAAGCTCAAGCGTTTAGCAATTGGACACCTTTTCCTGGACAGCTTCGTTTGCAGGCTTTCAGCCATGTAGCATCAGGTGCGAATATGGTTGCATACTGGCATTGGCATTCGATTCATAACTCGTTTGAAACGTATTGGAAAGGACTTTTAAGTCACGATTTTCAACCGAATCCAGTCTACAACGAAGCGAAAACAATTGGCGCTGACTTCAAGCGTCTGTCACCGAAATTGGTGAATCTTCAAAAGAAAAATAAAACGGCGATTCTTGTCAGCAATGAATCTCTCACCGGGTTAAACTGGTTTAAATTTAATCAAACAACAGAGCTGAATTACAACGATATCGTCCGCTTGATTTATGATGAATTGTATAAATTAAATGTAGAGTGCGACATCATTAATCCAGAGACGGAAAACTTAGACGAATATTCACTGATCATCGTTCCTTGTTTATATGTGGCATCTGATCAACTGCTTGAGCGGTTAAATCAATATGTTGAAAATGGTGGCCATGCGATCTTCACCTTTAAATCTGGTTTTACAGATGAATACATTAAGGTTCGTACAACGGCACAGCCTGGGATAATCGAGAAAGTATGCGGTGTGAATTACCAAATGTTTGTTGAGCCAAAGCGTGTCCAGCTAGCCGGCAATCCATATGGAGTGGAAGATACGAAAAATGAAGTTCACACATGGATGGAGCTGCTTACACCGACAACAGCTGAAACATTCGCGAGATACGACCATCCTGCATGGGGAGAGTACTCTGCGATTACAGGTAATGAGCATGGAAAAGGATATGCGACTTACATCGGTTGTATTGTTTCAAGTGAAGTTATGTCAGCCATTCTTACTCAAACACTTAAACGAGCAAGTATATGGGAAACAGAGCAGGAGATACATTTTCCGATTATTATTAAAAGCGGAGTAAACGATGACGGCAAAACAATAAAGTTTATCTTTAATTATTCATCCGATGTTCAAGTGATTGATTATCCGTTCGAAGAGAGTATGGAGTTAGTATCTGAAAGGTCTTATAAATTAGGGGATTCATTAAAATTGAAATCATGGACATTTATGATATTTGAAGTTAAGTAGAGAAGGGGGAAGCAAGCGTGGGGTACGGTTGGATTTCAACAACAAAAGAACAATATTGGCAAGAACAAAAACCAGAACTATCAAAATCAGATAAGCCGAACTTAGTGTTAACTAATGAAACCAAACGTGTGATTGACGGATTCGGTGGCTGTTTTAATGAACTTGGCTTCGAAGCATTGCGCCATTTATCTGCAGAAGAGCGCAACCGAGTATTTGAAGCTTTATTTTCACCTGATGGCGATTGTCAATTTTCTATTTGTAGACTACCGATCGGTGCAAGTGACTACGCGCTGGAATGGTATAGCCATAATGAAACACCAGAAGATTATGAAATGAACCATTTTAGCATTGAGCGAGATAGAGAGTATTTAATCCCATATATTAAGGAAGCATTAAAACGTAATCCAGATTTAAAGCTGTTTGCCTCCCCTTGGAGCCCACCAACATGGATGAAATTTCCGAAAGCATATAATTACGGAACGCTTCGTTGGGAACCGAATGTACTGGAAGCATATGCGCTTTATTTTGTAAAATTTGTGCTGGCCTATAAAGAAGAAGGCATTACGATTCATCAAATTCACGTTCAAAATGAAGTAGTGGCTGATCAGAAGTTTCCATCATGTGTATGGACAGGAGAACAGTTGCGCGAATTTATCGCTGATTATTTAGGCCCAGCCTTTAAAAAACACGGGATTGATTCTGAAATTTGGCTCGGAACCATTAATGCACCAGAACCATGGGAAGAGTTGATGAGAGGAACAACATCGGATCATGACGCATATGCTCATACTGTGCTTAGTGATCCGAAAGCCTATCAATATGTTAAAGGTGTCGGCTATCAGTGGGCAGGGAAATATGCGATTCAACGTACTGTGCAAAGTTATCCCGAATTGAAATATATGCAAACGGAAAATGAATGTGGAAACGGGGAAAATACATGGGCATATGCTCATTATGTTCATAACCTGTATCGTCATTATTTCGTGAACGGCGCAAATGCGTATATTTATTGGAATATGGTACTTGAACCAAAAGGAAGAAGTACTTGGGGTTGGGAACAAAACTCCATGATCACGGTAGATCCTGAAACGAAAAAGGTGACCAACAATCCAGAATATTATGTGATGAAGCACTTTTCGCATTTTGTAAAGCCAGGTGCTGTGCGAATTGAAACAACCGGTCCTTGGACAGGGAATACGACAGCCGTTCAAAATCCAGACGGTACCAAAGTAATCGTCATAGCTAATCCATTTAAGGATGCACGTGAACTAACGATAGGAGAAAATGGGGAAACATACTCCTTTACATTAAAACCAGAATCTTTCAATACAATCGTCATTTAAGAAAATCCGTGGGGAAGCCCGCGGATTTTTTTATTCTATTTCTTTAATAATCAATGTATTGTAAAGTGCTTTCAATTCCTTTATAATAGGTTCATAAATCGGTTTAGTAAATAGGTTAATAAGATACTAGAGGAGAAAACATGAATATTCAACTGGCATTAGACCGTTATACGATTAACGAAGCTATTCAAATTGCAACAACCGTAGAAGATTTCGTAGATTGGATCGAAGTGGGTACTTCTTTAATTAAAGAATACGGATTGGAAAGTGTAAAGCAGATAAAAAACGCCTTTCCTCAAAAGGTGATTGTAGCAGATGTGAAGACGATCGATAACGCTATTTACGAATTTGACATGTGTTTTCGTGCGGGTGCTGATGTTGCTACAGTAATGGGAGTTTCCCCTGCTGCGACGATTAAAGCCTGCATTGAAACTGCCGAAAAAATGGGGAAAAAGGTTATGATCGACCTATTAAATACAAATGAGGAACAGAAAAAAGAATTGTTTCAATACAAGGAAGCAATCTTCTGTGCACATGTCAGTAAAGACGAACAGGAAATGACCGGAAAGAAAAACATCGCAACCAATCAAACATATGACCCATCGGTACACCTTGCAGTTGCTGGGGGGATAACGCTTGATACAATTAATCATTTTAAAGATTTACAGCCGTCAGTCGTTATCATTGGTTCAGCGATTACAAAGGCGGAAGATCAGCGTTTAACTGCTAAACAATTCAAGAAAATGATGCTGCAATGGAACGAGGAGAGTAAACATGAAAACAACTGATAAAATCCTTTCTGAAATTCAAGCTGTTATAAATCAGATAAATGAAGAAAGTCTACAAAACGTAGCATCTGTATTAGTCAATGCGAAAAGAATTTTTGTCATTGGAGAAGGTCGGTCAGGTTTTATGGGAAAATCATTTGCGATGCGGTTAATGCATTTAGATGTAAATGTTTTTGTTGTAGGTGAGACGATTACCCCATCGATTGCTGAAGGTGACGTGCTAATCGCTGTATCAGGATCCGGGAAAACAAAGAGTGTTGTTTGGACAGCTGAAAAAGCAAAGGAGTTAAGCTGCCATGTCATTTCGGTAACAACAAATCTTGAGTCACCACTTGCAGCCGCATCAACAGATATTCTCCATATACCAGCTGCGACAAAATATAGAGCTGACGGAGAAACAAAATCAGTGCAGCCGCTCGGTTCATTATTTGATCAATCTGTTCACATTGTCTTTGATAGTATTTGTTTGATTTATTCTAATCTAAAAGAATATGGTTATAACGAGGCATTTAGCCGCCACAGTAATTTGGAATGAAATAAAACCCCACAGGTATGCCCTGTGGGGTTTGTTTTTTTGGCTCTTTTCTAAAAGTTTGTTGCTTTTAGACTTATAAAAATCGACTTTTGGATTTTTATCGTAGAAACTATAAGCAATTTCAAGAGAGTACCACTTAGTAAATAAGCGAAAAGAGCACGAAGATAGGCTATATCCGTAAAGTATAGTTATTTACGAAAAGCAACAATCTTTGCGAAAACAGCCTTTTTTTTATACATTTTTATCCTTGCATGAAAGAAAGCTGTTTCAAAGGCGTAAGCATATATTCTTCAAAAATTATGATTTTAGATGAATAAGAGATATGTTCATCATAGGAAACAAGCAACTCATGATAAAATGTCACCAAAAGCCCTGCATTCAAAACATTCTCTTCTGAAAACAAACCAGAACGATTAATTAGAACATTTTCATATTTATCTACGGTTCTTCGAATTGGTTTTAGTAACTTTTTAGCGTCTCTCATTCGATACACTTCGCGTAATTGTCCAGTTAACATTTTTGCATCTTGTCTTATATGATCGCTCAATCTCTTATTTATATGATCCACTTCTAGTGGGACTTCTTCTTCAAAAATAAATTGCTTTAGCATAATTAAATCCGATTGTACTAAATCGGTTAAAAAGCTTAAATAAATCCGAAGCGTATTATAGGCATCATACATCGGATTATGCTTTTCTCCAATAAACTGCAATCCATATAATGCTAATGCATCTTCAACAGAAACATTGCCCTTCGAAACTCTCTTTTTAAAAATTGCTTGAAAATCAATGTAACGTTTTTCAATTTTGGTCATTGTTCGAAGAGGGATTTCATGTTTTGCTGCATCGATTTTCAAACGAGATAAATCACTAGGAGACCACGAAAAGTAGCGAGCTTTTTTCATTCCGCCGACCCACAGAAGGAAGTCATCAAAGACGACTTTAAAATCACTTGCATCAACTAAGTCACAATCTTCGATCCCAGTTAATGTTTTACAAAATTCCGTTAAAGGCTCCTGATTTTCCGGTCGAATATAGCGATCAAAATAAGTGATACTCTCGGTTTCAAGATCATATTTTACAGCTCCTAAACGAATGGCTTCCATATCCTTAAAAGCCATACCTGAATCAGAACATAACATTTCAAAATCAAAAAAGATAAACTGCTTTATATCAGCCATTCATTTTCCCCTCCCAACAGGTAATTATATGGGGGAAATCACAAAAGGGGAAGATCAAATAATTTCCAAGTGAATCATTTTTAAGTAAGCATAATAATTGAGAGAAAAAACAAGACACTGCAACACTCGAATTTTTTAGAAACTGTAGAATTAGCAGAAGATAATTAAGTTCAAGAAGTCAAAAAAAAGCTACCGCAAAAACAGCGGTAGCTGAAATTCAAGACAAGATTTTCTTTCTCTTCTGGTTTAATATCCTCGATAAACATATGGATCTTCAGGTTCTTCGATAGTAGACCATTCTTCGACTTGGAGAATAGGTATTGTCGACTTAAATGGTTGATAATACATTGTTGAAAGTGTTCCTTTTACATGCAACCACTGGTCATCTTTCATATTCACTTCTTCTGGAAATTCAACTAACATACCAAATACTCCAGAATCTGCTATACAATGAATTACGCCAAATCGAAGGACAAACATCTGCTGTTTATTGATCGCTTCTCCCTTAAAGGCAAAACCGTCAAACTCAACTTTTTTCTCAGTGAATTCACCTGGGAAATTATAAATCGTCTCCATGCCTTTTAAAAAATCATCATCTTTTAAGGAAATGGTTTGACGATCTAAGTATTTCTGGAGTTCTTTGTCCATTAATTCATTATAACCATCTTTTCCATAGTAAACACTAGTATCTGGTTTTAGATATTGAGTTTGAGCATATTCATCATTCGATTCAAGTGCTTTAAAAGAAAATCCTTTTGCCTTAACAATATTTGAGTCTAGAGTTGCAATGGGAAAGAAAAAACCTGAAAGTAAAGGAAATAGAAAAATGGAATAAATGACCATTCTTTTATAAAAAGGTTTATTTTCTTCATGATCATGATCGTGATCACAACAGGTTTCAGAAGTACAACTTGTTTTTTCAGGTTCCTTTAAATAATTCACTGCTTGGACGATTGTTAAGATCGCGAAAATCCAAATAGCACTATAAGACAAATAGGAGTACTTCATATTTATATATTTCGTTAGATTACCAGACGCATGAAGATGGAAAAAGAAGTAGGTAAATAACAATAAAATAAGGGTTCGAACCATGAAATCACTCCTTTAAATGAGTAATGAACCTACTAATACCAAAATAGTAATATAGAATATTAATTGTATAACGAATCGCTTTTTAAACACAGCTAACATCATAAGTGTATTTTTAATATCAACCATGGGTCCATAAACAAGAAACGCTATTAATGAGCTAATTGAAAACGTGCTTGTAAAAGAGGATGCAATAAATGCATCAGCTTCTGAACAAAGCGATAGAACAAATGCTAATCCCATCATAACAAGTGACGATGATAGTTCATTTTGCCCAATTGCCAATAAAGTCGACGTTTTAATAAATGTTTGCATCGCAGCGGCAATAAATGCACCAATAATCAAATATTTACCAACTGAGAAAAATTCATCTACCGCATGTCGCAATGTACCTGCTAGCTTCTTAAAAAAAGATTGTTTTATATCGTGGCTATGGTGATGCCCTTTTCCTTTGATACGATCTAAAAGCTGATTATCTTTGTATTGATAAGATAATAGAATACCGACGAGAAAGGCAACAATAAGCGCAAGAACACCGCGATAAATCATTACATCCCATTTGTTTCCAAATGCAACATATGTTGAAAATAGTACGATCGGATTAATGACCGGTCCTGTTAACATAAAGGCAATCCCTGCATGTAAGGGAACTCCTTTTTGGATAAGCCTTCGCACAATTGGTACAATCCCACATTCGCAGGCTGGAAATAATGCACCTAAAATTGTCGCATATAACACCGCTAAAAAGCGGTTTTCAGGTATGATTTTTGAAATCATCTCTTCAGTGACAAACATCTGAATAAACCCTGAGATAAATACACCAATAAGAATAAACGGAATTGCTTCTATTAAAATACTAATAAAAATTGAGTTTAGTTGTAGAAATGATTGTGTAAGCACAAATGACCTCCACTATTCCAAAGTTAAAAAATCATTATAACATAAAGATTTGATAAAACGATTAAGATTAATATTCCATAAAAGTAAAAAAGAAAGTTGATTTTTTAGTTGAAATGAATGGATAGAGAGTCGGGGGCTTGTTACTCAGTACGAATGTCTTTCTTAAATATGGGTCTCAGATTGAACTTTCTGACTAACAACACAACAGAAAAGCATGAACCTAAAGAAATAAAGGAAGAAATTCAGGGATATACAAATATACAACCGGATATCCCTTTTTGGTTGATGAACAAGGTCAGTATGAAGATATTTGAGTGATGCCTCCAATAAAACCCTCCATACAATAATATATAGTAATATATTACTGAATTTTCCACTTGAGTATTGTTTTTACAATTAGAATGTGATGATAATAATATGGTAAGGATGAGACTTTATTAAAAATTAATGGCTGTTTTCGCAAAGATTGTTGTTTTTCGTATATAGCTCTACTTTACGTATTTAACCTGTCTTCGTGCTCTTTTCGCTCATTTACTTCCAAATATTCTTTTAATGTGGATTTAAAGAGTATAGTAAAAATCCAAATGCCGATTTTTACAGGTCCTAGAGCAACAAACTTTTAGAAAAGAGCCAAATTAATAAAGATATTCATGAATTGTATTACATGTAGAGCATATGCTTCCGGTATTAAAAGGGAATTTGGCGTTTATTGAGGCTTATAAATTCATTTGTATAAAAACAATTTGAAAGGGATGACAAACGTGGAGAATAGACCAGAAATAAGTGAATATGACGCATATTTTTCAAAATACGTGAGCTTAGTACCTGACGGTGATATCGTAGATATTTTGGACCAGCAGATGAAGGAAACGATCACCTTGCTTAATAATATATCTGACGCACAAGGGCTGTTTAAATACGCTCCTAATAAGTGGAGTCTTAAAGAAGTTATAGGTCATCTTACTGATACTGAGCGGATTTTAGGGTATACACTTCTTTGTATAGCAAGAGGTGAAAATATGTCCCTGCATATATATGACAAAAATGCATATATTCAAAATGCTGCTTTTGATAACCAGTCACTTGAGGACCTATTGGGAAATTTGAATGTTGTCCGTCAATCTACATTATACATGCTAAAGAGTCTTAATTCAGAATCTTGGTCAAGAAGAGGAATTGCGATCGGAGCTGAAGTTACTGTTCGAGCGCTTGTTAGTATACTTGCGGGTCATGAGCTTCATCACCGGAAAATAATAAAAGAACGTTATATCAGTTCTGATGACTTTCCGTTATAAGGGTGTGGAATGAATTCTCTTTCTGATCAGTAGCATTTTAGAATTATTAATTCAGACCCATGAAGCCTCCCAGCCACTCATCTTACACCCCCAGTCAATAATCCATTTCCACCGAAGATAGCTGCTCCCCAATCATTTCTTTTCGTTTTTCTTCGTAATGTTTCTCAAATGTTTTTCTCGGAATAATTGCGAATGGTAGGGCATTAAGAAGTATGCAATCATGTCTTATTTTTGATTTATTTAATAAAACCTGATGTAAGCTTCTGTGTGTATTAAACTAGCCCTTGTGTAGAGTTACCTGCTCACAACCTTTTTTGAAATTTATTTGGCTTACCATTTACCAAGTGTAACTTTTGGTATTCAGAACTGTCTTTACTAGCGAGAGGGGGAACAAGATGGCGGATCCGTTAGAGGAAATGTACCAGATCTATAAAAAACCGATTTACAATTACTTATATTATTTGTGCCGCAACCCTCATCACGCTGAAGAATTAACACATGATACGTTTGTTAAGGCCTTTAAATCAATTAGTGGATTTCGGGGAGAAGCGAGTATGAAAAATTGGCTTTATAGGATTGCACGCAATACATATCTAAACAATGCGAAAAAAACGTCAAACCAGATGGAACAATTTGGATTTAATGATGATCATTTTCAGGGACCCCCTGTTGATACAGATAAAAAACTCATCATCGAACAAATTTTTCAAAAGTTAACAGAAAAGGAATCCAACCTGATTCTACTTCGAGAACACGGATTTTCATATATTGAAATCTCAGAAATTCTTGGTTTAACTGAAGGGAAAGTGAAAATAGGGATCCACCGGGCGAAAAAGAAATTCATGAAATTATATCTTGCAGAAAGCGAGGGGGGAACAAGTTGAAATTAGATTGCGATGTGATAAAAGATCTATACCCACTATACGAAGAGGATGAATTAAGTCCGAAGGTAAAAATGGCAGTCGAAACTCATTTGGCTACATGTAAGGAATGCACAAACATTTATTCTAATGAAATAGGTTTTAAGGAATTGCTTAAGGGAAGCAATGAGGCAAATGAGCCATCACAGGGACTCGACGATAAAATCAGGCTCCGTTTAAAGCTAAGGAGAATAACTATTCTAGCCCTTGTGTTATTTACAATTATTATTGTATCAATAGTAAAGGACTACATGACAAATCGTGAGCTTTTAGCAGATGCCTATAACGGAATTTACCAATTAAGCGAGACATATACAGAAATGGCGAGTAGCGTAAAAGGAGAGAACGTTGATCATTTTGATTATTATAGAGATCAGCTATTTCCGTTGTTAGAAGAAAAACAAAAGTATGAAGATAATCTTAATTTTTTTGAAAGGTTATCAATAAAGGATAGTCCTTATGGGCTTTATTTAAAACAAGACCAATTCATAGACATGTTGACGATCTTACATTTACGTTTTAACCAAGGGAATTGGGATAAAGAGGATGAAAAGGCATTTGAGCGACTTCATCAATACTTAGAAGCACAACATGAGTTAGTCCGGTTTGAATATGACAAGTTTCATCATGGATATAGTTCTTATTTAGAATTTACAAATACAAAAAAAATGGCAGAAATCATTGAGGAAATCAATGACTTGACCTACTATTACACCCGCTTTCATAAACTACCAGAGGATATGGTCCAAAAGGGAAAAAGTGAATTAACTTCGGTCATTCAAAAAACCTTTAATATAAAAAATGGAAACGTAACATTTGAAGAAAGCAACCCTTTAAATGAGCAAATTGGCGTTTACCATTTTATGATTACCGATAAAGAGAAAACCATCTCCGGGAAAATTGACAGCTTTACAGGTTATATTTTTGAAGCTAATCATGATTCCCATTCTTTAACAAAGGGAGAAATGCTGGACGAATCAAAGGTTAAAGAGAAAGCCGTGAAATTCCTAGAAGAGTTGTATGGTGTAGGGAATGTAGAAATAAAATCAGAGGGAATGAATGTTACTATTTCTAGTAATGACGATCTAAAGGTTTACAGTTTTAGCTTTATCTCTAAAGCAAATGGATATTTGCTACATAATCCATACGAAACGAACTATCTGATTCACTTTGATGCAAGAACAGGTGAGCTGTTTAGCTTTCATGCTCCTTCTATAATTTCAGCTGATTTTTTCAAAGTGGAAAATGAAGTTAACTTTGAAAAGAAACAGGCAATCGAAATCATAGAGAATGAGGGAGAAGAATCGACATACACATACCAGGGGCTAGGTGTCATAAAGTCGATGAATCGCGGAGAGTTTGTGCTAGTCCATATCTTTGAAAGTAAGGAGGGTAATGAAAATGTATATCTCAATACGGAGTCTGGAGATAAAGAAAAACCGTACATAGGATTACATGAACCGGCAATGTAAATTAGTGTGTTTTGTAAATATTTTGTATATGATATAAACTTTAAATAAAATACTATAATTAGGAGATATATGTGATTAATTGTATAGCAGTAAATGATAACTTAGAGTTAATAATGAATTGCCCATTAGATGAACTGAAAAAACAGGATATTAAATGGTTTTGGATTGACTTTAATCAACCAACAGATGATGAGATTTTGGAATTGGACCGTTCATTACATTTCCATCCATTAGCGATTGAAGATTGTATTCAAAAGCTCCAAAGACCGAAATTGGATTACTATGAAGATTATAGTTTTTTTGTCACACATAGTTTAGATCAAGATGAAATTGAAAAAGAAGAGATTAACTTCTTTTTGGGTAGAAACTATATTGTTTCTTTTCACCATCTAGAATCAAAGGAAATACAGGATGTATGGAAACGGTTAAGAGGATCAAAAAAAGTAAACAAATGGGATCAATATCTCGTACTTTATTATATTATGGATAAGCTGGTAGATAACTATTTTCCAATTGTATATCGCCTAGAAGAAGCCTTGGATCAAATTGAAAACAATACAACAAAGAAATCGATGGAGGTATTACTTGAACAATTATTTGATACAAGACACTACTTACTAAAACTAAGGCATACCGTAACACCTATGAGAGATTTAGTTTATCGAATGCTAAACTCGCATCGATTAAAAGGGATAAAACAAAAACAAGAATATTTCTCAGATATTCATGATCACTTATTAAAACTAACTGAAATGATTGATGCTAATAGGGAATTAACAAATGATATCCGGGATAGTTACCTTTCATTAAACTCTCATCAAACAAACAGAATTATGAAAGTCCTAACAGTTATTACCACGATCTTTATGCCGCTTACTTTTATTGCAGGGGTTTATGGAATGAATTTTGAAAATATGCCAGAACTAACTTGGAACTTAGGGTATTTTTTCATCCTTTTTATTATGCTTAGTATTGGGATAGGGATGTTCATATGGTTTAAAAAGAAAGGTTGGTTTAAATAAATACCCTCGCTATTTCATTGATTATAAACTCAAAAATGTTTATTGAAACAGAAAACCCGAATAGTGGACTCTTTTTTAAAAGTGTCCACTATCGGGTTATGGTTCATTCTAGTATGACTCCCGTTTTATAATTTTCCATGAAGCTATCAACTGCCACTTCTAATAGTAAGTCACTTGCCTCTGGTACTTGAACAATCACTTCATTACGCATAGTAACAGGTGTAATATTCACGTTATTAAAACGATTTACCTCCAATTGTAATCGTAAATCTTCTGCAATGCTGGCGGCTTGAAATTCATCACTTATAAGATATCTAAAGTTCCTCATAAAATCATCCTTTCCATTTATTCATTAACTTTAAAAATGGACCTCGTAAATAGATGTTCAATTGTTGCTAAGGAATCTAGTCATAACCTTTGACATGAAATAAGAAACAAGTAATTCTCCTTATCAATTTTTTTTAGTTTAATTAAAACTTTTCCCTGTTAAACTTCAATAATTATAGGAAGGATCATCGGCTTCCTCTTAGTATGGGTATATAAATATTGTCCTATCGATTTTTTTATATTTTGTTTCATAACATTCCATTGGTGTATATTCGCTTCTTGTAAGTCGTTAACAGTTGTTTTAACAAGACGATTCACTTCTCTTAGGAGATCCTCGGAATCTCGTGCAAACACGAATCCGCGAGAAATTGTGTCAGGTCCAGAAACAATCTTTCTTTCCGATTTGCTAAGAGTTATAACAATTACTAGCATTCCATCCTCAGAAAGCTGTTTGCGGTCTCGTAGCACAATGTTCCCAATATCACCAACACCCACCCCGTCAACGTAAATATTTCCTGCATGTATCTTCCGAGTCTGACGGGCAACCATGTTCTCAATGTCGACGACATCACCATTATTAATGATAAAAGTGTTTTTTTCCTCGACTCCAACAGATTCCGCTAACAAACGGTGGTGGTGTAGCATTCTAAATTCACCGTGAATCGGAATAAAATATTTTGGTTTCATTAATGTAAGCATGAGTTTTAATTCTTCCTGATAGGCATGTCCGGAAACATGCATTCCTGTTGAACTTCCGGATCCATAAATAACTTTAGCCCCTAGTAGGAATAAGTTGTCTATGATACGTGAAACATTTCGTTCATTCCCAGGTATTGGGGATGCTGCTAAAATAACAGTATCTTCAGGTAGAATGTCTACATCCCGATAATTAGAGGTAGAAAGGCGGGCAAGGGCTGCCAGCGGCTCTCCTTGACTGCCTGTGCATAGGATAGCCACTCTTTCAGGATCCATTTTATTGACTTCACGTGCTTCGACCAGCATCCCATCAGGAATAGTCAAATAACCACGTTCCATGGCAACCGAAACGACATTAACCATACTTCTGCCGAGCAACGCAAGCTTTCGATTAGTCTTTAGTGCAGCATCAACTACTTGCTGAACGCGACTAACATTAGAAGCAAAGGTAGAGAGAAATACTTTCCGTTTGGCTTTCTTGAAGGCCTCTTCAATATGATCACCTACAATTAGCTCTGATGGGGTAGAGCCAGGACGTTCTGCATTGGTACTTTCAGATAATAGAACCAAGACACCTTGCCTACCGATTTCAGCCATTTTATGAATATCCGAATGTTGGTTATTCACAGGGGTTAAATCGAATTTGAAGTCCCCGGTATGAACGACAATACCTTCTGGTGTATGAAAGACAATGCCTAGACAATCGGGAATGCTATGGTTCGTTTTGAAAAAGGTTACACCTATCTCTCCGAAATGAATATTTGAATCTGAGTCAATCAGAACCATTTCAGTATCCCCGAGAAGCCTATGCTCTTTTAATTTTAATTCAATTAAACCTAATGTGAAGCGTGTGGCATAAATGGGTATATTTAATTTTTTTAAGAAGTAGGGTATACCCCCAATATGATCTTCGTGTCCATGTGTAACAATTAAAGCTCGGATTTTATCCTGATTCTCTTGTAAGTAGGCAATATCAGGGATAATCAAATCAATTCCTAATAAACTTTCATCTGGAAACTTAGCACCACAATCGATGATAACGATATCGTTTGAATATTGGACCACATACATGTTTTTACCGATTTCATTCACGCCACCTAAAGCGAAAATCGACAAAGTACTCTCTACTGTGCTCAAATTTATATCCTCCCACTATTCAATAATTATTCTTAGTATTCCCTTTTGGGAGACCTTTATAAATGGTTCATCTCTTTCTTTAAACCTATTTTAGAAAAAAAGTTGATGTTCCCACTCTTATTGCAGCAATTGTGGGCCATAGCTTACCAAGTTATATCGATACCTTGTCCCTTATAGCCAATCCATTGCGGTAGTCGATGTTGTTTATTGTCTAAAAAGAGTTAATACCGGAAATGAACGCTATAAGACCTACTTATTTAATAGAAGGTTTCGGTAGTCATGGCATCAGCTTAAGGAGAAGGACAGGTATATTTATTCCTTTAACTTCCTTTTCTCAATTAATTCGGAAGGACTCCGAATTAAATTTTGACCAACTTCGTATGTAAGGATTTATGATTTCCTGGTACGAAGCTATAAAAATTTCTGGATAGTTGATTAGTCTGAACCTAAGTAATGTTGCTGCTTTTCATTGAAGTATCTGGGAAGGTTTTTCGACAAAGGATAAGTAAATGTAATAGGACGATCAAGAAGTTAATGTTTAGGATCCTTTTTATGAAAGTACAAAATTTGGATATATTATAAATGTTATTTTCAATAAAGATAAACAAGGAGATAGAAGATATGAAATTATCTGTAGAAAACTTTGAAAATTTGTTAGGAGTAAATCAAAGAGCGAGGCATAAAAATGAAGTGGATCGTGTGGATCAATACTTTGAAAACCCTATCATACATAGGCAGATACACGGGGATAAAATATATGTTCCATTAAACATTGACAGGGTTTGGAATCAGATTAGTTAGTTTTACAATACAATCCGTTTGCTAAACTTATACCAAATAAAGCTAGTTCCGAAACTTTTATTCCTTATTTACAAACGCGTGATCCGTTCGTTGAATGATTTTTATCGTAGAAACTATAAGCAATTTCAAGAGGGTACCACTTAGTAAATAAGCGAAAAAAGCACGAAGATAGGCTATATCCGTAAAGTTTAGTTATTTACGAAAAGCAACAATCTTTGCGAAAACAGCTTTTGCTTAAGAAGATATGACATAAGATTCAAAAGGAATTTTATAACGTAAAAATGAGTACGGTCTAAGGGAGTTATTTTATGCGTGATGTTAAAATGGTTGATATTTTTAATCATCATATTGCTCGAAAGTATGTAACCCGTTCCGGTTTATCTCATGCTATTGCTGTTTCTTATCACTCCTTTCGTTTAGCGAGAGAAAGAGGTTTGGACGTTGATAATGCTGCAAAGGCAGGTTTCCTTCATGACATTGGTCATTACACCTGGTATCACGAGGGCAAGTGGGACTATGATTTATATAAACAAAATGATATTCATGCAATCAAAGGAGCGGAACGTGCTCATAAATTATTAATTCGTCTTGGAGAAAACCCAATCAAAGCTAAAGAAATCGCACTAGCTATTTTATTTCATACAGATTCTTTTTTACCTGGAGGAGATATCATTCGAACGCCACTACAGACCGTCATAAAATGGGCAGATGAAAAAGATGAAGAAGAAGGCGGTTTTCATCACTACCGAACTCTCAGTGAAGAACGGGCATTGGAAAGTTTGGAGAGGCTAGATCAGAGGATTGATAATTACAATAAAGAGAAAAGATAGGTGACCGTACTTCAAAAAGTGATGCTGACCATTTGTTATGTTACATTCAATTAGAGAATGACATAAGGTGTAGGATGCATTCGTACAAAATAACTTTTTTGGGGGAGGTGCCGCGCACTTGTGCAAAGGAAGTTTTTTCGTCTAAAAACGAGTCTCTGGAGAAATCCTCAAGTGGCTGAACAGGCGCCCTGTTAATGGTATACGTTGAGTAAGAAACGCAATTCAAAATTCCCCTCTTTTTCCGCAATTCGCCCTTAGTTTATTAATAGGTTTATACAATGGCGAGAACACCCGTGAATTCATTCGTGGGATGAATCGCCTAATTTTTTACCGTTTAAGGAACATATGTTCTTAAAAATGTAGACATCTAATGCGAAATCTTGGTAAAATAGTATAAAAGGGAGGTGTGAAAAATGTATAGAACTCAACAAATTCGAATTAAAAAGGGTCACCGATTTTTTACCTACTCCCAAGGCTAAATACTCCCTAGTGACCGATAGTGAACCAGTACCGTGAGGGAAAGGTGAAAAGCACCCCTAGAAATTCCTGTACCACCTCCTCACCATTTAA